>CANJPU010000024.1 GCA_947476285.1 Comamonadaceae bacterium | reverse complement strand
CTGCGCGGGCATCGGGATATGAACTTCCTGATGACGGTCTTGGAGGCTCGGCAAACCGCCGTGCAGGCCAGCGAAAGAAAAGCCGCGTAGTATCACGTCAGAGGAGCCGTCACCCGGCAGCGTTCAACAGTGATCGGGACATTGCCCCTGCCCCGCATGTTGTTCGCTACGCGCCAGCTTCCAACTGCCCCACCACATGCGTGCCACTGCCTCGAAGGAATTTTCGTCAGCAGTGCGACGTGCCACCTTGTCGGCCTTGCGCTTGGCCATGGGGTCATCGCCAGCGGCAAGGAGTTTGCGCGCCTTGTCCAAGCCGTCGCGAGCCTGCGCGAGCGACACATCGGGGTAGGCACCCAGCGACATGACCTTCTCTTTTCCGAGTACTCGATATTTCCAACGCCACAGCTTTGAGCCGCTCGGATTGACGAGCAAGTACAGCCCCTTGCCGTCGCTCAGCTTGACGGGTTTATCGCCGGGCTTCACCTTCTTTACAGCGGTGTCGGTCAGTGGCATGGAACCCTCCAGAAGTGAATTTTCTGGAAATACCCCCATCGGCGTACCCCCATGCCCCCAAAGATACCCCCAATGGGCATCGGCTTGCAATACCTCTTGCTGGACGGCAAAAAACAAAAAAGCCCCGTGGATAGGGGCTTTTAGGGGTGTTGTGCGGTCTGTGTTGGACGGCAAAAACGTATCCTTGGCGGAGTGGACGGGACTCGAACCCGCGACCCCCGGCGTGACAGGCCGGTATTCTAACCAACTGAACTACCACTCCTGGTAGGCTGCTTTCGCCCTTTCGGGCCAAGTGCTGCCGGCTTGTTGCCTTGTCTGCTTGACTCGGTCAGTGAAGACCGTGCCAGCTTGATTTGGCGACCCTACGGGGATTCGAACCCCGGTACTTACCGTGAAAGGGTAATGTCCTAGGCCTCTAGACGATAGGGTCAAAACCTGAACTGCCTCGGTGGTGGAGGTAAACGGGATCGAACCGATGACCTCTTGCATGCCATGCAAGCGCTCTCCCAGCTGAGCTATACCCCCATTATTTTCGGCTTGCCCAATGAGGCGCCCCGTCAATTTCCGAGCCTTGAATTATAACCATCTTTTTCATCGCTCCCTGAGCCGCGCCAGCACGGTTTCGCGTCCGCACAGCTCCAGCACGGCGTCGAGCGATGGTGTTTGGGCGGTGCCGAGCACCAGCACCCGCACTGGCATGGCCAGTTGCGGCATTTTCACGCCGCTCTCGCGCAAGGTGTCCTTGATGGCCTGGGCGATGGCTTCTTTGGTCCAGGCGCAGTCCTTGAGCAGAGCTGCCAGCGTGGCGATGGCCGGGCGAATGGCTTGCGTGATGTGGCGCTCAAGGTCTTCGGGTGAGGCTTGCACGTCAGCGTAAAAACGCTGCACCCAATCGGCCAGGGCCACGATGGTGTCGCAGCGGTCTTTGAGCAGGCCACAGATGGCGGGCAGGCGTGCGTCAGCCGCGATGCCGCGCTTTTGCAGTTGCTGCGCAACCAGCACGGCCAGTGCGTCGTCGGCCATGGCTTTCATGTGCTGGGCGTTGACCCAGCGTAGCTTGGCTTCGTCAAACTGTGCGGCGCTTTTGCCCAGGTGGTCCAGGTTGAACCACTGCAGGAATTGCGCGCGGCTGAAGATTTCGTCGTCGCCGTGCGACCAGCCCAGGCGCGCAAGGTAGTTGACCATGGCATCGGGCAGGTAGCCTTCGTCACGGTACTGTGTGACTGGTTTGGCGCCGCTGCGCTTGCTCATTTTTTCGCCCTGCTCATTGAGCACGGTGGGCAGGTGGGCGTAGATGGGCGGCTCTGTGCCCAGCGCGCGAAAGATGTTGATCTGGCGCGGTGTGTTGTTCACATGGTCGTCGCCGCGTATCACATGGGTGATGCGCATGTCGATGTCGTCCACCACCACGCAGAAGTTGTAGGTGGGTGTGCCGTCGGGCCGGGCGATGACCAGGTCATCGAGCTCGTGGTTGCTGATCTCGATGCGGCCTTTGACTTTGTCGTCCCAGGCCACCGCGCCGCCTAGGGGGTTCTTGAAGCGCAGCACGGGTTGCACGCCTTGTGGCACGGGCGGCAGAGTCTTGTCGGGCTCGGGGCGCCAGGTGCCGTCGTAGCGCGGCTTTTCCTTGTTGGCCATCTGGCGTTCGCGCAGGGCGTCAAGCTCGGTGATGCTCATGTAGCAGGGATAGACCTGGCCGGATGCCTTGAGCTGGGCCAGCACTTCCTTGTAGCGGTCCATGCGCTGCATTTGGTAGAACGGCCCTTCGTCAGCGTCCAGCCCCAGCCAGGCCATGCCTTCGATGATGACGTCCACCGCGGCTTGCGATGAACGCTCCAGGTCGGTGTCTTCGATGCGCAGGATGAAGTCGCCACCAGTGGAGCGTGCGAAGGCCCAGGGGTAGAGGGCCGAACGGATGTTGCCCAGGTGAATGAAGCCAGTGGGCGATGGCGCGAAGCGGGTGCGGACTTTGGTGGACATGGGGGGATTCTAGGTGGGGCGACCGGGCGCGGGCGCCAACGCGTGCGCGCGAGGGCGCAGCGCTCAGGCCTTGCGCACTTTGTGGCCGTAGGGCGGCACAGGCCCGATCGCGTGCATGTCGACTTCAAGCAGCGTGGGGCCGGGCACGGCCAGGGCCTTTGCTACCGTGCTGCCAAATGCATCGGCCTGGCGCACGCGCCAGAAGGGCATGCCCGCCAATGCAGCCAAGCCTTCGAGATCGGGGCCTTTGAGTTGGCCGAAGAAGCGCCGGCCTTGCTGCGCGGCGTCCTGAATGAAGGCGATGGCCGAATACTGGCCGTCGTTCATGACGATGATGCACAGGTCAGCGCGCTCTTGCACTGCCGTCCATAGCTCGCCGATGTTCATCGCGAAGCCGCCGTCACCGGTGATGAGCACTGTCTTGCGGCCCGTGTGGCGCGCAGCCATCGCCGCGCCAATGGCAAAGCCCAGGCCTGCGCCGATGCTGCCGCTGACCGGGTGGACTGAATCGCGCGCGCCATACAAGGGCATGAGTCTGTGCGCCCAGGTGTGGCCGGCCACGGTGCCGTCGCGCACCCACAGTGCGTCGCGCGGCATGGCGGCGCGAAGCTGCGCGGGAAAATCGGCGTAAGGCCCGAGCGTGGTGCGGTAGCTTTGCGCAGCGGCCCTGCGGGCGCGGGCCAGATCGCCGGCAAAGGCAGGGTCAAGCTGCAGGCGGCCTTGCACCCGCTCGCAAAGGCCGGCCAGTGTGGCGGCTGCATCTGCTTGCACGACCGTTGCGCTGGAATAATTGCGGCCACCAGCGCGGGGGTCAATGTCGATCTTGACCAGATTGCGTGGCAGGCGCAGCGCGCCGTCCAGGGTCTCGTGGCCGCGCAGGCGCGAGCCCACCACAATCATCAGATCCACGGTGTCGTAGAAGTCTTCGATCTCCGGTGCGCCATTGCCATGCAGCGCGCCCAGTGTGAGTGGATGGTCTTCAGGGATGATGGCCCGCCCCGCCCATGAGCTGACCGCGCCCAAGCCCATATCAACCAGGGCTTGCGCCTGTGCCTCAGCGCCGCGCGCGCCATTGCCAAGCCACAGCATGGGGCGCCTGGCTTTGTGCAGCATGTCGGCCAGCATGTCGAGGTCTTGTGGCTTGGGTTGCTGCGCTGCGCGTATGGTGATGAAGCTGTCGAAGCTGGCTGGCTGCTGCACCTTGGCGCTTTGCAGATCGGCTGCGATTTCCAGCGTGACCGGGCCGCGAGGGTCGGACATGGCGTCGCTGAAAGCCTGCCCCAGCATGGGCAGCACTTCGTCAGCGGTGCCCGGGCGATAGGTGGATTTGCACACCGAGGCGAGCATTTCAGATTGCTGTGGAAAATCATGCACCGCGCCGCTGTCTCGCCCCTGCAGGTGCGTTGCGCTCTGGCCGGTGATGTGCAGCACCGGGCTGGATGCGAAGCGCGCCTCCACCAGGCCGCCCACCGCGTTGGCCGCGCCGGGGCCGGTGCTGCTGAACATCACGCCCAGGCCGCCCGATGCGCGTGCATAGGCATCGGCCATGTGGCCCGCGCCCATTTCGCCACGGGTGGGCACAAATCGAATCACATCGCGCCGGCCAATCGCATCGAGCAATGGAATGTTGTGCACCGAGACAATTCCAAACGCGGTCTTGACGCCGGCGGCTTCAAGAAATTGCGCGATCAGATCGCCAACGGTGTAGTCCATCGCGTCAGCGCAGCATATCGAGGCCGCGCGAGAGGTCTGCCTTGACGTCGTCCAGATGCTCAAGCCCCACCGCCACGCGCACCAGGTTCTGGCGTATGCCGGCGGCCAGACGCTGCTCTTCGCTCAGGCGCCCATGCGATGTGCTGGCCGGATGCGTGATGATGGTTTTGACGTCGCCCAGGTTGGCTGTGACTGAGAGCAGTTGCGTCGAATCAATGACGCTAAAGGCGTTGATTCGCCCTTGCGCAGGGTCAGCGCCTTTGACGTCAAAGGACACCACCGCCCCGCCGCGGCCCGACTGCTGGGCCATGGCCAGCTCATACTGGGCATGGCTCTTGAGGCCGGGGTAGTAGACGCGCTCGATCTTGGGATGGCTCTCCAGCCACAGCGCAAGCTCCAACGCGCGCTGCGATTGCGCTTCCATGCGGATGCCCAGTGTCTCCATGCCCTTGAGAACCACCCATGCGTTGAAGGGCGACAGGCTCATGCCGGCGCTGCGCATGATGGGGATGAATTTCTCGGTGATCAGTTTCTTGCTGGCGACCAGGGCGCCGGCCACGACGCGGCCCTGCCCGTCCAGATACTTGGTGCCAGAGTGAACCACGATGTCGGCGCCGAAGCGCACTGGCTGCTGAAGCGCCGGCGAACAAAAGCAGTTGTCCACGGCCAGCAGCGCGCCGCCGTTGTGGGCGATGTTGGCCAGCGCCTGGATGTCACACACATCGCCCAGCGGGTTGGTGGGTGTCTCGGCAAACAGCAGGCGTGTGTTGGGCCGCATGGCCGCCTGCCATTGCGCTGCGTCGGTCTGCGAGACAAAGGTGCTTTGCACGCCAAACTTGCCGAACTCAGTGCCAATGAGTTTGATGGTGGAGCCAAACACCGATTGCGAGCACACCACGTGGTCGCCCGCCTTGAGCAGGCCCATGCACAGCAGCAGCACCGCGCTCATGCCGCTGGATGTGCCGATGGCAGCTTCCATGCCCTCCAGCGCGGCCAGGCGTTGTTCCATGCTGGCGGTGGTGGGGTTGGTGAAGCGCGAATAGATGTAGCCTTCTTGTTCACCGGCGAAGCGCCGCGCTGCGGTCTCGCAATCGGGCTGGGTGAAGCTGGAGCTGAGGTACAGCGCCTCGGAGTTTTCTCCGTACTGGCTCTTGTCCACGGCGGTGCGCACCGCCAGGGTTTCCAGGTGCAGATTGGGTGGTAGTTGTTTCGCGTCCGACATGTGTTGCACGCGTTGGCTACGCGTCCTGTGCGTTGGGTAAGGCCAGGCGGGAGGTGTCTTCTTCCATCGGGTCTTCTTGGCCGATGCGGCCGGCATTGATGCGGGCGATGTCATCGGCGTTGATGTCGCCGGTGACATACACACCGTCAAAGCATGAGGCATCGAAGCCGTCGAGCTTGGGGTTGATCGAGCCAATGGCGCGCTTCATGCCCTCGACATCCTGGTAGATGAGTGCGTCGCAGCCGATGATCTGGCGCACTTCTTCTACGGTGCGGTTGTGGGCCACCAGTTCGTCGGCGGTGGGCATGTCGATGCCGTAGACGTTGGGGTAGCGCACCGGCGGTGCGGCGCTGGCAAGATAGACTTTTCTGGCACCGGCTTCGCGGGCCATCTGCACAATCTCGCGGCTGGTGGTGCCGCGCACGATGGAGTCGTCCACCAGCAGCACGTTGCGGCCTTTGAATTCGCTGGCGATCACATTGAGCTTCTGGCGCACCGATTTCTTGCGCACGCCCTGGCCCGGCATGATGAAGGTGCGGCCCACGTAGCGATTTTTCACGAAGCCTTCACGGTAGGGTATGCCAAGCAAGTGCGCCAATTGCGTGGCGCTGGGCCGGCTCGATTCCGGAATGGGGATGATCACGTCGATCTCATTGGGCGGCACGGTGGAGATCACCCGCTTGGCCAGTGTCTCGCCCAGGTTCAGACGTGCCTGGTAAACCGAGATGCCGTCCATCACCGAGTCGGGCCGCGCGAGGTAGACGAATTCAAAAATACACGGAAAGAGCTTGGGCGAGTCAGCGCACTGCTTCGCATGCACCTTGCCTTGCAGATCAATGAACACGGCCTCGCCGGGCGCGACAGGGCGGTCCAGCAGATGGCCCGTGCCCTCGAGCGCCACGGACTCGCTGGCCACCATGACAGCACCATCAGCACTGCGGCCGATGGACAAGGGGCGAATGCCAAAGGGATCACGGAAGGCCAGCACACCGTGCCCGGCGATCAGCACAATCACTGCGTATGAGCCGCGCACCCGGCGGTGCACATTGCGCACGGCCTGGAACACATCGTCGGGCTGCAGGGGCACGCCACGGGTGGCTCTCTCAAGCTCATGGGCAAACACATTGAGCAGGACTTCGGAGTCGCTCTCGGTGTTGATGTGGCGGTGGTCGGTGGAGAAGAGCTCGGCCTTGAGCGCCTGTGCATTGGTGAGGTTGCCGTTGTGCACCAGCACGATGCCGAATGGCGCGTTCACATAGAAAGGCTGCGCCTCTTCTTCGCTGTAGGCGTTGCCGGCAGTGGGGTAACGCACCTGGCCAAGCCCGGCGTTGCCCGGCAAGGCGCGCATATTGCGGGTGCGGAACACATCGCGCACCATGCCCTTGGCCTTGTGCATGAAGAACTTGCGTTCCTGCTGGGTCACGATGCCGGCTGCGTCCTGGCCGCGATGCTGCAGCAGCAGCAAGGCGTCATAGATCAACTGGTTGACTGGGGCATTGCTGACAACGCCGACGATTCCACACATGTTCGATACTCTCGTTGACGCCCTTTGCGGGGCGAAAAAATCCGGATGACCTCTGACTTCTGACTTCTGACTTCTTGTTTCTCTTGTTTCTCTTGTTTCTATTGCGGCAGGTATTGCCCGAAACCATCGGGCAGCACTGGCCGCAGTCCCCGCAGCGCGGCCATCGATGCGTCCGCGCCTTTTGATTCCAGCCACCAATCGGTGGTCTTGAGGGCCGTCATGTTCACCACCACGGCCAGCACCAGCAAGAGCACGACCCCACGGACCAGGCCAAAGGCCGCGCCCAGCACACGATCTATCGGCCGCAAGCCCACGGCCTGCACCAGTTTCTTGACAAGCCAGGCCACCAGTCCACCGGTAAACACCACCGCAATGAACACGACCAGAAACCCAGCCAAGTAGCGTACCCCATCGCCACTGCTGCCCAGGGGCAGCCGCTGCGCCACCACTGGCGCGAACCACTGCGCGGCGACGAAGGCCGCGATCCAGCTTGCCACCGACAGCACTTCATACACCAGGCCACGCCATGCCCCCAATGTGAGGGACAGGACCAGCACGGCCAGGAAAACCAAATCAAGCTCAGCCATTCCAAGCCTGCACTACAGAGTCAAGATGGCGGCCGGCAAATCCAGTTCCTTGATTTTTCCGGCTGCCTTGTCTGCCTCCGCCTTGGAGCCAAACGGCCCCACCCGCACTCGTATGCGCTTGCCGTCTTTGGTTTCGGCCACTTGCGTGTAAGTCTTGAGGCCCGCCCGCTCAAGCTTCTGGCGTGCCTCACGGGCCTTGGTGGCATCGGCAAATGCGCCTACCTGCACCACGAAGCGGCCCTCAGCAGGCGCCGACGCGGTTTGGGCGGATGCTGGCTGCACCGGCTTGCCTTCGAGCTGGGCGCGCGCCTTGGCACCATCGTCGGCCTTGGGCGGCGCAATAACCGGCGTAGCAGCCGCGACACTGGCCGCGGGCTTGGGCGTTGCCTTGGGTACTGGCGTGGGCTCTGATGCTTTTTCAGCAAGCTTCTCGGCAGGTTTGTCTGCGGGTTTCTCTGGCGCCTTCTGGGCCGCTGCTTCAGGCTTCTTCTCAGGCTCGGGTAGGGTCACGGGGCCGGACACCGCTTGCGCCTGCGCAGCAGGCTTGAGGGGCGTGCTTGGCGCCGTGAGCGGCTTGGCCTTGTTGCGATCGGGGATGTCGATGGGGATGTCAACGGCAACCGGCCTGGGCTGGGTGTCGAACAAAAGCGGGAAGCCCACCACGCCGATGAGCACGAGCACCACCGCCCCCAACAGCCTGTGTTTGGCGCGCTTGCGCATCGCCTCGACGCTTTCGGGCTGGCGGGGAATGGCCGAGGCGTCGTCGCCACCTTTACGAAACTTGAAAAACGCCATGAAAGCTATCGCCTGGGGCTTGCTGAGCCTACAGATGTTTGGCCTGAAGTCGGGGAAGCCCGTCCTTCAGAACGCCTCCCACCGTGTAGAACGATCCGAAGACGACGATTCTATCAGCGGGGTCGGCAGCGGCCACAGCCGCTTGCAGCGCCGACATGGGATCGGCATGGGTGCTGGCCTGCGTGTCGGCCCGGCTGCGCTGGCTCTGCCACTTGGCCAGCAGGCCGGCAGCCGGCTCGGCCCGCGCCGTGGGCAAGTCGCTGAAGTACCAGCGGTCAATCAACGGATCCATCTTGCGCAGCATGGGCAGCAAAGCCTTGTCCGACATGGCACCGAGCACGCCGTGCGTGGTGGGATAAAAGCCCATGGCGTCCAGATTGGCCGCCAGTGCAGAAACCGCATGCGGGTTGTGCGCCACGTCCAGCACCAGCGCGGGCTGGCCCGGCACAATCTGAAAGCGCCCCGGCAGTTCGACCATGGCCAAGCCATTGCGCACCGCCTGCGCCGTGATCGGCAGGCGCGCACGCAAGGACTCCAACGCAGCAAGCACGCCCGATGCATTGAGCAACTGATTGGCCCCGCGCAGGGCCGGATAAGCCAGGCCCGAATAACGCCTGCCGCGCCCGGCCCAGGCCCATTGCAGTTTGTCACCCGAGAAATTGAAGTCGCGTCCCAGCATCCAGAGATCCGCACCAATCTCAGTGGCCCAGTCGATCACGCTTTGCGGCGGGGCCGGATCGCTGACGATGGCGGGCCGGCCGGTGCGCATGATGCCGGCCTTCTCGTGGCCTATGCTTTCGCGGTCGGGACCAAGGTACTCCATGTGATCCAGATCGACGCTGGTGATGACCGCGCAGTCGGCATCCACAATGTTCACCGCATCGAGCCTGCCACCCAGGCCGACTTCAAGAATGGCCACGTCCAGCGCCGACTCCGCCATCAGGCTCATGATGGCCAGTGTGGAAAATTCAAAGTAGCTCAGCGACACTTCTTGGCGTGCTGCCTCCACCTTTGCGAAATGTGGCACCAGATGCTCGGGCCGCGCGATCTCGCCGCCAATGCGGCAGCGCTCTTCAAAGTGCACCAGATGCGGCGAGGTATACACCCCAGGCCGATAACCCGCCTGCAAACAGATCGCCTCTAGCATGGCGCAGGTCGAGCCCTTGCCATTGGTGCCGGCCACGGTAATGACCGGGCAGCTCAAGTGCAGACTCATGCGCTGGGCTACAGAGCGCACCCGGTCCAGTCCAAGTTCAATGGTTCTAGGATGAATGCGCTCGCAATGCGCCAGCCAGTCTTGCAAAGTTTCCATGGCCCGCATTGTCACAGTTGTCAGGGCCGGGCACGCAGATCAGGTTGAGTTGCTGCGCTTGCGCCGGGCGCTGGCGGAAGCCGCGGTCTTGCTTGGCCTGGTTCTCGGTGTGCTTGTCGGTGTGCTTGTCGGCCGGGTCACCTGCACCTGCCCGTCGACCGCATAGGCGCGCGCCAGCCCATGCAGCGTGGCTTGGTAAAGGCGCTCAACCGCACTGAAACTGCCACTGCTCCAGGTGAGCCAGCCCACCTGATTGACCAGGGCCACAATCTGCAGCGCCACTTCGGCCGCGGGCGTGTCGGGCACAAGCTCTGCGCGCACCACGGCCATCTCCACCGCAACGCCGAAATAGGTCTCCTGCTCACGCGCCGCATTCTTGAGTACCGCGATCATGGCCGGCGTCATCAACTCGCTCTCTTGATAGAAGCGGGCAAACAAGCTCCAGGGCCGATCGCCCCGGCCGGATGGGTTGTATTGCAGATAACGTCTGCGGGAAAAATCAAGCGAGCGCGCGAACTTCTCGCTCAAGGTGACCTTGGGGTCCAGCCAGATCGCGCGGGACTGGTCCAGGTTGGCCCGCGCATAGTCTTGCAGCACCTCCTCGGCCAAGCGGGTGCGGGTCTTGAAGTGATAGTGAATGCCAGGGCGGCTGATGCCCACTGCATCGGCCACTTCGCCCAGCGTGAGACTGCCCAGGCCATGGCGAATGAAAAGGTCTTTTGCCGCCGCCTTGATTTTGTCGCGCATGTCGGGATGGTAGTGCAAGGCGCGGCTCAAGCGCAGGCTGGGGTAAGAGCGGTTGACACAGGTGTCAGCAGCCATCAACATCGCCAGCAGGAAAACCAAGGAGAGTCGCATGCACCGCAGACAAGTGATCGTGGGTGCCGGCGCAGCCGCCGCAGTGGCGGTAGCTGGCCTGGCCCGTGCACAAGATGTTTGGCCATCTCGGCCCATCAGGCTGGTAGTGCCCTACCCACCGGGTGGCAATGTCGACAAGATTGCCCGCTACCTGACCGACCGGATGGGGCAGTCGCTGGGCCAGCGGGTGTTCATCGACAACAAACCGGGTGCGCAGACTGTGATCGGGCTGGAGAACGCGATGCGCGCCGCGCCCGATGGCTACACACTGGTCGCCGCAGCCAACACCTCACTGAACATCCTGCCGCACATCCGGCAGGTGCCGTATTCGCCGTTCGAGAGCTTCGAGGCAGTGGCTGAGCTGGGCGTGTTCCTCAGCATGATGGCTGTGCCCACTGAATCGCCAGTGAACACGGTGCGCGAATTCATCGCCTATGCCAAGGCACGGCCGGGCCAGCTCAGCTATGCGTCGGTGGGCCAGGGCTCTTTTGCCAATCTGGCGATGGAAGGGCTCAAGCATGAGTTCGGTCTGCACATCGTGCACATTCCCTATCGCGGCACCGGCGATCTGCTCAGCGCGGCTTTGGGCCGGCAGGTGGACGTGGTGATAGAGCCGCAGATACTGCCCCATGTGAAGAGCGGCCGCATGCGCGCCATCGCCGCCTATATGCCGGTGCGCCACCCCGAGATGCCAGAGGTGCCCACCATCATCGAAGCCGGCGTGACCAAGCCTGTGGCCGCGCCCGACTGCGGACTCTTCGTGCCAAAGGGCACGCCAGCGGCCATCGTGGAGCGGCTCAATGCCGAGGTCAAGCGCATCATGGCCGAGCCCGAGGCCGCAGCTTCCATGCGCGGCAACAGTGCGGTGCCCGCCTATGCAGCGGGCAAGGACTACATGGCCCGGCTCAAAGCAGATTCGGTCTACAACGCGCAGATCATCAAGGTGGCAGGCATCAAGGATCAGTGAGACAGTCTCATTCGTCTTCAATGCGGCGCAGTGTGGAGATGCCGGCCGTCAAAGCATTCTTGAGCATGCGCGTGTCGCTGGACCAGGCCACCATGCGGAAGCCTCTGCGCATGTAGTCTCGCGCCCAGGCTTCATCAAAGGGCGTCATGCCCGCCACTTTCCCGTGGCGTTTGCAGGCAGCCAGCAGAATGTCCACGGCTTCCAGGTAGGCAGGGCTGGCGTAGTCGCCGGGGATGCCCATGGAGCAAGTCAGATCCACCTGGCCGAGCCACAGCACATCGACACCATCAACCGCTGCAATCTCGTCCGCATTGGCAATGCCCTGCGCGGTTTCGATCAGGCAGATGAGCAAGGTGCGTTCGTTCTCAGCGGCCATCAGCTCGGCCAGATCACCGCCCTGATAGTCGTCATGGGCCGAGCCACCAAAGGCCACACCGCGCCGGCCCAGGGGCGGATAACGCATGAAGCTGACGATCTCGCGCGCTTGCTCTGCAGTCTCCACCATGGGCACTTCAAGACCCATGGCGCCCACATCAAGCAAACGCGCAAGGAAGTGGTAGTCATGCTGCGGCGGCCGCGCAAAGGGTACCAGGCCGATGCCACGGCAATAGGAGAACTGCTGCTTGAGGGTTTCGATGCTGGCGCCGCTGTGCTCCATGTCGAAGATGGCGAACTCGGCACCGCCGTTGCGCAGAATCTGCGGCAGGCCCGGCGTGAAAAATTCACCGACGAAGGTGCCGTAACTTTTGCCGCCTTCAAGCAGCTTGCGTTTGACTGGGTTGGGACGCATGTGCTGCGGGCCTACTGAACCTTGATGCCAGCGGTGTCCACCACGCTGGTCCAGAAATCGAAATCGCGCTTGAGCATGGCCGAGGCTTCGGCACGCGAATTGAACACCGGCCTGCCCCCGAATGCGACCAGCCGGGCGCGCACCTCTTCGCTGCTGCCAGCATCGACGAAAACTTTTTCAAGTTGGCGCAGCACGGCCTCAGGGGTGCCTATGGGCGCCGCGATTCCCCACCACGGGCTGTTGACCAGCGCCGGGTAGCCGGCCTCGCGCATGGTGGGCGTCTCAGGTGAGGCCGGACTGCGCTCGGCTGAGGTGACTGCCATGAGTTTCGCGCGGCCTGCCCTGGTATGGGGCAGCACGCTTTGCAAGGCATCGAAATAAATATCGACTCGCCCCGCGATCACGTCTTGCCAGGCCTGCGCCGAGCCCTGGTAGGGCACATCGGTGATGCCAAAGCCGCCTTCGATGCCGAACTTGGCGGCCATCAGGTGCGATGTCGTGCCCACGCCGTTGGTGGCCACGCTCAGTTTGGACGGCAAACCCTTGGCATAGGCCACCAGCTCAGCCACCGAGTTCACTGGTATGCCGGACCTCACAGCCAGAGCCAGCGGCGCTTCGGCCATCACAGTGATGGGCGCGAACTGTCCCAGGTTCACTTGCGCTGTCTTGCGCAGCGCCAAGGTGCTGGGTAATGCGCTGGAAATCACCAGCAGGGTGTAGCCATCGGGTGCGGAGCGCGCCACGTATTCCGAGCCCACCAGGGTCGCGGCGCCGGCGCGGTTCTCCACTACCACTGTGGTGCCCAGAACCGGCCCCGATTTTTGCGCCACCGCACGCGAGATGCCGTCAGCGGCGCCTCCCGCGGTAAAGGGCACGATCAGGGAAATCGGCTTGGCCGGCCAGGCCTGCGACTGTGCCAGCGTCCAGGGCGATGCCACCATCGCAGCCGCGCCGCTCATGAGTTGTCTACGCGAGAGTTTCATGCAAGCTGTCTCCTGATGTGAGTGCATGCCGGGGCAGCCCATGGCATGAGGCTCGAATCCTAAGGGTGTGCTGACAGTGCTGTCAATCGAATCGGACCCGCATCACGGCCGCGCCAATCAGCGGCGCCCGGTCCCAACTTATCAGATACCCGTTTGACACATGAGTCAGTCCACCCTTACCATGCTTTTGCTCTTCCAAACACCCAGCATAAACAGACAGAAGGCAGAGCGATCCACCAGGAGACATACACATGCAGGTCATGCAAGCCATTGCCGAGGTACTCAAGCGCGAAGGCGTATCGAAACTGTTTTGCTTTCCAACCACGCCCATCATCGAAGCGGCTGCGGCCGCCGGCATACGACCCATACTGTGCCGGCAAGAGCGCGTAGGTGTGGACATGGCCAATGGCTATGCGCGCGCCGGCGGGGCGAATTGCCCGGCGGTGTTCGCGATGCAGTTCGGCCCAGGGGCGGAGAACGCCTTTCCCGGCATTGCCAGCGCCTATTCGGATTCAACGCCCATGCTGTTGCTGCCCCTGGGCCAGGACCGCGCCCGCAGCCAGACGCATGGCATGTTCAAGTCCACCCGCACCTATGCGTCGGTGACCAAGTCGGTGGAAGAGATCACCTTGCCCAGCGAGACGGTCAATGTGATGCGGCGTGCCTTCAGCAACTTGCGCAACGCCCGCTTCGGCCCGGTCATGGTGGAAGTGCCGTCCGACGTGGTGGAGGCGGATTTCGGCAGCGACGAGGTGATCTATCAACCGGTACGAGGCGCGCGCTCCTGCCCTGACACGCGCGACATAGAAGATGCCGCCGACATGCTGGTGGCCGCCGCCTGCCCGATGATCCATGCCGGCCAGGGTGTGCTCTATGCCCAGGCGTCCAAGCAACTGGTGGCGCTGGCCGAATTGCTGGACGCACCGGTGATGACCACCATCGACGCCAAGAGCGCATTCCCCGAGGACCATGCGCTCTCATTGGGCGCGGCGGGCCTGACCATGCGCAACAGCGTCTATCAGTTCATGCCGCGCGCTGATGTGTACTTCGCCGTCGGCTCCAGCCTGACCAAGCATGCCATCGTCAACCCGCCGATTCCCGATGGCAAGAAGTTCATTCAGCTCACCAACGATGCACGTGACTTCAACCGAGGCTATGCGATTGACATTCCCTTGCTGGGCGATGCCGCGCTGGGGCTGGACTTGCTGGTGCAGGCGGTGCGAGAGCGTCTTGGCAAGAAGCCGCGCGACCCTGTGCGTGCGCGTGAGATCGCCGCGATGAACGAGACCTGGCTCGCCAAGTGGAACCCAATTTTGCAATCGAGCGAAGTGCCGATCACGCCTTACCGCGTGGTCTCGGAGTTCATCCGCCATGTCAATGCGGCCGATGCGATCGTCACCCACGATTCGGGAAGCCCGCGCGATCAGCTCACGCCCTTCTACCAGGCCACGACACCGGGCGGCTACATCGGCTGGGGCAAGTCGCACCAGCTTGGCAGCGGCCTGGGCCTGGCCATAGGTGCCAAGCTGGCCCGGCCCGAGAAATTTTGCGTGAACTTCATGGGCGACGCTGCCTTCGGCATGACTGGTCTTGATTTTGAGACTGCGGTGCGCGCTGACGCACCCATTCTCACCATCGTGATGAACAACAACTCCATGGCGATCGAGACCACCACCATGAAGTTATCGCATGAGCGCTACCGCACGCGCGACCTCGGCGGCAACTACGCTGACATCGCACGCGCGCTGGGCGGCTGGTCCGAGCGGGTCACCGATCCGGCGCAAATTGGGCCGGCAATTGAGCGGGCACGCAAACAGACGATTGAAGGGCGGCCCTGCCTGCTGGAGTTCATGACCAGCCAGGAGACCCGTTCTTCCCACCGCCGTGGCCGGCCGGAGTGATGCGCATGGAAAAGATTCGCACACGCAAACTCTCGCATGCTCTGGGCGCGGAGATTCTGGGCATAGACCTGACCCAGCCGCTGCCTGCGGACACCTTTGCGCAGATCTACCAGGCCTGGATCGACAACCTGATCGTTGTGCTGCCCGGGCAGCAGGCACTGACACCGCAGCAGCACCTGGAATTTTCACGGCGCTTTGGCGAACTCGATCGCAACGAGAGCAGCCCCAGCTACCGCATGAAGGGCCACACCGAACTCATTGAACTCACCAACAAACCCACTGAAGAGGGAAACCCATCTCCCTCACGCGATGTGGGCCGGCGCTGGCATTCGGATCTGGACTTCACACTGAAGCCGACCAAGGCATCGATCTTGTGGGGCGGTCAGTTGCCCGATGTGGGCGGCGACACGATGTTCGCCAACATGTACATGGCCTATGAGGCGCTATCGCCCGGATTGAAGCGAACGCTGGAGGGCATGCATGCGGTGTATGACGTGATGGCCAGCGTGCGGCCGCAGGACAACCGCGACCCCAAGGTGGTGGCTGAGTTGCGCGAGTTGAACCTGCCGGTGGCGCAGCCTGTGGTGCGAGTGCATCCCGAGAGCGGCCGCAAAGCGCTTTTCCTGAGCGAGCGCGCAGTGCGTTTTGAGGACTGGACTCACGCCGAGAGCCAGCCCTTGTTGCGCTACCTGTGCGAACACGCCACCTCGCCGGAGTTCGTCTACCGCAAGCAGTGGCAAGCAGGCGATCTGCTGATCTGGGACAACCGCTGCACGATTCATCAGGCGCTGGGCGACTACGACAAGCGCCAGGTGCGCTACATGCGGCGCACGGCAGTACAGGGTGAGCCCTCCGGTCATTCGGTGCAGGCTTGAACAACAAGGGCACAGGACCATCACATGACAAATTCAAACCTTCAGACGTCAACATCCGCGCATGCGGATGCGGTGGCACAGCGCGAACAGCAACGCCGCCAGGCTTTGCTTGCAGGAGACGTGGCAACTCTGCGCGACATGTGCGAGGACGCTCTGTTCTATCGGCATGCCAGTTGCAAGCTCGATGACAAGCGCAGCTTTCTGGAAAGCCTGGAACGCACGGTTTACCACAGCATCGATGTAACCAGCCAAAAGGTGATCGTATCGGGCAACACCGCGATCGTCAGCCTGGTCGAGAAGATTGTGGTCAGACTCAAAGGCACGCAGGCCGACCGCGTCAGCCACGTCCTGGCCATCGACGTCTGGAGTTGTGGCGAGGATGGAAGCTGGCGGCTGCTGGCGCGACAAGCCAACTACGATCCGACCTTCCCCAGATAAGCCGGCGCTTTATCATCGGCGCATGCAAATCACTCTCTACGGCATACCCAACTGCGACACGGTGAAAAAGGCTCGTGCCTGGCTGGATGCGCAAGCCCTGCCCTATCAGTTTCATGATTTCAAGAAACAAGGCCTGGCGCCGCAGCAGCTAGACGCCTGGCTGGCCGAGGTGGGGGCGGACAAGCTTGTGAACCGCAAGGGCACGACCTGGCGCAAGCTTGACGCGGCCGCGCAAGAGCAGGCAGCCAGCACCGCCGGCGCCCGCACCCTGATGCTGGCGCAGCCAAGCGTGGTCAAGCGGCCGGTCGTTCAATGGGGCGGGAAAACCACAGTTGGCTTTGATCCGGCGCAATGGGCCGTGCTTTGCGGTCGCTGAAAGCAGTCTTTTACCTTTGGTTTACCCAATCAACACACGATTGGGAGTGCCGCCGCCTAAAATTCAAGGCATTCGAGCACCAAAGGAGTCATCGATGAAAACAACTGTGATGATCTCAACAATCGGCCTGGCAGCCATGGCAGCCGGCACCGCCTATGCGCAGGAAGTTGGCCGCGTGATTTCCAGCACGCCTATCGTGCAGCAGGTGGCCGTGAATCGCCAAGTCTGCGGCCAGCAGCCAATGGCGATGCAGCAACCCAATTCAGGCATAGGCGCCGTGATGGGCGCGGTCGTGGGTGGGGCACTGGGCAATGCGATAGGCCACGGCACTGGCCGTGCAGCCGCCACCATGCTCGGCGTGATCGGCGGGGCTGCACTTGGGAACAATGCGGAAAGCTCGGGTCCTCAGGCGCAAAACATGCAGCAGTGCAGCACACAGACTGTGTACGAGAACCAGACCACCGGCTACAACGTGAGCTATGAATACGCGGGCAGGCAGTACGCGGTTCAGATGCCACAAGACCCGGGGCCGACCATCCAGTTGCAGGTGGCACCCATGGGAATGGGCGCACAGCCGGGCCAGCCCATGGCCAACTCAGGCGTGGTAACCGCGCCGCCCATGGCCGCGCAACCGATGATCACTGCCCCGCCGGTGGCGTATCCGGGCTACCAAGCGCAGCCGTACTATGCGCCGCCCGCCTATTACGCCCCGGCCTACGCGCCAGCCTATGCGCCTTACTACGCGCCTTCTTACTACGCCCCCTACTATTACGGCGCCGCAGTGCCCCTGAGGCTCTCACTCAATCTGGGCTATTCACGCAGCTACGGCGGCTACAGCGGCCGACGCTGGCGCTAAGCAAGCGGGGCAGTACGGGCCAGGCAACTGGCCCTGAATTCGGCCCTTGCGGGCCGATTGGTAAAATCGGCGGTCTTTCTCATCTGCATGCGTCCCTGTAGGGGCGCGTTCTCTTTTCAATGACCACCGAAAAAATCGACGGCGCCTGCGTCACCACCCAGGCCAATGTGTACTTTGACGGCAAGTGCGTGAGCCACGGCCTTGCGCTCGCAGACGGCACCAAGCTGTCCGTGGGCGTCGTGCTGCCCTCCCAACTCACCTTCAAAACCGGCGCACCCGAAATCATGGAATGCGTTGCCGGCGCCTGCGAATACAAGCTGGCTGGCAGCAACGAATGGAAGAAAAACAGCCCCGGCGAACGATTCAGCATTCCCGGCAACTCCAGCTTTGACATCCGGGTGGAGCAGGCCTATCACTACATCTGCCATTTCGGCTAGAACGCGGCCCCGCACATGAGCACCATTCTTGAGCACCTGCCCACTGGCCAGAAAGTCGGCATCGCGTTTTCCGGCGGCTTAGATACCAGCGCCGCACTGCACTGGATGCGCCAGAAAGGCGCCATCCCCTACGCCTACACCGCCAACCTGGGCCAGCCCGATGAGCCCGACTACGAAGACATCCCGCGCAAGGCCATGCAATATGGTGCCGAGCAGGCCCGCCTGATCGACTGCCGCCTGCAGCTTGCGCATGAGGGCATCGCCGCTTTGCAGGCCGGCGCCTTCCATATCTCCACCGCTGGTGTCACCTACTTCAACACCACGCCGCTGGGCCGCGCCGTCACCGGCACCATGCTGGTGGCCGCGATGAAGGAAGACGATGTCCACATCTGGGGTGACGGCAGCACATTCAAGGGCAATGACATCGAGCGTTTCTATCGCTACGGCTTGCTCACCAACCCCAACCTCAGAATTTACAAACCCTGGCTGGACCAACTTTTCATTGACGAACTGGGCGGGCGGGCCGAGATGTCGGCCTTCATGACGCAGGCGGGCTTTGGCTACAAAATGTCGGCCGAGAAAGCCTACTCCACTGATTCAAACATGTTGGGCGCCACCCATGAGGCCAAGGATCTGGAGCATCTGAATTGCGGCATCAAGATCGTCAACCCCATCATGGGCGTGGCCTTCTGGAAGGATGAGGTCGCGGTGAAGGCCGAGACGGTGACCGTGCGCTTCGAAGAAGGCCAACCGGTCGCACTCAACGGCCAGCGCTTCGATGACCCGGTCGCGCTCATTCTGGAGGCTAACCGCATTGGCGGGCGCCACGGCCTGGGCATGAGCGATCAGATCGAGAACCGCATCATTGAGGCCAAGAGCCGCGGCATCTACGAAGCCCCCGGCCTGGCGCTGCTGTTCATCGCCTACGAGCGCCTGGTCACCGGCATCCACAACGAAGACACCATCGAGCAATACCGCGACAACGGCCGCAAGCTCGGCCGCCTGCTCTATCAGGGCCGCTGGTTCGACCCGCAGGCCATCATGCTGCGCGAATCGGCGCAGCGCTGGGTGGCACGCGCCGTCACGGGTGAAGTCGCTCTGGAACTGCGCCGGGGCAATGACTACTCTCTGCTCAACACCGAGTCGCCCAACCTCACCTACAAGCCCGAGCGCCTCACCATGGAAAAAGGCGAGTCAAGCTTTTCTCCGCGCGACCGCATTGGCCAACTCACCATGCGCAACCTCGATATCGTGGACACCCGCGAAAAGCTGGGCATCTACGCGCGGACAGGCCTCTTGTCGCTTGGCGACGGCGCGGCGCTGCCCAGCCTGGATCAGGGCAAAGACGCAGCGGCAAAAGCACTGAAGTAAAAACCCTTGTGGCGCGACCCGCGCGCCGCGTGTAAGCTGCCTCGTCCAATCCAGGAGGCAGCAGCCATGGCGCGTTATCAGCTTGTCGTGAACGGAACCAGCCGGCCGATAGAGGCATGGGATGCCAACATGCCGCTGCTCTATGCGCTGCGAAATGACCTGGGGCTGCACGCCACGAAATTCGGCTGTGGCCAGGGCCAGTGCGGCACCTGCACCGTGCTCATGGGCGGCAAGGCAGTGCGATCCTGCCTTGTCAAAGTCTCTGAAGCCGCCGGCCAGCGCATCACCACCGCCGAAGGCCTGGGCACACTTGACAAGCCTCATCCTGTGCAGGCTGCGTTCATCGCCGAGCAGGCTGCGCAATGCGGCTATTGCACCAACGGCATGGTGATGAGCACGGTAGCCCTCTTGCAACGCAATCCCAAGCCCACGCGTGTGCAAGCACAAGCCGCATTGGCCGGCAACCTGTGCCGCTGCGGATCGCATGACCGCGTGCTCAAGGCAGTCGAGCGTGCCAGCGGTCAGAGGCAGGCCTGATATGGACCGCCGCAAACTGCTCAAGAGCTGCGCCCTGGTCGTCGGCTTTTCTTTCTCGGGCGTGCCTGCCGCCATCGGCCAGAGTGCCGCACCCGCGCGCCGCTCGCTGGCCCTGGGCGAGGTCGATTCATTCCTGGCCCTGCGCAACGACGGCTCGGCCATCATCTACTCTGGCAAGGTCGATCTGGGCACAGGCCACCGCATTGCGATGCGCCAGATGGTCGGGGAAGAATTGTCCTTGCCTGTGAACCGCATCGATCTCATCGAAGGCGACAGCGCGCAGACGCCCAATCAGGGCCCTACTGCCGGCAGCACCGGCGTGATGCGCGGCGGCGTCGAGCTGCGGCAGGCAGCAGCCACCTTGCGCGAAGGCCTGCTTGCGCTGGCGGCGCAGCGGCTGAACAAGCCCGCCGACAGCCTGACGCTGAACGACGGCGTGGTGCAGTCCACCGATGGTGCCAGAGCCACGGTCGGCGAGCTCGCGGGTGAGCGGCCGCTCAACCTGAAGATGAACCCCAAAGCGCCCTTGAAGAACCCCGCGCAGTACACCCAAGTGGGCCACGCCCTGCCCCGACCCGACATCGCCGACAAGGCCTGCGGCCGCCATGTGTATGTGCATGACTTCAAGCTGCCCGGCATGCTGCACGGCCGCGTGGTGCGCCCGCCCGCCGTGGGTGCGAAAGTGCTGGCGGTCGATGAGTCATCGGTTGCGGCGCTGCCGGGCGTGCGCGTGGTGCGCATCAATGATTTTGTCGCGGTGGTCAGCCATGATGAATGGGCCGCCCTTCGCGCCGCGCGCGAACTGAAGGTGCAGTGGAGCGAGAGCACCCCTTTGGTCACAGACAAAGGCGTGGTCGATTGGGCGCGCCGCGGGCCTTTCCTGGGGCACGACACCATTGTCAACAAAGGCGATGCTGCCAAGTTGGCCGCCCTGCAAAACGCACCGGGCAAGATCTCAGCCACCTATGTCTGGCCGCTGCAATCGCACGCCTCCATGGGGCCATCCTGTGCGGTGGCCGATGTCAAAGCCGACAGCGCCACCGTGTGGACCGCATCGCAGGCCAGCCACCGGTTGGTCAACTCCTGCGCGGCCTTGCTGGAGATGCCGCGCGACAAGGTGCGTGTGATCTACCTGGATGGCTCGGGCTGCTACGGCATGAATGGCCATGATGATGCGTCCGCCGAAGCGGCCATGCTGTAAAAGGCAACCGGCCAGCCGGTGCGTGTGCAATGGAGCCGCGAAGAAGAGCTGGGCTGGGACCCCAAGGGCCCGCCGCAGATGCTGGACTTGCGCGCCACCTTGACGCCCGAAGGCCACATCGACGCCTGGGAAACCGAGATGTGGCTGCCGCGCGCTACCGCCAACCTCGAATGGGTGCCGCTGCTTTCGCCATTGGCGGCGGGCTTGAAACAGCCCGTGGGCCAGGCGACTGGCCTGGTCACGCAAAACGGTGATCCTTCTTATGCGGCCAATGCAGTGAAGGTGCATGTGAATTGGCTGGGCGCTGCGCCGCTACGCCCATCCAACATTCGCGCGCCGGGCAAGGTGGCCAATGGTTTCGCAGTAGAGAGTTTCGTCGATGAACTGGCCGCGCAGGCCGGTGTCGATCCAATCGAATTCCGCCTGCGCGACCTGGCCAACCCACGCGGGCGCGAAGTGATAGAGCGGCTGGCCAAACTGATGAATTGGTCGCCACGCCCATCGCCCCGAGCCGGCGCGCAGCGGCGCCTGGCCAGCGGCAGAGGCATGGCCTACATTCACTACAAGCACAACGAAACCTACGTAGCCATGGGCATGGAAGTAGAAGTCGACCGTGGCAGCGGCGAGATCCGTGTCACGCGCGTGGCCTGCGCCCACGATTGCGGCCTGATGATCAACCCCGACAACGTGCGCGCGCAGGTAGAGGGCAACATCTTGCAAACACTCTCGCGCACCCTGCACGAAGAAACCACCTTCGACCGCTCGCGCGTGACCAGTGTCAACTGGACCACCTACCCACTGCTGCGCTTTCCAGAAGTGCCGCGCCTGGACATCGATCTGATCCAGCGCATCGATCAGCCACCGCTGGGCGCAGGCGAAGCGGCGTCCAGCCCGGTACCGGCGGCGCTGGCAAATGCAGTGTTCGATGCCACTGGCGTGCGTGCCCGCACGGTGCCGCTCACGCGAGTAAGGATGAGAGCCCTGTTCGCGCAAGCCAGCGAGAAAACCGCCAAGATTTGAGCGCGGCTTGGCCGTTCCAATGCCCAAGAGCCTGCCGGCGGCAAAGCTGAATCGGCCATGGCCTGGCAGACCATTGAAGAAGTACTCACCGATCACACGCAACTGGCCTGAAGCACCGCCATGAACCCGCAAACCCCTCCCCTGGAAATCCACGCCTTGGCCACCGCACCCTGGTATGTGCTGGCGCACCTCGCCCTGGCGCTGGCTGCATTGGTGATCGGTACCAGCGTGCTGCTGCGGCGCAAAGGTGATGGCCTTCACAAAGCCATGGGATGGGCCTGGGTTTGCCTGATGCTGTGCGTGGCGCTCACTTCCTTTTTCATTCAAGCCCGCGATCGCTTCAGCCTGATCCATCTGCTGAGCATCCTCATTCTGGTCAGTGTGCCGCTGGGCGTGATGCACATCCGCAGCAAACGCATTCGCAGTCACCGCATCACCATGCTCAGCGCCTTCGCCGGCCTGGTCATCGCTGGCGCGTTCACTCTGCTGCCGTATCGAATGCTCGGTCGCCTCGTGTTCGGCCAGGGTTAACCCGAAGTCTGTCGACTCTCGGCTAGTTAGGCCTGCCCGCAAACCACCGCAGGCAAGAGATTGCGACTGCGTTTAAATGTACGTACAATGAAAAACGACGCTTGAACAACCTGGGCACGCAATCCTGGCACATGAGCAGGGCTTGTCTGATCGAGACCACCAGCATGGACAGCAATCCTTCGGGCACCACGCCTGCCCGCTACCAAAATCACATCGACGGCTGCGCTGTTGACGCCTTGGCCGGCGAGGTGTTTGATGCGGTCAATCCGACCACCGGCGGCCTTTGGGGCCGCTTTGCGAACTCGCTCGCCCCGGACGTTGATCTGGCGGTCAAAGCTGCGGACCGGGCCTTTCGCACAAGTGCGTGGGCGAGCCTGTCGCCAACTCGCAGGGGCAGGCTGCTCATGCGATGGGGCGATGAGATCGCCAATAGCGCCGATCTGATCGCACGCCTGGAGAGCGAGCAAAACGGCAAGCTGATGAGCGAGTTGCGCTCGATGGCTCGCGTGGCACAGGACTGGCTCTATTACTTCGGCGGGCTTGCCGACAAAGTGCAGGGTGCTGTGGTTCCGTCAGAGCGGCCCAGCGTCATGAACTACACCTTGCGCGAGCCCATGGGCGTCGTCGGTGTGATTGTCCCCTGGAACTCGCCCACACTGGTCATCATGATGGCCGCCGCGCCGGCTTTGGCGGCGGGCAACACAGTGGTCATCAAACCCTCCGAAGTCGCGTCGGCCTCTGCCATTGAACTGGCTCGCCTGGCCGAACGCGCAGGCATTCCACCGGGCGTCATCAACGTCGTCACCGGCCTGCGAGAGGCTGGCGAGGCGCTGGTCGATCATCCCTTGGTGGCCAAGATCAATTTCACCGGCGGCGAAAATGCCGGGCGCTCAGTCGCGGCCGGCGTGGGCCGGCGGCTTGCAAGCTGCGTGTTGGAGTTGGGCGGCAAGAGCCCCAACATCGTCTTTGCCGATGCCAACCTGGAGGCGGCGCAAGCCGGCGTTCTCTCGGGCATCTTCGCCGCCGCCGGGCAGAGTTGCGTGGCCGGCTCTCGCGCCTATGTCCAACGCAGCGTGTACGACAAGTTCGTCCAGCAGCTTGTGCAGCGTGCGCAAGCAATCCGCCTGGGAGATCCGACGCAGGCGCAGACGCAGATGGGCCCCATTGCAACCCTGACCCAATTGGAAAAAGACGAGTCAATGGTTCAGCGCGCGATTGCGCAAGGGGCGCAGTTGCTGTGTGGCGGCCGACGGCCCGCGATGGCGCAATTTCCGAACGGATTTTTCTTCGAACCCACCATCGTGGGTGTCACCGACCAACGCAACTTTCTTATCCAGAACGAAGTCTTTGGCCCGGTCCTGACCGTGACGCCCTTTGACGATGTCGATGATGTGATTGACCTGGCAAATGGCACCACCTTCGGACTGGCCGCCGGTGTATGGACGCGAGACTTCGGGCGTGCACACGTGATGGCGCGCCGCCTGCAGGCGGGCACCATCTGGCTCAACACTTACCGCACGATGGGCTTTAGCTCGCCTTTCGGTGGATACAAGTCCAGCGGCATCGGACGCCAAAACGGCATCGACGCCATCTACCAATACTTGCAGACCAAGAGCGTCTGGTGCGAGCTGAGCGAAGAAGTGCAAGACCCCTTCGTGGTCAAGATCTGACGGCGCCAGCGCACGCCATCCCAACGAGAAATCTTCATGAACATTCCGAACGACCCCCCGGGCCCGGCGCTGCCTCTGGCCGGCGTGAAAGTCATCGACATCTCCAATCATCTGGCGGCGCCGACAGCATCCATGTACCTGGCCGATTTTGGTGCGGACGTCATCAAGTTCGAGCGTCCCGGCCTGGGTGACGAGTTGCGCCGCTGGGGCAATGCAAAGAATGGGGTTGGCCTCTATTTCAAGGTCGTCAACCGTGGCAAGAAGTCGGTGACGGTTGATCTGCACACGCCCACAGGCGTCGAAATACTCAAGCGCCTGGTCAAGGACGCCGATGTGGTGCTGGAGAACTACCGCACCGGAACCCTCAAGAAGTGGGGCATAGACTATGACGTGCTGAGTCAGATCAACCCTGGGCTGGTCATGCTCAAGATCAGCGGCTTCGGTCAGACCGGGCCGAACGCCCACAAGCCCGGGTTTGGCACGCTGGCCGAGGCCTTGACAGGCTATGCACACATCACGGGCGAGGCCGATGGCCGCCCCCTTCTGCCCGGCTTCGGGCTTGGTGACGCAAGTACCGGTCTGATGGGCGCATTCCAGATCATGGTGGCGCTGCACGAGCGCAATGCCAACGGCGGCCGAGGCCAGACGATCGACCTGGCCCTGTATGAAACGCTCTACACCTTGCTGGGCCCGCAGGTTGTCAACTACGACCAGCTGGGCATCGTGCAGCAGCGCGCGGGCAGCCGCCTTCCCTTCACCGCGCCACGTAACACCTACCAGACGCGTGACAACAAATGGGTGGCCATCGCTGGCAGCACGCAGGCCGTGTTCGAAAGAATTTGCGAGGCACTTGAGATGCCCCAGCTGAGCACCGATCCACTGTTTGTCAACAACCAGTTGCGCATCAAGAACGTCGATGCACTCGATGCGCACGTGCAGACAGCAGTGAGCCGATTCGATCTGGCTGATTTGCTGGCGCGATTCGAGCGCAGCGATGCGGCCGTGGCACCGGTCTACGATGTCGCTCAGACTTTCGCTGACCCGCATTTCATTGCACGCGAAAATCTCGTGACCGTACAAGATGAGGAGCTTGGAGGACCGGTGAGAATGCAAAATGTCGTGGGTAAACTCTCGCGCACGCCGGGGCGTGTGCGTCGCGCCGGTCCGAAACTTGGCGAACACAATCGCGAGATCCTGATCGATCGGCTCGGATTCACCGCAGAAGAATTGCTGGCTGCGGGCATTTCGGTCTAAGGCTCGGACACAGCACCATGCTCAATCTGCCCAAGAAGGTGAAAGTGGTCGACGTTGCCGCCCGCGACGGCTTGCAAAGCTTCGGGCGCTGGGTCGACACCGAGGTCAAGATCGCCATGGTCGACCGACTGAGCGAGGTCGGCTTTCCCGTCATCGAAGTGACAGCGTTCGCTCACCCGCGCGCTGTACCGACCCTGCAGGATGCCGAACTGGTCATGGCGGGAATTCGCAGGCGGCCCGGTACCGTGTACCGGGCTCTGGTGCCCAACGCCCGCGGGGCCGAGCGCGCAGTCAAGTCTGAGGCACCGCCCGACCAGATTTTGGGCTTGATCGTGGCCAGCGACACCTACCTTGCCAAGAACCAGAACATGAGCACCGAGCAGGCGGTTCAGGAAGCGATCGCTGCCTTCCGGATCGCGAGCGCAGCGGGGCTGTCTTTCGTGATGGCCATTGCAGGGGCTTTCTGGGATATGTATGACGGGCTCACCTCGCAGTCCAAGGTGATGGGCCTGGTGGGCAGATTCCATGACGCAGGCATACGCAGCCTGTACCTGGCGGGAAGCCTCGGCATGGAAGACCCCGTGCACGTCAACCAACTGTTCACTGCCGTCAAGACCGAATGGCCCGACCTCGAACTTGGCTTCCATGTTCACAACATGGCGGGCCTGGCCACTGCGAATATTTTGGCCGCGCTCGATGGCGGCGCCAGCTTTTTGGAAGGCGCCATCTGCGGCATTGGCGGCGGAATCGCCCTGCCCGGCTCGGTGCGTTCGACTGGCAATCTGTCCAGCGAAGATATCGTCTACTTGCTCAATCAAAGCGGAATCGACACCGGCATTGATCTTGAGGAAGTCATCGCGGCATCACGCGACATCGCAAGACTATTGAACATCGAACCGGTGGGACATGTTGCGCACTGCGGTTCGCGCAGCGAGCTGATGCAAACCGCTGCCGCCGGCAAAGGGAGGGCCGAGGTGTGCTGACCGCCAACCCCTCCATCGTCTACTGGGTTCGTCACGGCGAGAATCTGGCCAATGTCACTGGCCAGTTCTCCAACCGGCGCGTCGATCTGCCGCTGACGGAAAAGGGCGTGACGCAAGCCGAGCAGGTGGCACGGTTTCTTGGAACGCAGGCCATGGGAGCGGGGCCAGTTTTCTCATCCCCTCTGCTTCGCGCCGTGCAGACCGCTGAAATCATCGGCGCTCACTTGGGTCGGCCCATTGAAGTGTTGGAAGAGCTTCGCGAAGTCGACCTCGGAGACCTCGAAGGACGCTCTGACGCTGACGCGATGGCGTTTTACTGGGAAGTGCTGCAGTCATGGCGCGATGGGGACCGTGCCCGGGCTTTCCCTGGTGGCGAGAATCACTTGAGCATGTCGGAGCGCATACAGGCTGCGCTGGCGCGGGTCACCGTGGCGGCGGCAGGCGAACCGAGCGTGGTCGCAGCCCATGCGGGCCTGCTGCGTGCAGGGTTCTCTCACTTGCTTGACCAGCCATTTCCGATGAAGATCGCCATCGCGAACTGCAGTGTCAGCCGCCTTGAGATCGAAGGCGCCAGTCGCATGCGCTTCGGGTATGTTGCTCGAAGTGATTTTTTATTGAACGCCACGGACGGCAAAGGCGCGTAGATGCTGCAGCAACAACTGCTCAACGGTCTGGTCACTGGCAGCGTGTATGCGCTGTTTGCTCTGGGCTTCACGCTGATCTTTGGCATACACCACATTTTGAATCTGGCACACGGCGCCATCTTTATGTGGGGCGCGTTCGTTGGGATCTATTGCGTCACCATTTTGAACCTGCCTTTTCCCGTGGTGCTCGTCATCGCGGCGCTGGCCGCTGGCTTGCTGAGCGTCGCGGTGGACTGGATTGCCTTTCGACCACTGCGCAAGGCAGGGTACTCCGAGTTTTCAGCCATCGTGACATCGATCGGAGCCGGTCTCATCCTGACCAATGTGGCGCAACGCGTTTCGCACACCGAAGTCATGCGCTACCCGTTTGGTACTTTCCCGATCGAGATCTTCCATGTGCTGGGGTTGCGCATTTCATTGCTGCAGATCACGATCATCGGATCGGTCTGCGTGATATTGCTGGCGCTGGGTTTCCTGCTCTTTGCTACGTCGTTCGGTCAACGCATCCGCGCCATCGCAATCGACGAGCGTACCGCCAGCCTGCTGGGCGTCAATCCCGATGCGGTCTACTTTCAGACCTTCTTCATCTCTGGTGCACTGGCCGGGGTTGCGGGTGTCTTGATCGGCATTGCGTTCAATTCAGTTCACTTCCTGATGGGCGAGCCCTATATGCTGCGCGCCTTCGTCATCATCGTGCTAGGCGGGCTGGGCAGCATTGGCGGCGCAGTGATCGCCGGGCTCGCCCTGGGCGTTGTGCACACGCTCACAATCGCCTATCTATCGGCGGCTCTGAGCGATGCCATCATCTTTTCGATTTTGTTCCTGGTGCTTCTGCTGCGCCCCACCGGCCTGTACGGAACCCTGCGGCTTCAAACTCGGGTGGCGCGGGTATGACCAATTTCCTGCTCTCGCACCAGGCACTGCTGAACCTGTGCATCATCAATGCGGTTTTGGCGCTCAGCCAATACGTGGTCTTGCGCGCCGGGGTGTTCTCACTGGCCACCGCTGGCATCGCAGCCATCGGGGCCTACACGGCCGGCAACTTGATGCTGCGTCAGGCGGTTCATCCGGCGCTTGCCGTGCTGGCGGCCGGATTGCTGGGCGGCATCGTGTCCATGATTCTGGCGGCCCCACTGGCCAGACTGCGTGGCGTGTTCCAAGCCATTGCAACATTGGCTTTTGTGCAGATTGTCATGTCTCTCGCGCTGTACTCCGACTCGCTCACCGGCGGAGCAACGGGCTTGAATGCCATTCCCAAAGTCGTTGAGACCTGGCATCTTCTGGTGGTGCTGATCGGCGTTGTCTTTGTGCTGTCGCGGCTTGGCAAGTCCCCGACCGGCCGGGCCTTTGACACCATCCGCCAAGATGAAACAGTCGCGGTGTCCTTGGGTATCGATGTGGTGCCCCACCACCGGCTCGCGTTCATTCTGAGCGGCTGCATCGCGGGCGTCGCAGGCGGCTTGATGGCCGGCCACAACTACAGCGTGGCAACGGCGGAGTTTGGCTTTCACATGATGATTTCGGTGCTGTCCTTTGTGATCTTCGGCGGGCTTGTCTCGCTGGCTGGGCCCATCGTTGGCGCACTTTTCCTCACAATCCTTCCGGAAGTTGCCAGGCCGTTCGCAGATAACCGCATGATCATGTATGGCGCCTTGCTCATCGTGTCCATCGTCTATCTGCCACATGGCGTCGTCGACACATGGCTGCTCAAGCTTGCGCGGCGCAGGCAGGCAGCGATGTCCGGCAAGAGCGGGCCGCAAGCCGCTGCAAGGGCCGCGTCATGACGTCTCTCGTGCTGCAGGGAATGTCTCGGCGGTTCGGTGGGCTGTTCGCGGTGCGCGAGCTGTCGCTGGAGGTCCCAAGCGGCAAGGTCACTGGGCTGATCGGCCCGAACGGCGCAGGCAAGAGCACCGTGGTCAACCTGATCGCGGGGCTGCTCAAACTCGATGCAGGCTCGGTCGTGCTGGATGGTCAGGACATTTCGATGCTGCCACCGCACAGAATCGCTGCTGCTGGAATCGCCCGCACCTTCCAGAACATTCGCCTGCTCAAGGAGGCAAGCGTGCTGGACAACGTGATGTCTGGCATGCATCTGCACGATCGCACAACACTCATTGAGCGGCTCATGGGCTCGCGCAAGGTTCGCAGGCAAGAGCTTGAATTCGCCGATCAAGCCAGAGGGCTGCTGGCGCGGTTTGGCATGGCAGAGTACGCCCACCGTCTGGCGGGAGAGTTGTCCTACGGACATCAGCGGCGTGTTGAAATCATGCGGGCCCTGGCGGCTCGCCCTTTGGTGTTGTTGCTGGACGAGCCAGTCGCGGGCATGAACGACGTGGAAAGCGCTGACCTCGCGCGAATCTTCCGATCGCTTGCGCAAGAAGGCGTGGCCGTGCTGCTGATCGAGCACAACATGCCCTTCGTTGCCGGCTTGTGCGATCACATCCATGTGTTGTCGTCAGGCGAGCTGATCGCCTCCGGCCCAGCCGATAGCGCCCTGCGCGATCCGCGGGTCATCGAAGCTTACCTGGGGACCTGAACAGATGCTCAAGGTAACAGGACTCGTGACATCCTATGGCGGCATCGATGCGTTGCGCGGTGTCGATCTGTCTGTGACAGCAGGGTCGGTCACCACTTTGATCGGTGCCAACGGCGCCGGCAAGACCACTCTGATCAACACCGTCACCGGCATTGTCCGGGCACGTGCAGGCAGCATTGTTTTCGACGGCCAGGATATTTCCCGCTTGCAGCCGCATCAGATCTCTCGGCTCGGTCTGGTGCAGGTGCCCGAGGGGCGCCGAATCCTCGCACCGTTCACCGTGCTTGAAAACCTCGAAATCGGCTGGCAGGCGCTGGGCAAGCGCGGGGCCCGTCGCAGACAAGATTTCGACCGGATCTTTGAACTCTTTCCACGGCTGGCCGAACGGCAGCGCCAGCTTGGCGGCTCGCTCAGTGGCGGCGAGCAGCAGATGTTGGCCATAGGCCGCGCGCTGATGGCCCGGCCAAAAATGCTGCTGCTGGACGAGCCCAGCCTGGGCTTGTCGCCGGTGATGGTGAAGATGGTGTTTGAAGCGATCGAGCGACTGGCGGCCGATGGGCTGACCCTGTTGCTGGTCGAACAAAATGCGCGAAGAGCACTGGACGCGGCGTCCTATGCCTTTGTCCTCGAACGCGGCCTGATCGCCAGTCATGGATCGGCCGTTGACGTTCGCAATGACCCTGCGATCGTGCAAGCCTATCTGGGCACAGGTGCCCGGGCGGCGTTAGAGCCCGTGGTGGGCGGGGCGGGTCCGCCCTTTTTGGCAACGACATGAGTTTCAAACAGAGCAACTTTCAGGAGAAATAAATGAGCAGACAATCCATCCCTTCGAACTTTTTGACAATCGCAGTCGCCGTATCCGCGGCGCTTGCTTCCTCGTTCAATGTCTCGGCCGCTGAAGTCAATGTGGGAGCCCAGCTCGCCTTGACAGGCCCCTATGCGTTCGCGGGCGTTCCCAGCAGGGACGGGCTGATGATCGCGCTGGAGGAAATCAATTCGCGCAAACTTGCAGGCGCCCACACCATCAAACTCACGATCGAAGATACCGCAAGCGACAAGCAGCAAGCCATTGCACTGATCAACCAGTTTGGACGGCGCAACGACATTGTCCTGGTACTGGGGCCCAGCTCCAGTCTTGAAGGCGTTGCAGTAGCGCCTGTTGCCAACACTTTGAAAGTACCGCTGCTGACGACCACCGCAATTGCCGATGACATCATCAAGGCCGGTGAGTGGTCTTTCCGTACGCCAGCGAGCGCAGCCAACACAATTGGATCGATCGCCACTTATGCGGTGAGCAAGCAAGGTGTCAAGACCGCAGCGCTTGTGTTTGTACGGGACAATGACGGCGCCATCGCTCAGAAGAACGTGGCACGCGACGCGCTCAAGGCTGCCGGCGCACAGATTGTTGCCGAAGAGTCTGTGCTCAGTGCCGATACCGATTTTTCCGCGCTGGTGACCAAGCTTCAGGCCAGGCCGGTTGACGCGATCTTCCTGGCCAACCCCTCAGAGCAAAGTGCCAATTTCATCATCCAGGCCCGTCAGGCCGGGATCGATCCCAAGACGCGTTTCATCGGCACGCCCGCCATGGGCTCGTCACGCTTCATTCAAGTGGGCGGCAAGGCAGTCGAGGGCGCGGCCTTCGCATCCGATTATTTTCCGGGCACTGTCAGCGATCAGAACAAGCGCTTCGTTGATGCGTTCAAGGCCAAATTTAACAAGGAGCCGGACGCGCTCGCAGCGCTTGGCTACTCTGCCCTGCATGTTGCGGCTGCCGCGATCAGGCAGTCAGGCCCGACACCGGACCGCGAGAAGGTGCGTGCCGCCCTCGCCGCGATCCGTGATCTGCCCGTGGTGCTCGGTGGCGGGAAGTTCAGTTTCGATGCCAGCCGCGCGCCCAATTACGGCTCTCAAGTCTTGACCGTCAAGGATGCAAAATTTATCGTTGCACCCTGATGACGTTTAGCCAATGAAACAGATCCTTCGCATCGACGAAATCGACCCGCAGGCCACCGGCCTTGCCGGAGGGAAGGCAACCGGTCTGGCCCGCTTGGTCCAGGCCGGGCTGCCAGTCCCGCCTGGTTTTGTTGTGACCACACAGGTGTACGAGGCGTTCATGGAGCGCAGCGGCGTGGCGGCGCGCCTGACTCAACTTCTTGCCGGCTTGGATCATGCCCAGGCAACGCAGGTTGAAGAGCGCAGCGAGAAGATTCGTGAGCTCATTCTCACCCAGCCCATTCCTGCCGAAGTCGAAGATGCGATTGGCGCGGCCTATCGCAGCATGGGCGCTGACGCGCAAGTGGCCGTGCGCTCTTCAGGCACTGCGGAAGACACCGCCCAGGCCTCGTTCGCCGGACTTCACGACACCTACCTGAATGTCACCGGCGCGGCTTCGGTGACCCAGGCAGTCAGGCGCTGCTGGTCTTCCATGTGGACCGCACGTGCCGTCGCGTACCGGCATTCGGCTGGCTTTGAGCACGCGTCGGCACGCATTGCGGTGGTGGTGCAGTTGATGGTGCAGTCCGATGTGAGCGGCGTCATGTTCACCGCCAACCCGCTCAACGCCCGCACCGACGAGATCGTGATCAATTCAAGCTGGGGTCTGGGCGAGGGCTTGGTCTCGGGCATTCTTGATCCCGACGAAATCATCCTGGATGGTCGCACCCTCGCGTCCCGGCGGCACCGTATTGGCAGTAAAGAGATCCAGGTGGTTCGTAACCCGGCTACCAACTCGGGCACCGTGACCCAGCCGGTGCAGGCGGATCGGCAATCAGTCATGTCGCTGGACGACGCCCAGATCCGCGCCTTGGGTGAGCTGGGACAACGGGTGATGGCCTATCACGGGGGACTTCCTCAGGACATCGAGTGGGCGATCTCAAGCGGCCAGATATTTCTGCTGCAATCAAGGGCGATCACGGGCGTGGAGTTCACCTGGGACGAAGACGTCGATGCGTGGCAGACGATTGCCGAAGACGACGAGACTGTGTGGTCGGGTGGCTGGGCCGCCGAGTTCTGGTCCGGGCCGATCACGCCGCTGTTCTATTCGATTCGGGCGCGCGAGATGTGGAGTCGCAATTCCAGAACCTACCGGCTACTCGGATTCGAAGACCTGATGCAGCTGCGCTGGACCAAATACCGGCGCGGCACCGCGTTCTACAACACCGAGGTCGACAGCCGCCTCTACAAGTACCTGCTGCCCAAGGCACTTCGCGGCGGCGCACTGGGGTATCACCCACCAGGACTGCGCGACAAGATCGCATCTGAGCCGATGGATCTCAAGCGATTCTTCGAGGCGATGACAAGCCTCTATTCGCTCAAGCCACGTCTTGGCGTCCACCGCTGGGAGCGCACGCTGCGCACCTTCATGCACGACAAGGTCGATCACGCTGACTTTGCATCGCAGGCCACCCTGAGGGGGTGGTCCGACCCCCAGGTTCGCACCTATGCGCTGGACCAGGTCAAGCTTGCCGACGAATTTCTTGAGTACACGGCGCTGGGTGCCTATGTGCATGCCAAGCCCATCATCAGCCTGCTCAGCTTGTTGCTGCGCAGTTGGTGCAAGGAGGCTGACGCATTCACGCTGCAAGACCTCATCAGCGGATTGTCCAAGCCTTCCCTGCTGAGCGAGGAATCGCGCGAACTCTGGCGTCTGGCCCAGGTGGTGCGCGAGTCTGATTCGCTCACACGCCTGTTCACGGACTCGCCTGGACAAGCGTTCCTTGAGGCGGCAGAAAAGACCGAAGAGGGGCGAGCCTTTCTTGAAAAGTACAAGCTGTTCGTGACACGGCACGGCCACAACGGGCACTCGTATCGCGACATCTATTTCAACCGCCGGATCGAAGACCCGACCCTCGACTACGAGTCGATCAAGGTACTGCTGAAGGCGCCCGATTCCGCGCCGCCCGAAGAGCACGAGGCCCGCCTCATTCGCAAGCGCGAGGACACGATGGCACGCGTGCTCGCCTCCATTCGCAGCGAATTCTTTGGCCCGATGAAGGCCACCGCCTTCAAGCTGGTGCACAACTGGGTCATGGATTTCCTGTTGCTACGCGATGACTGGCGCCATTCGGTCAATCGAGTCACGCTGGCCAAGAAATGGGCCTTCAAAGAACTCGGCCTGCGCGCGTTCGAACGTGGCTTGCTCCAAAGCGAGCGCGACTTCTATTTTCTGTCTGAACAGGAGCTGTACGACCTGCTCGACGGGAAGGCGCAGCAGCCGCTGATACGGGCCAAGGTTCAAAGCCGCGCCAATGTCTTCGATCGCTTCCTGGCCCATCAGGAGGCCCCGCCGGCCTTTCTCAAAGGCAGCATCGAGGCCAATCTGGAGCAACCCGACACCGTGAGCACCGGCGACGGCTTTCAAGGCGTCAGCATCAGCCGCGGCGTGGCACGCGGATGTGCACGCGTCGTGGCCGACCTGAAGAACATCGGACGCATCGCAGCCGGCGACATCCTCATCTGCAACAGCACCGACCCGGCCTGGGCTCCGGTGTTTCCGCTGATCGGCGGCTTGATCATGGAGACGGGCGGCATGCTCTCGCACGGCGCCTGCCTGTCCAGAGAGTATGGGTTGGCCGCCGTGCAACTGCGTAACGCGATGCAGCGCATCACCGACGGCAGCATGGTCGAAGTCAATGGCGAGACCGGCCGCATCAGCCTGATCGGGACGCCCGTGTGACCGATCTGCCCCGCGCAGCCGGCAGCTACGACTACGTGATCGTCGGCGCAGGCACTGCCGGCTGCGTGCTGGCAAACCGACTGAGCGAGGACGGACGCTACACAGTGTGCCTGCTGGAAGCCGGCCCGGTGGATTCGCATCCCTTTCTGCACATTCCTGGCGGATTCATCAAGGTCGTGTCGAATCCGAAATTCACCTGGCCACTGAAGACACAGGCCGGCCCAGGTACGGCCGGGCGGCCGATCTCGATTCCCCAGGGCCGAACGCTGGGCGGATCGAGCTCAATCAATGGCTTCGTCTACAACCGCGGGCGGGCCCATGACTTCGACCACTGGGCGGCCCTTGGCAATCCGGGTTGGTCTTATGGGCAGCTTTTGCCCTATTTCAAGCGCAGCGAGCGGCGTATCGGCGCACACGACCCACTTTATCGCGGCGAGCAAGGCGCCTTGCCAGTGACCGACTGCAACTGGCCGATCCCGCTGTGTGAAGCATTTCTGCAAGCAGCAGGCAGCCTGGGTATCCCGCGCAACCCCGACTACAACGGTGCCGCTCAAGCAGGGGCAGGCTACTTTCAGCGCACCATCCTGGGCCGATGGCGTGTGAGTGCGGCAACGGCGTTTTTGCGCCCTGCGCGCGGCCGTCGCAATCTCGATATTCGAACCAATGTGCAAGTGACTCGCCTGGAGTTCGAGAACCAGCGCGCTGTGGGCGTCCTGTTCAATCGGGGGCCGGGCCAGCCCATGCACAGCGTGCGCGCAACGCGAGAGGTGGTGCTGTGCGCCGGCGCGGCCAATTCTCCCAAGCTGCTCCAGATTTCTGGCATTGGGTCGGCTGGGCATCTTGCATCGCTTGGCGTGCGCACCGTCATCGACGTACCAGGCGTGGGCGAGAATTTGCGCGACCACTACGTCGTGCGCTCGGTTGCCCGGGTGACGGGCGCGACCACCATCAACGACAACGCTCGCGGACTGCGCCTGCTCGGTCAGGTGGCACGATGGGCGGTGGGGCGCCCAAGCATCCTGACTCTGAGCCCATCTGTCGCCTATGCTTACTGGCAATCGAGCCTGCAGATTGCCTCACCCGACATCATGTTGGTGTTCACACCAGGCAGCTATGTTGCCAGCGTTTCCGGTCTGCTCGATCGGTTTCCAGGTCTTACACTGGGCTTCGGTCAAATGCGGCCACGCAGTGTCGGCTATGTGCGCGCGATCACGGCAGACCCCTATGCCGATCCACAGATCCAGCCCAATTACCTCAGCGATCAGATCGATCAGTCGGTGGTGGTCAACGCCTTGCGACTGACGCGCCAGCTGCTGCAGACGCCCGCGCTGGCTCGCTACGTGCAAAGCCAGACTTCACCGCCACCCGAGTGCGTGAAGGACGATGAGTTGCTGGACTTTGCCAGAAGGTCGGGCAACACCTCGTATCACCTCATGGGCACATGCCGCATGGGGCCTGAGGACGACCGGCTTGCGGTGGTGGATGCGCAGTTGCGCGTGCGTGGCATTGAAGGTTTGCGCATCGTCGATGCTTCCATCATGCCGGACATTACCTCGGCCAACACCATGGCCTGCGTACTGGCCATTGCCGAAAAAGGCGCCGACATGATTCTGGGCAAGCCGGCACTGCCCGAGCAAGACCTCAGCAGTCGTTCGGGCACAGAACCTGAACGATCCCCGTGAGCATCATGGGATGCTCACACCAGGTTTTCGTGCCTTGAACTGCGACACGTGTCGGTATCGATCACAGGGGTAGTAGCCGATGCTGACCTGGATCATCTTGCCATCCACATCTAAAAAGTGACGGGTGATTTTCAAGGCTGCCTGCCCGGGCTGGGCCAGCACACTCTCAGCGATGGAAGCGGGAAGATGCGCCGCGGTGATTTCCTGCTGAATCTCGTTGATGCGCACGCCGCTGTGCTTTTCCAGCAAGGCTGAAATCGAGCCCTCCACGGTCTTGATGCCAGCCACCGCATCGGCATATTCCCCTCGGATGTAGACCATACAAAAGCCCATTGGCAGGCGATCGGCCGGAACCTTGCGCAGGTAAGAGATCAGGTTCCATTTTTCGCCGGGGTAACAATGCAGCAGCGTGGCGTGCGCCTCATCGGTGACCAGCTTGCGGCGGGACACCACGTGCATTCGCGTCGATGAGGCGAACTGCAGCAGTTCAGCCACTGTGCTGATTTCATTGAGAAACTTGGGTGAATCGGGTAAGCCCTTCACCAGGGTGCCAATCCCCGCGTGCGAGGAAATGAGACCTTGTTCCTTCAGTTTGTTGAGAGCCTGGCGCACCGTATGCCGGCTGCACCCGTACATGTCGCACAACTCTTTTTCGGTCGGAATGGGCGACCCCACTTTGTAGCGCCCGCTCGAAATATCGCCTGTGAGCGCCGCCGCAAGACTGGCGTAGCGCGACACGCGGGCAGCGCCAGCCGCAGGAGTTGTAAGCGCAGGCGTGACGATACGACGGGGGTTCATTGCACGGTGAATATAGAAGAAGTCCTGGAGTCGGTCGAATCAGCTTCGCGGAAAATATAAACTGGGACAAGCCGACGCACACAATGTACGCACATTCTGCCGCATCCGGGCACTGATCGGCCCACATAGGCAATCAGGGCCTCACACCACCACCGGCTCGGGCTCCAGCCGAATTCCGAAGCGCTCATACACACTGGTCTGTATGGCCCGCGCCAGGGTGACGACTTCGCCGCCGGTGGCGCCGCCGCGGTTGACCAGCACCAGCGCCTGCTTTTCGTAGACGCCGGCATTGCCCACTGATTTGCCCTTCCAGCCGCAGGCGTCGATCAGCCAGCCTGCCGCCAGCTTGACGCTGCCGTCGGGCATGGGGTAGTGCACGATGTTGGGCTCTCTGGCGATGATGTCCTGGCACTGCTCGGGCGTGACGGTGGGGTTCTTGAAGAAGCTGCCAGCATTGCCGATCACGGCCGGGTCGGGCAGCTTGGCGGTGCGAATGGCGCAGACCCAGTCGTAGATCTGCCGGGCGTTGGGTTCGCGGATGCCGCTGTCGTGCATCTTGCGCGCCAAGTCCAGGTAGCCCAGCACCGGTTTCCAGGGCTTGGGCAGCCGAAACCGCACGCGAAGGATGAGTGCGCGCCCGGCCAGACCGAAATCGCCTTCCTTGGCGGCCATGTGCTTGAAAATCGAGTCGCGGTAGCCAAAGGCGCATTGACCCGCATCGAGGGTGAAGGCCTTGCCGCTATGCAGATCGATCGCATCCAGTGAATCGAAGCGGTCTTGCAGCTCAACCCCGTAGGCGCCAATGTTTTGCACCGGCGAGGCGCCCACACTACCGGGGATGAGGGCCAGGTTCTCCAGGCCTGCAAATCCGTGCTCCAGCGTCCAGCCGACGAAGTCATGCCAGCTCTCGCCCGCGCCCGCCTCCACCACCCAGGCCCGCGCCCCGTCATCGAGCAGGCGCCGGCCAGGCACCTCTACCTTGAGCACCAAAGGCTTGACGTCGCCAGTCAGCACGATGTTGCTTCCACCGCCCAGCACGAACTTTGGGATGTCCTGCCACTGCGGATCGGCCAGGAGCTGCTGGACATCAGACTGCCCGCGCACGCGCACCAGCGCACGCGCCTTGGCCACGATGCCAAAGCTATTGTGCGACTGCAAGGCCACGTTTTGCTCCACTAACATGGGAGAATTGTCGCATCTGCACAATATCTATTTCGAGAATCATCCATGCCCTCCTTTGACACAGTCTGCGAACCCAATATGGTGGAGGTGAAAAACGCCGTGGACAACGCCGCCAAGGAGATCGCCACGCGCTTCGATTTCAAGGGCACATCCGCCGCGTTGGAGCTAAAGGACAAAGAGATCACGCTCTTTGGCGACGCCCAGTTCCAGATTGCCCAGGTCGAGGACATCCTGACCGCCAAACTCGTCAAGCGCAGTGTGGACGTGCGTTTTCTGGACAAAGGCGAGCTGCAAAAGATTGGCGGCGACAAAGTCAAGCTGGTGATGAAGGTGCGCAACGGCATCGAATCCGAGATGGCCAAGAAGATCACCCGCCTCATCAAGGACAGCAAGCTCAAGGTGCAGGCGGCCATACAGGGCGACGCAGTGCGAGTGAGCGGCGCCAAGCGCGATGACCTGCAGGCTGCGATGGCCCTGGTGCGCAAGGACATCACTGACGTGCCTGTGTCCTTCAACAACTTCCGCGATTGAGCCTGCACCCCGTTCGCCGGACATGGTCGACCCGTTGAGCAAGCCACCGCCACCCCGCGCGGGCATGATTGCGGCACTGGTGCCTCTGCGCATTCCCATGTACCGCCTGTTGTGGCTGACCTGGCTGGCAGCCAACACCACAATGTGGATGAACGATGTGGGCAGCGCCTGGCTGATGACATCGCTGAGCGATTCGCCGCTGATGGTGGCGCTGGTGCAGTCGGCCTCCACTCTGCCGGTGTTCCTGCTGGGTCTGCCCAGCGGCGCGCTGGCCGACACACTGGACAGGCGGCGCTATCTGATCGTCACCCAGTTCTGGGCTGCGGGCATTGCCTGCCTGATCAGCCTGACCGTGATGATGGGCTGGATGACCCCGCCCCTGCTGCTGGCCCTGACCTTCGCCAACGGGGTGGGGCTGGCGATGCGCTGGCCCGTCTTCGCGGCCACCGTGCCCGAGCTGGTGCCCCGCTCGCAACTGCCCGCCGCCATGGCGCTCAACGGCATCGGCATGAATGTCTCGCGCATTGTGGGGCCGCTGATGGCTGGGGCCATCATCGCCAGCGTCGGCAGCGCCTGGGTGTTCGCGCTCAACGCGGTGCTGTCGGTGGCGGCGGCCATTGCGGTGATCTTCTGGCGCCGCGAGCACAAGCCCAGCCCGCTGGGCCGCGAGCGTCTGCCAAGCGCCATGCGGGTGGGCGTGCAGTTCGTCTGGCAGTCGCGCCGCATGCGGGTGGTGATCACCCTGATCTCACTGTGCTTCTTTCACTTCACCGCCTTGCTGGCACTGCTGCCACTGGTGGCGCGCAGCATGCCCGGCGGCAATGCCGGCACCTTCACGCTGCTGCTGGCTGCAATGGGGGTGGGATCGATCTTTGCCGCCTTGCAGATGCCGCGCCTGCGGCAGGTCCTGTCCTTCAAGGCGCTGCTGATGGTGGCCACTGCCCTGCAGGGAACAGCCATGCTGATGGTGGCCTGGGCGCCCAGCATCTATGTGATGGTGCCCGCGATGTTCATAGCGGGCATGGCATGGATCAGCCTGGCCAACTCGCTGGCGGTGCGCGCGCAGATGTCATTGCCAGACTGGGTCAGGGCGCGCGGCATGTCCATCTATCAGATGAGTCTGATGGGTGCCACCGCGGCCGGCGCTGCGCTGTGGGGACAGGTGGCCACCTGGACCAACATCCACGATAGCCTGTCGATTGCCGCCATCTCCAGCGTGGTGACGATGATCGTCGCCCAGCGCATGACAGTGGACTGGGGCATCGAAGAAGACCTGACGCCGGCGCGTGGCGTGCTGCGCTCGCCTCTGGCTGAGGCACCGCCGCGGCCCGGACGCATCCAGGTGAGCATCGAATACCGCATTGACCCGGCGCGGGTGGATGAGTTCATGGCGCTGATGCAGGAGAGTCGGCGCAGCCGCATGGGCCACGGCGTGCTGGACTGGCAAGTGATGCAGGACTTGTACGAACCGGGCCGCATCATCGAGCAGATCACCGACGAATCCTGGACTGAGCACTTGCGCCGCTTCGACCGTGTCACCGCCGCCGATGTACAGGTGCGCGAACGCAAGCTGGCCTATCACATCGGAGATGAGCCGCCAGTGGTCACCCGCTACGTGGTGGACCGCTGAGGCCAACCTCAGTTCAGCATCAGGTCAAGGTCAGGTCTTTGCAGCGCCGATGCGCGACTCAGTGCCCTTGAGCAGCCGGTCGATATTGGCCTTGTGGCGCCAGGCCAGCAGCATCGCCATGGCGGCCAGTGCCAGCGCAATGGGCGTCTCGGCATACCACTGCACCCGATCGCCCATCAGGTAGAACGCAGGCGCGAACACCCCGGCCACCAGGGATGCCAGTGATGCGTAACGTGTGAAGAAAGCCAGGATGAGCCAGGTGACACAGGTGGCCACGCCCAGCATCCAGTCGATGCCGAACACCACACCGATGAAGGTGGCCACGCCCTTGCCGCCGTGAAACCTGAAAAACACCGGCCAGAGATGACCGAGAAATGCAGCCAGGCCCACCAAAGCAATGGTGCCGTCCTCCAGGCCATAGGGCTTGCCCAGCCACTTGACCAGCAGCACCGGCACCATGCCCTTGACTGCATCGAGCAGCAGCGTGACGATAGCGGCGGCCTTGCTGCCCGAACGCAGCACATTGGTCGCGCCCGGGTTCTTGCTGCCAAAGGTGCGTGGGTCCTTCAGACCCATGACACGGCTGACGACGACAGCGAAGGCGACCGAGCCCGCCAGGTAGGCCAGCACCCCGGCAATAAGGGAATAAAGCAGTTCCAAGCGTGACTCCGAAAAGAACGATGTTGCCGTCAGCTTGCCCATCACGATGGATGAGCAAGCCCGACCGGCTCCATTCTGCCAGTACGCAGCGCCGCAGCTTTTCAGTGGGCTGGGTCGCGCACTTCCTGGCGGATCTGATCGATCTGCGCCAGCAGCTCTGGCGACAGTTGCGTGCCCCAGGCGTCGAGGTTCTCATTGAGTTGGGCCAGCGACGTCACACCGACGATGGTGCTGCCCACCTGCCATTTGGTGTAGCACCAGGCCAGGGCCATGCGAGTGGGAGTCAAGTCGTTGGCACGCGCCAGCGCGTTGTAGCGGCGCGCGGTTTCCAGCGACTTCGGCCGGCCCCAACGCTGCTTGCGCACCGACTCGAACAGCGCGATGCGCGCATTCTTCGGCGCATCGGGGCCAGTCGTACCCGATGTGTCGTACTTGCCGGTCAACAAGCCAAAGCCCAGCGGTGAATAGGCCAACAATGACACCTTCAAGCGGTACAGCGTTTCGTCGAGCCCGTTTTCCACCGCGCGACTGATCAGGCAGTAGGGGTTTTGAACGGTGGCGATGCGAGGCAGATTGTGTTGCTGGGCCAGGTGCACGAACTCATGCACACCATAAGGCGTTTCATTGGAAAGGCCGATGTGGCGAACCTTGCCTTGCTGAACCAGTTGGCCCAGTGCCTGCAGTTGCTCCAGGATGGATGTCTGAGTGCGCTCTTGGGTCGGATCGAAATACATCTGTCCGAACATCGGCACATTGCGCTCGGGCCAATGAATTTGATAGAGGTCGATCACGTCGGTACGCAAACGCTTGAGCGACGCCTCGCACGAAGCGATGATGTCGCGCCCCGTCAAGCCATTGCCTTCGCGCACCCATGGCATGCCGCGCGATGGCCCTGCCGCCTTGGTGGCCAGCACCACCTTCGCACGCGCACCGGGACGGCTGGCAAACCAGTTGCCGATGATGCGCTCGGTGACGCCGTAGGTCTGCTCACGCGACGGCACCGCATACATTTCGGCGGTGTCGATGAAGTTCACGCCGCGTGCCAAGGATTGATCAAGAATGGCATGAGACGTCGCCTCATCCACCTGCTGGCCAAAGACCATGGTGCCCAGGCAAATGGGAGTGACCGACAAATCGCTCTGACCGAGCAGGATCTTGTTCATGGTGCGAAAGCCCGCGGTTGGAAAAGAAGGGGGATTGCGCAGAATATAGGATTTTCGCGGGCACGGCGCGTGCCGCCAAGGCCGGGCCCACCGAGCGAGTCATGCACAGCAGGCAGCTTTTATAATGCACTAACCGCTTTCGAACCCTCGAAGCACGCAGGCCCACCCACGGTGAGCCTGCAGCACGCGCCGACACAGGCCCCGATCACCCACGATGCAAGACCCACACACCCCCGCCCGCCCGCTGCAAGGCATTCGCGTTCTTGACCTGACCTCCGTGCTGGCTGGCCCCTACGCCACCCAGATCATGGGTGACTATGGTGCTGACATTGTGAAGGTGGAGGCGCCTGGTGGTGATTCCACCCGCAAGACCGGCCCGACCACCGAGGCGGGTATGGGTGCGCTTTTCATCGGCACCAACCGCTGCAAACGCAGCATCGTGCTCGACCTCAAGCAAGACAGCGCACGCGCGGCCTTGCTGCGCCTGGTGGATGACGCGGACGTGCTCATCCACGCGATGCGTCCGCAGAAGATGACCGGTCTGGGCCTGGGGCCCGACGTGCTGATGGCCAGGAACCCGCGCTTGATCGTGGTGGCCGCGTATGGTTTTGCCGAAGGCGGCCCCTATTCGGGCAAGCCCGCCTACGACGACATCATTCAAGGCCTGAGCGGCATGGCCGGCATGGCGCTGCGCGTGGGTGGCGAGCCCGCCTACATGCCCTTTGCCATGGCGGACAAGACCTGCGGCCTGTATGCCGCGCAGGCAGTGCTGATGGCGCTGGTGAGCCGGGCGCGTGATGGCAAAGGCTGCTACGTGGAAGTCCCCATGCTGGAAGTCATGGCCGGGTTCAATTGGGTGGAGCACGGCTGGGGCGCGCATTTCGAGCCGCCGCTGGGCCTGCCGGGCTACGAGCGTTTACTCACCCCGTGGCGCCGGCCTTTCAAAACGCTGGATGGCTACATCTGCCTCATGCCCTATACCGATCTGCACTGGAAGAACTTTCTGGAGCAAGCAGGCCGCGCGCAGCTTGTCACTGACCCGCGCTTCATCGGCATGACCTCCCGCACCCGCCACATCGAAGAGCTCTATGCCATCCTGGGCGAGACCGTCCTGCAACGCACTTGCGCCGATTGGCTTGAGATGTGCGATCGGCTGGACATTCCCGCCTCGCGCCTGAACCTGATGGAAGATCTGCAGGACGATCCGCATCTTCGCGCCACCGGATTTTTCAAGACAGTGCACGACAAAGACATGGGCTCGCTGCGCATGCCGCGTCCGCCTTTGCGCTTTGATCATCGCGATGGTGCGATCGGTGTGCCGCCCCGCCTGGGACAGCACACCCGCGAGATATTGCAAGAGGCCGGCTTCGATGCGCAAAGCATCGACGGGTTGATCGACTCGGGCGCGGCAATCCAACGAAGCAATTGAGTCGAACTGCTTTTTCCATGCACCCTGCGTGCCGGAACAAGGCCCCAGTTAACCGCCACGGACTTTCAGAAATTTCTATGACCCCCTCTGTGGGAGCCAAGGTATGCATTTGCGCAATGAGTTCAACAGCTCCAGACTGGTTCGCATGCTCAGTGATTGGGCGCCTGTGGATGCGCGGGCGTCTAGACAGAATTTTGCGGAACGATTGGGTCAGTGGGTGGGTGTGTCCGATGCCATCACGCTGCATGCGGCGCACCAGTCGATCAAGTCAGCGGGCAGCGCCAGGCCATCGGCTGCGCGGTCGGTGAGAGCCTTCGCGGTGCAAGAAGAATTCCACCGGGTGCAAGATGCTCTGGTAGGCGCCATCACAACGAGCGAGTTGTCCCGAGCCAGGACCCACGCACCAGAGCCGCAGGCAACCTCTGAAATGGCGAATGAATACGCACCGTATCACGAGCGTTATCTCCACCAGCAACGCAACATGGCATCGATGATTCACGCATTGCGTGACCATGTGCGGCAAATAATTTCAAAGGTCTCGCCAGCGCTTGCACAACTGGCTGTCCTGGATGCCGTGATGGAGCAAATGCTCGATGAGCGGCAGCAACAATTGCTGGCCACGGTGCCTGTGCTGCTTCAACGACGATTCAAAGACTTGCGCGATCAGCACAAGCACGAGCCCGATGCGCCTGCGCGGACGGCGCAATGGCTGGAGGTCTTTGGCAAAGAATGGCGTGAGGCCCTGCTGGCAGAGCTGGACGTTCGCTTGGAGCCGGTTGTGGGAATGATTGAAGCGTTCAACGAAATCAAGAAATAAGAATGAACAGAATTAGTTTGGCGGCGGCCTTTGCCTTGGGCCTGATATCCGTCCTGTGGGTGGGCGTGGGCTTTGTCGGCTCAAACTGGTCAGCCCTGGCCATGACCATCGTCATTGGCGCGGTCTATTTGGTAGGCGCGTTGGAGATCAAGCGGTTTCGTGCCGTCACGTCTTCACTGGCGAGCACGCTGGCCAACATTCCGGATCCACTCTCGAACATCGGCGATTGGCTTGGCAGCCTGCATCCCTCCCTTCACACCAGCGTGCGCCGCAGGATCGAGGGTGAGAGGGCTGCACTGCCCAGCCTTGCGCTCACGCCTTACCTGGTTGGGCTGCTGGTGATGCTGGGCATGCTCGGCACCTTCCTGGGTATGGTGGTGACTTTCAAGGGAGCCGTGTTCGCGCTGGAGGGCTCGGCCGATCTTCAAGCGGTGCGCTCGGCGCTGGCGGCGCCCATACAGGGATTGGGTCTGGCCTTCGGCACCTCCGTGGCCGGGGTGGCTTCATCGGCAATGCTTGGGCTGATGTCGGCCATCTGCCGACGCGAGCGGATGGATGCCTCGCGGCAGTTGGACATCCGCATCAGCACCGTGTTGCGGCCCTTCTCGCATGTCCACCAGCGCGAGGAAACATTCAAGGCGCTGCAGTTGCAGGCCCATGCCCTGCCCGATGTAGCTGACAAGCTGCAGGCGCTGATCGAACAATTGGAACGCCGCAGCCAGCAACAGGACGAGCGATTGCTCGCCCGGCAGGCAGACTTCCACCGCAACGTAACCGTCGCCTACACCGATCTGGCCCGCGCCGTGGAGCAGTCGCTAAAAGACACCTTGATGCAGAGCGCGAGGCTGGCTGGCGAGAGCATCAAGCCCGTGGTGGAGTCCGCGATGACAGCCATCGCGGAAGACTCACGGCGCATGCACGAGCGAGTGCGCGATGCGGTGCAAGCGCAGTTGGATGGCTTGGCAGGCCAGTTCAGTGTCAGCACCAACGCCATGGCCGCCACGCTGCACAAGCAATGGCAGCAAGTGGGGGAGCAGACGCTGGCGCGGCAGCTAGCCACCTGCGAGACGCTGGAGAGGACCGCCAGCAAAGTCACCGAACACGCCAGCCATCAGGCCGAACGCACGATCGCAGAAATTGCCCGGCTCTTGAACCGATCCGAAGAACTGGTTCGCTCGCGCACCGAGGCCGAGGCCAGCCTGACCCAGCAGCATGGCGAGCGCATGGACCAACTAAGCACACTGTGGCGCACCGAACTCGCCAAGCTCAGGCAGGATGAGGCCGGGCGCGGCCAAGCCGCAGTGGACCGCCTGGACGAGCTGCAGGCCGCCGTGGCAAGCCACCTGGCCACACTGGGCGCCGCGCTGGAGACGCCGCTGAACCGGCTGCTGCATACCGCCTCTGAAGTACCCCGGGCAGCGGCCGAGGTGATTGCGCAACTGCGCCTGGAAATGAGCCACTTGACCGAACGCGACAATCTCGCCTTGCAAGAGCGCGTTGTCCTTGGCGAGAAAGTCAGCACACTGCTGCAGACCGTTCACCAGAGCGCGGACGCGCAGCGCGCCGCGATTGAGTCACTGGTCGCGTCGGCGGCAGAGGTGTTGGACAAGGCCAGTCGCCAGTTTTCGCAAGAGCTGGGCGCGCAGTCAACTCGCACCCAGGAGGTGGCGGCGCAAGTCACCGGCAGCGCCATCGAGCTATCAAGCCTGGGCGAAGCTTTCAACCATGGCGTGCAGCTATTCACCGCGAGCAACGAGAAGCTGATGGAAAGCCTGCAGCGGATCGAGGGCGCCGCGCAGCAGTCCTTGGCGCGCAGCGACGAACAACTCGCCTACTACGTGGCCCAGGCGCGTGAGGTCATCGACCTCAGCATCTCCTCTCAGCAAGGCATCATCGAAGACCTGCGCCGGTTGCACACCGGGCAACAGGCAATGGCGCAGGAAGTCGCCGGATGACCGAGCTTGACGAGGGCGGCGACGGCGTCGAGTACCATGCCCCGATCTGGACGGTGTTCGGGGACTTGATGGCTGGCTTGCTGGGTGCATTCGTGCTGGTCCTGGTCGGGGTGCTGGCAGTGCAAATGGATCTGATGGCCAGCCTGGAATCTGAGGTTGCCAAGCGGCGCCTTGAGGAACAGCGCCGCATGGCCCTGGAGAAGGCCCTGGCGATTCCGCTGGCGAGCGGCCGCATCACACTGAACAATGGACGCATTGGCATCAGCGGCAGTCTGTTGTTCCCGGTGAATTCGGATCAGTTGCGCCCCGATGGCCGCTTGCTTCTGAAGAGCCTCGTGCCCCCACTGCAGGTGTACCTGGGCGAGCGCGATCAAATGTTGATGGTGAGCGGCTTTACCGACGACAAACCCATCCGCGAGGGCAATCAACGCTTTGAGGACAACCTGGAACTATCAGCCCAGCGCGCCCTGACGGTGACCCGCGCCTTGATCGAAGAAGGCATGTCGTCGTCCCGCGTGTTTGGTGCTGCTTTTGGCTCGGAGCAGCCGGTGGCGTCCAACGCAAATGAAAAGGGGCGGGCATTGAACCGGCGCGTGGAAATGGCGCCGGTGCCCAAGTCCAGCAACGCGAAGGGCTCCTTGCGTGAATGAACAGGGCCTGTCGGCGCTTGAGGCCTTGCGGGAAGCGGGCGCTCAAAATTTTGACCCCGTGCGATTTCGTTACATCGAAGTGTTGTCGCGGCGCATTCAGACGCAGCCCGATGCAGTGCGGTGCATCCTGGAAGGCAAACTCAAAGTCGCCTTGTCCGACTATGCTGAGCGCTTCGAGCGCAGGCAGACGGCTGCTGGCACGCAAACGCCCAGCCTGGCAACAAAGCACACGCAAGATGCCAAGGGGTTGCGCAATCCGACCAATCGATCTGCACCTGAACAGCCCCGCACCCCGCTGAACCAACTGAATCTGCGCTTCGCGCAAGTGAAGCACAAGGACAATCACGCCGGCATGGGCAGCGCTCTGGGGACCCGGGACGAAGCCGCATCCGAGATGAAAAGCGTGCGCCGCTTCAGAGATGCGTGGTCCAGAATGTCTGCACAGCAGCAGGTGACGCAGGCCGTCGGCCTAGGGCCTGACAAGGCCGGCCCACTCAACTCCCATATGTTGGTGTTGCGCTCACTGGAATTGATGCGCAGCCTCTCGCCTGACTATCTGCGGCGGTTTCTGTCGCATGTTGATTCGCTGCAGTGGCTAGATCTTGCCAACACCCAATACCAGACCAAGGCGGCGAAACCCAAATCGACACGACAACGCAGCCAAAAGAGATGAGGCTTTGTTGATCAAGGGCGGGCTATTTTTTCACCCGCCCCAACAAACTGTCCGCAATGATGTTGCGCTGAATCTGATTGGTGCCCTCGACGATCTGGATGACCTTGGCATCGCGAAAGTAGCGGTTGATCGGATACTCGCCTGAGATACCCGCCGCCCCGAAGAGCTGCACCGCATCGGTGGCCACCTGCATCGCCACATCGGATGCATAGCACTTAGCCTGCGCCGCCAGCGGTGCCAGCACAGAGCCCTTCACGCCAGCGTCGACCATCGCCGCTGCCCGGTACACAAGCTGGCGCGCCGCCTCGGTCTTCATCGCCATGTCGGACACCATCCAGCGTGCACCCTGAAAATCGCTGATCTGGTGACCGAAGGCGCGGCGGTTGCGTATGAATTCGATGGTGTGGTCCATGGCGCCCTGGGCCAGCCCCACCGCCCGCGCCGCGATGATCGGGCGACTCTTGTTGAGCGTCTCCATCGCCAGCTTGAAACCTTCGCCGCCCTCGGGACCGAGCCGCGCGGTCTCAGCAACCGGCACATTGTCAAAGAACAGCGGATGCGAGCTGATGCCGCGCGCGCCAAGCTTCTCTTCCTTGCGCCCCACCGTGAAACCCTTCGCACCGCGCTCGACGATGAAAAAATTGATGCCCACAGGCTTGCCATCTTCGGCCAGCGTGCGCGCAGCCACCATGATGAAATCGGCTACCAGCGAGCCGGTGCACCACATCTTGGCGCCGTTGATCACATAGCCATCGGCCGTGCGCCGCGCCGTGGTCTTGATGCCCGAGACATCCGATCCGCTCTGCGCTTCGGTGAGCGATGTGGCACCGCGCAACTCGCCGGTTGCCAGGCCGGGCAAATAGCGCTTTTGCTGCTCAGGGCTGCCGCCAGCCAGAATGGTGCCAAAGGGAACCCACTGCGTCACCAGCAGTGCGCCCGTGTTGTAGCAGACGCGCCCGAATTCCTCGACCGCGATGCAAGCCGAAAGCACGCTGCCAGTGCCGCCATATTCGGCGGAGAAAGGCACGGTGAACAAATCCAGTTTCTGCAGCAGCTCGAACATATCCTGCGGGTACTCGGCCGTGCGGTCGATGTCTGCGGCGCGGGCCGCGACCTTCTCTGCGCAGACGCGTCGAATCAGATCCTGCAATTGGGTTTGTTCTTCGTTCAGGCAATACTGCATGCGATTCTCTCGGGGTTTATTTCTTCTTGAGCGCGTCGCGCTTGGCTTTTTCCTGGAAGAAAGCCTCGATGCGCTGCTTGTGCCCAGGGGTGTCTTCCAACACCGCCATATGCGATGAGACCATGTCCAGATGGGTCATCAAGGGCAAGGTGAGGCTTTGGTACACCACACGCTTGTACATGCGAATCGCCTCTGAAGACTGGCCCGCGATCTGCCGGGCCATCTGCATCACCGCATCGTGCAACTCATCGTCGGGCACCACGCGGTTGACCAGCCCAATGCGCTCGGCTTCTTCGGACGACACCGTGCGACCGGTCCAGAACAACTCCAGCGCGCGGGCCGCACCGATCAGACGCGGTAGAAAATAAGTTCCTGCGTCGCCAGCGATCAGCCCGAAGTTGATGTAGCTCTCCGCAAAACTGGCCGAGGCCGCTGCGATGCGCATGTCGCACATCAGGGTCATGTCCATGCCCGCGCCGCGAGCCGGCCCGTTGACTGCAGCAATGACCGGCTTGTCGCCACGGTCGATCGCCATCACGATCTTGTGAACATGCTCCCACAAATAATTCTTGCGGGCCATGCTGTCAAGCTCATGCATGTCGGCCAAGTCTTCGGTGATGTCGCCACCGGCGCAAAAGGCGCGCCCCGCACCGGTGATGACCACCACCCGCACTTCGGGGTCGGCGAAGACGTCCACCAAGGCAGCATGCCAGCGAACGATCATGTCCCGGTTGAAGGCGTTGAGCCTGTCCGGGCGATTGAGCGTGATTGTGGCCACGCCATCGGGCTGCTTGTTCAGCAGTATGGAAGCTTGCACTAAAGGTCCTCCCAAGCAGAGTCGATTATGGTCGCCACGCCGGTGTGGGGTCAAGCCAGATGATTTATGGCTCGTTGTTCATTAATCGTTGACAGGGACAAGCCCAGGGGCATAATCCCCACTTGATCCGTACGCAGATTCATGTGTAATGTGGGTCAGTATGTGCGGGCCGACCCGCCCGTACGGCAGCCTCATCGGGGTGGTTGACAACACATGAAGAGAGAGAGACACACATGAAACACTTCATCAAATGCCTGATCGCCGCGCTGGGCCTGGCCGTGACTGCTGCCGCACTGGCGCAGGCCTACCCCAACCGCCCGATACGAATCATCCTGGGTTTCGGGGCCGGCACCAGCACCGACATGGTGGCCCGGATCTACTCAGAAAAACTCTCTCAGCGTCTTGGCCAGCCCGTGCTTGTCGAATCCAAGCTCGGCGCGGGCGGCTCGGTGGCCACTCAGTTTGTCGCCACCTCACCGGCTGACGGCTACACCTTTCTGCAGGGCTCCAACGGCAGCCACGGCATCAACGTGAGCTTCTACACCAAGCTAAATTACGACCCGGTGAAAGACTTCGAGCCGGTTGCGCAATTGGCTCAGGTGCCTTTCGTGCTGGTGGTGCGCAATGACCTGCCTGCCAAGACATTCGCTGAATTCATTGCTCTGGCGCGGGCCAAACCCAACACCATTTCAATGGGCTCCACAGCCACCGCATCACAACTCACCGGCATCCTGCTGGGCCAGATGTCCGGCGTGCAATTCAATCGCGTGCCCTACAAGGCGCCCTCACCGGCCATCGTCGACCTGCTGGCCGGCCGGCTCGATGCGATGTTCGACACGCCTCCGTCGCTGGGTCCACACATCAAGGCCGGCGCCATGCGTGCCATCGCGGTCACTTCCCAGCAGCGCACCGCCCTGATGCCCGACGTGCCCACCGTTGCCGAGTCCGGCATTCCCGGCTTCGAGTCGGTTGGCAAGCAATGGCTGTTCGCACCGGCCGGTACACCCAAAGCCATCGTCGAGAAAATCAGCGCCGAACTAGGCGCCATTCTGAATGCGCCCGACGTGAAAGAACTCATCCTCAGCCGCGGCGTGGAAGTGGCCACCACCACCCCTGCGCGACACACAGAGATGGTCAAGGAAGAAATCGAGAAGTGGAAGAAACTCTTCCGCGACGCGAATATGAAACCGATCGACTGACGCGCAGCGGGTAGCAGGCGCTTGCGCCTCACTCTTTGGGCAGGTCGGTCGCGAAGTCCGCTGGAGACACCACTTCCAGAATCACCAGGTCTTCGCTGTGCTCAATTTCTCTGTGCATCACACCGGGCGGCTGATACACCGATGAGCCTGGCAGCATGCGCACTCGGCCGATGTCTTCGTATTCAAAGTCAACCCAACCCGCAATCACATAGAACATCTGGAAGCTGGCTTTGTGGCTGTGCCACTGGGGGATGACCTCTTCGCCCGGTACCGCGCGGATCACGTGCGCGGTGAACATTCCACCCGTCGCGTCCTTGATGCCCGTGTCCCGGTATTGAAAATACGAGCGAAGGCCCGGCACATAGTCGGACGCATCGGGCGCAGCATGGGTCACCCTGGTTTGCAGCTTCATTTGTCGTCTCCTTGGGGATTCAAAGGCCACTGGCTGGCCAGGATATTGAGGCCACGCCGCGCGGCCGGCCAGCCAGCATAGATCATCATGGTGACCATGGTTTCCTGCAACTCCAGCCGCGTGCAGCCCGCCTTGCGGGCGGCGGGAATCCAGCGCTCCAGCATGTCTTCCTGGTTGGTGGCTGTGCACATGGCGATCAATGACAAGACTTTGGTCTTGACATCCAGTTGTGTCCGCTCCTTGAGCAGATAGCCAAACAGCCAAGTCACCAGCACGTCGGGCAGGTCGTCCTTGGGATCGATGGGAATGTCGCCGACATCGCCGTGCGCATTGCCAAAGAGTTGCTCGGCCAGTTCCTTGCCCTGGGTAAAAAGTCGATTCGATGGTGTGCTCATGTTTGCCTCTATAGCTTCAATCAGTCAGTGTTGACGTGCGCTCAGGCACCGGCCCATTTCGCGCCAGGGTTGGCGCGGCGTTGCTCGAACACGTCGTCGAACACCACCACCGCGCCACGCGAGGTGGGAAAGCCGCCCGCATGTGCCAGCAGCATGCCCATCTCCTTGATCTGCGCTTCGGTCCAGCCCAGGTTCAGACAGGCATTGGTCCAGATGCGCATCACGCCTTCGCGCTGCAAAATGCATAGGCAGGACAGCACCATCAGCCCGCGCGTCTTCAGATCCAGCCCCGGCCGCCCGAAGATCTGCCCGAAGATGTATTGCGTGGTCTTGGCATCATGATCGCCATAGGCTTCCTTGGCACCAAACAGCGGCCAGTCACCAAACATCCGCTGCTGCACTTTCGACAAGGCCTCATCAAGAAACTCTTCGGTGAATCCCTCTTCATAGAGTTTGTGCTGCGTGACGTAGGTTTCGATTTCTTCTTTCATGGTGTCTTCTCCGGTGGGTGTGAGCTAAGAATGCTGTGGCTTGAAAGTGAATCTCAGTCGGACTTGCGGCGCAGAAGCTTGCGCATCAGCCAGGCCCAAAAGCCGCGTCGCTGCGGCACTTGATCGGTTGCGGCGGCGGGTGTGGTGCGGCCCAGCACCTTGGCGAGGTTGGCGCTGAACTGGTCCGCCACTTCGTTCAGGATGGGCGGCATCAAAGGCGCCAGTACCCTGGCCATCGACCCTGTGGGTTCGGCGCGAAACGCCAGCACGATGCGTGTTGCGTCGCCCTCTTGAACCGAATTGAATTTGCCGCTACCAACAAACGGATCGTGCTTGCCCTTGATTTCAAAATCCACATGATGCGGCTCGTCCCAGCGCAGTACGTGCACGTCGATGGCGACCGGCCGCTCGAAAGGCCCGATGTTCAGTTGCAAAGTCCAGACCGAATCGTCGGGGCCCAGTTGTTCATGCGAGATATAGCCGGGCATCTGGCCAGCCCAGTTGCCCATGTCGCAGACAAACTGCCACACCTGCGCAGGCGTGCGCGGCACCGACAGCTCGCGCGCTACATTGAGCGGGTCGTCTGGCTCGCTCATCAGGCCGTCCGAGCGCTGGCTGCATGCGCACCCGCGATGAAGCCCCAGGTCATGGCTGGGCCCAGCGTGGAGCCGACACCGTAGTAGCTGGGCCCGCACATGCTGGCCGCCACATTGCCAGCGGCATACAGCCCGGCAATGGGCTGGCCCCGCACATTGAGCACCCGCGCATGCTTGTCGGTGCGCGGGCCACCCTTTGTGCCCAGCGCGCCAGGATGCAGCGCCAGCGCATAGAACGGCGCCTGCACGATGCTGCCCAGGTTCGGATGCGCGGCCTGCCTGTCTCCCTGATAGCGGTCGAATGCGCTGTCGCCCTTGCCGAAATCCGCATCCTTGCCCTCGGCCACGAAGGCATTCCAGCGCGCCACGGTCTGCGCCAGGCCAACCGGGTCGATGCCTGCCTGTGCGGCCAAACCTTCGAGCGTGTCGCTGCGAAGCAGATAAGCTGGATCGGGATCTTCGGGCATGGTGGTGCCCACCACGTAGCGCTTGCGGAACTGCGCGTCGAACACGGCCCAGGCCGGCAGGTTCTCCATGGCCGGTCCATCGGTGCGCATGGTGAAGAACATGCGGCCCATGGAGTTGTAGTTGGCCGCCTCGTTCACGAAGCGGCGGCCCCTGGCGTTGACCCAGATGATGTGCGGCCCACTGCGCTCTGCCTTGATCGCACGCATCAGCGGCTTTGACTCGTAGGTCTCGCCAGGAATGGAGATCGAGGGGTAGTGCCACAGTTCGTTCATGTTGGCCAGATCAGCGCCCACCTCCATGGCCATCAGCAATCCGTCGCCTTGGGTCGAAGGCGGCGAATTGGGCGAGACCTTGGGGCCGCCGATGAATTTCTGGCGCAAGTCCTCGTTCCATTCGAAGCCGCCGCTGGCGAGCAGCACACCACGCTTGCCGCGAATGGCAAGCTGCGCGCCCATGTGTTGAACCCGCACACCTTGCACACGCCCGTCTTCGACCACCAGGCTTTGCGCGGGATGCTCCAGCAAGATAGGAATCTTTCTGTCGAGCACAGCGCGCAACAGGCCTGCGGCCAGGGCCTGCCCCAGCGTCACTTGGCCTTTGTTCATTCGCTCGGCCACCACGTCCTGCGGAATGTTCCAGGGCCGGTAGAAGGCCTGAAAGTCGTCGAAGGCTTCCTGCAAGGTGGTAGGAAAAGCCAGTGCACTGGCTGGGCGCAGGCGCTTGCGCCAATCGCCCAGCGTCCCGGCCTCAAAGGGCTGTGCCTCGACCGAGCGGCCGCCCTTGCGTGCGCCGAGCACTTCTGGGTGGTAGTCCGGCGCGGTCATGCACTTGAAGCGCAGCGGCGTGTGCGCCTCCAGGTAGTCCAGCATGGGCGAGGCCTGATCGACGAAGGTTTCAATCAAGTCATCGGCCGCGCGGCCGGCGCTGAGCGTGCGGCAGTACTGCAGGGCATCAGCGCGGTCATCGGTGAACCCACGCTCGCTCATGCGGGTGTTCAGCGGCACCCAGATGCCACCGCCCGATACGGCCGTGGTGCCGCCCACCAGCGCAGTGCTCTCGATAATCACAACCTTGGCGCCGGCGTCGTGCGCGCGCAGCGCAGCCGTCATTCCGGCCGCGCCCGAGCCGATCACGACCAGGTCGGCTTCGCTGTTCCAGCGTTGACTCTTTCCGAAAAACATCTGGCGTCTCTCCAATGCGGTCGGGGCGCCGCAGCGCAAAAGCGAGGCAAGTGTTGTGCCAAGGGCGTGGCGCGCTTTTTGCACATCGCCATCGGCTGGAGTAGGCGCAATGGTGCAGTCCAGGGTGTTGCACGATGCGCCGGCAGTGCCCAAGGTAAACACTGTATGCACCTACCTGTATTCAAAGCTCACCGCCCCCGATCAATTTTTCAAGAGGAACATCAATCCCATGACCACGATGACCACCATGTACAACTGGAACGACCTGCCACGCGAAGCGGTGCGCCAGGGAATCGAGCGATGCGGTTTTCGCGGCGAGAACGTGGTGATGGTGATGAACTGGATCGCACCGCGCATCGACGTGCGGCCTCATCAGCACGACTTCGAGCAGCTCGTGGTCTGCGTGAGCGGAAAGTTCCGCTATCACGTGGGTGACACGTTCTTCGACATGACCCCAGGCTCCATGCTGCGGGTGCCACCCCACACCATGCACCATGTCGAAGCCACAGGCGATGAGGTGGCATTGAATCTGGACGTGTTCGCCCCCATCCGGGACGACTACCGCCACCTCGCCGCTTACCAGGACGCTGAGTTCACCCAAGCCCCCTGACCGCCTCTTGCGTTCAGGCTGGGTAGTTTGCGTGGGCCAGCGCCAAATGGACCACGCTGGTCAGATGGGTGCCGCCCGAGTTGGTGCCCGTGACCTCCACGGCCAAAGTGGTCTTGTCAGCACCGCTTTCAACCGATTGAACCGTGCCCCGAAAGCGCAAGGCATCTTGCGCATACTGCGGCGTGCCCAGTTTGAAGGAGAAGCGCTGCACCACCGCCTGCGGCCCGGCCCAGTCGTTGAGGTAGCGGGTGACCAGCGCCATGGTGGTGAAATTGTTCATGAAGATGTCCTTGAACCCGCGTTGGGCAGTGATCACCGGGTCATGGTGGACATCCTGTACGTCGCGTGTGGCGAAGGCGCCGCCGACAATCAGCGTGCGCGTCACATCGACGATGAATTCGGGCAGAACATGGCCAACCTGCAAGGAGGCGAGGTTCAGGCTTGGGGTGGCGTTGTACTTGCGTGGCGTCATGGCGATCTTGTGTGGGTTGAGCTTGTCCGCGCCTTCATGCGGGAGCGAAATGAATGCGGGTGGTCGTCCATGCCGCAACCTGCTCGCCTTTGGCATCGACCAACTTGTAGCTCGATGTACTGAAGAAGCCTTCGCCCAGCGAGGTCTTCTTCGGCCCGACGATGGATTCGATGGTCGGCCCCTGGCAGCACAGCAGATCACCCATGCGCGGATAGCGATTGACCGTGGTGTCAGAGCCGGTCACCGCGAGCGAGGTGTAGCCCGCATCCGCCATGAGCTGCACCACCTCTGCCAGCAGGCCGTTCTCGGTTTCGCGCAGCCCCACCTGACGGGCCGGATTGGGCTCTAGCCGAAAATGCGGCGTGCCCTGCTCATCGATCCAGTCGGATGAATCAACCGGCTCGAACATGGCCCGGTGCCACCAGATCACGCTGGACGGCGGCGCGACGATGCCACCGTGAACCGACTTGGCTGCGTAGTCGGCATCGGTGTAGACGGGATTGCGGTCGCCCACTGCATTGGCAACCATCTTGATCGCCTCGGCCGTGACCGGATCTCGCGCTTTCATCTGGCGATCGCCGCCACGGCCAATGTAGGCCTGCAGCCGCGCGTGCAGTGCCACACCAGCAGGCGATGGAGTCGGTTTGTCTGTGCTCAAGTGGGTCTCCTTCAGGCCGGCGCGCCGGTCAATATGACTGTGCAATGCGAGGAAAGAATCCCGCCTTCGTTGTGCACCAGCGCGACCTCGGCGCCTTGCACCTGCCGCTGGCCCAGGCCACCGCGCAGTTGGCGCACCGACTCGACGATGCCAAACAAGCCGCCCGCAGCGCCCGCATGCGCATGCGAGAGCATGCCGCCATGGGTGTTGATGGGCAGCTTGCCACCGATGGTGGCATGCCCGGCGGTGTAGAAGGCACCGCCCTCGCCCTTGGCGCAAAAGCCAAGTTCTTCGAGTTCGAGAATCGGAACGATGGTGAAGCAATCGTAGAGCTGAGCCACGTCCACATCGGCCGGGCCCAGGCCGGCCATCGCATACGCATCCTCGCCCGACTGACGCGCGCCGAATTCGGTCAGGCTGGGCGCGAAGGTCACGTGCTCATGGGTGTGGTATTCGCCGATGCCGGCCAGGTAGATGGGCTTTTGCTTGAGGTCACGCGCCAGCTCGGCCGATGTGACGATGAAGGCACCACCGGCATCCGATATGAGGCAGCAGTCCATCATGCGCAGCGGATCAGCGATGGGCTTGGAAGCCAGCACATCTTCGATGGTGATGGGTTTGCGCATGTGCGCGGCCGGATGCATGCCAGCGTGTCGGCGCGATGTGACAGCCACCGTGGCCAGTTGCTCTGAGGTCAGCCCGTATTCATGCATATAGCGCTGCGCGATCAAGGCATAAAAGCCCGGCATGGTGGGGCCGTAGGGTGTCTCAAGATACGGATGGCCAATGCTGGTGATGGTGGCAACCGCCTGGTCGCGGGTCTGCCCGGTGGCGCGGTTTTCGCCGCCGCACACCAACACCGCCTTGCAGCGGCCCGCCGCCACTGTTTCGGCCGCATGGCGCAGCAACACCGCGGGCGACGCACCGCCCAGCATCATGGCCGCGCAATACTTGGGTTTGAGCCCGAGGTATTCGCACAGCACCGTGCCTAGCATGGGATAGGGCTCGGTGAACGAGTAGGCCGTGAGCAAGCCATCGATGTCCGAGAGCTTCAGCCCCGACTCGTCCAATGCGCGTTTGGCCGCCTGCGCGTTCAGGCCCAGGCCGGTCATGTGGGGCACTTTGCCAATCTCGGATTCGCCGACACCGACAATGGCCACTTTGTTCTTTAGGGTTTCACCGCTGATCATTTGATTCTTCCTGTGGATGGATGCGATGCGCTTCAAGCGCGGCGAATGAATTGAACAATCTTTGCGCCTTCTTGCCGCTCTTCAAAGACGGCCTCGACTTTGTCGCCTATGCGCGTGTCCAGCGCGTGCTCGTCAACGATGTTGGCCATCATGCGCGGGCCTTCTTCCAGATCAATCAAGGCCACGACATAAGGCACCTTGCCAGTGAAAGCCGGCGTGGGTGCGCGGCGGATCACGGTGAAACTGTGCACGGTGCCTCGGCCGCAAGCTTCAATCCAGGCCAGGTCTTCGGACCAGCAGTCGGGACACAGGTAGCGCGGCAAAAAATGCGTCTTGCCGCAGCCATTGCATTTGCGAATCATCAGGCGGTTTTCGCGCGCGCCTTCCCAATACACCTTGGAGTCGGCGTTGGCGATCGGTTGGGGCAGATCTGGGTTCAATTTGAGCTCCTCAAGTAAACAGTCTTCGGGATGGTTATCAAAAATACTTGCTCGCGGCACGCACGAAGTCGGGCTGGCGCTTCTCGCAGGCGGCGGCCAGGCCTTCCTTGAATTCGGGATTGGACATGGCCATCGCCTGGCCGAAGCCTTCAAAGGCGAGCATATCGGTCATGTGCGTCTCGAAGGTGCGCGCCAGCAAAGCCTTGGCCAGGCCCATCACTTCGGCCGGGCCTTCGGCCAGGCGCATGGCTTCGTTGAAGCCCTCGTCCTTGAGCTGTCGGTCGGGCACGATGCGCAGCACCAGGCCCAGATCGGCCGCCTCGGCTGCGCTGAGCGTGCCGCCACCGAACAAAAAATTCTTGGTGCGCGCCATGCCGATCAAGCGCGGCAGGTTGTACATGATGCCAATGTCGGGCATGGCGCCCAGGCGAAACCAACCCGCTGTGAAACTGGCGGACTCGCCAGCGAGCATCAAATCGCCACTGAGGGCCAGGCCCATGCCGCTGCCCACTGCCGGACCGTTGACGCCCACCACCACCGGTTTGTCCAGCCACATCAGCGGCATCAGCGTGCGGCCCAAGCCGCGCGCGTTGCGATGGACCTGCCATGGATCAGTGCCCTGTGGCATGTGCTTGATGTTGGCACCTGAGCAAAAGGCCGGCCCTTGCGCGGTGAGGAACACGGCCCGCACCGACTTGTTGGCTTCGGCCTGTGCCACCGCATCGCCAAGCTCTTCCAACATTTGCGCATCAAGCGAATTGCGCGTCTCCTGAGACGAGAGGCAGATGGTCAGCACCGGCCCCTGGCGCTCGACCTTGAGCTTGCCCCTTTGGGAGAGATCGGCCGTGGGCGCGCGGCCCAGGTGATACGCATTGGATCCAGACATCGGTCGCATTGCTATTGTCCTGGTTTCAATCCAGCCGTCTTCACCAGTTCGGCCATGAGAGAGATTTCGGTCTTGATCTTTTCGGCCAGTTTTTCTGGACCGCCACCCAGGGGCACCAAGCCATGGGCAATGAAATCATCGGAGACCGATTTGGAATCGATGATCTTCACCACCACCGATTGCAGTTTCTCGACGATGGGTCGGGGCGTGCCGGCGGGCGCGAGGATGGCGTACCAGGCGCTGATGTCAAAGCCGGGGAAGCCCGACTCGGCGAAAGTGGGCACGGTGGGCGCCTGCTGGCTGCGCTGCAGCGTGGTCACTGCCAGCGCGCGTAGTTTTCCTGAGCGCACGATGGGCAAGGATGCGGCTGTGCCGAACATGACAGGCACATGGCCGCCGGTCACATCGGTCAGCGCAGGGCCCTCGCCCTTGTAGGGAACGTGCACAAACTCAAGCTTCGCGCGCAGCTTGAGCAGTTCGCCGGCCAGATGCATCACTGTGCCGGTGCCGCCCGAGGCAAAGCTGTATTTGCCCGGCTGATCCCTGATCAGTTTGAGCAAGTCATTGAGGTTGTTGGCTGGCACCGAGGGATGGACCATCAGGAACTCAGGCGCTTCGGCCACCAGTGTGATGGGAATGAAATCGCGCACTGGATCATATGGCAAGACACTGCCGTAAAGGCTGACGTTGGTGGCCAGCGGCGCGCCGTATCCGAAGAGCAGCGTGTAGCCATCCTTGGCGGACTTGGCCACATAGTCGGTGCCCACGTTGCCCGATGCACCGGCGCGGTTTTCGACCACCACCTGCTTGCCCAGCGCAGTGCCCATCTCACGCGCGATCAGCCGGGCCATGTAGTCGGTGCTACCGCCGGGCGCAGCGGCGACAACCAGGGTGATGGGGCGACTGGGGTAGTCCTGCGCCACTGCGCCGAAAGACAGGCCGCATACACAGGCGACCGTCAGCATCATCCGAATAAGATTCTTCATCTGTGTCTCCTTTGCATTTGCTTTGATGGTCTGATTCAAGGACCAGGCTTGAGCCCGGCCGCCTTGACCAGTTGCGACATGATCAGGGTCTCGGACTTCATCTTGTTGGCCAGTTGCTCGGGCGAGCCGGCCAGTGCCGTCATGCCGTGGCCGGAGACCTTTTCGGTGAAAGCCTGCGAGGTGCCGATCTTCGCAATCACTGTCTGAAGCTTTTCGAGAATCGGCCCGGGCGTGCCCGCTGGCGCCAGCACCCCATACCAGCCCACCAGATCAAAACCAGGAAAGCCCGACTCGGAGAATGTGGGCACCTCGGGCGCGACGCGGCTGCGCTGCGCGGTGGTGACCGCCAGTGCGCGCAATTTGCCCGCGCGCACCAGCGGCAATGACGAGGTGGTACCGAACATCATCGGCACCTGGCCGCCCAACACTTCATTGGTGGCAGGCCCTTCGCCACGATAAGGCACATGCACAAGTTCGAGCTTGCCCATGATCTTCATGAGCTCACCTGCAAGATGCGTCACGGTACCCGTGCCGCCCGAGGCAAAGCTGTATTTGCCGGGCTCGGCGCGGATCATCCGCACCAGTTGATCCAGCGTCTGCGCCGCGAAGGACGGATTGACCAAGATGAACTCCGGCGTTTCCGCCAGCAGACTGATCGGCGCCAGGTCCTTGATCGGATCGTAGGGCAGTGAGCCGGCGTAAAGAGCCACGTTGGTGGTGAGCGGCGCTCCGGCAGTCAGGAGAAGGGTGTAACCATCCTTGGCGGCCTTGGCAACCGCGTCGGTGCCGATGTTGCCGGCAGCACCCGCACGGTTGGCCACCACCACTGGCGTGCCAAGCTCGCGCGACATGTCCTGCGCCAGGGTGCGCGCCAAAAAGTCGGTGCCGCCACCAGCGGCGGCCGCAACCACCAGCGTGATCGGTTTGCTGGGATAGTCCTGCGCCTGCACCGGCAGGGCTGCGGCGGCCAGCATCACGCTGCATGCCGCACACAGCAGACCACGTATCAACGAATGTCTTCTTGTCTGGTTCATGGCGATGTCTCCTTTAATTCTTGACAGGGGCATGGCCGCCGATCATCACCCTCACCGCCCAACGAAGTTAGGCGTGCGCCGCTCGGTGCCGGCCTTCACGCCTTCCAGGAAATCTTCAGTCTCGCGCAAGCGACGCTGCTCCTGCATCACATCGGCGGCCGCGGCCTGCAGGCGATCGGCCAGACCGGCGCGCAGCGTGGCGCGGGCCGACTCCACCGCCAGTGGCGCGCCCTGCGCAATCTCCTGGGCCAGCGCGATTGCCGCTGTGCGCACCTCTTCCTGCGGCACAAGCACATTGGCAAGGCCGATGTCCAGCGCCTCTTGCCCGCCAATGCGTCGGCCGGTGTAGATCAAGAGCTCGGCCCGGTTGCGGCCTATCAGGTCGGGCAAAGTGATCGCCAAGCCGAAGCCCGGATTCAAGCCCAGGCGCACGAAGTTCGCGGCAAATCGAGCCTGCGGACACGTCACCCGAAAATCCGCAGACAAGGCAAGCCCCAGCCCGCCGCCGATGGCAGCACCGTGCACTGCCGCAACGATGGGCTTGCGTGTGCGAAACAGACGTATGGATTCCTCATAGACGGTTGCTACCTTGCCTTGCGTGAACTCACCCGCATAGCGGGCGAAGTTGCCGCCCGCGCAAAATGACTTGCCCTGAGCGGCCAGCACCACCGCGCGGCATTGCGGGTCGCGGTCCAGCGCCTCCAGTGCGTCGGCCACTTGCCGCACCAGCGGCATGTCCACGAAGTTATGGGGCGGGCGCCGCAATTCAATGACCGCAACGTGCCCTGTCAACTCCACACCAACTTCCATCACATCATCCATCGCATCAACTCCTTGAACCTAGCTTGAGTGGCCCGCGCCGCGCGCTCGCTTGAGCACGATGCCGGCCTTCTCGCGATCGAACCAGGCATCGGGATTGCGCCTGGCCTCCTCCATGAGTTTGAACTTCTGCACCCGAAAGCTCAGCGTGCGCGGAAGATCGGCAGCCACCTGCATGTAGCGAGGCACCATGTAGTAGGGCATCTCCTTGACGCAGAACTCAATCAGCTCCAGCTCGGTGGCGCCATGGCCCTGCTTGAGCACCACCGTGGCAGCGACTTCATCTTCGCTGGTTTGGGCCTGCACCGGGAACACCGCCGCTTCCTGCACTGCCGGATGGCGGGCGATCAGCCGCTCGACCTCAGCCGATGAGATGTTCTCGCCGCGACGCCGGATGGCGTCCTTCTTGCGGTTGACAAAGTAGAGAAACCCGTCCGCGTCCAGGTAGCCGCGGTCGCCGGTGTGAAACCACATGTTGCGCATGGAGGCCACCGTGGCCTCGGGCATCTTGTAGTAGCCCATCGAGGTGTTCCAGACATTGTCGCTTCGCACCAGGATCTCGCCCGTTTCGCCTTGCGGCAATTCCTGATCGTCCTCATCGGCAATGCGTATCTGGATGCCCGACCTCGCCCGGCCGGTCGATCCCATCTTGGAGCGTGGGCAGTCGGCGGTGAAGGACGTGATCTGCGAGAAGTCGGATGCACCGTAGGCGCTGACGATGGTCAGGCCAAAGCGCTCCTCGAATTCCCTGGCATAACGCGGCATGGGAGACAAGCGGCACAAGCGCACCTTGTGATCGCGGTCGGCTGGCGATCGTGGTTGGCTCCAGAGAAAATCGGCCATCGCCCCCAGCGCGTTGACCAAGGTGATGCCGTGATCGCGGCAGTCGCTCCAGAAGCGGCTGGCTGAAAAATGCCGGGTCAGAACCACGCTGGCATGGGCCCACATCGCCGCCAGCGACACGCCCAGCAGCGCGCTGGTGTGATAGAGCGGCAAGCATGCATAGGCCACGTCGTCTTCTCGGTAACCGAATTCGAGCGTATTGCTCAAGCCATAGAGCAGGCTGTGCGCATGCGGATACAGGCTCAGCTTGGAAGGGCCAGTGGTGCCCGAGGTGTAGGGCAGCAAAAGCAGATCGGAATACGCGAGCGGAATATCCACCGCCGCGCTTGACGCGCCCAGCAGGCTGTCGTAGTCAATGACGGTGATGTTCGGGTTCTCGTCAATGCGCTCGGGCACGGGCTTGCCATTGCCCAGGATCACCACATGGGTGAAGGCGGGCAAACCCGCGGCCACCTGCCGGAACAGGTCCAGCGAGTCCAGATCCATCACCAGCACACTGGCGTCTGAAAACTCAAGAAAGTAGCGCAGAAACTCGCCGCGCGCGGCCGCATTGACCGGGTTGGCCACGGCGCCGATCTTGCCGATGCCAAACAACAGCAGCAGAAACTCAGGGCAGTTCTCCATGAGCATCGACACATGCGCACCCTTGCCGATGCCGTGGGCGAGCAGGCCATTGGCGATGCGGTTGGACAGCGTGTCCATGTCCGAATAGGTGAAGGTTCTGCCATCGGGCGCGAAGGTCAGGTAGATCTTGCTCCCGTGCTGCTTCGCCCTGCTGGCCAGCACCGTGCGCAGCGTGAGATCGTGAAGCGAAAACTCTGAGTTGTATTGCATTGGCTTGCGCGTCATTCCTGATTCAGACGCTCGCGGGCGTCAGCAAACTCGGTCAGCAGATCCTGCATGACCTGCTTGACCGTGGTCTCTTCATGAAGCTGCCCGACGCATTGGCCTGCAGCGTAGGTCATGAGCTCGGCCACCCGGAACTTCTTGATGCGTTCATCGGGCTCATTGGTCAGCATGGACTGCAAGGGCATGGGCAGGGGCTTGGGCGCATCGGGTTGCTCCCAGGCCAGCACCCAGGGCGACGAGATACGCCGCGCTGGCTTACCGGTGCCGTAGCGCGAGCGCAGCGTGTCGCTGGAAGTGGCCTCGAAAAGCTTCTTCTTGATCTCGGGCAGCACTTCGCTCTCAACGGTGGTGAGCCAGATGGTGCCGCACCACACACCTTGCGCGCCCAGCGCCAGGCCCGCTGCCATCTGCCTGCCTGTCGCAATGCCGCCTGCCGCCAGCACGGGCACTGAGCCGGCGATGTCCACCACCTGAGGCACCAACACCATGGTGGAGATTTCGCCGGTGTGGCCGGCAGCTTCCCAGCCTTGCGCCACGATGACGTCAATGCCCAGATCGACCTGGCGCTTCGCATGCTTGGGGTGACCCACCAGGCCAGCCACCTTGCGGCCCAGCTCATGGCTCTTGTCGATCACATGCCGCGGTGGCGGCCCCAGCGCGCTGACGATCAGTTTGGCTTGCGGATGGCGGTACACAACCTCCAGGCGGCGCTCGGCCTCGCGGTGGGTGCGTGTCAGATCGCTCATGTATTCGTTGAGAATCTGCTGGCGCTGCTCTTCTGGAAACTGCGGCACCTTGTACTTGTCCAGAAAATTCTTCACAAAGTCGCGGTGTTCCTGCGGCAGGAGTTTTTCCAGGGAGGCCGGCGTCAGGTTCTCGTATTCCTTGGGTGACCCGTAGGGGAACAGCACATCCACACCATAGGGCCTGCCGTCGGAATGCGTGTCGATCCAAGACAGCTCGCGTTCGAGCTGATCGGCGGTGAAGTGCGAAGTGCCAAGGGTGCCCATGCCGCCGCAGCGCGAGATTGCCGCCACCACATCGCGGCAGTGCGAAAAGCCAAAAATTGGCGAGTCCAGGCCAAACATATCCATCACGGGTGTGCGCATCGAAAATCCTCGCAGGTGTCAGTCTATAAATGTTTCAAGTCGAAAAAGGCCACGGCCCGGTACTCGGGTGCACCGCATAGCTCTTTTGAGCAACAACCATGCCGACGCGCTCAGGCAACTCACGCGGGTGGTTTGCCGCCATGTGCGCCATGAACCCGAGCCCCGGTCCCGATTGCCAACGATACAACGAGCGCGCATGTGTCTACAAAGGAAACTGGAACTGTATCCATCCTGTCCGGACAAGCCGCCCTCTTGTGCCCCTTCCCTTGCACGGCTTGCGCATTTGCAGCGGGCACATCGTTTGCTCAAAGCCTTGACAGATCGCCCGCGAACCCGGCCGCAGCCATCCCACGTCCCTGATGAAATATGCGGGCTAACTTGATTCGCGAGGTCGACATCAACCCGCTGATCGTGATCGACCGCGCCACCGATGGCCTGCGGGTGGTCGATGCGCTGATGGTCCTCGATGCCGCGCCGGCGCGGTGACAAACATGAGCACCCTGCAGACCAGGCAGCCCGCATTGTCGGCGCGGGCGAACGGTAACGGGCAGCCTGTCCGATGCTGGCCCATTGCAGATGCAGGACAGAGCGGCCAGGCTGCGTTCAATGGCGCAGCGATTCCTCACTGCGCGAGATCATGCCGAATTCCTTCAGCCGTTTGTAGAAGGTGCGCCGGCTCACGCCCAGGCGCAGCATCGCCAATGATTTGTTGCCACGCGCATGCGACAGTGCCTCCTCGTAGGCGCGGCGCTCGGTGCGCCTGACATCAGCCTTCAAGCCGCCCACTGCCGACGCCACGGGCTCTGGCTCACCTTCGGTGGTGGGCAGGCCGAAATTCTCGGGCAGGAGCACATCTGACGAGCACAGAATGACCGCACGCTCAATGGCGTTGCGCAGCTCACGAATGTTGCCTGGCCAATCGTGGCGCTGCAGCTCCTCTATCGACTCCGGTGCCAGACTCATGGCCCTGCGTCCATAACGCGAGGCGATCTGCTGGAGCAAGTGCATGGCCAGAAATGGAATGTCGTCCTTGCGGTCGCGCAGCGGCGGCAGCAGGATGGGAAATACATTGAGCCGGTAGTACAGATCCTGGCGGAACTGGCCGCTCTCGACCATCTTGTGCAGGTCGCGGTTGGTGGCGGCGATGATGCGCACGTCCACTGCGTTGGTTTGGCTGGCGCCGACCCGCTCGATGGTTCCGTCCTGCAGCACCCGAAGCAGCTTGGCTTGCATGGAACTGCTCATGTCACCGACTTCATCGAGAAAGATGGTGCCGCCATTGGCGAGCTCGAATTTCCCGAGCCGGCCGCCCTTGGACGCACCAGTGAACGAGCCATGTTCGTAGCCGAACAGCTCGCTCTCAAGCAGGGCATCGGGAATGGCAGCGCAATTGACCGCGATAAAAGCCTTGGAAGCCCGCGCGCTCGCGCCGTGGATGGCATGGGCGAGCACGTCCTTGCCCACACCGTTCTCGCCGGTGATGAGAATGGCCGCGTCGGTGATGGCCACGCGGCTGGCCATCTGCACCACATGACGCAGGCCTCGGTTCTGCCCCACCACCGCATCAAAACCTTCGATGCGGTGCGAACTTCCCTCCAGGCACTCGCGGTAGTAGTCGGCCAGGCCACGCGCGCGCCGGTAGCCGGCATAGAGCTCCAGGAGATCCTGCGAGCCGCGAAACACGGTGACCACGCCGATGAACTCACCATTCTTGAAGATGGGGCTGGCGGTGAGCACTACGTCAAAGCCGAGCTCTTCCGAGAAATGCGCCTCGGCGCGAATAGGCAAGTGCGTCTTGAGCACGGCCAGCGTTCTGGCATTGGGCGTGATGACTTCCATCTTGGCACCCAGTGCCTTCACTGCAGGCACCTTCATCAAGGTGCTGTAGGCCTCATTGACATAGACGATGGTGCCGCTCGCATCGATGACCACCACGCCGTCGTGCGCTGCGCCCAGGATGTCGAGCGCGGACATCGCGCCGGTACCGCCAATGAGATGATCGATGACTGCTGAGCTGCAGGGCATGGCAAGAATCTCCGGACTGATGGGTGGGCACCCAGGCAAACTGTTTACCTGATCACCCGACTGTCACCACCTTGAGTGTTTCTTATATAGCCTGATGGCAGGCAAGGTGATGGGGACATCACCTAGGCAGCGGCCAAATAGGCGCTGGAGACATCAAGGTGATGCCTAATTGCTTATGCGCTGGCGGCAATCAGCCTTCAGGCCCGACTGCCTATGCCGCCGCCGAGCTGATGCCCTGGCCCGGGCAATCGGCTCACGATAAGCAAAGTGACAACAGAGATCCCGGCCATCACCCACAGCAGGAAGGAGAACCCCGCCTGCTTGACCAGCGGCCCGACCAACCACACCGCCAGCGAACTCGCCGCCAGCGAGACGGCCAGCCGAACGCCCGACACGCGCGAACGCATCGAGTCGTCGACAAAGCGAACCATCATGGCATCGGTGAAAGGCACGGCGCCGAAGATCGTCACCATGATGAGCAACTGAAGCGCATAGAACATCCACCCATGCATGGTGGCGGCCAGCATCAGGACGATGACCTGCAACCCGATGACGCTCATGTAGATCGTGCGCAGCGAGTGCTTGTCGATCAGGTTGCCCACCACCAGTTGTGTCAGCGAGGCGACTGCGTACACCATGCCCAGCATCATGCCGATCTGCGCCGGGTCGGTGGTGATTGCCTGGAAGCGGTCAGCCAGCATCTCGTAATTGGATGTGGTTGAAAAATTGAACAGCAAGCTGCTGGTGGTAGCGGCCAGAGTCATGATCAACAGCAGCCTTGCAATGGCCCCGAGCGGTGGCGCAGCGCTGGCCGCGCGCTTCTTGGCGGGCGCGGCGACCTCCTTGCTTGCATACATGGCGAACAACACACCACAGACCATGCTGACGATCCCCGGCACCACAAAGGCCATGCGCCATCCGAAGTACTTGACCAGAAAGCCGGTGGCGACCGCAGCCGCTGCCACGCCCAGGTTGCCCACCAGGCCATTGACGCCGATCGCCCAGCCGGGCCGCAACGCACCCTGCACAAGCATCGGAATGCCAACCGGGTGATAGATGGAGGCAAACGTACCCAGAACCGCCAAGGCCACCGCCATCATGGTGGGCGACGTGGCTGCGCTGACCAGGAATGCCGCGGCGCCCATGCCAAAGAAGAAGACGATCATCATGGGCCTGCGCCCCCAGTGATCGCCCAGCCGGCCAGCCGGAATCGAGCCGAGCCCGAAGAAAAGGAAAACCGGCACGCTGTAGGGCATGAGGTCTTCCCAGCGCCCAATGCCGAACTCGGTGGCGATGCTGGTCACCGCAGTGGCGAAGATCAGCAGGAACATGTGGTCTATCGCATGGCCGATGTTCAGCAGGTATTGGGTGGGGCGGTTGATCATGGGCGTATGCAGGGTCCACGGGTTGGGCTAGACAGCATTTTGAACGATTCGGCAGCGGCCGCCTGTTCAACGGGAATATCCCATCTTGCGCCCAGCAGACTGTACCCTGACTACAATGATCCTAGAAACGGCAGTTGACCGCTTGTTTTCAGCAGGAAGTGCCCGTGGACATTGAGTTTTTCGGCTTTGAAGTTCCTCACCTGTTGGGTGAGAGCGCTACGCACTCGAGTGGGTGTCTGGCAAGCCCGCTGGCGGCGTTGCTCCTCCTTGCAGGCATTAGCCTGCGGCGTCG
>CANJPU010000023.1 GCA_947476285.1 Comamonadaceae bacterium | reverse complement strand
GCAGGGATCGCCCGCAGTGCGGACTTTGTGAGAGACTTCATTTCGGTGGTTCCTTTCTTTGCTTGCTAGGCACCCGCATGTTCACATGCGGGCGAAAGGAGCCGCCACCCTCAGCTCATCTGTTCAACAAGTTCTGGGACATCGCCGCGCAGGGCGAGCCCTCGGTTTGCGTGAGCTTGTGCATAGTCGGGCATCAGGCGAATCGCATGGTCAAAGCTCTCTAACGCCGCATCCAATTGCGCGAGTGCTTGCAGCGTGATGCCGCGATTCGAGTGCGCTTCTGCAAAATCGGGCTTAAGACTGACGGCTTTGTCATGGCTTGCGAGCGCAGCTTCCAATTGCCCAAGTTCATTGAGCGCCACGCCCCGGTTGGAGTAGGCGTCTGCGTAGTCCGGTTGAATGCGGATGGCCTCGTCAAAGCTGGCTACGGCGGCCTCAAATTGTTCAAGCTCTTTCAGTGCACAGCCGCGGTTTGAGTACGCCTGCGCGTAGTCGGGCCTGATACGGATGGCTTGGTCAAAGCTGGCGACTGCGGCATCAAATTTCTTGATCTCTTGCAATGCATTGCCGCGGTTCGAGTGGGCCTCTGCAAAATCAGGCTTGAGACTGATCGCCTTGTCATAACTTGCGACTGCTGCATCCAGCTCGCCAAGCTGCTGCAGCGCAAGACCACGATCCGAGTAGAACGCTGCGTTGCCAGGATGAATGGATATCGCTTTGCCAAGCAGATCGGCGGCAACCCTGGCATTTCCTGTCTGATAGGCGACAACCCCAAGCAGATAGAGCGAAGGCACATGCGAGGCATTGGCCTTCAGTAAGGTTTCGCAAATCGCCTGAGCAGCCTTCAAGTCACCCTGCTGATGCAAGGCCACCGCCTGCATGAACTGAGCCTGCTGCTTCGCGCCCACAGATGCGGGCCCATTGTTGGATCTGGAAGGCATGGTGAAATGTTGCGCCATCGGGGTGGTTTGAGCTTGACAACAATCGCTTGCAAGCGAGAGGCAGTGTAGCGCTTCACGCCACGCTAGGGGCTTGCACGCAGCCTACGCTTGCGCTCGGTGGCCTGCGTGTGGCATTGAGGCGAACAAGCACAGACAGTGTCAGCCCGCCATCTATGTCGTCGCGATGGGCGTCACCGGTGAGCCCACCGCACCGGGCAAGCGCAGAGGCGGCGCCGTGAGCAAGAAGGCCGTGCGCTGCTGGGCCGCCAGGGCGTCGGCAAGGTCGCGCAGCCACCACAGCTCGGCCAGCGGCACGCCGAGCTTGAACAGGCAGTGCTGGTGCAGCGGCAGTGACGGCCTGCGCCCAAGCGCCTGCACAGCGGGCAGGCCTTCGACAGCATAGTTATCGGCGCACAGGGCACTCACGCCGCTGTCGCTCACCCACTGGAGCAAGTCCTTGTCGCGCCCGTCCAGCACGCAGCCGGTCGCGTCGAGTTTGTCTTTGTCGGGGTTTCGGTTCATTTGCATCAGCACTTCGGTAAAGCCAGTGCGAAAGAGCACCATGTCACCGCGCCGAACTTCAACGCGGTCCGCATCGATGACCTGCTGCAGGTCGGCCATGCGGATGAAGCGCCGTTCCAGGCCGAAATGCTTCTTCAAGTCGATCATGACCGCGCGCCCCTGCATCCCCCGGACGGCGAAGTTGGCGATGTCAAGCGCCAGTGCACCATAAGGGCCGTCGACCGGCACATCGCGTCCATCCTGGTAGTCCATCGGCCCCACCACATGCTCGTTCGCCCGGTAACCGTTGTAGTACACCTTCTCGGACTTGCCGTCGCCGTTCACATCGAAGAACGCGCCCACGTGCGCAAACGAATCCCACTGGGTCGAGTACTGCAAGGCAAGGGTCACCTGGTCATCGCTGACGATGTCGGTGTTGCGTGGGTCCAGACGTACAGTGGGGAAGTTGATGCATGGGCAGCCGTCCTGAAGCGTTGGCGACACACGCGGGGGACCGCGCCGGGGATTGAGCACCGCACCACCGGGGTAGTCCAGCGGCAAGCTCAGACAGAAGGTCCGGCCGTCGCGCACCTCCTGAATTCCTTCAAGAACTTTCTCCGGCGTGAGCAGATTCACCCGGCCGAGCTGGTCGTCGTGCCCGAAGTCGCCCCAGGTCGATCCCTCGGGCCGCTGCTGCCAGCGTTTGCTCATAGCTTGTCTTGTCCGGTTTGCCCTGGGATCTCCCAGCTCGCATTGTCGACAGCCACCTTGCCCTTAGTCAAGCTGCTGACTGATTGATCGCTGATTTCGCCGCCTCTTGCGCCAACTTCGCCGCCTGCGCCATGTCGGGCGTGGCGCAAGCGGCGATGTATTCGCGCCGCAGTCGGCTGGCCAGTTCGGCCACGCTGGGTATGTCGGTGATGAGGTCGATGCCGTGGCCAGCGCTCCACACCGTATGCCAGGGACGCACGCCTTCGGGCAGATGGCCAATTCCCGGGCCCCTGCCTAGCGGCTCCGGAAGCTGTGCAGGGTCCAATCCATTGGCTTGCAGGGATGCCACCAGCCAGTTGGCCGGCACGCCGGAGATGGAGCGTGTGTACATGAGTGCGGCCGAGCTCTCATCGACCAGCATCTGCTTGTAGGCAGGCGCCACATCAGCCTCCTGGGTGGCAATGAATCGCGTACCCATGTAGGCCAGATCCGCTCCGAGAATTTCGGCTGCCCGCACAGCCGCACCGTTGGATATGGCGCCGGCCATCACGATCACGCCGTCGAAGATCGCGCGTATGCGTGGCACCAGAGCCAGTTGGCTGATCAGGCCCGAGTGCCCTCCCCCGCCCGCGCCAATGCAGATCAGGCCATCGGCCCGCGCTTCGATTGCCTTTTGCGCAAAGCGCATGGTGGTGACATCGTGAAAGACGGACATGCCACGCGCATGCACATGGGGAATCAAACGCGTGGGGTCGCCCGCCGCGCTGACGATGATCTCCACGCCATGGCGCTGGCAGATGTCGAGCTCGGCCTCCATCTGGTCTGGCTCAAGACGAGTGCTGAGGTTGACCGCGATAGGCCCGATTCGTGCGCCCGGATGCGCCTGCTGGTGCGCCGACAGATCGGCGCCTATGTCACTCAGCCAGCGATCGAAGGTCCCCGCATCGGGTGCGTTGGCGCGCGGCAGGCCGGCCATGAACCCGGCCTTGCACGCTTCGCGCACCAAGGCCGGCCCCGTCACCTTGAACATGGGTGCACAAAAGACGGGGAGCGACAAGCGCTCGCGGATGTGGGTGGGTAATGCCATGATGAGGTTTTCTTTCAGAACTGATGGGATGCCGCTTCAGCCGAAATACATGCCCCCATTCACGTGGATGACCTGCCCGGTGATGTAAGCGCCATCCTCAGATGCGAGCAATCGCACAGCAGCGGCGATTTCCTCGGGCCGGCCCTGACGCCCTGCGGGTATGCGCAACTGCTGCATCGCTGGCGTCAGCGCGATGCCACGGCCGTCGGCCGAGGTGTCGATGATGCCCGGTGAGACGCAGTTGACTGTGATGCGCCGATCCGCCAACTCGGTGGCCAGCGCACGCGCCAGGCCACCGAGCGCGGCCTTGGAGGCGCACACATGCGAGCGATTGGGCATGCCGATGAAGGCCGCAGCGCCCGACAGGTAGATGATGCGTCCGCCCGTCGCGGGAAAGGAAGGCAGCGCCGCCTGGCTGCAAAGAAACGCGGCATCCAGATTGGTCGCCATCACTGCGCGCCAGTGGGCCAGAGTGATGTCCGCCAGTGCGTCGTGGCTGCGCAGTGCGGCGCAGTGCACCACGATGTCGATCGCACCAAAGCGCGCAGCGGCTTGCGCGAATACGCTCTTCACCGCTGCCTCGTCGCTCACATCGGCCACGCAGTGCATCGCCTGTACGCCGCATTGGGCCAGCGCTGCCAATGTGTCTTGTGCATCCGCATCATGTTGGCGACTCACCGTCACGATCTGCACACCTTCGCGTGCCAGTGCCAGCGCGATGGCACGCCCGATGCGCCGGGTGCCGCCCGTGATCAGGGCGGTGCGAATGGGGGACGCGGGCGCGATCGCAGACGGGCGCCGCTGCGGTATGGCGTGTTCATCCATTGTGCTCATTGTGGTCCATCGCGGTCCATCGCGCCTGTGGGGGTTCGCGCGGGCAGTTTGACTTCGCCGGGGCCGGCGCGCAATTGCGCCGGCAGAAGGCGTTTGACAAGTTTTCCGTTCGCATGGCGTGGGAGATCGTCCACAAATGTGAGACTGCGCGGGCATTTCAGGGAAGCGATGCGGCCTCTGCAGAATGCGATCAACTCTTGCCCCAATGCAATTGAAGCCTGCGCCGGGTCGATCAGTTGAACCAGTGCCTTGACCTCTTCGCCAAACTCTTCATTGGGCACGCCGATCACCGCTGCATCATGGACCGCAGGATGCGCGAGCAGCACATTCTCAGTCTCTTGCGGATAGATGTTCACACCACCCGAGATGATCATGTTGGACTGGCGATCGGTCAGATAGAGAAAGCCTTCTTCGTCTTTCCAGCCGATGTCGCCCAAGGTGGTTCTGCCGTGTTTGTCGCGTACCGATGCTGTCTTTTGCGGATCGTTCAGATACTCAAATTTCGGCCCGTCCGAAAAATAGATGGCACCGATGGAACGCGGCGGCAACTCTTGTCCGTCTTCAGACAGCACATGAAGCTTGCCCATGACGGCCCTGCCCACGGACCCGGGGTGCGCCAGCCATTCCTGGCTGGTGATCACCGTGGCGCCGTTCGATTCGGTGCCCGCGTAGTACTCCCAGATGAGTGGGCCCCACCAGTCAATCATCGTCCGCTTGACTTCGACGGGACATGGCGCCGCAGCGTGCACCGCGCACTGCATTGAAGACAGATCAAAACCACGCCGCAGTTCATCAGGCAAGCGCAAGAGGCGCACGAACATGGTCGGCACCCACTGGCTGTGCGTGACACGATGCCGCTCGATCAAGGCAAGCGCCTGCTGCGCATCAAAACTCTCCATGACCACGGCAGTGGCGCCAAGCCCCAGTGTGACCATCAGCCAACGCAGCGGCGCGGCATGGTACAGCGGCCCGGGCGACAGATAGATCGTGTCGCTGCCAAAGCCGTATTGGGCCACGTTGAGCCTGGTCAGGCGAGCAAGCAGAGAATCGCCGCCAGCCTGCGCCAGCGGGGCCTTGACACCCTTGGGGCGGCCGGTCGTGCCCGATGAATAGAGAAGATCCTGGCCATCGCATTCATCGGCAATCGGATCGCAGGGCTGGCCTGACAAGGCATCGTCCCAGGACTCAAAACCGCCGTGGCTGCCGTTGGTGATCATTCGGTGCTGCAGCTGCGGCGCACTGGCGACGATCTGCTCGGCTGATTGGGCCCGCTTGCCAGAGGTCAGCAGCAATTTGGAACCGCTGTCGTTCACGATGTAGGCCGCCTCCGCCACCGCAAGCTGGATGGAGATGCAGCAGTAGTACAGGCCAGCGCGCTGCGCTGCGCAGCAGAACACCGCAAACTGCTCGCAGTTTTCCATCAGGATGGAGACGACATCGCCCCGACGCAAACCGAGTGCGCGCAAGAGGTGCGCCGCCTGATTGACCCGCCGATCCAGGGTGCCGTAGTCCACAGACCGGCCGCTGCTGAAAATCAGTGCCGGCTTGGCGCTGTTGGCGTTAGAAAAATGGTGACTGGTCATGCGCAGGCTCCCGCAACAAAACACGCAACACGACGTTCCGCTCCAATCGATTGGAGCTCTGGCACTTGTGCGCTGCACTGCGCTGTCGCGTGTTGACATCGCGGCGCATAGCCGCAGCCGGAGACCGGCACGCGCGACAGGTCGACCCAAGGCACTTTCATCTCATCGGGTGGCGCGACTTTGTCGACCCTGGGTGCGCCTGCAACCAGCGCCTGTGTGTAGGGATGCGCAGGAGAGTTGAATACATCACCCACCCTGCCCTCTTCCACGATGCGCCCAAGGTACATCACCAGCACCCGATCGCTCACATGGCGCACGACACCCAGATCGTGCCCTATGAACACATAGGTGAGATCGAGCGACTTTCGCAAATCGGCGAGCAAGTTGATGATCTGCGCTTGAATGGACACATCCAGTGACGCCACTGCCTCATCGCAAATCAGCACCTCGGGCTCGACCGCCAGCGCGCGCGCGATGGCGATGCGCTGGCGCTGACCGCCGGAGAATTGATGTGGATAGCGCGTGGCGTAACCCGGATCAATGCCCACCTGCAGCAGCAGCGCCTCCAGCCTGGCCGCCGCTTCCTCTTGCCCCCATATTCCGTGCAGCAATGGCGCCTCTGAAATTGCCTGCCCAACCCACTGCCTGGGATTGAGCGAAGCCATCGCATCCTGAAAGATCATCTGCGCGCCCAGGCGCCCACTTGCACGCCGCAGATGGCGATGAACCGTGCCTGAGTCAGGCTCCATCATGCCCACCAGAATGCGGGCCAGAGTGGACTTTCCGCTTCCCGACTCGCCGACAATGCCAAGCACCTCGCCCTTGTGGACTTTCAGATTCACGCGATCGAGCGCCGGCATCGCGTCCGGCCGCTTGGCCAAAGCCATGTGTGCAAGCTTGCTCAGGAGCGACGCGCTGCGCCGAAAGGTCTTGGTCACCTGTTCAACCTCGATCAGAACGGGCTGGACACTCGGTTCTGCCTGCGGCTGAGCAAGCGGCGCGCGCGCTGCCCGATCGCCGCTTGGCGCCAGCGGAAAGAAGCATCGCACCAGGCGGCTGCCATCAAGCAAGGCCAGAGGCGGTGGCTCGCTGCAGGCGGCCCTGGCCTGGAAGCAGCGCGGCGCGAAACGGCAGCCCTGTGGCCAGGCCGAGGGCGGCGGCACCATGCCTGAAATCTGCGGCAAGCGATGGCCCGAGGGAGTGCGGTCTGGAATCGAGGCAATCAGGCCGCTGGTGTACGGATGCCTGGGTTGGTGAATGACATCGTGAATGGGCCCGCACTCGGCAAGCTGGCCGGCGTACATCACGCCCACCTTGTCGACAAGGCCGGAGACCACCGCGAGATCATGCGATATCCATAGCAGCGCCGTGCCCTCTTGCTGGCACAGCTTGCGCACCTCGGCCAGTATCTGCGCCTGTATGGTGACGTCCAGCGCAGTGGTCGGCTCATCTGCGATCAGCACCTTGGGCCGGTTGATCATGGCCGTGGCGATGGCCACGCGCTGTCGCATACCACCCGAAAACTGATGGGGATAGGCGTCCAGTCTTTCCTCTGGATTGTTGATGCCCACCTTGCCAAGGGCATCGCGCGCCCGCTCGCGCGCCTGTGGCGCAGACACCTGAGAATGCGCCCGAACCGCTTCTATCATCTGGGTGCCGATGGTCAGAGTGGGGTTGAGCGAGGTCATTGGGTCTTGCAGCACCATCGCAATCTGAGAGCCACGCACGGCGCGCATCTGCGCCTCGCCCTGCGACATGATGTCAATGCCATCGAGCTTGATCGTGCCTGTTGCGATTCGACCCGGATGCGGCACCAGACGCATCGCCGAGAGCCCGATCATGGTCTTGCCTGAGCCGGACTCGCCCACCAGCCCCATCGCCTGCCCGCGATTCAGATCAAAAGACACATCCTCGACCACGCGCACCGCCCCACCCTGCGCGTCGAAGGCGACGGACAGGTTCTGCACCGAGAGCACGGGCTGGGTCATGGGCGGGCGGCCTGCGTCACGAAGGGTCGACGTCCACGTCGAAGGTTTCCAGGAAGCGGCACACCGACATGTAGTAGCCGATGGTGATCACCAGTTCCACCATGGCCCGCTCGCCCAGCACGGCAGCCAGCGGCTTGAAGGTGGAGTCGGACGCGCGCACGTTCTTGACCAGATCATCGGTGAAGGCGACCACGTTCCTCTGCAGCTCGGTGAAGCCGCCGCCTTCCATGTCGCCTGCCTCCAGCTTGTCCAGCTGCTCCTGCGTCATGCCAAAGCGCAGCGCGATCTTCTTGTGCGCGCGCACCTCGTAGGTGGCGCCCGACAGCATGCCGGTGCGCAGTATCGCCAGCTCGCGCAGGATGGGGTCGAGATCGCATTCGTAGCGCAGCGTCACCGCCAGGCGCACGAAGGCGTCGCCCACCGGCCCCGAATGCCCCAGCATGCGGTGGATGTTGCGGTTGTTGCGTCGGGCCAGGATTTCCTTGGTCAGCCAGTGGCAGTTCTCGCTGTCGACATACGGTATGCGGGCCATGTGCAAACTCCAGAGTGAAGTGGTGTGAAAGGGTTGGGGGCCGCGCCCTGCTCAGGCCTGCAGCCTCGGGTTGAGAATGTCGCGCAGGCGGTCTCCGATCAGGTTGATGGCAATCACCAGCACCATCAGCAGCACGCCGGGGAAAAAGCTGATCCAGTAGCGCCCGCTCATCAGGTACTGAAAGCCATTGGCGATCACCATGCCCAGCGAGGGCTGCGTCACCGGCACGCCCAGGCCCAGGAACGAGAGCGTGGCCTCCAGTGCGATGGCACCGCCGGTGTGCAGCGTGGCCACCACGATCACCGGCGGCAGGCAATTGGGCAGGATGTGCCGGAACAAGATGCGCACGGGCCCGATGTCCAGCCCCTGCGCGGCCAGCACATAGTCGCGCTGCCGCTCGACCAGCACCGCGCCGCGCACCGTGCGGGTGAAGTAGGCGTACTGCGTGAGCGTGATGGCCACGATGGTCTTGTCTATGCCCTGGCCCAGCACCGCCAGGATGATGATGGCCAGCAAGATGGCCGGTATGCCCAGCTGCACATCGACCACGCGCATGATGGCGGCATCAAGCAGGCCGCCGTTGAAGCCCGCCAGCAAGCCCAGCACAATGCCGATGGCCAAGCCGATGCCCACGCTGGTGAAAGAAACGAACAAGCTCACGCGCAAGCCGTAGAGCATCACGCTGAGCATCTCGCGCCCTTGCTGATCCGAGCCCAGCAGATACAGAACGCCATCGGCTCCGCGCGACATCGGCGGCAGCCGGCTGTTCATCACGCTCAATTGGGTAAGGTCATAGGGGTCTTGCGGTGCCACCCAGGGCGCCAGAATCGCCAGTGCCAGCAAGATCAGCAGCACCACGCCGGCGACCACCGCATCCGGGCTGCGCGTGAAGCGCCGCAGCGTCCGGTGCCAAAAACCCTCTGGGGCCGCGCTCACCACGGCACTCATGCCCCGGCCCCCGAGCCAGGAAGACGCACACGCGGGTCCAGCACCACATAGGCAAGATCGACCAATAGGTTGAGGATCAAGAATACGGTGATCACAAACAAGGTGTAGATCGCGATCACCGGACGGTCCACCAGATTGATGGAGTCGATCAGCAACTTGCCGATGCCTGGCCAGGAAAAAATCGTCTCGACAATGGTGGTGTAGGCGATGAGATTGCCCAGCTCGATTCCCAGCACCGTCACAACCGGAATCATCAGGTTCTTGAGCACATGAATGCCATAAACCCGCGCCGGTGAAAGGCCCTTGCAATACGCGAATCGGATGTAGTCCAGCGGCAAGATCTCGCGCACCCCCGCGCGGGTGATGCGGATCACCAGCGCAATCTTGAACAGTGCCAGATTAAGCGCGGGCAAAATGATATGGGCCCATCCATCCGCGGTGAAGATGCTGAGGCTCAATCCCAGCACACTGGCAGTCTCGCCGCGCCCGCCCGTGGGCAGCCAGCCCAGCCCGACCCCGAAGGCCAGCATCAGCAAAATGCCTATCCAGAATGACGGCAGGCTGATGCCCACCAGCGACAAGGCCATAATGGCCCGCGCTGGCCGGCCATCGGGCTTGACGCCGGCATACATGCCCAGCGGAATGCCCACCAGCACCGCGAAGACGAAGGCCACCAGGGCGAGCTCCAGCGTGGCGGGAAGCCGCTCCATGATGACGTCCACCACCGGGCGCTTATAGACGAACGATTCGCCCAGGTGACCGGTGAAGACGTTCTGGAAGAACAGAATGAACTGCTCCAGCATCGATCGGTCCAGACCGAGGCTCGTGCGAATGCGCTCGATGTCCTCTGCATTCGCATCGGCCGGCGCCAGAATCTGCACCGGATCGCCCACCGCGAACATCGCCAGGAACACCAGCCCGGCGATAACAAAGAGCGTCGCAACCGAAGATGCAAGCCGCCGGGCCAGGTAAGACAACATGATTCGTCGGTTCGCGGCTCAGTCTGTGCAAGTGGCTTACTTGCCCACCACCTTCACATGCAGGGCGTTGAACATGCCGTCCTCACGCGTCTGGTAACTCAGCTCTTTCTTGCTCGCGGCGATCGAACTCTGGCGAAACAGCGGCACTGCGGCAACGTCGTCACGAATCAGGATTTCCATGGCCTTGGCCTGCGCCGCCCAGCGTGTCTTGTCGTCAATGGTGCGGGTGGCGCCTATCAGCAGGCGATCCACCTCCGGGTTGGAGTAGTTGAATGAGTTGGCACTGCCCAGGCGAGCGGCGGGGTTCTGCGTGGGCGCAACAGCGATGAAGGTGCTGAGAATTTCACCCCAGCCTGTGCCACCGCTGTACATGTAGAAGTTAAGCTGACGCGTCAGTCGCTCCTTGGTGTGCACCGCAAAGGGCATGGCCTGCACCGTGACTTTCACGCCGATCTGCGAGAGCATGGCGGCCACTGTTTCGCACACTTCCTTGTCACGCATGAAGCGGCCGGCCGTGCACTGCACCGTCAAGGCAAAGCCGGAAGGGAAGCCTGCTTGCTTCATCAGCTCGCGCGCGCCCGGCAGGTCGTAAGCTTCCGGCTTGAGTGTCGGCGAGGTACCTGCATAGCCGCTCGGGAAAATCTGCCCTTCCTTGCGGCCCATGCCGTCGAGCACTCGGTTCAAGATCGCATCGCGGTCAATCGCTTTACTGAAGGCGCGCCGAACGCGAATATCCTTGAAGGGGTTGGTGGCCAGCGGCTTGCCATCGATGCTGCTCACATACTTGGTGGTGTCGCCAAAATTAAAGAACATGCTGATGACACGGTCCTGCGGGCCGACCGCTACGTTCAGCGCCTTGTTTGTCTTCAACTGCCCGACGCTGTCGGGTGACAGATCGATGATCAGATCGGAACCGTTTGACAACAATGCCGCGACACGTGACGCCTCATTGGGCACCGTGCTGAAAATGATGCGGTCGAATGCGGGCGCGCCGCCCCAGTAGCCGGGGAACTTGCTGAACACCATGCGCTGGCCGGGGACATACTCGGTGAACTTGTAGGGCCCGGTGCCGATGGCGGCGGCGCCGCTGTTGAACTCGGCACTGGTGGCGGTCTTGGCCTTGGCCTGCGTGATGAACAGGAAAGACATCTTGCCCGGCAGCAAAGGATCGGGCACGCTGGTGCGGATGCGCAGGGTGTGCGGGTTGGGCGAGGTCATCAGATCGATGGTGCTGGTGTAGAGCCGAAACGACACCGGCACGTCGAGCGCCTTGATCCGCTCGATGGTGGCGATCACGTCGGCCGCAGTGAAATCGCTGCCGTCGTGCCACTTGACGCCTTGGCGCAGCTCAAAGTCCCAGGTGGTGTCGGTGATCGGCTTCCAAGCCGTGGCAAGCCCGGGCTCCAGTTTCATGTCGGGGCGCCGCCGAATCAAGCCATCGAACAGATGCAGACTGATCGAGCCGTTGTAGGGCTGGATCATGGCGGCCGGGTCGATCGATGTGGCCTCGATCGGCATCGCCACCCGCAGATCACGGGCACTGGCGGGCAGGCAAATGGCGGCGCTGGCCACGACAAGCGCCAAGGCCATGCGGCGACCGGTTTTATAGAGTTGCAACATTTTTTATGTCTCCTTTTATTGAAGCAGCGAATGATCCAGGATTGTTCATGCGGCCTGCTTGGCCGCCCTTTTCTTGAGATGCGCCGGCAGACCGCCGTCTTCCATGATTTCCAGCAACGAGGGATGCACCGGCTCGCCCTGCAAGCTGACTCCGGTGCTGAGGTTGTCGATCTTCCCGGTCTCGACATTGACGGCCAGCTCGTCGCCCAGCTTCGCGGCTTGACTAATGCCGGGGCAGACAATCGCCGGGAACGCATAGAAAACAGCAACGCGGTACCACAGCGGATAGAAGGACTCCGCGATGAGCGTGGAGATGCGGTTCATCTGCAGAGAGATGATGCCCTGGTAATGCGGGTGGCCGTAACCGAAATTCTTGCCTGCGATCATCAAGTCGCCAGGAGAAATCTTGGCTGTGAATTCTGGGTCGTAGTCTGCCAGGCAGACTTTTCCCAGCAGATCACGGTCGGTGGTGCCAATGTGCTTGGAGCCCACGATCAGATCGGCGTTGTAGTTATCACCGAACTGCCAAACTGTCTTGCCCTTGAATAGTCTTTCCATGAGTCGCGTTTTCCTCCGAGTTTGATGGGTGCAGCAGTGGCCTACGACAGAAACGCGCGCGGGTCAGTGATTTCCCCGGTCAATGCCGAGGCCGCCACAGTGGCCGCATTCCCCATGAAGATTTCCGCCTGCACGCTGCCCATGCGTCCTGCAACATTCATGGTGCCGGTGGAGATGCAGGTCTCGCCCGCCAGCAACTGGGCAAACCCACCAAAGCACGGGCCGCAGGTGGACGGCCCTATCATGGCACCGGCCTCGACCAAGATGTCGATCAGGCCTTCCTTGCTCGCATCGCGGTGAGTCTTGGGCGTGATGGGAAAGACCAGGAAGCGCACATCGGGATGCACCTTCTTGCCCTTGAGGATCTGGGCTGCGACGCGCAGGTCTTCCAGCCTGCCGCCGGCGCAGGTGCCTATAAAGGCCTGGTTGATCTTTCTGCCCACCACCTGGGTCACCGGCTTGATGTAGAAGACATCGGGCGGCGTGACCACCATGGGTTCGATCTCGGAGACGTCGTAGCTCACTTCCTGCGCGTACACCGCGTCCGGGTCGCTTTGCACCATCTCGTAGGCAATGTCGGTCTTGTCCTTGAGGTAGTCGCGGGTGATCTCGTCGCCGGCAACGATTGCGGTTTCCGCGGAGAGGTATTGCACCGAATTGCACAGCACCAGCCGGCCTTCTATGCTCATCTCGCGGATGGCGGGGCCGGTGAATTCGATCACCTTGCCCTGGGCACCATCGGGCCCCAGATCGTGCAGCAGCCGCTCGAACACATCGCGGCTGGTCACGCCGTTTCTGAACTTCCCGGTCAGCGTGACCTTCAAGGTTTCTGGCACACGCAGCCAGATCTCGCCGGTCATGAAGCCCGCCATCACGTCGCCGCCTACACCCACGCAGTAGGCGCCCAGTGCACCCATGGTGCTGACATGCGGGTCGATGTGCATGATCAGCATGCCCGGCCGGATATGACCTTCCTCGGCGAACAGGTGAAAGCCGATGCCGCCACGCCCGACATCGTAGAACTTCTTGATGTCGTATTTCTTGACGGTGTTGCGGAAGTTCTGATGCAGTTTGGCAACGTTCTCGCTGCTGGGCGAGAAGTAGTGGTCGATGTTGAGCGCGACCTTGTCGGGGTCGATGTTGATGTTGCGGATCAGGCCGTCAAAGCCATGCCAGTCGTACAGCCACAGCAGATCGGGCTTGGCATAGATGATCTCACCGGGCTGCACGGATTCTCGTCCGCAGCCTCTGGCCAATATCTTCTGAGAAATCGTATAGCCCATGGCAGTGCACCTAGTCAGTTGCGTTTATCTTCAAGGTAAGGGTACCTGCTTTCCACATCAATGACACTTCGAAGGTTGATGAGGCTGAAGAACTCTTTGTAGTTGATCACATTGCCTTTATCGAAGGTCTCCTTGACCGTACCCTTTTCCTTCAGCTCTTTGAGCAATCCCATCATGGCATGGGTTGCGACAAACAAGGGCTCTACCGGGTAAACCACAATGCCCTTGATTCCCATGGCCCTGAGCTCATCGGGGGTGACATCACTTTGGGCATGCAGGTAAAGCCACAGCGGTGCCTTCACCTGATCGGCGAGCATCTGAAATTCTTCTCTGGTCGCAGGCAGGGCGGTCACGAAATCGGCGCCGGCCTCCAGATACGCATGACAGCGATCGATCTGCTCCTGCATGGACACGATGTCCGCATCGGTGCGCGCGCAAATGATGAAGTCCGGGTCTTCGCGTGCCTCGATCGCACACTTGATTTTCATCACCATGTGGTCCGCTGGGATGAGCTTCTTGAATTTCTTCAGGCTGCCGCAAAAATTGGGGTGCGGTTGATCTTCGATGAAGATGCCCGCAATGCCTGATTTCTCGAATTCGCGCACCGTGCGCTGAATGTTGGACGGCCCCCCATACCCTGCCTCCGCATCAGCCAGCACAGGTATGTTGACTGCCGAATCGATGTTGCGGGCATGGTTGACGATCTCCATCATCGTAAGCAGGCCGACGTCAGGCTTGCCCAGCAAGCTGGCTTCAAACCCGAATCCGGAGAGAAAAGCGAATTTGAATCCCGCAGCCTCCACCAGCTTCGCACTGAGCGCATCATGCACACCCGCCGTCACCAGCAAGGACTCCTCCTGCAGAGCCTTTCTCATCATCGCGGTCTTTTTCATTATGTCTCCTGGGAGGGTTGATTCATCTGGCGGCATGGCAAGCTTACGCCAAACACTACACCGACCGAATGACCCGTCGAATCGTCCAGAGCGACGAATTGGGGATTCAACCTGGAAACGGCAGTTGGACGCGCTCGAGTGGGTGATCTTGCCCCGAAAAACGTACTCCATCGCTGATGTGAAAATTCAGCAATTGGAGATCGAAGATGAGCAAGAGCAATGACGGACAAGCCCGGTGCGGATACACCCTGGAATTCAAGCTGGAGGCAGTACGCCTGTGGGGTGAAGTCACTCAGGCAGGCCCCGCCTAGTTAACTTGGTTGACAATGTAGACATGGTTGCTATACTGAGCGCCAACACTCTGAAGCGAAGCACCATGACCAACGCTGCCGTTGAAGCAAAAGCTGAACGGACCCTCAAGACTTTCTTCGATGAGGCCAGGTCCCTCAATGGGACTGCTGGACAAGTGAAGAAGGCCTTCAGGACTGGGGGGGTCGTCCGCCACGCGCGCAAGCGCTCATACCTGCAGCTGTTGCGCCGGCTTGAGCGCACCATTCACGAAATTGCGGTGGAGATTGACGCCGAACCCAAAGAAGAGGCAGCAGCCGGGTCTTCGCCGCGAGCGCAGGCGCATGAAGTCGGCTCTCAGCCAGCTGCAGTTCGCGCGAAGCTCGACTCCATGGTCGAACGCGGGGAGCTGCTTGCATCTGCCCAATTTGCGGTGGCACTCGGCTGGACGCGGCAGGCGCTCAGCAAAGCGCTGGCCGCCAATCGGGTCTTCTACGTCGATTTCAAAGGCGACCGGTACTTCCCTGCATTCTTTGCCGACCCAGCTTATCAGCGCTCACAGCTTGAAGCCGCCTCAAAGGCTTTGGGGGACTTGCCTGGCGGGGCCAAGCTTCAGTTCTTTCTGAATCGGAGAGGCTCCCTTTCGGGTGAAACGCCGCTCGCAGCGCTTGCGCAGGGCAAGCTTCAAAAAGTGAAGGCACTCGCCGAAGACTTCTCCGAAGGACGTTGAAAGACAACTCGTGCCTCTTGCCAGCAGCAATGTACCTCACTCAAGCTCTTCACAAATCCTTGCTTGAATGCCCCCACGCCACGGCGGTGGTGTTTGGCGCGCGCAGGCACAGCTTCGCACAGTTGACCGACCGGGTCGCGCGGCTGGCCGGGGCGCTGCGCGGCCTGGGCCTGCAACCGGGCGAGCGCGTCGGCATGATGAGCCTGAACTCCGACCGCTTCCTCGAATTTCTCTACGGCGTCTGGTGGGCCGGCGGGGTGGTCAACCCGGTCAACATCCGCTGGAGCCCCAAGGAGGTCGCCTATTCGCTCGATGACTGCGACACCCGCATCCTGCTGGTGGACGACACCTTCGCGGCCCAGGGCACTGAGCTGCTCAAACTCTCGACCAGTCTGCGCACCCTGATTCACACCGGGGACGGCGCGCCGCCCGAGGGCATGGCCAGCTATGAGGGGCTGCTGGCTCATGCGGCGCCGGTGCCCGACGCAATGCGCAGCGGCGCCGACCTGGCCGCCATCATGTACACCGGCGGCACCACCGGCTTGCCCAAGGGCGTGATGCTCACGCACGCCAACATGTACACGAACTCGCTCAACGCCTTGGCTGCCATTCCCCGCGCCCGCGATTCGGTGTGCATTCAGACTGCGCCGATGTTCCATGTGGGCGGCACGGGCCTGACGCTGCAGGTCATGATGAGCCTGCGCCAGCAGGTGATACTGCCCTCGTTCGATGAGACTGCGGTGCTCGACGCGATTGAGAAAGAGCGCGGCACCGAGACCTTCATCGTGCCGACCATGCTCAAGCGCATCATCGAGCACCCCCGCCTGGCGCAGTACGACTTGTCCAGCCTGGCCATGCTGCTGTATGGCGCGGCGCCGATTGACGGCGGCTTGCTGGCCAGCGCCCTCAAGGCCTTGCCGCAGGCGGGCTTCTGGCAGATCTATGGCATGACCGAGTTGTCGCCCGCCGCGACCGTGCTGCCTGACTGGTGCCACAAACCCGACGCCGGGCGCCCCAATAAGCTGCGCTCAGCCGGGCGCCCGATGCCGGCAGTGGAAATGCGCATCGTCGATCCGCAAGGGCAGCCCGTGCCCAATGGCACCGTGGGCGAGATCACCGTGCGCGGCCCCACCGTGATGGCCGGCTACTGGAACAAACCCGAGCAGACCGCCCAGGCGCTGCGTGATGGCTGGATGCACACCGGCGATGGCGGCTACATGGACGACGACGGCTTTCTGTTCGTGGTGGACCGCATCAAGGACATGATCGTGACCGGCGGCGAGAATGTTTACTCCGCAGAAGTGGAGAACGCCATCTCAAGCATGGCACAGGTGTCGGCCTGCGCGGTGATCGGTGTGCCCGATGACCAATGGGGCGAGCGGGTGCACGCGGTCGTGGTTCTTCGCCCGGGCCAAACTCTGTCGCTCGATCAGATCACCGCCCATTGCCGCCAATCCATTGCGGGCTACAAGTGCCCTGGCAGCGTTGAATTTCGGGACGCGTTGCCGCTGTCGGCGGCGGGCAAGGTGCTCAAAGCCCAGATGCGCGCGCCGTACTGGAAGCACCAGGCTCGATAGCGCCGCACCCCCGACACGCTTACTGCGGCTCTATCTTCGCATCCCGTATCGCCTTGGCCCACTTCGCTGTTTCGGTCCGGCTGCGTTGCGCAAGCGCTTCAGGCGACTGCGGCTCCACCACGAAGCCAATCGGTGCGAATTTTTCCTGGATGTCCTTGCTTTGCGCGGCGGCGTTGACGGCTGCGTTGAGCCTTGCAACGATGTCGGCGGGTGTGCCTGCTGGTGCAAACACAGCAAAATAAGCGATGAGTTCGTAGTCCTTGAGCCCCAGCGCCTCATTGACCGTTGGCAACTCCGGGATGGCCGGCGAGCGCTTGGTCGATGTCACCGCCAAACCGCGAATCTTGCCGCCCTTGACTTGCGGCAGCATCACTGCAAAGTCAGCGGTGAACATCATCACCTGGCCGCCGATCAGATCGGTCATGGCGGCGGGGCCACTCTTGTAGGGCACGCTGGTCATCTGTATGCCGGCCATGCTGGCCAGCATTTCGCTGGACACGAGCTGGGAGGTGCTCGCACTGGCGAAAGTCACGTAGCCCGGCTTGCTCTTGGCCAGAGCAACGAACTCGGGCAGGGTCTTGGCCGGTACCTCGTTGTTGACTGCGACGATCAGCGGCACGGAACCCAGGTAGCCAACCGGCGCGAAGGCGGTGTCCTGGTCGTAGGGCAGCTTTTTCATCAGGCTCTTGAGGGCCGCGTTGGTGCTGTTGGTGCCGATGAGGATGGTGTAGCCATCGGCGGGAGATTTGGCCACGGCATCGGCGCCCAGCATGCCGTTGACCCCAGCCTTGTTCTCCACCACGATGGTTTGCCCCAGCGTCTCGGACATCTTGGCCGCGAAAGCGCGCCCGATCTGGTCGGTGGCACTGCCAGCTGCGAAGGGCACGATCGCCTTGATCGGCTTGTTGGGGTAAGACTGGGCTATTGCCGCACTGGTGCAAAGCAAGGCGGCGGACAGCACCGCGACCATTCGGAAGGCAGAACGCATGGGTAGCTCCTTTTGCGATTGATGTGGCAAGTGTAGATTGAACCGCGGCGTGGGTCAGGTGTACCCCTTTGAGGGGGCCTGAATGGTGACACGATCTCTGCGCCACCCAACCGAGGAAAGCGCGCTGCGGCTGCACTGGCTATCATTGCGTCGACCTGAACAACATGGAGACACAAAATGGGTTCTTTGATGCGCAGCCTGGTGCTGCCGGCCATGCTGACCCTTGCTAGCTTGTCGCACGCTGCCTTTCCAGAGAAGCCGATCGAGATGGTCGTCCCCTTCCCATCGGGTGGTGGCGGAGATTTGTCGGCGCGCATCATCGCCGTGGGGCTGGCCGAACGCCTGGGCCAGCCGGTCCGTGTGAGCAATGCATCGGGCGCGGGCGGCGTCATCGGCATGAGCAAGGTTGCCACGGCCACGCCCGATGGCTACATGTTGTCATACGCCGCTGTGGATGCCTTCGCCGTCAATCCCTTCGTGTTCAAGAAGCTGCCCTACCAGTACAAGGACTTCAAGCTCATCGGCCTGGCCAGTCGCACCGGCTTGCTGCTGCTGGTGGATCCAGCCCTGCCAGTCAACAATCTCGCACAGTTCATTGCCTATGCCAAGGCCAACCCCGGCAAGTTGGTGTGGGGTTCGGCCGGCACTGCGCTGTCTTCGCATCAGGCGCTGGAGTACCTTAAGCAGAAGGACCAGATTGACATTTTGCATGTCCCCTTCAGCGGCGGTGCCGCAGCGGTGAATGACTTTCTGGGCAAGCGTGTCTCGGTCATCGCCAACACGCCTTCTTCGAGTGCGCAGTTTGTGAAGACTGGGCAGATGCGCCCGCTGGGCATCACCCTTCCCGTGCGCTCACCGGTGCTGCCCGAAGTGCCCACCTTCGCAGAGCAAGGCAGGGCTGACTTCGACTTTGACGTGAAGTACGCCATCCTGGCGCCTGCGGCCACACCCAGGGATGCTGTGCTGCGTTTGCAGAAAGCCCTCAGCGAGGCCCTGAGCTCCGCAACTGTGGTGGAGCAGCTCAAGAAGATCGACTACATCCCCTTTGTGGCCACAGTGGATGAAGGCGAGCAAGTGATCCGCGACGAGACCATCAAGAAGCGCACGCTGGTGGAAACAAGCGGCATGAAGCTGGATTAAGACAGCGCTGCGCCCTTTGCCCGCTCACTCCGGCTTGATGCCCACCGTCTTGATCACGTTGCGCCATTTCAACTGATCGTCCTGCATCAGCTTTAGCGCCTGTGCGGGCGTGCCTCCCATCGCATCGCCGCCCATGGTGCGAAGCCTGGAGATGGTCTCGGCCGAGCTCAGCACTTCGTTGAGCGCACGATTGAGCTTGGCGATCACCGGCTGAGGTGTGCCTGCCGGCGCGAGCAAAGCAAACCAGATATCGGATTGAAATCCCGAGACGCCTTGCTCGTTGATCGTGGGCACCTCCGGTGATTGCATGGATCGGGTCAAGCCGGTCTGGGCCAAGATCTTGATTCTTCCCTCTTTGGCATGTGGCAAGGCCTGCGCGAGGGTGGGAATTTGCAAATTGACATGGCCCGCCATGACGTCGTTTTGCGCCGGGCCCGCACCCTTGTAGTGAATCACCTGAATATCGACACCCGCCCTCGCCTTGAGCATCTCGATGGTGAGGTGACCCGGTGAACCCATGCCGGGCGAGGCGAATGTCACCTTGCCGGGATTGGCCTTGGCGAAGGCCAGCATCTCGGTCACGTTGTTCGGTGCGAAGGCCGCATTGGAGATCAAGAGCAAAGGCGTTGAGACCACCATGCCGACTGGGGCAAAGTCCTTGATCGGGTCAAAGGGCAATGCGGCGTACATGTCGGCGTTGGTGACGTGCGAGTTGACGACAAACGCCAAGGTGTAGCCGTCCGGCGGCGACTTGGCCACCTGGTCGGCGCCCACGGCACCGTTGGCTCCGGCCTTGTTGTCCACCACCATGGTCTGCCCCAGCGCCCGCCCCATTCGCTCAGCGACCACCCGCGCGAAAATATCGGTGCCGCCACCGGGCGCATAGCCCACCACCACTTTGATGGGGCGGGTGGGATAGTCTTGCGCCCATGCAGGAGCGAGCGCAATGATGGCGCCCAAGACGGTCAGGCTGCTGAGAAAAAGTTTTCTTGAAATCATGAAGATCGACCTTTCTTTGAAACGGAAGCGGCGGATTTGCCACGGTGGGTGCTGGGTTCGAGGTGGCGCGAGATGGTCTCTGTGATGCGCTGGGCGATGATGCCGCAGTTGGAGCGGATCACACTGCTCAGGCCCGCCACCGCTACGCCCATCGGGCCGGCTTGCGGGCGCGCCGGCAGAGGCACACAGACCAGACCCGCGCCCTGCGAAATACGATCGACCGACACGGAATATCCGGCGGCACGAATGCCCTCGATGTCGCGTCGCACGGCGGCATAGGACAGATGCGCCGACTCTTGCTGCTGCAATGCGTTGTGCCTGAACACCACTTGGCGCACTTCGTCGTCGCTCATCTGCGATAGAAACAGCCGGCCGATTCCTGACAGCGCCATGGGCCGCACATCACCCGGCCCGACATGCAGGCGCATTGGCTTGGTTGCCGGCACCACATGGATGTAGCGCACCGTGATGCCTGACGGAATGGCCAGAATAATGGTTTCCCCGGTGGCCGCGCCCAATTCATTCATCATGGAGATCACCGGCCCGTCGGGCGCCAATTGCGGATCAATCCATGTTCCGAGCAACGTCACCCGAGGCGTTGGCCGGTACATCCGCTGCGCATCCTGCACCAGATAGCCCAGATCGACCAGGCTTTGCAGCAGCCCCGTCGTGCTGGAGGCCGGAAAATTCAACTCGCGCGCCACCTCGGTCACACCCGCAGCCCGGCGCACACGGTCGAAGTACTCGAGTACCTGCAAAACCCGCACGGCGGATTTGACGGTCGCGCTCATGGCGTTTGACTAGCCCGCATGCTGCACTCTGACTTCACTCACTGAGCGAGGCCATCCGCTCCACTGCCTGAGCGTATTCAAGCTGCAGCGTGTACATCACGTCCTTGACGCTGGTCTCATGCTTGAGGTCGCCGACCGCTTGTCCTGCGGCGTGCGAATACAGCTCTTTGCGCTGCGCCCGCACCACGCGCTCATGGGCTGGGTTGTACAGCACCGACTGCAAGGGCGCCAACAGCGGCTTGGGTGCATCGGGCTGCTCCCAGGCTTCGGACATTTGGCTCTTGATCATGCGCACCGGCTTGCCTGTGCGGCACCGCCTGCGCACCGCGTCCTCGGACTTGGCGGCAAACATCACCTCTTTCTCGAAGGGCGCAAGTTCGCTCTCGCGCGTGCCCAGCCACAGCGTGCCACACCAGACCCCATCAGCGCCCAGCGCCATGGCGGCGGCCACCTGGCTGCCGCGCGTGATGCCGCCGGCAGCCAGCACCGGTGCGCGGCCTGCCGCAGCTTCCACCACCTGCGGCACCAGCACCATGGTGCTGATGTCGCCGGTGTGGCCGCCCGCCTCGGTGCCTTGGGCAATGAGCACATCCACGCCAGCCTCAAGGTTGCGCACCGCATGCGCGGCCTTGCCGCACAAGGCGCCCACCAGGATGCCGCGCTCATGCAGCACCTGCACCACATCGGCACGGGGCTCGCCCAGGGCGCTGACAAGCAGTTTGACCTGAGGGTGCTTGAGGGCGATCTGCACCAGGCGCATGCCGCCAGTGGGCGTGCGGTTGCGGCCGATCTCCAGAATTTCATCGTGAATTCGCTCGGCCTCGCCGGGTGGCAAGGGCGGCACCTTGGCGTCTTCCAGGATCTTGTCCATGAAGGCCTGATGCTGCGCCGGTATCAGTGCATCGAGTCGTCCGGCGTGTGCCTCGGCTTCTTTGCTGTATCGGCCAGGGACGACGATATCAAGCCCATAGGGTTTGTCGCCCACATGGTCATCGATCCAGCGCAGCTCGACTTCCAGTTGCTCAGGGGTGAAGCTGGACGCGCCGAGCACGCCAAAGCCGCCAGCCCGAGTCACCTCGACCACCACATCGCGGCAATGGGAAAAGGCGAAGATAGGTACTTCGCATCCGAGCATTTTGCAAATTTTGGACGACACATCGACTCCTGGCTGAGCGGTTGAAAATCAAATCAACATGAAACGGCAGACCTTATCGCCGCTTCCATCGTAAATCAACCCGCCGAATTCACTATTCACATTCATGAATCGCCAATATTGACGCTGGCAGCGTATGCAGGAAAGAATGCAGGCCACCACAGTGCACCCCCCACCCTCAAACCCGATGAACACTTCCCCTCAAAACCCATGGACTGTTCGGGCTGACTTGCTTGGCGGGATCGAGGTGGTGGAACTCTCATCGGGCGTGGCTGGTGCCTACTGCGGCATGGTGCTCGCGCAACTGGGCGCGCATGTGTCGCGGGTGCCCTCACCCACCGCCATCATCGCAAGCCCGCAAGCAAAAGAAGTCATGCAGCAGGTGCTTCATGGAGAAAAGACGCCCATCGAGCCCGGTGCGCTCGATGCCGCTTTGGCAAGGGCACACATCCTTATCCTTGACTCGTACCCGGATGCGCACCCACAGGCTTTGCGCATGCGCGCATTGGCCCACGGACGCGCTGGCCTGCGGGCCGATGCCGTCGTGGTGGTGTTGTCGTCCGATGGCGCCCGCGAAGACGAAGCTGGCACAGGATCGGCGCTGACGAGCACGGCCGATTCAGGCATGAGCTTTTCCATCGGCAGCCGCGGCCTGGCGCCTTTGACTCTGCCCTATGACATCACCGACTACCAGTGCGGCATCAATGGTGTGGCTGCAGCGCTCGCCGGTCTGCTGGGCCACATGGGTCCCGCAGGTGCGATCGACGTGGCATCGCGCGATGTACTGGCCAACCTGGTGGGCACCCTCGCGCAGAATTACGTGCCCTTCGGACGCCCCTGGCGCCGCGAAGGCACCCGGCCGTCAATGTCGGGCGGCGTCTATCCCTGCGGGCTCTTTCCCTGTAAGGACGGCTATGTCGCTGTCTATTGCCGCGGCACTTCGGAGTGGCATGGCATGCTGCGCGCCATGGGCAGTCCGCCCTGGAGCCAGGAAGAGCGCTTCCTCGACCCCAAGGTGGTCGCCACGCTTCATGCGGACGAGGCCGATAGCCACATGATGCCCTGGCTGGCTGGCTTTACCCGTGCGCAGTTGATGGAGCTTGGCTCCAAGTTCGGTTTTCCGGTGGCCCCGGTGCGCTATGTGCGCGAGGCCCTGGACGACGCGCACTTCGCGTTTCGCGGCTCGTTCAGACCGCACGAACGGGCCGGGAAACCACCGCTCAAGGTGCCCGCGCCGCCATGGCGGTTTCAGTCACCCGATCAGCTTGCCCAAGTGAAGCTGCCGCGTTGGGCTCATGCGGCGCACACACAAGCGGCGCCTTCGCAGTTGCTCAAGGGCCTGCGTGTGCTTGATTTCACCTGGGTCTGGTCCGGGCCCATGGTCACTTCACTGCTGGCTGATCTGGGCGCCGAAGTGATCAAGGTCGAGCACCCTTCACGCCCTGACTCCTTGCGTCTGCGCGCGCGCCCGCTTCGCAACGGCGTGCCCTTCGAGGGGCCGCCTTCGGGCGAACTCAACCCGTGGTTCAATCAGCTTAACCATGGCAAGAAAAGCGTGATCGCCGACCTGAAGTCACCCGAGTGCCGCGAGCGTTTGCTGCATCTGGCGCGCAGTTGCGACGTGGTGGTGGAGAACATGCGCCCGGGCGCGCTGGCAGCCAGCGGACTGGGCTACCATGATCTCGCCGCGCGCAATCCGGGGCTGGTGATGCTGTCGATGTCCATGGCGGGTCAGATCGGCCCGCTCGCGCAGATGAAGGGCTATGCAGGCATCATGACATCGATGGCCGGCATGGAGTCAGTGACCGGATACGAATCGAGTTTGCCCGATGCACCCTTTACCGGAATGACCATGACAGCCTTTGGCGACCCCAATGGCGCGGCGCACGGCATGGCAGCCCTGCTGGCGGCCCTGTACAGACGCGTCGCGACTGGCCGCGGCACCTGGATCGACTTGGCCCAAACCGATGCCATTCTTGCCGTGATGGGCGCCCCGATTGTGGACAGCCAATTGCTGGGCCATGTACCGGTACGCGGCAACACCCACCCTGATTTGTTTCCGCACGGGCACTTCCCAGCCTTGGGGAACGACTGCTGGCTTGCCTTGTCCGTGCGCACCGACGCACAGTGGCACAGCCTGGTGCAGGCGGTAGGCTCGGCCCTGGCGCCATTCGCAGCGATGGACCTGGCCGCGCGGCAAGCCCACCGAGCGCAGATCGATCAGATCATTGGCCACTGGACGCGCGCGCGCGGCGCGGCGCAAACAGCCGCCCTGCTGCGAGCGCAAGGCATCGCCTGCGCACCGGTGGCCACCTACGAGCAAATGCTGGACTCGCACTGGAAAAAACAACGCGCACTGACACGCATGGTGGACCATCCCTATCTGGGCAAGCTTGAAGTGTTTGTGCCGCCCTGGCGCTTTGGCGAGCAAAGCGCCGGTGTCTCCTTGCCGGCGCCACTGCTGGGGCAACACACCGATGAGATCCTGGGCAGCCATGCAGACGCGCCTGTCCAGGGCGGCGCGGCCCTGGCAAAGTAGCAAAGTAGATCAGCGTCAACCCCGCGATGACCACCGATCATCCTGCGCCCCACAGTGAAAGCCTGAGCTTCAGATTGGCGGGCCTGACGACATCGGTTGCGCGTGCCACCGTGGCGCCGGCCGCACTGGAAGCCGCCCGTCGCCTCATTCAGCACGCCTTTGGCGTCTGCGTGGCGGGCAGCGCCCTTCGCCCCAGCGTCATTGCGCGTCAAGCCCTGGGGCATACGCCGGGCCCCTGCCTGATGTTTGGCAGCGCCGCGCAGCATGGCGCGCAAGATGCCGCCTTCGCCAATGCGATTGCCGGTCATGCCAGCCTGCTGGAAGATGCCGGCCCGGGCGGCATGCTCGCGGGCAGCCATCCGGCCACATATGTGTTTCCGGCTGCGCTGGCCGCAGCGCAAGAGCGCGCAGCTTGCGGCATGGACTTGCTGCGCGCGGTTTGTGCGGCCTACGAGACTGTCGATGCGCTGGGCGCGATCATGCCCGCTGAAGTCGCGCAGCGAGGCTTTCGCCCGGTGTCGGTGCTCGGACCTTTCGGCGCGGCCGCTGCAGCGGGTGTGCTCGCCGGGCTTTCCCAGACACAGCTTGCCGCGTCCTACGGCCTGGCTGCCAATCTCTCGGGTGGGCTTAACCAGGGCTTTGTGGACGGCACCATGGAGCCCTATCTGCACCCGGCCTTTGCCGCACGCAATGGCCTGATGGCGGTGCGGCTGGTACTGGCAGGATGCACCGCATCACCCCACAGCCTGGACGGCGCGCGCGGTTTCTTCGCCAGCTTCGCCGGCCGCGCACCGCAGCGCGACCTCATCGATGCAAGACTGAACCCTGCCTTGCGCGAGTGGGCGGTGTGCCGCGTGGGCGCCAAGGACTATGCCACCTGCCTCTACAACCAGGGCACGCTGGCGCTGGTGCAGCTTCAGTTTCCGGGTGGATTGGCTGGCGACAGCATCGAGCGCATCACGCTCGCGCGCCCCGCCTCTGGCCTGCACGGGCTGGCTGCCCCGGGCGTGGCCGCACCGGTGCCCGCCGATGCCAACCCGCTCCAATTGCAAATGTCCGCACGCTTCACGACGGCCGCTGCCCTGCTGGGCCGGCCGGTGGACTCGGCCGCCTGGTTCGAGACCGCACCAGCCGATGGCGCAGCACTGGCCCTGGCCAGCCGGGTTGAGCTGCTCACGCATGACTCGCCCGGGATTCGCATCGAAGTCGTGCTGCGCGATGGCAAGCGCGAGCTGGCCCAGGCCGGCCCGCAAACCGCGTTGGTGTTTTCATCCGATCGCATTGCTGCCGCGTTCCTGCAGCGTGTGCACCCCTTGCTGGGTGATCGCGCCGCGCAGGCGGGCCAGCTGCTGGCCGCACTGCCCCAGTTGACTTCCTTGGATGAACTGACCCGACTGTTCCACTCACACACCCCAGAGAACCCATGAAACCTACCGTCACACCATCTGGCGCTGCGCTCGGCGCGCGCGTGGACAACATCGACTTGTCCAAGCCCATTACCGATGAAGAGTTTGACTTCATTGAAAAAGCCTTTCACGACAATCTGGTGATCGCGATATCGGGCAAGCCTTATGACGACGAATCGCTGATCCGATTTGGCAAGCGCCTGGGCGAGCTGGAGCTCAACGTCGCCCGGACTTTCCGCGACGACAATCTGCCTCAGATCAATGTGCTGTCCAATCTGACGGTCGATGGCAAACCACTGGGCTCGGCCGACGCAGGCCAGATGTGGCACACCGACCTTTGCTACAACCGCATATCGGGTCACGCGACCGTGCTGCATGCCCACTTGGTTCCCACGCGCGACGGTCAGCCGCTGGGGGACACCGCGTTTCGCAATATGTATCAGGCGTATGAGGCGCTGGCGCCAGAGCTGCGCGCCCGGCTCGACCAACTGGAAGCGGTGCACGAGTTTGAACAACTCTGGAGCGCCATGATCGCCAGGGGCTCCAAGAGACCACCCTACACCGATGAACAGCGCGCCGAGAAGCCCGCGGTGGTTCACCCAGTGGTGCTGGTGCATCCGTGGACCGGGCGCAAGGCACTGTACGTCAATCGCGCCCTGACCAAGTCCATCATTGGCCTGAGCCCCAGTGAGAGCGACGAGCTGCTCAACTTTCTATTCGATCATGCGGAAGACCCACGCTTTGCGTATGCGCACAAGTGGCAGGTCGGCGACACGCTGATCTGGGACAACTGCGCGTCCATCCATCTGGCCACGGGCGGCTACGACGCGAGCACCCCACGGCTGATGCACAGGGTGCAGGTGCTTGGCGACGAAGCGCTCTACCGCCAGCACAACAAGGATCGCGGGGGGCGCTACTATGTCTGATGGCTCGCTCAGCTTTGCGCAGCAGGTACGCGCCGGGCATCGACTGCTTGGCTCATTTGCTTTCCTGCCCAGCCCAGGCGCGGTGGAGATCCTTGGGCGGGCGGGACTGGACTTCGTCATCATCGACCAGGAGCACAGCCCCAAGAGCTGGGAGACCGCGGAGAACATGGTGCGCGCCGCGCAACTGTGCGGCATGGCGGCCCTGGTGCGCGTGGCGCGCATCGAAGAAAAGGAAATCCTGCATGCACTGGAAATCGGCGCCGCGGGCATCATGGTGCCCTTTGTCGAATCGGCCGATGATGTGCGGCGTGCCGTCTCGGCGCTGCGCTATGCGCCCGACGGAAAGCGCGGCACCTGTACCCAGACAAGGGCTGCCGGCTATGGCGGCAACCGCGCACGCTTCATGGCGTTCGCACGTGAGTGCAACCAGGAGCTGCTGCTGATCGGGCTGATCGAGAGCCGCAAAGGTCTGGAAAATATCGGCGAGATCGTGGGCGTGGAAAACGGCCTGGATGTCGTGTTCATCGGCCGCTCTGATCTGGCCACCGATCTGGGCCGTGCGGGGCAAACGGCCGATCCGCTGGTAGAGACGGCCACCGAGACCATCATCGCCGCATCCGCTGGTGCGGGCGTGCGCCTGGGCATCGCCCAGTACAGCCCCGCTGAGTGCGAAACCTGGGCCCAGCGTGGCTGCACCTTCTTTGCATTTCCAAGCGAGTCCGGCTTGTTGTTCGATGCGGTCAGCGCCCTTCGGCGCGACGTGGATGCGCGCTGGGGCAAGCCGCCGCCCCTGACCACCTGAAAGAAACCCATGACCGAAAACCCGACCGTCAGCTACGAATTGAACGATGGCGTGGCCATCCTCACCTTGCGCCGGCCTGAACAGCTCAATGCCATGAACGGCGCCATGCGTCAGGAAATCGTCGATGCGTTCAAGCGCTTCGATGCCGACCCACAAGCCCATGTGGCCATTCTCACTGGCGAAGGCCGCGCCTTTTGCGCCGGTGCCGACTTGAAGGAGATGGCCAACACCAGCTTTGGCACACCGCCGCCCTCCTCCATTCCCCATTTGGGTCGCAGCTTCCATGTCTCCAAGGTCACGATCGCGCAGGTCAATGGCATCGCCTACGCGGGCGGCTTCTTGCTGGCTCAAATGTGCGATCTGTGCACTGCCTCCGAGGACGCCGCCTTCGGCCTGACCGAAGTGCGATGGGGCCGCGGCGCGCCCTGGGCCACACCCCTCATCTGGATGCTGCCCCAGAGAATCATGATGGAGCTGCTGGTCACTGGCGAGCCCATGCCCGCGCGACGCGCCTACGAGCTGGGCTTTGTCAACCGAATCGCGCCAGCCGACCAGCTTGCACAGGAGACCATGAAGCTGGCCCGAACCATCGTCGCCAATGCACCGCTGGGCGTCAAGGCCGGACGCGAGCTGACCTACATGGCCACCGAGATGGGGCGCTCGGCCGCCCTGCCGGTGGGCGACTACTGTTTCGAGCAAGCCTACAAGAGCGAAGATGCACTGGAAGGCCCCCGCGCATTCCGCGAGCGTCGCAAACCCAAGTGGCAAGGCCGATGAGCGACACGCACAGACCGAGGGAGGTGGTGCGAATCGCCTGCGGCGCCGGCTCATGGGGCGACGATGTGGGCGAGCCACGCGAATTGATGAGCCGCACCCGCGTGGACTACCTCATCATGGATTACCTGGCCGAAGTCACGCTCAGCATCATGCGCTCGCAAATGGACAAAGACCCAGCCAAGGGCTGGGCCAGCGACTTCCTCACTGTGCTGCGCGACATCCTGCCTCTGATGGACAGCGCCGGCACCCGACTTGTGACCAACGCCGGTGGTCTTAACCCGCAGGCTTGCGCGCGCGCGGTGCAGACGCTATTGCACGAGCTGGGCATGGCCGATCGCTTCAAACTGGCCGTGGTCGATGGCGACGACTTGCTGGCCGATCTGCCCGCGCTGGCGCAGCAAGAAGCCTTCGTCAGCCTGGACGATGGCCGGCCTTTCTCCGAGGTGGCCGGTCGCATCCTCAGCGCCAATGCCTATCTGGGCGGCACGCCGATTTGCCAGGCGCTCGATGGCGGAGCGCACATTGTCATCACTGGCCGCTGTGCCGATGTGTCCCTCACCGTGGGGCCGCTGCTGCATGAGTTTGGCTGGACCGACTGGGACCGCATTGCCGCCGGTGCCGTGGCCGGCCATCTGCTGGAGTGCGGCGCCCAATCCACTGGCGGCAACTATCACGGCTGGGAAACAGTGCCCAGCCTGGACCAGGTGGGCTACCCCATCGTGGAAGTCTCACGCGACGGCACCATCGTACTGACCAAAGCACCGGGCACCGGCGGCATCGTCAATTGCGCAACCGCCACCGAGCAATTGCTCCACGAAATCTTCGACCCGCGCGCGGTGCTCACGCCCGACGCCACGGTGGACTGGACCACCATCGCACTGGAAGATCTGGGCGGCGACCGGGTGCGCGTCTTCGGCATCAAGGGCTCGCCGCCCCCGTCGACACTGAAGGTGTCCATGACCTACGCGGACGGCTGGCGGGTGATTTTGATGTGGCCTTATGCATGGCCTCAGGCGGCGGCCAAGGCCCGTGCGACACTGCACAAGATCGAAGCCACTGTGGCGCGGCTGGGCTTGCGCATCGATGCGAGCCGCAGCGACGTCTTTGGCACAGGCGCGATCCACGGCGGGCGCCTGGCTGTGCTGGGTGCGGTCGCCGCCGATCCACCCGAGGCCTTCGCGCGCTATTGCGCCCGCACCGCACACCGCGCAGACGCGCACCGCCTGTCAGCCCTGCAAGCACCGATGCACCACGGCCCGCCCGCCTTGGCCGGCTCGCTTGCAGGCGGCAGAGGCCAAGTGGCGCAAATTTACACGCACTGGGGCACGACCATTGCAGTGGACAAAGTCAAAGCCCGGGTGAGCTTTCCCCAGGCTGCGGACAGCAGCAAAGGGCAATTGGCATGACGAACACGACGCAGCCCCGACTGCTGGCTGACATCGCCTGGGCGCACTCCGGCGACAAAGGCGACATGGTGAACATCGGCGTCGCCGCACGAGAACCCAGGCACTATCCCCTGCTGTTGCGCCTGCTCACGCCGCAGCGGGTGGCAGCCCATTTCTCCGACATCTGCAAGGGCCAGGTGCGCTGCTACCCATTGCCCAATCTCAACGCAGTCAACCTGGTGCTCACCCAGATCCTGGATGGCGGCCCCATGCGGTCTCTCAGGCTGGACCCACAAGGCAAGGCGCTTGGAGACGCACTGTTGTTGATGCCCATCGATGGCCAGACATGAAGCTCGGACAAACATGACAACGACACAAACCGCCCCCACCCAGCGCGCATCGCGCAATCCCGCTGGAATCGAGCCCTCACGCATTCCGCTGCCACCGAATGCCCGCCCTGAAATATTCATTCAGGACATCAACAGCGTGCCCGAGGACCGATGGGTGCAGCAAGCGAACAACGTGGCCTTCCTGCCGCTGTGCTTTGGCGTGACGCAGGGCTACTATGTCAACCTGTTGCGTGTGAGGCAGTCAGGCGTCCTGTCTTGCCACCGCCACTTCGGCGCCGTTCACGCCCATGTCATGAAGGGTAGCTGGTTCTACCTGGAACACGACTGGATTGCCACCGAGGGCTCCTTTGTGATGGAGGCACCCGGCGAAACCCATACCCTCGTGGTGCCGCCTGACGTGCCCGAGATGATCACCTGGTTTCATGTGGCTGCCGGGTACAACTACATGGACGGCGACCGCGTGGTCGGCTACGAGGACGTGTTCACCAAGCTGGCCAGCGCCCGCGAACACTACAAGCAAAAGGGATTGGACCAGACAGAGCTCGACCGCCTGATACGTTGAGCGGAGCTGAGCCGACCCAAGCACGCCCCGCGTCATGCGGTATGTGTCGCGTGTCGCGTCAGCCGATGCCCGGCATCTAAACTATACTCAGCTCTCCATCGGACAGCATGCCCACGCCTGGCACCCGCCAGCCTTTTCACCTCGACAACCAGGGCAGTCATGACCACCGACACCTCCCCCTCTTCCTTGGCAGCGATGGCCGAGCAAGCCGCGCAGCGGGCCATCAGCCCGCAGGCTCAAGAACGCAACACCACTCAAGTCGCCGCCCTGGCTGACAGTGCTGGCGATGCGCAGCGTGCCGAGCATATTCGCGGCATCGTGGCAACAACCATGGCTCAGATCTCAGTGGGCGCAAGCGCTGTAACCCAGGCGGCCGCCCAGCAGTGGCAGGCATGGGCTCTGGGTGTGGCCCAAGGGCTGGACAACAATTCTTTGGCGCCCGCCGTTCGGCTCTGAGGACTGGCCTTCAATTCGTCGGGCGAATCCCAACTTCCTTGACCAGTTTGTTCCAGCGCGGAATTTCGGTCTTGATGACTTCGGCGAAGGCCTCGGGCGTGCTGCCCACTGCCTCGGCACCCTCGCTGCCCAGCGTCTTGCGGATGTCCGCGCTCTGCATGATCTTGACCACCTCGGCATTGAGTGTGGCGATGATCCTGGCAGGGGTGCCGGCGGGTGCGAGCAAGCCGTACCACAGGCCCGATTGAAACTCGGGGTAGCCTGATTCGGCCACGGTTGGCAGATCGGGCGCAACCGAAGAGCGCGAAGGGCTTGTGACTGCAATGGCGCGCAGCCGCCCGCTCTTGACCAGCGGCAACATGGTTTGCATGTCAAGAAACGCAAGTGCCACCGTACCACTGACCACCGCAATGGCCGCCTCTCCGGTGCCCTTGTAGGGGATGTGCGTCATCTTGATGCCGGCGAACGAGCTGAAAAGCTCGCCGCCCAGATGGCTGGAGCCACCCACACTGCCCGAAGAAAACGTGAGCGGCACATTTTGCGATTTCGCCAAAGCCACCAGTTCCTTCACAGATGTGACCGGCAGCGACGGATTCACCGCCAACAGATGCGGCGCTCTGGCCACGAGCGAGATGGGGGCAAAGTCCTTGATGGCATCGTAAGGAATCTTTGACATCAGGCTGGGGTTGACCGTGAAAGTCGGCGTCGCGATCATGATCGTGTAGCCGTCCGCGTTGGCCTTGGCTGCGGCATTCGTGCCGATCACGCCGCTGGCACCGGTGAGGTTTTCTACCACCACCGGCTGGCCGAGCGACTGCGACAGCTTGTTCGCCAAAGTCCGCGCGATCAAGTCAGTGCCACCACCGGCGGCAAAGGGCACGATAAAACGGATTGGCCGCGCCGGATAACTCTGAGCCATCGCCGACGGTGAAATGACCAGCGCCGCCAACAGAGCGACAAAAAATTTCATCACTCGCGCCCTGCGCTCACGCCGTAAGTCTGCTCCATGCGTTCGATGTCAGCCGAACCCATGATCTTCCACAACTCGGTGAAGGGCATCATCTGATCCCTGTGCTGCTCGAAGCTGCCGGTCTTGGCCAGATCGCGAAGAAAGTTTTGCATCACGTGGGCGAACATGTACATGCCGGTTCCGGCAAAAAGCGCAATCTTGAAACCGTAAGCCTCCATCTCCTGGGTACTGAGCATCGGCGTCTTGCCGCTGGTGGCCATGTTGAACAAAAGTGGCTTCTTGAACGAGCTTCCGATGGTTTTGATTTGCTCCAGCGTGCGCGGTGCCTCGATGAACAGCACATCCGCGCCAGCTTCATCGTAGGCGCGGGCCCGCGCCATTGCGTCATCAAAGCCCTTGACCGCGATGGCGTCGGTTCGCGCGATGACGACCAGATCCTTGTCGCGCCGGGTGTCCACGGCCATGCGGATTTTCTGCACCATCTCATCGGCGGGAATGACCTGCTTGCCTTCGTAGTGGCCGCACTTTTTGGGGAAGACCTGATCTTCGATTTGAATCGCGGCGACGCCAGCGGCTTCGAATTCCTCGACCGTGCGCATGACGTTGAGCACGTTGCCATAGCCGGTGTCGGCATCGACGATCATCGGAATATCAACAGCCCGTGCCATCCTGCGCGCGTTGTCAACCATCTCGCTCATCGTGATCAGCCCAACGTCAGGCCGGCCGGTGCGGGCTGCGGCCGTGCCGGCCCCCGTCATGTACGCGGCGGGGAACCCTTCCGATTCGATGAATCGCGCTCCGATGCAATCGTATGCGCCGGGCAGCGTGATGATTCCAGGCCGGGCGAGCAGCTCGCGTAACTTGGTGGTGGGTTTCAAATCCGACTCCTGCTGGTGTTGTTGTTGCTTGTTGACTGGGTCTGCCGCTCAATCAACCTTCATGCCTGAAGTCTTGATCACATCGGCCCAACGGTCCCGATCCTTGCGCACGGTTTCGCCCAACTGCTCGGCAGTGCCGCCGCCCGGCTCGATTCCGAGATTGACCAGCTTGTCCTTGATCTCGGCCAGGTTAAGAATCTTGTTCACCTCGGTATTGAGCGTGGTGACGATGGCACGCGGCGTTCCTGCAGGCACAAACGCGCCATACCAAAAATCGGCCACAAAGCCCGGCAGGCCGGACTCGCTCGCGGTGGGCACATCGGGCAGGGCCAAGGAACGCTTGACACCGTTGACCGACACACCACGCAGCTTGCCGGCCTTGACCTGCCCGATGCAAGACGAGATGCCGGTGAACATGACCGACGCTTCACCCGACATGACCGCCGTGACGCCCGGCGTACTGCCTTTGTAGGGCACGTGCAGCATATCCACACCTGTCATCAGGCGAAACAGTTCGCCAGCCAGGTGCGGCGTGCTTCCGCTGCCGGCGGAGGCATAGGTCAGTTGCCCCGGCTTGGACTTTGCCAATGCGATCAGGTCACCAATTGTCTTGACCGGAAGCGACGGATTGGCGATCAGCATCAAGGGGGAGAAGGCCATGATCGCCACCGGCTCGAAGCTCTTGACGGAGTCGTATGGGAGCTTCTTGTAAAGACTCGGGTTGACCACCATCGCGCCTGCTGTTCCCACCAGCACCGAGTAGCCGTCGGGCGCAGAGTTTGCGGCCAATTCAGTGCCCACGATACCGGCTGCGCCGGTGCGGTTGTCAATCACCACCGATTGACCGACATTCTTTGCAAGCTCCTGTGCAATCACCCTGGCCAGCGCGTCACCCGTACCGCCGGGCGCTGCGGGCAGCACAAAGCGAATCGATCGATTCGGATAGGCGGCGCTGGTTTGCGCTTTGGCACCGGGCAGACCGAGCGATGCAGCAGTGGCCGCGCAAAGCCGCAGCATGCTGCGGCGGTCAAGTCCAGACGGCTGTGCGAGCCAGCGCAATCTTTCATCCATTTGATGTGTCTCCTGCAAATAGGGCGATCGAATTCAGGCGATCAAACTCAGGCGGTTTCTGGATTGGGCTCGGCCAATAATCCCCTGGCTTCCATCAGCGGATAAATGCCGCCAGCATTCATGATGTCCCGCAGCATTTGCGGGAAGCGCTGGCCCTGCAGTTGGACACCGGTGGTGACATTGGTGACCTTGAATGCGTCGAAGTCGACCTCCATCACATCGCCCTCGGTGAATGCGCCGGACACGCCAGGGCATTCCATCGCGAACAAGCCATAGTTGACGCAGTTGCGAAAGAACAGCCCGTTGATCGAATCAGCCACCAGACAGGAGACGCCGCACACCTTCAGTGAGCGTGCGCCCGGTCGGCCCGAGCCGGTGCCGAAGTTCGAGCCGCCCACCACGATGTCGCCTTGCTTGACCATGTCCACCCAGCCCGGCCGATTGGCGTGGAAGGCGTACTTCGCCTGCTCTTGCATCGGCTTGAGCATCGCAAAGCCCGGCAAGATGAGATCGGTGTTGATGTTGTCGCCGAATTTCCAGGTTCTGGCTTTGAATTGCATATGGAATTCTCCCCTTACAGAAGCTCACGTGGATCGGTAATCGTGCCGCACACAGCAGACGCGGCAACGGTGGCGGGTGATGCAAGATAGATCTGCGCCTCCGAGCTTCCCATCCTGCCCTTGTAGTTGCGGGTGCTGGCGGTGATGCACACTTCGCCCGGCGCCAGCACACCGTTGCTGTAGCCGCAGCAAGCGCCGCAGGTGGAGTTGGTCACAACCGCGCCCGCACTCATCAAGGTCTCCACGTAGCCGCGTTTGACTGCTTCCAGAAACACGCCCTGGGAGGCAGGCGTCAAGATGAGCCGGGTGGATTTGGCGACCTTGCGACCCTTGACGATGCGCGCCGCGATTTCAAAATCATCAAGCGTGCCGTTGGCGCAAGAGCCGATGAATGCTTGATCGACGCGAACGCCGCGGGCATGGGCCACCGGCTTGGAGTTGCGCACGATGGTGTCGGGGTAGGCCACCAGCGGCTCGATCGCGCCGAGGTCGACTGTTCGTTTCTCCGCATAGGTTGCGTCCGCGTCGGCAAATTGCGGCTCGAACTCGGCGCCGGGGTTGCGTTCGCGCACATGCGCGATGCACAGATCGTCGGCTTCGAACACCGCGAACTCCGCGCTGATCTCGGCACACATGGTGGCCAGTGTGCGGCGCGAATTCATGCTCATGTTGCGCACGCCCGGGCCGACAAACTCCACATTGCGCATCGCATGATCGCCATACTCATTGGCGATATGCAAGATGATGTCCTTGGCATTGAGCGCAGGCGCCAGTTTGGAGGTGAGCTCGTAGCGGATGGTCTGCACCACCGGGAACCAGGTCTGGCCTGTGGCGATGATGTAGGCCATCTCGGGATGCCCGACGCCCCGCGCCGCGCAATTGAATGCACCGGCGCTGCAAGTGTGTGAATCCACGCATGCGAGCACTGTGCCGGGCAATGCGTAGCCATGATCGGAGACCAGTTGATGGGCAATGCCCAGCCCGGCGTTGATGTCGTGAAACCGGGTGATGCCCTGCTTGTCCGCGAAGCGCCGCGCGCCCTTGTGCATGCTGGCACGCATGATGCTGTCGGCCGGCGCGATGTGGTCGAGCATGATGGTGATTTTGTCTGGGTCCCAGACTTTCTTGGGTTCACGCATTCGGTTGTGCATGAAGTTCTGATCGATCACCACTGCCGTGCCCACGTTCACGGTGACCACATCACCCGGCGCCACCGACGCCAGACCGCTCGCCCGCGCGAGGATCTTCTCGACCATTGTCATTCCCATGGATTAATGCTCCTGTTGCATGTGCCGCGCCAAAGAAAGAGTGCCCAAGAGTGCCCAATGCCCGGCCGGGCAGGCACGCCGTGGCGGCAGGCGCTATCGTGCCACTATTTTGGGCTATTCGACAATCACAGGGCAGCAGGTTTACCCTGCGTAGCCCTAGCTGCGGTAAGGCCCTGGTTCGCACCAGTACCTGAGTCCTTTGGTGTTCTGCTTCTCGAAGTGCTCTTTGGCAAGCAGGCAGCTTTGCTCGTTGTAGGCGGCCGATGTGTCCGCGTCGAAAGACGAGACGTGCATTCGGGTAGCCGGGTCGGTGGCGCTGCCGCGGTACAGGGTGAACATGGCGCCGGAGTCGCCGCACCCGGACAGCAGCAGACACAGCAAGACAAGCTCAACCCGGATTGCTGTGGAGGCGGAACAACGACGGAACATCGCCCGATTGTGCGATGAGAATGTCCACTCAGGAAGCAAACTGATTGAGCATCTGATTGGCGCGCCGTATGCGCTGGCTCAGTTCGCGCCCCAGGTTGACCAGTAATTGAATGGCCACCGTGGGCGCCTGCGCTTTCATCTTCTCAAAGCTTTGCTCGCTCAGAACCCAGCAAGTCAGAGCGCCGTCCGCGACGATGCTTGCCGAACGCGGCTGCTGGTCCAGGATGGCAAGCTCGCCAAAGGTGGTGCCTGCGGCGAAGGTGGCCAGGCGGATGGCGGGGGCTTCGCCCAGGCGCATTTCCACGCTGGCACGGCCGCTGGCGATGACGAAGACTTCGGTGCCCGGATCGCCCTCCTGAAAGACAACTTCACCGGCCGCGAACTGCCGCAGCGAGAGAAAGCGGCGCACGGTCTCGCATTCATCGCGGGTGAGCCCATGCAGCAGGTCAAGTGACTCGAACGGCACTTCCTGCAAATGCACGCCGGCATCGGGCAGGCTGGCCAGCAACGCGTCCTCGGCATCCTCTATCGCCCGGTCCACATCGGGAAACTGGCGCGATGCATGCATGTCGCCCAGCAAGCCCAGGTCTTCGATACGCTCGCTCCACGCAGTGTGCTGGCGCAAGCCGCAAAAGCCCACGCGCAGGCCTTCTTGCACCAGGCTCTCATAAAGTTGCTGCACCACCCTGGCGCCCGTGCTGTCAATGTCGTTGACTCGGCGAAAATCCAGAATGACATCGCTGGTGCCGTCGACGCAGGCACTGTGCACCTGGCTGGCCAGGCGCTCGGCGCTGCCAAAGAAGATCGGTCCCTCCAGCTCGAAGACCAGAATGCGCTGACCGTGTTCGGCCAGCAAGGCCATTCGCGCTGCATCGCGCGTCTTGCGTGAGCGCACCGTGTCGCAGCGATAGCTGCGCCGCACTGCCGAGCGACTCATGCGCAGCAGAAACAAGCCGACCGCAATCAGGACGCCGATGAAGACCGCCGCCACGATGTTCAGCACCACCGACAAGAGCGCCACCGCCAGCACCACCGACAGCTCGCGCAGCAAGTGTGCGCGCCCGCGCGATGGCCGCCGGCCCAGACGCCGCAGCAGTTGCATCGTCCATGGGTCAAAGTGCTGCAGCGCCACCACCACGATGACACCCGACAATGCCGCCCGCGGCAAACCGCCCAAAACCGGCATCAGCAATAACAAGGTGAGCAGCATGACAGCGGCGTTCACCAGCACCGACCGAGCACTGGTCGCGCCCATGGATCGATTGACCGCACTGGGCCCCAGATTCACGCCAGAGGTGATGCCACCAAAGCCCGCAGCAAACATATTGCCCACGCCCAGCCGCACCAATTGCGCATTGCTGCCGCGCGCAGTGCCCCTCTCGCCTTTGAGCAGGCCTTCGCACAACAATGCGTCCACCGATGCGATGAAGGCCAGGCCCAGAGCAGCGGACACCACGACCCAGACCAAAGTAGCCAGACCAGGCTGCGATGCCAATGCCATCAACTCGCCCGCTGCCACGGGATGGGGCAGGCCCGATGGCACCTGGCCTATCACCGGCCCCAGTTGATGCCCCAGCCCGAACGCGACCAGCAGGTAGTAGCAGGCAGTGCCAGCGGCCAGACCGCACAGCAGCGGCGGCACACGCGGCAACCAGCGTTTGGACTGCAGCATCACCAACATGCAAGCACCCGCCACAAGCAGGCTGAGCGGCTTGGCCTCGCCCAAGTGATCGGGCACGGAGCCAAAGGCCACATTGCGCTCAAAGCCCAGCACATTGCCCGTCTGCACCAGCAGCAGCAAGAGCGCGGCTGCATTCTGAAAACCCGCCATCACCGGATGCGGCGTGAACTTGATCAGCGTGCCCAGGCGCATCAAGCCAAACAAAGCCTGGAACAGCCCGCCCAGGAAAACGATGGCAAAGAACGCCGCCAACACAGCCGGCACCCCGCCCTCTTGCAAAGGCCCAAGCCGCGACTGCGCCAGCCCGAACAAGACCGAGCCGAGGTAGAACGTGGTTGTGATGCGCGGCGCATACACCGTGATCGATCGATTGCCCGCCAGCACACAAACCAGCCCCACGATCAGCGCGCTCCACATGCCGGCCAGCACGCCAGTGGCAAAAAAATCATCCCCCAGCGAGACGAAGGCGAACATGCCATAGCCCATGGCCAGAGGGATGGCAACGGCGCCGGAGACGACGCCGCCTTTCGCGTCCCCGGCCCATGCCGGCAATGGTGCGGACGGCCTTGTCAATCGAACACCACGGTGCGCCCGTTATGAACAATGATTTTGCGCTGAATGTGGCTCCAGATCGCACGCGAGAGCACGATCTTCTCCAGATCGCGGCCAAAGCGCACCAGGTCTTGCACGCTGTGGCGGTGGCTCACGCGCAGCACGTCCTGCTCGATGATGGGGCCTGCGTCCAGAGTCTCGGTCACATAGTGGCTGGTCGCGCCAATCATCTTGACCCCGCGCTCACGGGCCGAGTGATAGGGCCTGGCCCCAGGAAACGCCGGCAAAAAGGCGTGGTGAATGTTGATGACACGGCTGGGGTAGGCCTGCACGAAACGGCCGCTCAGAATCTGCATGTAGCGGGCCAGCACGACAAAGTCGATGCCTTCGCTCTTGAGCAAGGCCAGTTGCTGCGTCTCGATTTCTTCTTTGTTTTCCTTGTTGATCGCGAACAGCCGGAATGGGATGCCGAAGCGCTCGGCGATGGGCGCCATGTCGGCATGGTTGCCGATGATGAGCGGCACCTGCACATTCCACTCGCCCGAGTGGCTGCGCGCCAGGATGTCGTACAGGCACCAGGGGTCCTTGGAGACGAAGATCGCCATGCGCATGGGCTGGTCCGAATAGCGCACCGACCATTCGATGTCAGGGCCGCTGCCAATCATGGTGTGCAGCCGCTCCTGCATGCCCTGGTCAGAGACCTTCATGCCCGATGCATCCCACTTGAGACAGGTGTAGTAGTGGCGCGAGTCAGGATCGACGTTCTGGTCGTGATACTGGATTGCCCCACCCTGCGTGTACACCAAATTCGTTAGCTCCGCCGCCAGCCCCAGGCGAAGCGGACACCGGAGCAACAAGCTGGCCTGGCGCGGCTGTGCGCCAATGGATTGGGGTGTCGACATCGCTTCAGGCTCCTTGGAATAACAGGGTGAATGACAAGGCAGTTACGGGCACTGCAGACAACTGTACAGGCTCGAATTGGGTTACTCTATTCACCTATTCCCCAATTCACAAGGCAGGAGACGCTTATGCCTTCCAGGCGAGACATCATCATCGGCGGCGCATCGCTGGCGGCGCCCGCCCTGTGGAGCGGCGCAGCACGCGCGGCCGATCCCTATCCCACCAAAGTTGTCACCATTGTTGTGCCGCAAGCTCCGGGCGGCGCCAACGATGTCATCGGCAGGGCGTTGGCTCAAAAGCTGGCGGCCAGCCTAGGCGGCGCGGTCATCGTGGAGAACCGGCAAGGCGCGGGTGGCAACGTAGGCACCACCTATGTCGCGCGCCAGCCCAAAGACGGGCACACCCTGCTGCTCAATGCCCAGAGCGCGCAAACCATCAACCCGTTTCTCTACCGCAAGGTTCCCTTCGACCCGGTCAAGGATTTTGACCCGGTGATGGTGGTGGGTGTCGCGCCATACATGCTGGCGGCCAACACCGCGCTGCCGGTGAAGAACCTAAATGATCTGGTGGCCTTGGCCAAGGCGCAGCCGGGAAGGATCAACTACGCATCGGCGGGCAACGGCACGGTCAATCACATGCTGGGCGAGATGCTCAAGACTGCGGCGGGCATCGACATCGTGCACGTGCCTTACCGCGGCGCCGCAGCAGCCGCCACCGACGTGATCGCGGGCCAGGCGCAAATCACCTTCGGCAGTCTGGCCGGCCTGATGCCTTTCGTGAAATCAGGTCAGTTGCGCACGCTGGGCGTGTGCACCGAAAAGCGCACACAGCTTGCGCCAGATCAGCCCACGCTGGCAGAAACCATCCCCGGCCTGTACGCGAACGCGTGGTACGGCTTGTTTGTGCCATCGGGCACCCCCAGGGATGTGATCAACAAACTGCACAGCGAGATTGCAAAAATCATGGGCACAGCCGACATGAAAGAGCGCCTGGCCGGCCTGGGCGTCGAATCAGCACCCAGCACACCCGAGCAACTGGCCAGCCTGTTGCGCGAAGATCTGGTACGCTGGGCAAAGATCGTGAAAGACTCAGGCGCCCAACTCGATTGAGTCCAATCGCGATGCCCAGCCCTTGCGCAACCCACCAGGAGTTTCTTCCATGAGAAAAATCACCTTGTTGATCAGCCTGTCATTCGCTCTGGTTCTTTGCGGCTGCGCCGCGCCGGGGGGCCCGGGTGCGGACCAGAAGGCCGGCACCAACAGGAACAACACCCCCACCACTTCGGGTGGTTACTGATTCCTAGTTGACGGCGGCGATGCCGCTTAGCTGCGGCCCTTGCCAAACAACAGCAAGGCCCCGCCGATCACGATGCCGGCCACGCCGGCCCAAGTCGGGATGTCCACCGACTTCTTTTCCTGTACCGACAGCTCGATCGGGCCAAGCTTGGCCTGATGGGTTTCCTTGGTAAAGCTGAAACCGCCGTACATCAGTCCAAGAACGCCTCCCACGATCAGTACGATTCCCACGATTTTGATTGGGTTCATTTGGCTGCTCCTGTTGCTCAAGCTGTTGAAACTAGACAGATTGAGTGTGAGGCAGCCAGGCACCGGCTTCTGTGCGCTAGCGAACAAAGCACAAGCCCTTATCGCGGCGTGGCACCGGGGAGTGCAGAAAACTCCCGATCAAGACCTGCGAAGCGCTGCAGGTGATAGGCCGAGTCGCCCAGCAGGAAGTCGATGGCCATGAGGCGCTTGACGTAGTGGCCCAGATGCAATTCATCTGTCATGCCGATGCCCCCGTGCAGTTGCACCGCACTTTCCCCGACGAATCGGCCGGCCTGGCCGGCTTGCACTTTGGCGGCGGATGCTCTGGCGCTGGCATCGGATGATTGTGCGTCCAGCGCCATGGCCGCTGAGTCCACCAGCGAGCGGGTCTGCTCAATGGCCATCAGCATGTCGGCCACCCGGTGGCGCAGCGCCTGGAATTCGCTCAAGGGCCGGCCAAACTGCTTACGGGTCTTGAGATAGTCCACCGTGCTTTGCAGCAGCACCGACATCGCGCCCATCGCTTCGGCGCCCAGGGCCACCACCGACCAGTCGATCGCTTCTTGCACCGCCGCCTGCGCATCGCCTTGCGCCGCAAGCCGCTGGCCCGCGCCAACGCGCACCTGATCGAACACAAAGTCAGAGCAGCGCCGCTCGTCCACCGTGGGGTAGTCCTTGCGCCGCAGCCCCTGCGCCTCAGCGTCCACACAGAATAATGCCAAGCCCTCACTTGCACGCGCCACCACCAGCAGGCGCTGCGCGCTGGGCCCATCCAGCACCGCAGACTTTTCGCCAGAAAGCCTCCAGCCATCGCCATCGGCATGCGCCTGCAGATTCGCACGCGTCCAGTCGTAGCGCATGCCAGGCTCATGCAGGGCCAGGGTCAGGCGCAACGAGCCGTCGGCTACCTGGGGCAGCATCTCGCGGCACTGCGCGTCGCTGCCGGCAGTTTGCAGCAGCTTCGCACCCAGCACGGCGCTGCTGAAGTAAGGCTCTAGCACCAGGCCGGCGCCCAGGTTTTCCATGACCACGCCCAACTCACGCGCACCCATGCCCAGGCCGCCATGCGCTTGCGAGATGCCCACTGCAAGCCAGCCCATATCGGCCATCTGGCGCCACAGCGCCTCACGAAAGCCCGGCGCCTGTCGGGCAGCCAGGCGCCAGGCTTGCAGGCCATAGTGCTCGCGCACGAAGCGCTGCACACCGTCCTGCAACTGGGTCTGCTCTTGCGTCAATGCGAATTGCATGGCGGCTATGTCGGTCTGCCTCAGTCGCCAAAAATCATCTTGGCGATGATGTTGCGCTGGATCTCACTGGTGCCGCCAGCCACGGTGAGCGCCCGCCAGCGCAAATACTCGACACCGCGGCCTATGGCAAACGATGGCAAAGGGTCGCCCTGGGACGGGCCTTGCTCAGCCTGCTCCAGATCAAAGCGCAAGGCATGAGGCCCCAGCGCATCCAGATTCATGCGCGAGAGGCGCTGGGTGATCTCCGAGCTGCGCAGCTTGAGCACGGAAGACAGCGCAGGGCTCGCCTGCCCTTCCAGCAGGCGCAGCGTGGTGGCCTGCGCCGCCATGAGCTCGATCTCCACCTGTGCCAACTGCGCGCGAAAGGCCGCATCGTCGATCAGTTCATTGCCATTGATGCGCGCCTCGCGGGCGATGCGCTTGAGGCGGTCCAGCCGCTCATGGGCACGCCCGTGCTCGGTGATGGCCACTCTCTCATGGCCCAGCAAAGCCTTGGCATAAGTCCAGCCACGGCCTTCCTCACCGATGCGGTTTTCCATGGGCACCATCACATCCTGGAAAAACACTTCGTTGAAATGGTGGGCCAGGTCCAGCGAGACAATGGGCCGCACGGTGATGCCCGGGCTTTTCATGTCGATCAGCAAGAAGGTGATGCCCTCTTGGCGCCGCCCGCTTGAATCGGTGCGCACCAGGCAGAACATCCAGTCGGCCCAGTGCGCCAGTGTGGTCCAGATCTTCTGGCCGTTGACCCGATAGTGCCCGCCTTCGGCCACAGCGCGGGTGGACAACGCGGCCAGATCAGAGCCAGCGCCCGGCTCGGAGTAGCCCTGGCACCACCACTCGTCGGATTTCAAAATCGGCTGAAGAAAGCGCTCTTTCTGCGCCGGCGTGCCATGGGTGAAGATGATGGGGCCGATCATCTTGACCCCCTGCGGCTGGGTGCGCGGACAGGAGGCGCGGCCGCATTCGTCCTCGAACACCTGGCGCATGGCGGCGCTCCAGCCGGTGCCGCCATATTGGACAGGCCAGGCCGGTGCAGCCCAGCCGCGATCGTAGAGTTTCTTTTGCCAAAAGCTGTGGTCATCTCGGCTGAGAAGATCGTAGCCGCGCTCAACGCGGGCGCGCAACTCTTCGGGCAGGTTCTCGGCTATGAAAGCACGCACCTCTTGCCGGAAGACTTCGAGCCGCGCCGCGTCTTCTTGCGCGGGGCCGCTCATGGTCGCCATGTCGGCCCGATTGGGAAATGAGTGCAAGACATCAGTGGGTGAATTGTCTATGGACAAAGGAACAAGCGCAAATGAAATTCTATGTAGAATTCTTCGCAGTGTCACGCAGACCGACAGCAGACCGTGCGGCCCTTGTGGTATCGACGTCGAGAACTCATATTCCTGGAGACAAAGTTTGAAGCCACTGGCCGGTATCCGGGTCATCGAGGTCGGCAGCGTGGTGCTGGCGCCCTATGCAGCGCAATTGATGGCCGACATGGGCGCATCCGTCATCAAGATCGAGTCCTTCAAGGGCGACAGCACCCGCAGCCTGGGGCATGCCGAGCATGCCGGCATGGCCGCCTTGTTTCTCAACTGCAATCGTGGCAAACGCAGCGTCTGCATGGACTTGCGCCAAGGCGCGGCAATTCAGGCCGTCAAGCGCATGATCAGCCAGACCGATGTCTTTTTGCACAACATGCGCTTTGATTCTGCGCAGCGCCTGGGCATAGGCTACGACAGCCTGCGCGCTGTCAACGAAAACCTGATTTACTGCGCCACCTACGGCTACGGCGCCGCCGGGCGTGGGGCCAAGCGCCCTGCCTACGACGACATCATTCAGGCCGGCAGCGGCATCGCCGCCCTCAAGGCCCGGGTGGATGGCGTGCCCACCTATGCGCCCACCATCATCGCCGACAAGACCACCGCCCTCTTTGTGGCGCTGGGCATCATGGGCGCGGTGATGGAGCGCATGCGTAATGGCAAGGGCCGGCAGCTTGAAGTGCCCATGCTGGAGACCATGACGCATTTCGTGAGCATTGAGCACCTCAACGGCCTGACCTGGCAAGAGCCCAAGGCCAGCTCCGGCTACACCCGCCTGCTCACTTCGTATCGACGCCCGCACCGCACCAGCGACGGCTACCTGGCGGTGATGCCGCACAGCGAAAGCCAGTGGCGCAAGTTCTTCACCGTGGTGGGCCGCCCTGATGTGCTCACCGATCCGCGTTTTGCCGACCCTGCCGGCCGCTCACGCAACATCGAGGCCTTGTACCTGGTGGTGAGCGAGACCCTGCCCACGCGCACCACAGCGCAATGGGTGGAGCTATTCACCCGACATGATGTGCCCTTCGGCCCGGTCAACACATTGGAAGACCTGGTGGCCGATGAGCATCTGGACGATGTCGGGTTCTGGCACACGGCGCAGCACCCGACCGAGGGCTTGCTGCGCGTGCCGTCTTTCCCGGTGCGCGACGGCGGACCGCACGGCGATGCCACGCCTGCTGGCCCGGCGCCCACTCTGGGCCAACACACACAGGAGGTGCTGATGGAAAACGGCTACAGCGCGCAAGAGGTTCAGACCCTGGCCGACCAGGGCGTGGTGAAACTCGCATGAGCAGCCCCACGCAAAAACTACGGGCCGCCGTGCTCGACGACTACCAAGGCGCTGCGCTGCGCTACGGCCCTTGGCAGCAGGTGCAAGACGATGTCGAAGTCACCGTCTTCGCCGACCATTTGCATGACGAGGCCGCGCTGATCGAAAGGCTGCAGCCCTTTGACATCGTCTGCCTGATGCGCGAGCGCACGCCGTTTCCCGCCCGGGTGATTGACGCCCTGCCCCGGCTCCGCCTGATTGTCACCACAGCCATGTGGAACGCCGTGCTCGACTCAGCCCATGCCAGCGCGCGTGGCATCACCGTGTGCGGCACGCAGTCCATTCAGTCGGGCACACCCGAACTCACCTGGCTGCTGCTGCTGGCCCTGGCGCGGCACTACGACAAAGAGGCTGCGTCGGTACGTGCCGGCGGCTGGCAGACCGGCGTTGGCACAGACTTGCGCAAGCGCACGCTGGGGCTGCTGGGCCTGGGCACCATCGGTACGCGGGTGGCCACGGTGGCCAATGCCTTTGGCATGAAGGTCCTGGCCTGGAGCCAAAACCTCACACCCGAGCGCGCGCAGCTGGCCGGCGCCACCTATGTGAGCAAAGAGCAGTTGCTGCACGAATCCGATTTCATCAGCCTGCACTTGCGCCTGTCCGAGCGCACGCATCACATCGTGGGCGCCGCCGAGCTGCGCCAGATGAAACCCAGCGCCTACTTGCTCAACACCTCACGCGGCCCGCTGGTCGATGAGGCAGCACTGGTCGATGCGCTGCGCGCGGGCAGCATCGCCGGCGCCGGCCTGGATGTGTTCGATGTCGAGCCCCTTGCCCCAGCCCATCCGCTGCGCACCCTGCCCAATGTGGTGATCACGCCCCACATCGGCTATGTCACCGAGGCCGCCTACCAGATGTTCTTCACGCAGATCGTGCAGGACATCCGAGCCTGGCTGGACGGCCAGCCGCTGCGCGTGATTGGGCACGAAGCCGCAGGGTCTTGAAATTGTTGTTATCGTGATGTGCGCAAACCCCAAGGAGACAGCATTGGCCTTCACCCGACGCAGCTTGCTCGCCGCCGCCGCCGCGATGACCGGTGCCTCCGTATTCGCCCAAGAGGGCGAATACCCCAACCGACCTGTGCGCGTGATCAACCCCTATACGCCGGGTGGCTCGGTCGATCCTGTGCTTCGGCCCTTGTCGCTCAAGCTGCAGGAGTTGCTCGGTCAATCGGTGATCACCGATTACAAGCCGGGCGCTGGCACCAACATTGGGTCTGATTTTGTCGCCAAGTCCAAGCCCGACGGCTACACCTTGCTGCTGGCCACCAGCAGCCTGGCCATCAGCCCGGCCCTGCACAAGAACCTGGGCTACGACGCCTTGCGCGACTTGACGCCGGTGGCCTACATAGGCGATCAGCCCTTCTCCATCGTGGTCAGCACCGCCCTGCCATTCAAGACCATACCGGAACTGCTGGCCTATGCGCGCGCCAACCCAGGCAAGCTCAGCTTCGGCTCATCGGGCAACGGCGGCGCGGTGCACCTTGGCATGGAACTGTTCAAGTCGATGACGGGCACCAACATGCTGCACATTCCCTACAAGGGCGGTGCGCAGACTCTCACGGCCATGCTGGCCGGCGACATTCAGTTGATGCTCAGCCCGCCGTCCAACTTCGCGCAGCACATCGCCTCGGGGCGCGTGCGCATGATCGGCATGGCCAGCAACAAGCGAGTGCCCGGCTTTGATGTGCCCACCATTGCCGAACAAGGCGTGCCCGGCTATACCTCGGGCGTCTGGTATGCGATCTACGCCCCCGCAGCCACGCCGCAGCCCATCCTGGACAAACTGCATCAGATCATCACCCGTGCAGTGGCCGACAAGCAGGTACAGGACGTCTACCAGAAGCTCGCATTGGTGCCCGGCGGCGGCACCATCGATGAGCTCAAGGCCAACCTGCGTGCAGAGATCGCGCGCTGGGACAAAGTGGTGAAAGAGTCCGGCGCGAAGATCGATTGACCCGGCCTCATGGCGCGGTGATCACGCCCCGATAGCGCGCCATCTCACCGTCTTGCACCCAACCCTGCAGCGCCTCTTCAATCCGCCCCAGCGCCGACGGCACATAGGAAGTCGGATTGCCAGCCGGTGTGCGCGAGAAGCGCGGCGCCGCGGCCGGCTGCACCACGCCGTCGACTTGCACGAACACGCCCCTGGCTTTCATGTGGGGGTGATTGGGTGCTTCGGTGAAATCCAGAATTGGCGCGAAGCAGGCATCGGAGCCTTCCAGAATCTCGCACCACTGCGCACGCGTCTTGCACTTGAAGCGCGCGGCCAGCATCGCCTTTTGCGCGTCCCAGCGCGACCTGTCGTTCTGCGCGCCCATTTGCGCCGGGTCGATTTCAAGCAAACGCAGCAACTCGGCATAGAACCTGGCCTCTATCGTCCCCACGGCCACCCACTTGTCGTCGGCGCACTGATAAGCATCGTAGAAAGGCGCGCCACCATCCATCGCGTTGGTGCCGTGCTCGGCCTTGACGATGCCGGCCGCATGCAAGCCGTACATCATGGTCATGAGCGATGCCGCACCATCCACGATGGCCGCGTCCACCACTTGTCCCTTGCCCGACTTGCCAGCCTCCAGCATGGCAGCCAGCATGCCCAATGCCAGGTAGAGCGCGCCCCCGCCTATGTCTCCGACGATGTTGAACGGTATGGTGGGCGGCTGATCGCGCCGGCCCATTGCCGCCAGCGCGCCAGTCAGCGCGATGTAATTGATGTCATGGCCAGCGCCCTGCGACAGCGGGCCGCTCTGGCCCCAGCCGGTCATGCGCCCATAGACCAGGCGCGGGTTGCGAGCCAGGCATGCATCGGGCCCCAGGCCCAGCCGCTCCATCGCACCGGGGCGAAAGCCTTCTATCAATGCATCAGCCTGCGAGACAAACTCAAGCGCCAGCTCTTTGTGCGCAGCCTGCTTCAGATTAAGGGCGATTGCCTTGCGGCTGCGCTTGAGCAGATCGAATTTTGGCGCACGCGGTATGCCCAGCTCGACTGGCTCTTTGCGTTCGAGCCGCAGCACATTGGCGCCCATGTCGGCAAGCAGCATGGCTGTCATGTCCGGCGGGCCGATGCCTGCGAATTCGATCACGCGAAAACCATTCAACGGTCCGGGACGTGGATTGCTGGAAGCTGCTTGTGTCACTCTTTTCTCCTCGGATTATCTGGAAACTCAGGATGCATCATCGGCCCTTTGCTGACGCAGCACACGGGCGGCGCACACCGCGAGCAGCAAGGCGAACAGCCAGAACATCGCGCCCGCGCCCACTGTGGACATGATGACGCCGGCCAACAGGGGCAGGACGGTCTGGCTGGTGCTCATGATGGTGGAGCGCACGCCCAAGGCTTCGCCGCTGCGCCCTTCAGGCGCGGCAGTGTGCACCAGACTCATCACGATGGGTGTGGTGGCACCCAGGCCCAGGCCAAGAATGAAAGCCAGGCCGATCAGCAGCGACACGATCTGCGTCAACGGCAGCAGCGCGTAGCACAGGGCCACCAACAGCATGAAAAATGCCAGCACCTTCCATTCGCCAGACACCCGAACGAGTCGCGACAGAAACAGCCGAATGGTGAAGGTGCCCACCCCAAAGGAAGACATGATCAATCCGATGACCGATGCGGACAAGCCATTGCGCGCGCCTTCGACCGGCATCACGAAAGTGAACATGTCCCAAGACATGGAGATCAGGCCGCTGACAATGAGTGCCCATCGCAATTGCGGATGGTGCAGCAGGTCTAGCGCCCTGTGGCTCTGCGCAACAGCCGGTGCGGCTGCGGGCGGCCTTGCTTTCGAGGGCACACTCAACACAATGACAATGGCCGTTGCCGGCAAAATCGCCAGCAGCGCAAATGCCCACCCGTGCCCAAACGCGTCAATGGCGAAGCCGGTCACAATCGGCCCGGCCACATTTGACATCGCGTATCCCAGGGCCACCATGTTGTAGGCGCGCGTGCGCTGCTCGGGAGTAGCCTGCCCACCCACGGCATTGGTCATTGCAATGTGCACACCCATCCAGCCGCAGCCGATGGCAACGCTGGCCACGAAAAGCCATGTCAGGCTTTGCATGAAGAACAGCAGCACACAGCCACCGGTAGCCAGCCCCGCTGAAACCAGCACCGGCATGAAATATCCGACGCGGTCTGACAGCCGGCCGACCTGCACCGACAAAAACATCGGTAACACCGACAAGAGGCTGATCAGCATGCCCACCTGCAGACCCGAGGCGCCCAGGTGGATTGCGTCCAGACTCAGGCCCACACGCGCACCCGAGTAGGCGATCTGCACCAAGGTCATGGGAACGACGTAGCGCAGGATGCGAAGCGGGGGCGGCGGGTCAGGTTGGGGCGTCATCCCGCTCTGTTCCGTTCACGCTGAACATGTGGCCGAGTACCTGTCATCAGCCCACGACCTCGGGCGCGGGATCGAGCCGCGTGGATTCGTAGTCAAGCTCAAAGTAAGGCGGTCGCCCGATGAACCAGGGGTCACCCCAGTTCTGGCCGCCGCCGTCCACGTTCAAGGTTTCTCCGGTGACAAAATTGGCCGCATCGCTGCCCAGATAGGCAATCGCCTCAGCTATGTCCCACGGATGGCCGGCGCGCAGCATTGGATTGGCCTGATTGAAAGTGGCGCGCCCCTGCGGCGAATAGTTGCCAAAGCCTTCAGAGCGAATGGTGCCAGGCGCCACGCAGTTGACCCGGATATTGAGCGGCGCCCATTCGGTGCCCACGGTCTTGGTCAGAAAGACCACGCCGGCTCGCGCGGCACATGTGTGCGCCACTTGCGGCATGCCGCGCCAGATGGCCGCCACCACATTGACGATGCTGCCCGGCTGCCCCGCGTCGCGCCAGTGCCGCGCGGCTGCCTGCATCATGTAGAAAGTGCCATTGAGATTGGTGTCCAACACCGCGTTCCATCCCTTGGGCCGGATGTCGATGGTGGCCTGCGAAAACTGGCCGCCCGCATTGTTGACCAGCACATCCAGCCTGCCGTATTCGGCCCAGACAAAATCCATCAACGCGGCCACCTCATCGGGATCGCGAATCGACATCGCACGGGTAGAAACCTTGGCACCCAGGCTGGTTAGAAATGCCGCAGCGGAATCGAGCTTGTCCTGCGTGCGGCCGCAAATCACGATGCTCGCGCCCAAGCGCGCAAACAGCGCAGCCGTGGCACGGCCAATGCCGGTGCCCCCGCCAGAGACCAGCACGACCTTGCCCTTGTACAACTGCTCGTTCAAGGCGGTGGGGCGGGTGCGCAAATCTTCGTCGGTCTGGCCCACTGTGGGTACGGAGATATCCATCATCCATTCCTTTCAAATCGCATCAACTCAACAGCAACTCAATATCAAACCTTGGCTTGCTCAGCGCAAAACGCAATCACCCCATCGCGCGCCAGATCAGAAATGCGGCTGGGCGACACGCCCATGTCACGCAGCACTTCCTCGGTGTGTTGGCCCAGCAGCGGTGGCGGGGTGCGCACCGTGCGCGGCCCCAGGCCCTCCATGCGGATCGGGTTGCTCAATTGCTTGAGCATACCCAGCGTGGGGTGTTCGATCTCTTCGACCATGCCGGTCTGAATCACATGCGGATCGGCAAACACCTGGTCCATGGTAAACAAGGGGCCAGCGGGCAACCCAAGTTTGATCAACTCATGGGTCCACGCCATCTTGTCACGTGCCGCAAATTTCTCGTTCAGGCGCTCTCGCAGTTCGTCGCGGTTGGCAAGGCGGGCCGTGTTGTCCTTGTACTTCGCGTCGTGGACCATATCCGGCACATCCAGCAACTCGCACAGCTTGACCCACATGTCCTGGCTGACCACCGCCATGTTGAATGCGCCATCGCTGGCCATGAACACGCCGCAGGGGCAGACGACCGGGTGATCGTTGCCAACCACACCGGACACATCGTTGAGCGTGAGCGCGCGCTGGGCCTGCACATTGAGCAAGCCGATCAAGCCGCCTAGCAGCGAGGTCTCCACCAGTTGGCCGCGCCCGGTGCTCATGCGCTGGATCACTGCGGCCTGCGTGCCCAGCGCGCCCCACATACCCGCCACCACATCGCCAATGGGTATGCCCACGCGGGTCGGTCCGGTGGCTTCCTGGCCGGTCACGCTCATCAGGCCCGACATCCCCTGCGCGATCTGGTCCACACCCGGCCAGTCGGAGTAGGGCCCGCCGCGCCCGAAGCCGGTGACCGAAGTGAAGATCAGGCGCGGATTGCGCTCACGAAGCTGCTCGTAGCTCATGTTCATTTCGGCCATCACGCCCGGCTTGAAATTTTCGACCAGGATGTCTGCCTTGTCGGCCAGCTCGCGCAGCAACTCAAGCCCGCGCGGATCGCGAAAGTTGACGGCAAGGCTGCGCTGATTGCGGTGGACGCTGAGGAAGTAAACACTGTGCCCATCTTTGAACGGCCCGACCCTGCGCACGAATTCGCCGTCGGGCGTGGGCTCGACCTTGATGACATCGGCACCCAGGTCGCCCAGAATCATCGAGCAAAACGGGCCCGCGAGAAAACGCGTCAGATCCAGCACGCGCAGGCCTTCCAGGGGTAGTGCCATGGTGTTCCTTTAGGGGTGGCTTGCATGCCTTCGCAGCATGCGAGTGTGAAGAATGGCGATGGAGTGAACTGTCGAAGCATCATACGCAGACGGCCCGAGGCACAGCTAGTGGATATCACTATGCAAGGCGTGGTCGTGCGTGCCAATTGACATCGCCGTGACGCCGGGCGTAGCATCAGGCTCGCACAAGCGATGCAAGAGCCCTGGCGCCCACCGCGCCAGGAGCAAACCAAATGGAGACAAATTCATGCGTTTAATCTGCACGGGCGTCGCAATGCTCTTGGCCTTGCATGGAGCCGCGCTGGCACAAGGCGCGTTTCCCACGCGGCCCATCACGCTCGTGGTTGGCTCCGCGCCCGGCGGCGGCCTGGACACGGTGGCTCGCGTCTATGGCGAGGCGCTGGGCAATGAGTTGGGCCAACCGATCCTGGTGGTGAACCGTGCCGGCGCCGGCACCACCATGGGCGCCGAGAGCGTGGCCCGCTCACCAGCTGATGGCTACACCTTGTTGCTCGCATCTGCCAGTCTGTTTGGTGGCGACCAATACCTCTACAAGACAGCACGCTACGAGCCGAAAGACTTTCTTCCCATTACCCGCATCTCGCAGGCGGCGCTGCTGCTGTCGGTCAACAAGAATTCGGGCTTGACCAGTGTGGCCGATTTGTTGGCCAAGGCAAAGCAAAGCCCTGGCAAGTACAACTTCTCGACCGGCGGTGCCGGCACCATCATCCATGTGGCGGCCGTGCACTTCATGGAGTTGGCCAAGGTGCAGTTGACCCATGTGCCCTACAAGGGCGGCGGGCCTTCATCGGCAGCGCTTGCGGCCGGCGACGTGCATCTGTCTTTTTCCACTGCGGCATCGGTCAAGCCCATGGTTGCGGCCGGCAAGGTCGATGTGCTCGCCGTCACCTCGGCCACCCGCTTCCGGCTGGAGCCAAGCTATCCCACCATCGCAGAGTCCGGCGTGCCAGGCTACGACATCTCGAACTTCTTTGGCATCTTCGCGCCCGCCAACATTCCACCGGCGGTGGCCGAGCGGCTTTACGCTGCATCGGTCAAGGTCTTGAACGACCCCGACCTGAAGCGAAACCTGGCTCTCAAAGGCGAAGACGCCGCACCGTCCGCGTCCATGGCAGAGTTCAGAGAGTTCGCGCTGCGCGAGGGGCAGCGCTCGGCTGCGCTGCTCAAGCAAAGCGGTGCGAAGGTGGATTGAAGCTCACTGGCTCACCTGCCAGTGAAATTGGCCTTGCGCTTTTGCATGAAGGCTTCGCGGCCCTCACGGTAGTCGTCGCTGCTAAAGCACGCTTCTATCATTTTCTCGGTGGTGGCTAGGTCGCGCGCGGCAGAATCAACGCCTGTCTGGCGGATCGCGAACTTGGCCGCTGCCATGGTCAACGGTGCGTTCTGCGCCACCATCTCGCAATAAGCCTCGGTCTCGCGGTCAAGGTCTGCGGTGGGCACGACCCGGTTCACGAAACCCATTCGCAAGGCCTCTGCGGCGTCGAACTTGCGCGCTGAAAAGAATATGTCCGCCGTGTTGGCTGCCCCCGCCGCATGCACGAACTGCGCAATGCCAGTGAAGTTGTAGCCAGCCCCCAGCCGCGCCGCCGGCATGCGAAACACCGCGTCGTCCGATGCCAGGCGCACATCGCACGCGGCCGCGATGCCAAGCCCACCGCCCATGCAGATGCCGCGTATCTTGGCAACCACCGGTTTGCTACAAAGCCCGGGGGCTTTGTAGGCATCGATCACCGCCTGAGTCAAGTCGATCTGATTCGCATCGCCGCTGGCCTCAAGCTGCGAGATGTCGGCACCGGAGATGAAGTTCTTGTCGCCATCCCCGGTGAGCACAATCACCCGGACATTGGGGTTCGCGTCCAACGCAGCGAGCATGGGCGGTAGCGCCAGCCACATGTCGTTGGACACTGCATTGAACTTGGTGGGGTTTGAAAAAATCACCCAACCCACTGCACCCTCAATTTTGCTTATCAGCTTGGCCATTGGTCATGTTCCTGGTTCAGCAGCCGGCCATGCATTTGCCCTTGCCATCAAATTCCATGGTGCGCCCGCTCAGCGGCAGATGCACCTTGCGGCCCTTGACCAGCTTGACGAACTCTTCGGTGCGGCTACCTGCCTTGAGTTTGCCGCCTTCGGTGGCGGCTTCATTCGCATGCGATGGAATCACCGCTGCAGATCGCAGCAAGGTATTGGCAGCGTAGGCGGCCTCCTCGGAGGGCATGGTGGTAGCGCCCAGGTTGAGTACGGTGAGCTGCGGTTTGTAGAAATCGCCGATGATGGTTTTCATCTCGCCCATGATGCTGGTGTCGCCTGAGAGGTAAACCCGCAGCCCGTTGGAGAAGACCAGGATGTAGCCGTTGGCATGGCCCACGTAAGCAGCCAGGTCATCGGCGACCAATGGCACGCGCGCGCTTTCGGCCAGCATGGGGCGCCTGATGTTGTTGCTGTGTTCGGCGTACACCGTGGTCACCTGCACGCCCTTGCTCTGCCCCGCCATCTTGAAAGTGCGCTTGCCGCCCAGTTGCACGTCCGCGCGGCACGGTGCCTGCAAGGGCACCACGGTGTCGCGAGACAAGCCCGATTCAGCGCAATTGACTATGGCCGATCCGCGGATGACCTCGACTTTCTTGGCGATCAGCGCCGCCATGTCGTTGCCCAGCATGATGGCCGAGTTTTTAGCGGCGGTGATCTCGCCGGTGTTGGTGGCCAGGCCTGCGGTCACGGTGTCGGGCCTGGCGCAGGTGCCCGCATTGGGGCCGGCCGCTTTGTTCTGCCCAATATGGTCGCCATGGGCGTGACTGAGCAGCATGACATGCACATCGCCCAGCCGGGGGTCGGTGGCACCGGCGACCGAGGCGCCGACGTCATAGACCAGGCGCACGCCGGTCGGGTCTTCGAAAACCATGGCCCGGTCATTGTTGCAGAACTCGCCGTCATGCGAGCCCAGCGGGGTGATCTTGACGGTATTGGCCGCAGCGCCGGTGGCAAAGGTGCAGGCCACGGACAGGCAAACGATGAGCATGCCGACAGATTTCATGGGAGGTGTCTCCGTTCATTGGGTCAGGATGGTTCAGATACGAACGCAATGCGCGTTCGCGGGCGGAAAAAAAAGTATCACCGAGGCGACGCAGTGCGTCAAGAATGAAGACCCTGTGTCCAGGGAATGTCGCACAATCTGATGCCCCCTTACCGCGCAAGCTCAATCCCGGCCGCCACCCGGTCCCACATCTCATGCAGATGCGCCTGCGCCCGCTCGCGCAAGATGTATTTCTCGATCTTCTGGCTAAGGTTCATTGGCAGCGCCGACACAAATTCAACATAGCGCGGCACCATGAAATAGGCCAGGTTCTTCTGGCAATGGGCCATCAGATCTTCTGCCGTGAGCGCGGCGCCGTCTCGCAGCACGATGGACGCGGCGACTTCGTCTTCGGTGGCGTCAGCCTTGACCGCGTACACCGCAACGGCAGCCACCGCCGGGTGCGATGCGATCACGCCTTCGACTTCGAAGGCCGAGATGTTCTCGCCACGGCGACGGATGGCGTCCTTGATGCGGTCCTTGAAGTAGAGATATCCATCGCTGTCCAAATGGCCACGGTCGCCCGTGTGAAACCAGAGATTGCGGCGAGAATCGAGCGAAGCCTGCGCCATTTTGTAGTAGCCCAGAGACGAGCCCCAAGGGTTGTTGCTGCGGATCAAAATCTCTCCCGCCTGCCCTGCCGGCAAGGGCATGTCGTGTTCATCGGCAATGCGCAGTTCCACCCCCATGCGCGCAGGGCCGCAGCTGCCAAGCTTGTCTCGCGGGCTCAAGGCACTATAGGCGGTAGCCATGCAATAGTCGGTCAGGCCGTAGGCGGTCATGATGCGCACGCCAAAACGCTTTTCGAATTCCGCGCCAAAGGCGGGTACGGGTGACACGCCCATGCGCCGCATGCGGTGTTCACGCTCGGCGGCACTGGGCGCTTGCGCCCACAGGAACGAGGCCACGGCGCCAAGGCAGTTTGTCACAGTGGCGCCCGATGCGGCGACATCCTGCCAGAAGCGGCTGGCGGAGAAGCGCTTGGCCAAGGCCACAGACGCATCGGCCATCAGGGCGCCCATTGAGGTGCACAACCAGCCATTGCCGTGAAAGAGCGGCAGATAGACATAAGCAATGTCATCGGGCTGATAGTGATGGTGCACAGCGTAGTCCCAACCCCAGTAGAACGCATGCGCCTGCGTCATCATGATCGCCTTGGACGGCCCCGTTGTGCCCGAGGTGAACATCAAGAAGGCCAGATCCGAAAACAGTGGCATCACGGGCAAGGGCTGCGGCTCGCAAGCCAACATCGGGCCCAGGTCAAGCAACCGCAGGCCCGATTGCGCGGGCAGCACAGGTGAGCGGCCCTTCTCGCCCAGCACGAAGATGCGCTTGAGCAGAGGCAGCCGGTCCGCCACTTCAAGCACGCGCGCCAAAAAGGCCTCTTCCACCAACACCGCGCTGCAGTCGCCATGCGCGAGAAAATAAACCAGCAGATCGCCGCGTGCCGCAGTGTTCACCGGCGCTGTCACCGCACCCAGCTTGCCCAGCGCGAAGTAGGCCAACAATTGTTCGGCGCGGTTGTCCATGATGACGGCCACATGATCCTGATACGCGATGCCAGCGCGCGCAAGGCCGGTGGCCAAGCCGGCGCTGTCCCGATCGATCTGCGCGTAAGTCCACTTTCGGCCGTCTTGAAGGTCGTGCAGAAAGTACTTGTCGGGAATGCGGCGCGCCTTGTCGGCCAGCACTTGCGCGAAGGTCATCTCGCAGGGGAAACCCTTGATGTGAGGATCGGGTGTCACGGCAGTAGGCATTGGCGAGGAATGCGTCAGCATGGTCAAGTTACAGGCGTTGCGTGGGCAATCCTGCAAAGATAAGATGCCCACCATACCAAGAATACTGGAGACAAGCTGTGCGCATCAAAATTCTTGCCGGTCTGGCTGTGGCCCTGGCGGTGTGTGTGGGCGGGGCGCAAGCCCAGGCCTGGCCAAACAAACCCATCAAGCTGATCGTTCCCTTCGCGCCTGGCGGCCCAACGGATCAGCTTGCGCGGCATGTGGGCTCCAAGCTGGCCGAGGCGCTGGGCCAAGCGGTGGTGGTTGAGAATGTGGTGGGCGCAGGCGGCTCAGTCGGGCTGGACCGCCTGGCCAAGTCGGCCCCCGACGGCTACACCATAGGCGCCAGTGCCAACACACTGCAGGCGATCGCGCCGCATCTGGGCCCGCTGCCCTACGACACGGTCAAGAGCTTCACGCCCATTGGCACCATTGCGGGATTTCCGTTCGCGTTGATGGTGGGACCGTCTTCGCCTTTCAATTCGGTTTCCGATCTGCTGGCGCGGGCACGGCAAAGGCCCGGCGAAGTCTCATCGGCCTCGGCCGGCGTCGGTACCGGCCAGCACCTGGCGGCCTTGCTGCTTTCACAACGCACCGGGGTCACATTCAACGCCGTGCAATACAAGGGTGCGGCGCCAGTCATGAACGACATCATGGGTGGCCATGCTGACTTTGCCTTCGAGGTGATCGGCTCTGCCATGCCCATCATTACCGGCGGCAAGGCACGGGTCATCGCCACCACCGATACGGCCCGGCATCCGCTGCTACCCAATGTACCAACGGTGGCCGAAACGGTGCCGGGGTTCGACATTGTGGGCTGGTTCGCCTTGTTCGGTCCGGCCAATCTGCCAGCCGATATCACCCGCAAAATCAACGACGAGCTGGGCAAGATTCATCGCTCGGACGACTTCAAGAAGTACCTTGAAGTACGCGGCTACCAGACCCTGCCCGGCAGCGCCGCCGACCTGGCCACCCGGGCCCAGACCGAGCTGGTGAAATGGGGCGAGGTGGTCAAGGCCATTCCCGCCTCGGCCCTGGGCAGATAAATCAACTGGGTCTTTTGGCCGGCTCTTACTTAACGATCGTTCAGTAAGGAGATTGACGCTGCCGCACCGACACGCTACAGTCTGCGATGCTCGCGCCGGCATGGTGGCGGCGCTGCGTTCACTGAAGGAATACATCCATGGCTGTCGATGCCGCCCCCCTTGTTCACCCCGAGCAGGACTACCTGCGTTTCCTGGCCGAAGGCCGCTTCATGATCCAGCGCAGCCGCAGCAGCGGGCGCCATGTGTTCTACCCGCGCGTGGCCGAGCCGCGCACCGGCGCAACCGATCTTGAGTGGGTCGAAGCGAGTGGTCTGGGTACCGTGTATGCCACTACCGCAGTGCGCCAGCGCGATCCGGCGAACAACTACAACGTGGCCTTGATCGATCTGGCCGAAGGCGTGCGCATGATGGCGCGCGTCGAGGGCGTGCCACCCGAGGCCGTGCGCATCGGCATGCGCGTGAAAGCGCGCATCGCCCGCGAGCAAGACCAGCACCTGGTGGTGTTCGACCCCATCTCGGCTTGAGCCGCATCTGAAGGACACACTGTGAAAGACGCATTCCCCCGCGGCCAGACGGCCATCGTTGGCGCAGCCACCTACGGCATTGGCGAAGCACCGGGCTTTGACTCGATCGACCTGGCCGCACATGCCGCCATCAAGGCCCTGAAGGCCGCCAATCTCACGCCGCAAGATGTGGACGGCCTGTTCGTCTGTCTGCCGCAAGATTTTCTCTCGGGCCTGTCGCTGTCCGAATACCTGGGAATACACCCCAAGGTCACCGACAACAACCGCACCGGCGGATCGGCTTTTCTCACACACATCATCTGGGCCGCGCTGGCCCTGGCCTCAGGCCAGTGCAATGTGGCGCTGGTGGCCTACGGCAGCAATCAGCGCAGCGCCGCTGGCAAGCTGGTGAGCTCCATGAAGCAGCCCTATCTTGAGGCGCCTTATCGCCCGGTGATGCCGGTGTCGGCATACGCGCTGGCGGCATCGCGCCACATGCATCAGTACGGCACCACCCGCGAACAACTCGCGGCAGTGGCCGTGGCGGCACGCCAGTGGGCCCAGAAGAACCCCGACGCCTTCATGCGCGGCGATCTGAGCGTGCAGGACGTACTGGGTGCACGCATGGTGGCAGACCCCCTGACCGTGCGCGACTGCTGCCTTGTCACCGATGGCGCGGCCGCCATCGTCATGACCCGTGCCGACCGCGCGCGCGACCTGGCCAGCATACCGGCCTACCTGCTGGGCGCGGCTGCAGCCACAACCCACATCAACATCGCATCCATGCCCGACCTCACCGTCACGGCGGCGGTTGACTCCGGCGCGCGCGCATTTGCGCAGGCTGGCTACAAGCCCAGCGACATCGATGTGGTGGAGCTCTACGACGCCTTCACCATCAACACCATTCTCTTCCTGGAAGACCTGGGCTTTTGCCCCAAGGGCGAGGGCGGGCGCTTTGTGGAAGGCGGGCGAATCGCGCCGGGCGGCGCGCTGCCAGTCAACACCAACGGGGGTGGCCTGTCCTGCGTGCATCCGGGCATGTACGGCCTGTTCACCGTGGTCGAAGCGGTGCAGCAACTGATGAATCAGGCTGACCAGCGGCAGGTGCCCGGCGCCAAGCTGGCTCTGGCGCATGGCAATGGCGGTGTGCTGTCCAGCCAGGTCACGGCCATCTTCGGTACGCAAGAGACTCTTTCGTGAGCACAGCGGCGTCTGCAGCGGGCGGCAAGGCCCGTGGCACGCGGCCGCGCACCAAAGACTCGCGCGAACTGCTGCTGGGCTATGCGGCCAAGCTCTTTCGCGAAAAGGGCTACACCGCCACCTCCGTTCGCGACATCGTCAAGCGCGCGCACATTGAGCCCAGCGCGCTCTACTACCACTTTGCCTCCAAACAGGCGCTGCTCGACGCCGTGCTGGATCGCTCCATCACCAGCGTCATGGCACAAGTGCGCGAGGCGCTCGATCAGTTACCGCAAGAGGCCACACCGCGAGAACGCTTCTGCGTGGCCATCGCCACCCATATTCGGTCCATGGTGCTGCACGGCGACTTCGCCCTTGCCGGCCGGCGCGTGATGGGCCAGATACCGCCGGCTCTGCGGCGCAAACACGACGCGCTGCGCGCCACGTATGGCGATTTCTGGCAAACCCTTTTCTCGCAGGCAGCGCAGCGCAATGATTTTCGAGACGATGCCAAGCTAGGCCTGGCGCGCATGTTTCTCATGGGGGCAATCAACTGGACCACCGAATGGTTCGACCCCAAGATCAAATCGCCCGAGGAACTCGCCGCCGTGTTCTGCGACATCCTGTTCGCGGGGCTGGGGCCGCGGCCGCAAACCGCTCGCGCAACGCCGGCGCGGCAGCGGCGCTCACTGCAAACAGTCACCACATGACAGAGTCCCAAGCCACCCGACATCAGCGGATCTGATGCGCCAAAGACAAGCCGGAGACAAACCCATGAACCTCATATCAAGAAGACCCAAGTTCGCCGCGATGCTGCTGGCCCTGTCCACTGCCTGCGGTTTGCTACAGGCACAGGACTTCCCGAACAAAACCATCACCATCGTCGTGCCCTACGCGGCCGGCGGCTCCACCGACGTCAGCGCGCGCACCCTGGCTGCTGAGATGGCCAAGACGCTGGGTGTGAGCGTGGTGGTGGACAACAAGCCCAGCGCAGGCGGCTTCGTGGCTGCAACCACCGTGGCCAAGGCACCCAAGGATGGCTACACACTGCTGCTGTCCAACGGCACCATGACCGCCACCAACCCCAGCCTGTTTCGCAACCTCCCCTACAAGGTGGCTGACTTCGCACCGATCTCCGGCATCATGAAGTTTCCCTACGTGATCAACGCAAACACCACGATACCGGTCAAGTCAGTGGCCGACATGATCGCCTATGCCAGATCCAAGCCCGAGGGCATCACCATCGGCACCGTGGGCACCGGCACACAAACCCACATCGTGGCCGAATGGCTGGGGCGCGCCCTGGGCATCAAGGTGACGCCGATTCACTACAAGGGCACCTCTCAGTCGTCCATCGATGTCATCGGCGGTCGGCTTGACTTCATGGTCGATGGGCTTTCCACTGCAGCCGTCATGCATAACTCGGGCAAGCTGCGCATCGTGGTCTCCATGGGCAAGGAAAGGCAGGCCATCCTGCCGGCAGGCGTGCAGACCTTTGAAGAAGCGGGCTATCCCGATCTCTTCTCGTATGCTGACTTTGGGCTGATGGCGCCAACTGGCACACCGCCAGCGGTGATGCGCAGGCTGCATGCGGCCGTGATCGCCGGGCTCAAGTCGCCTGACATGATTGAAAAAATGCAGGCGCGCGGCGAGGTGCCCACCCCTTCAGCCACCCCCGAGGAATACGGCGCCTTCATTGCATCCGAAACCACGCGCTGGGCCGGCATCATCAAACCCATGAACCTTCAGATGGACTGAGCACGCGAGTTCCGTCTGCTTCCTGCTGTCGGACGCAGCCTCCTATGTGACGGGGCAGCACCTTTCCGCAAATGGCGGATACACCATCGGCCTGTGAGCGACTGAATTAACCACAATTTATGTGGATAAGTTTGTGAGGAACTTGCCCGCGCCGCTCCAGGATCACGTGGCCATGCGGCCGTCCACACAATGCCCACGCAATAAGCAAATTACCTAAGTGCACATGCTCAGCGCCACGGCCAGCAGCAGCGCGGCCACCATGTTGTGCGCCAGCGCCACTGCCAATGGCGCGCCGGCAAGCACCAGCGCCGCGCCAAGCATCACTTGCAACACCAGCAGCAAGATCAACATCCACCCGGCAGCGCGCCCACGCCGCCATGCCAGCACACCCAGAGGCAGCAAGACCGCAACAAGCAGCAGCGCACCGGCTCGGTGCAGCCAATGCACCAAGGCGCCAGCGCGGTTGATCGGATCGCCCTGATCGAACAAAGGTTCATGCCATGGATTGAGCAACTGCCATGAGGCGCCCGAGAGATCGCAGCTTGCGAGGCCCCCACAACTGAGCGATGCATGAGCCGCGCTGACCAGTCCGCCCAGAATCAATTGCAGCACCAGCACCATCACGCCCAGCACGGCCCAGCGCCGCAACGCCCTGTCTTCACGCGACGGCACAGAAGTGGCTGGAGCGCGCCGAGCCAGCCCGCAACTGAGCGCAAACATGGCGAAGCCACCCAGCAGATTACCCAGCACCACCGCCGGCACGCGCGCGTCGGCAGTCCAGCGGCCCAGCACCGCGAGAAACAATGCCAGTGCCAACAGACCGAGCACCATGCGGCCTTCGCGCCACAGCATGGGCGACTTGGACAAGGTGGCCATCAGCATCACGATGATCAAGAGCAATGCGGCAACGGCTGTCACTCGGTGTGTGATGCGCACTGCGGCCACCCACGCGCTGGCCGGTGGCGCGGCCGACTGCTGCACCTGGCGCGCGCTCTGGCCATAACACTGCGGCCACGGCTCACAGCCCAGGCCGGCTCGCGTCAGACGGATGAAAGCGCTCAGGCTGGTGATGAGCAGCACCAGCACCGCACACAACACGGCCATCTTGCGAAGGGATGCGAGGCGGTGCTCAATCTGCGGCATGGTCTATTTGCTGCGGGCGCGCACGGGCGGCATTCCCGGCACCCTGGTCATGCGGCGCGGCATGGGCAGGGCGACAGTGGCCCTTGGCGCAGGCACCAGATCGGCCAGCGTTACCGCATCGAGCACAGCCAGAAAGCTCTTAATTGCTCGCTCCAGCACGTCTTGCAGATCGCAACGATTGATCATGAGGCATCGATTGTGCTCGGGATCAAAGCATTCAACCAGTGCAAAGTCGGTCTCTGCAAAGTCGGTCTCAGTGGCGCGCACCACTTCGCCCAGGTTGATCTGCTCGGCCGGCATCAGCAGGCGAATGCCGCCCCCGCGTCCGCGCGTGGTCTCCAGCATCCCCTTGGCCGCGAGCTCCTGCACGATTTTGGTCAGATGGCTGCGTGAGATGCCGTGGGTGTCGGCTATCTCGCTGATGGTGACAGGCTGCGGCCGGGACCGGCACGCTGCGCAGTACATCAGCACGCGCAGGGTGTAGTCAGTCCATTGGGTCAGGCGCATGGTAGGTTCGCTCCGAGTTCAGGTGTGCCGCAATGCCGCATTTGATTCTAATTTGAATCATCAGACGAGACAGTGCGCAGCTTTGTCCAGCCCTTTGGGTCGATGACCACCACCTGCTTGTTCTGCGGCACCGTCAGCGTCAGCAACTGCTGGCCGTCGCGGATGACGGCCTCGCCGCTGCTTGCAGGCGCATCGAGTTTGATTTCAGTGATACGCCGTCGAATGTCCAGATTGATCACCTGCACTGCAGCTTCCTTGTCTTGCATGCCACCATCCTGCCCCAACCAAGCGCCCAACACGTGACGCTGCAAGTGATCGAGCAGCAGCACAGCCAGCGGCGCCGCCAGCGCCGTGCGCCGCGCGCCCAGAAAGCCCGGCCGCCCAATGCCCTCGCCCATGCGGTAGTCATGCACCAGCCCGTCAAAAATCGGCTCAGCCTTGGGGTCGTATGAGATCTCCCATAGCTCGCGCATGTCGGTGAACGTCACGATGAAACTCTTGCGCAAGTGCGCAACCTTCAGCGACGCAACCCGTGATGCGCTCTGGCCATCCTGGCTGACGGCCGCAAGCGTGCGCACCAGGCGGCGGTCTGCATCGAACAGGCTGAGCGAAACAGGCTGCTCGCTCGCAGCGATGAGCCACTGCCCATCACCAGAGATCGCCTGCACCTGCGCGGCCGCTGATGCAAACATCGCACCCAGCATGGCGGCTGCAAGAGAGCGCGCGATGCGTGGCAGCAAGTCGGCCCCTGTCAGGTGCGGATCATGTCAGGTCATGTCATGTCATGACTTGAGGATCAACTCCACCGCCGCTTTGAGGTCTGCGTCGTTGATCTTGTCGGGTGGATTGGGCGCCATCGGCACCGGCCCATACACGCCCGAGCCGCCCTTGCGCACCTTCTCCATCAGCTTGGTCACAGCATCCTGCCCCTTGTACTTGGCAGCGATGTCCTTGAAAGCCGGCCCGACCAATTTCTTGTCCTTGGTGTGGCAGGCCATGCACCCCACCTTGGTCATTGTGTCGTCAATTGCGGCGGCCTGCGCCGCGAAAGCCAGCATCACTGCACTGGCCACCCATAATCTCTTCATGCAATTCTCCTTGGGGTCCACCCCGCACCGCACCGGCGCAGGGCCGGCATGCGTTGGTGGAACTGGCTTAGTAAATGTCGTGCTGTGTGTTGTAGACGTTGAAGTGGCCGGTGGGTGTGATCAGGCGTGGGTCCTTGATCACTGCCTTGAGCTTGAGTGTCTTGTCATCCACGATCACCAGGGCTGATTCCTTGTCCTTGGCCGACCAAACGGCAAACCACACCTCGTCACCCGCCTTGTTGAACTCAGGCTGCACCACGCGGGCCGCACCACCGTCGGCCTTCAGGCCGGCCCATTGCGCGATCGGCAGCACCGTGTAGCCCTTGTCCAGACTCTTGATGTCAAACACCGCAACCGATTGCGAGATCTTGGCCTCCGGATTGAGCGGCGTGTCAGAGTACAGGTGTTGCGACTTCGGATGGCTCTTGATGAACAATGCGCCACCGCCCTGCCCCTTGAGCACTTGCACCATCTTGAATGCACTGGCCTTGTGCTTGACCGGGTCAGTGCCAATCAGCGAGATGCTCTCGTCGCCCAGGTGGCCCGTCGCCCAGACCGGGCCGAACTTCGGATGAATGAAGTTCGCGCCGCGCCCAGGGTGCGGAATCTTGCCCACCTCAGTGATCGCGGTGAGCTTGCCTTCCTTGGCATCAATCGCCGCGATCTTGTTGCTGTTGTTGGCAGCCACCATGAAGTAGCGCTTGGTCGAATCCCAGCCGCCATCATGCAGGAACAGCGCCGAGCCGATCTCGGTGACCTTCAGCGCGTCGATGTTGGAGTAGTCAACCATCAGCGTCTTGCCGGTTTCCTTCACATTGATGATGAACTCCGGCTTGAAATGCGACGCCACGATGGACGCAACACGCGGCTCTGGATGGTACTCTTGTTTGTCCACCGTCATGCCTCGGGTGGCCACGATCTTCAGCGGCTCCAGCGTGTCGCCCTTCATCAGCACATACTGGGGCGGCCAGTAAGCGCCGGCCACCGCCAGCTTGTCGGTGAAGTCGCCCAGCTTGCCCTTGTACTTCGATGTGTCAACCGAGCGCGCTTCCAGGCCGATGCGGATTTCCGCAACGTTGTCCGGCTTGGGCATCCACAGGTCGATCATGTTGACCTTGCCGTCGCGCCCGATCACAAACAGGTAGCGGCCCGATGCCGACACCCGTGTGATGTGCACTGCGTAGCCGGTCTTGACGATGTTGATAATCTGCTTGGTGTCGCCATCGATCAGCGCCACCTCGCCAGTGTCGCGCAGCGTAGTGGAGAAGATGTTGTCCACGTTGTAGTTGTTCATCTTCTTGGTGGGCCGGTCCTTGGGCGCCACAATGACCTTCCAGGTCTTCTTCATGTCGGCCATGCCCCACTCGGGCGGTGTCGGCGGCTCATGCTGGATGTAGCGCGCCATCAGATCCACCTGCTTCTCTGTCATTTCGCCAGACGTCTGCCAATTGGGCATGCCAGCGGGCGAGCCATAGGCGATGAAGATCTTCAGGTAGTCCGTGCCCTTGCTCACTGTGAGGTCGGGAGTCAGAGCCTTGCCTGTGGCGCCTTTGCGCAGCACGCCATGGCAGCCGGCGCAGCGCTCGAAGTAGATCTTGCGTGCGGTGTCAAACTCGGCCACGCTCATGGCGGGCGCCTTGGGGTTCGTGCTTTGAACCATGGGCTCATTCGCCAGGGGCGAGGCGCCGGCCTGGTAGCTTATCTCTGGCGCCGTGACGCCGTGCTTGTCCTGTGCGTACCCGGACGTTGCCAGGGTGGTCAGCACCAGGGCAGCTACGGACACAAGCTTTCGGGATCTCATGGAATCTCCTTCTCGGCCAAAGCTCAGGATTGAACACATGTCGGGTCCCACCCGCCGCAGGCTTCGGCATATCGATGCGAGCGGGTTGGTGAATGGTCGTGCATCCATCGATGCAATTCCTTGACTTGGCTCAAATAGTCATGTGGTTTGCATCTTTAATTTATGCAGGCCTCTTCAATAATCTGACAAACCAACATGTTCACCCATGAATTCACCTAACCGCACCCGAGATCCCGTCCAGCGTGCCGCTCAAGTGGCCTGCGCCATTGTGGCCAGCGCGGCCTTATCCGCCGCGCACGCACAGGCACCCGCCCTCACGCTCAGCCAGGTGCTGATCACCGGCTCGCGCCATGAGCAGTCCGCCGACGAACTGCCTCTGTCATCGGACGTGCTGGCCGCACCCGAGATGGAGCGCGCACAGATCATGGACATCCGCGATGCGGCACGAGAGCTGGGCAATGTCTCGGTGAGGCATGCGCCATCTCGCTTTGCCATCACTGGCCCGGCCAACAGCACTGGCCGCGACGGCAACACCGGCTTCACCATCAGAGGCCTGGGCGGCAACCGGGTGCTAATGCTGGTCGATGGCATCCGTGTGCCGCGCAGCTATGCCTTTGGCGGCAATGCGTTCGGCCGTGACTATCTGTCTCTCGATCTGGTCAAACGCATTGAGGTCGTGCGCGGCCCCGCATCCGCCCTCTACGGATCTGATGGCATGGCCGGGCTGGTGAACTTTGTCACCCTGGTGCCTGAAGACTTTCTCACGCCCGGTGCGGCAGGCCCCAGAACATTGGGCGGCCGCGCTGGCGCAAGCTGGAGCGCAGAAGACCAGGGCCTGCGCCTTTCGGCAACACTGGCCGGCCGCGCGAGCGATGCACTCACTTGGCTGGTGAGCGCATCTGGCCGCAACGCGCATGCGCGAGACAACATGGGCAGCAAGGATTCCCCCAACATCGACCGCACCCGCCCCAATCCGCAGGATGATCGCGACGAAGCGCTTCTGGGCAAGTTCGTGCTTCGCCCCGGCGCCGGTGCGCGCCACACCTTGACGCTGGAGCATGTGGCCAGGGCATCGAACGTCAATCTGCTGTCCAGCCGCGCCCGCTTGCCGCTGACAGGCACCGCCTCGCAGATCGCCTCTGCCGTGATGGACGAACGCGCGTCGATGGACATGGCCCGAGACCGCGTGACGCTGGACTCGCGCATGCCGGTGCGCAGCGTGTTGGCCGACCAGATACAAGCGGTGCTGGGTGCGCAAAATGCAAAATCCCGCCAGCTCGGCAACAGCGATCTCAACACATCGCCCGATCGTTTCCGCGATGTCTCCTATGCTGAGAACACTTGGCAGTTCGGCCTGCAGCTTGACAAGGCAGCGCGCATCTCGCCTGACTGGTCGCACAAGCTCACCTATGGCTTTGATCACAGCACTGCCAAGATCACCAACGTGTACACCGGCATCAATTCACTGCCGCCTGAGGTGTTTCCGCTCAAGCGCTTTCCCGACACGCGCGAGAGCAGCGACGCGCTCTACCTGCAGTCTGAGTGGATAGGGCCGCGCTGGTCGGTGACCCCAGGCGTGCGAGTCGACCGCTTCGATCTGAGAGTGCTGAGTCAGTCGGGCTTTTACCCGCCGGCCAAGCTGCCGGCCCGCTCGCTGTCGGGATCGGCCGTCTCGCCCAAGCTGGGCGTGCTTTATGCGGCCGGCAATGAATGGAGCCTGTTTGGCAACTACGCCGGCGGCTTTCGCGCGCCCAATGCCCATCAGGTCAATGGCTATTATGAAAACGCGGCAGAGCAGGTTGTCGTCGTACCCAACCCGGACCTCAAGCCAGAGAAGAGCCGCAGCGCCGAAGCCGGCGCGCGCTGGCGCACCGAGCGCGCCAGCCTGGACCTGGCCGCATTCACCGGGCGCTTCTCCAACCTGATCGTTGACAACGTGCTGATCAGCGGCACCGGCGTGGCCGGCGACCCCAAGCTGTTCCAGACCGTGAACACCGATCGCGCCCGCATTCATGGCCTGGAACTAAAGGGCCGAATGGAAGCTGGCCGCGTGGCAGGGGGCAAGGTGAACCTGTGGTTCACCTACGGCCAGGCACGCGGCGTCAACAGCAGCAACGGCAAGCCACTCAACTCCATCGACCCGTCGCGTCTATCGCTTGGCGCAGGCTACGACACCGCGCAGTGGGACCTGCGCCTGGACCTGCGCCACCACGCCGCCAAAAGCACCAGCGACATCGACAGCCCCTTGCTGGTGAAGGCCCCCAACACCCAGGTCACCGTGCCCGCATCGACCACCCTGGACCTGTCAGGCCAATGGCGAATCCGCAAGGACTTGCGCCTCACCGCCAGCGTAATCAACCTCACCTCGCGCAAGTACTGGATGTGGCCCGATGTGCAGGGCCTGGCAGCTTCTTCTACCGTGACAGAGGCTTACACCCAGGCGCCGCGGCATGCGCGGGTGTCGCTGGTGGCGGATTTTTGATACCGTTGTCGTTGGCGACGAGAACTCGCCGCTTGGGATAATCAAGGCGCTCGCCGCGCTCGGCTCGACCGTCGGGCAGCCTCCCCTGTTGCACCTCCTTTTTTGCCTTATCGCCACTTGACTTTCAAAACATCATAAATACAATGTACGTATGATTTCATTTGAGTGGGATGAGGCGAAAGCAAGAGAAAATCTCAAGAAGCACCGGGTGTCTTTTGAAGAGGCGAAGTCGACTTTCTTCGACGAGTTTGGCGTTCAGTTCTTTGATGATGAGCATTCCTCTGATGAACAGCGTTTCTTGATGCTTGGCATGAGTTCCAGGGCGAATCTGCTCATCGTCAGTCATTGCGAACGGCATCACGGCGCTGCTATTCGCATCATTTCGGCCCGAAAGGCAACCAAGCGTGAAAGCGCGTTTTATCGAGGTGGTCACACATGAAAGCGCAATACGATCTCTCTAAGCTGAAGTCCCGCAAAAACCCCTACGCCTCCAAATTGAAGAAGCCAGTCACGATGCGACTGTCAGAAGACGTTGTGCAGTATTTCAAAGGTATGGCCGATGAGGCAGGCGTTCCGTATCAGAGTCTCATTAACCTGTACCTGCGCGACTGCCTTGCCAATAGCCGCAAGGTGCAAATCAATTGGCCACAGGTTGTTTGACGAGGGTGTGGACCTGATGGCATCTCTTGACGTGTCCAAAGCCAGGCGCGCGCTGCAAGTGCAGAAACGGGTGAACGTCGACTTCCCCACTTGGATGATTGACTCGCTCGATCGCGAAGCCAGCAAACTGGGGGTCACCAGGCAGTCTGTCATCAAAGTCTGGCTGGCAGAGCGGCTTGAAGTAGCGGCTTCCAACCTGCCGCTCCTGCGCGCGCGGCCAGGTGCTGCGCACCGCTGATCTCTACTGCAATGACCGAGGCTTGCGCGTCCGCGTTAAGCGCAGCGCCATCGTGGCGCCATCGCATGGCGCTTGATCACTTGCGGGTGAAGCGACCAATCAATTGGTCGCCTGACTGCGGTCATTCGAGTGCGCTCAACTCCCGGCAACGTACGACCGCTTCAGAGAAACCCCATCAGTATGTTGGAGTTCGCGTGTGGGCCAAGAGCAGGTAATCACGAGTGGCGGCTATTGGGTAGTAAATGGAGGCGATGTCCCAGAACTTGTTGAACAGATGAGCTGAGGGTGGCGGCTCCTTTCGCCCGCATGTGAACATGCGGGTGCCTAGCAAGCAAAGAAAGGAACCACCGAAATGAAGTCTCTCACAAAGTCCGCACTGCGGGCGATCCCTGCTG
>CANJPU010000022.1 GCA_947476285.1 Comamonadaceae bacterium | reverse complement strand
CAATCAGATCAACAACTTGCAAACAGGCGTTTGAAGGATTGAAATATTGAAAGAAGTCACTGGCGGAGAGGGTCGGATTCGAACCGACGGTACGTTGAAAACGTACACCGGATTTCGAGTCCGGCGCATTCGACCACTCTGCCACCTCTCCTGGTTCGGTTTCGCGTGGTGCGAAGGCAGCTATTCTAGCCGATCAGGGCTTGAGCAGGGTCACCCCGCCCATGTAGGGGCGCAGCGCCTCTGGCACGGTGACCGAGCCGTCGGCGTTCTGGTAATTCTCCAGCACCGCCACCAGCGTGCGGCCCACTGCCAGGCCGGAGCCGTTGAGGGTGTGCACGAGTTCGGTCTTGCCCGGCGCAGTGCGAAATCTGGCCTGCAGACGGCGGGCCTGGAAGGTTTCGCAGTTGGAGACCGAGCTGATTTCACGGAAGGTGTCTTGCGCGGGCAGCCACACTTCCAGGTCGTACGTCTTGCTGGCGCCAAAGCCCATGTCACCGGTGCACAGCAGCATCACGCGGTAAGGCAGGCCGAGCTTTTGCAAAATGGCTTCGGCGTGGCCGGTCATTTGCTCCAGGGCTTCGTAGCTCTTGTCGGGGTGGGTGATCTGCACCATCTCGACTTTGTCAAACTGGTGCTGACGGATCATGCCGCGGGTGTCACGCCCGGCGCTGCCAGCCTCTGACCTGAAGCAGGGCGAATGCGCGGTGAGCTTGATGGGCAGTTGCTCGGCCGTCAAAATCTCGTCGCGCACGAAGTTGGTGAGCGTGACCTCGCTGGTGGGGATGAGATAGAGCGCCGCGTTCTCGCCGCCCTCTTCACCTTCTTGCCCGCCCTTCTTGACGGCGAAGAGATCAGCCTCGAACTTGGGCAACTGGCCGGTGCCGCGCAGGGTCTTCTCGTTCACGATGTAGGGTGTGTAGCACTCAGTGTAGCCGTGCTCGGTGGTCTGCACGTCGAGCATGAATTGCGCGAGCGCGCGGTGCAGTCTGGCCAACGGCCCCTTGAGCACCGTGAAGCGCGAGCCGCTGAGTTTGACGCCGGTTTCAAAATCAAGGCCCAGCTTTTCGCCTACGTCCACATGGTCGCTGACCTTGAAGTCAAACTGCCTGGGGTTGCCCCAGCGGCGCACCTCCAGGTTGCCATGTTCGTCGGCCCCCACGGGCACGCTCTGGTGCGGCAGATTGGGCACGGCCAGCAGCAGCGACTGCATCTCGGGCTGAATCTGCTCCAGCCGCGCCGCGCCGCGATCGAGCTCGGCCTTGAGCCCATTGACCTGGGCCATCACCGCATCGGCCGATTCGCCTTTGGCTTTGAGCTGGCCGATTTGTTTGGAAAGCTGGTTGCGTTGGGACTGCAGTTCTTCGGTGCGAGTCTGAATGGCCTTGCGCTCGGCCTCCAGCGCGGTGAAGGCGGCTACGTCGAGGTAGGGTTGGGGCGTCTTGCGCGATTCCAGGCGGGCCACGACCGAGGGCAGGTCTTTTCTGAGGAGTGTGATGTCTAGCATCGGGGGATTTTAGTAGGTGGGGTGGGCGCGAAAAAATCAATGGCCTGGATACCTGATCGGTGACTGCGAGCAAGCAACACGTAACGCTGCGCCAGCGGCGGCTGAAGGCGTGCTCAGGGGCACAAATTTAAGAACACCAAGCCATGGCCCCGTGCCTGGGTGGTGGCTCAAAGGCACGGCCGGCGCCGCCATGGTCGGTTTGAACTGTGACCTGCGCGCGGACGACAGAGCACCATCGGGTGCGGGTACGGGTGCGAGCTGGGATGCAGCGGGCAACCCCCGCACACCACCACGACGTAAAGCCGCGATCACGCGATGATCGCGCCGGCGCAGGGCGATGTCGGCGGCGCTGCGTCCATTGTCCAGCCGCTGACTCAACACATCGGGCACCTCGGCGGCTTGCCCCGCTTTCCAAAACACTGCAACCACTGCGTCGATAACCAGGTGATGGCCCCGCTGCGCGGCAATGTGCGCGGGAGTCCAACCGGTTTCGCTCGCAGCCATGATTTGACTCACGGATTCACCGGTATCTTGCAAAGCCTGCCCCATCGCCCGAAACAACTCATCGTGGCCGGCATACGCGGCATGGTGGAATGGGGTGAGCCCATCTCTATCCGGCCGCGTCAACAAAGTGGCGGGCACCCCAGTACTCAGCAAACGCGCCAGCGAGTCCTCATTTCCTGTCTGAGCACTGATATGGAGGAAATCTTTGGGCATGCATCTCCCCTTGGTCAATCTCAAATCCGCAAACCCTTGGGCAACGGAACCTTCAGCGCCTCTTCGATGCCGTCCATCTTGTCCGCCTGCGGGCGGGCTACGACCGAGGGAAGGTCATTTCTGAGCAAGGTGCTGCATAGCGTGAAACACTACACTAGTCACCGGGCGAGGGGCGCTAACTTGTCGTTACCAAGAAACGCCTGCGACCCGCAGTGGCGAAACCTAAACGCCCCTTGGCTGGTGACGTCTTGAACGCCGATGAGGTCGTCCCAGGCGTACAAGGTGCGCGGCGTTCGCTTCTCATCACTGCCATGAAGGGCCTCGCGGCGCTTCATCAGCATCTGGCCCCAACGCTCGGGGGACGCCTGCCCCGCGTCACCGCAGGCGGCATCAAGGCCAGGTCTTGCAGTTTGCGGCCCACTTTGTCGTCAGCGGCCAATGAGTTGAAATCGCCGTCCAGCCCGAGCGCGGCAAGCACGCGCAGGTACGTGCCCATGGTGGTGCCGCCGTTGCCGGCCTCCACGTTGTAGAGCGAGGTGCCAGAGATGCCGGCGCGAGCGGCCACCGTGGTAGTGCTCAGCTTTCGGCGTCTGCGGGCCAGCCCGATGCGCTCGCCCAGGGCCTTGAGCATGCGCTGCTCTTGGGGAAAGATGACGGGTGGTTTGCTTGGCATGTTCGCCATTTTGTCCATAATGGCGAACAGTCAATTTCCATCATGGACAGACATTCACCGGTGGCGAGCGGGGCTTCGGCGTCAAAGTGCCAGGCCGCCGCTGCGGCGATGTCGGATCCGGCGCGGTCGGGACTGGCTGGCCATGAGTCGCACTGCCTGAATGCGGTGGTCGGCCCGATGGGCTCTGTAGTATGACCACAGCAGGCGGCCCGAATGCTGGCGTGCCAGAGCCACCAGTCCAAGACACCGCAGGCGCCACCATCGCGGGAATGCGTTCCCGCCAGGCCTGTCGCTGTGTGGCTGCCGCCATCGCCCTTCGCAACCCCGGCACACCAGCATCATCCAAAGCCTCGATCACACGAGGTTGGCCGCCCTGCACGGCGATATCAGCAGGGGTGCGTCCATAGCCATCCGGTCGTGTCAGCCAATATGCCGCCGACACATCCGCTTGCGTCAATGCCTCGGCCAACACTTCTATCACATGGTGACGGCCACCGTGTGCTGCAAAGTGCGCGGGCGTCCAGCCACCCTGAGCAGGTGACATGAGTTCCCACATTGGCACGCGGTCATCCTGCAAAAACTCCGCCAGCGTCCAAAGAAAATTGGCATGACCGGCAAACGCGGCCAAGTGGGCTGGTGTGACGTCATCATGAGCGGGCCGGAGCAGGTCGCGGCGGGGCCGCCCCTCTAACACGAGCGCCCTCAGAACTGCTGTGTCACCTCTCAGAGCGGCGTGGTGCACGCGGTTTGCGCCCAATGAGTCGGACGCAGGCCCGTCCGGGCGGTGCGCGCCAGATGCGGCTGGCTCAGTGCGTGATGGAGCGGCTGCGCCTGCCGCGTGACCAGCGTCGGCTCCATGCGCTGCAGATCGATGCTGCCGCCGCGTGCTCGCCCCGACCTCGACACCATTGGCCCGCATGGCCGTGCTCAGCACTTCCAGGACACCGGCGTGCCCGCGCCGCTCGGCATGCTGCCAAGGAGTATCGCCAAACACGTCTTGGGCCACGAGTTCGCGCGCACGCGCGGCCTGGTCGGGCAACGCAGCAAGCAAAACTTCAGTCATGCTGAGCATTCCCCACTTGGCAGCGTGATGCAAAGGGGTGCAACGCGCGTCGTCGGCCCTGAGTAGTTCGGTGGGTGTGAGGCCGTTCTTTTGCAGCTCGGCGATAAATTCGCCATCATTGCGCCTTACAGCGGAGTGAACACAGGTTCTGCCATCCACATCTTCGGACAACAGAAACTCGCGGTCGCACCTGGCGGCCATTAACACGGCGATCAGGCTGGCGTCTCCCATATGCAAGCCAACAATTGCCTGCAATTGAAGCTCTTCATTGTCCTGGAAGCCACCCGCCTTCAACGCAGAGTCAATGGTGGTGGCCAATTCGCTGATGCTTGCCGTGTTGGGCATGTTGTTTTCTTCATTAGGAGAGTCGGATGAGATGGGCAGTGGATCAGAGTGCAGGTCCTGAGCCCGTGGCTGGCCTCGGGCGCGCTTGCACTGGTGGCCGACGAACAGTCATCCAGGGTGCGGGGCCAAACGAGCCGGTCCCGCCAGCCGGTCCGTCCGGTACCACGGGCGCCACCGCACGAGGCGCAGCGTCTGCCCACCGGCGCCACGCTAACGCCGCGCGGGCCTTTCTCAATTGCTCCATCGGTACACCCGCTTGCGCCAAAGCATGCAATTGATCACGCAATTGCATCTCCCCCGCAATGTCTGCCGGTGTCTTGCCTTCGTCGTTCGGTGTCATGAGTGCCAGGATGCCGCCAGCTTCACTCGCCATCAGGCGCCCCAACACCGCGATGGCTGCTGAGCTCTTCGTGTAGACGGCCGCATGCAGGGGATTCCATTGACCTTCCTCACGCGCACAGAGCGCGGTCATGCGCTCTGAGTCTGGCAGGCCCATGACAAGCGCCTCCAAGAAACCGGCCTGGTCGCACGCGGCCGCAGCATGAATGGATGTAGCGAGACGAGGACCGCGCTGCAACAGCCACTCAGCCCCAACACCAGCTTCGCGCAAGGCCTGCAGAAATGCCACATCTCCCCTTTTCGCCGCATGGTGGACGCAGTCGCAGCCGTTTTCGTCTTGGCCGAAGATAAGGGCCATAGCGACACCCCGCGCGAAGGCGTCCTTGAGCACCAACAGATTTCCATCGTGCAGGGCCTCCAACTGTTTCGCCGTGATCCCTGTCGCAGGCATGGCTTCATCAAACGACGGATCGGCCGGTGGCGTCCCGTCCGTCGAGCCTTCCGAGAGCACTGTTGGACCGAACGGCGAGGACCCATCAGGCCCCTCGAGGTCCAGCGGTGGCATTTCAGGAGCGAACATCATCTCTTCCCTTGGTTCAAACTCAAATCCGCAACCCCTTGGGCAGCGGAAACTTCACCGTCTCCTCAATCCCGTCCATCTTGCGCACAGACACCGCCCCCAGCGCCTTGATGCGCTCTATCACGGCGCGCACCAGCACCTCAGGCGCGGACGCGCCGGCTGTCAAACCCACGCGCTGCTTGCCTTGCAACCACTGGGGTTGTAACTCGGCCGCGCTGTCGACCATGTAGCTGGGTACACCCAGCTTGCGTGAGAGTTCAGCCAGGCGGTTGCTGTTGGAGCTGGTGGGGCTGCCCACCACGATCATCACTTCCACCTGTGGCGACATGAGCTTGACGGCGTCTTGCCGGTTTTGCGTGGCATAGCAGATGTCTTGCTGCTTGGGCTGGCGCACCTGGGGAAATCGCTGACACACCGCGGCCATGATTTGCGCGGCATCGTCCACCGACAAGGTGGTCTGCGTCACTACGGCCAAGCGCTCGGTCTGCGCGGGTGCAACGCGGGCCACATCGGCCACGTCTTCCACCAGATGAATGCCGTGATCGAGTTGGCCCATGGTGCCCTCGACCTCGGGGTGGCCCTTGTGGCCGATCATGATGAACTCATAGCCTTCCTTGGCCAGCTTGGCCACTTCCACATGCACCTTGCTCACCAGCGGGCAGGTGGCATCGAAGATATGAAAGCCCCTGTCGTGCGCCTCAAGCTGCACGGCCTTGCTCACACCGTGTGCGGAGAACACCAGAGTGGAACCGGGCGGCACGTCGGCCAGGTCTTCGATGAAGATCGCGCCCTTGGCCTTGAGGTCGTTCACCACATAGGTGTTGTGAACGATCTCGTGGCGCACGTAGATGGGCGCGCCGAATTTGCGCAAGGCCTGCTCGACGATTTCGATGGCCCGATCAACCCCCGCGCAAAAGCCGCGCGGCTCGGCCAACAAGACTTCATAGTTTGCGTCAGCGCCCTTGTGCAGCAGACTCATAGCACGCCGATCACATGCACTTCAAACGTGGTGGGCAAGCCAGCCAGCGGGTGATTGAAATCAAACAGCACCGCATCGGCCATGCCGTCGCCATCGCCCGCGCGGCCCACCTGGCGCACCGAGCCGGCGTAGCTGCCCAGGCCATCGGGCGTTGGAAACTGCACCACATCGCCCACCGCGTAGTGCTCTTTCGGGTCGCCCAGTTGATTCAGAAGCTTGCGCGCTACCCACTGCACCATCTCAGGATTGCGCGGGCCAAAGGCCTCGCCCGGCGCGAGTTCGAAGGTGGCGTGTGCGCCCTCTTCCAGACCCAGCAGGCATCGCTCCATCACCGGCGAAAGTTCGCCCGAGCCCAGCGTCAGTGTGGCCGGCTGCTCATTGAAGGTGTTGATGATGTCGCCTTCGGGTCCCGACAGACGATAGTGCAGAGTCAAAAATGAATCCGGTTGAACCCGGTGCGCGATGGATGCCATGGAAGTCCTGATAATCGGCGTATTTTAGGGCTACGCCCACCAAGCCCTTCCGTGCGGGCTGAAACATTCGAAGCCCTCTTCACCCTTGCGCCATTGCCCACTTCCCCATGCCCATCAAGAGCCTGCCCGCAGAATCCAGACCGCGCGAGAAGCTGCTGGCGCGCGGCCCCATGGCGTTGACCGACACCGAATTGCTGGCCTTGCTGCTGCGAACCGGCACCGCCGGGCGCGGCGTGCTGCAGATGGCGCAGGAGGTGCTGGACACCTTCGGCGGCATCGCCGGGCTCTTGCACACGGGCGCGGATGACTTGAAGCGCGTCAAAGGTCTGGGCGGCACCGCCAAGCGCGCCGAACTGATCGCGGTGCTGGAGCTGGCTCGCAGGGCCATGGCCCAGCAGCTCAAGGAGCGCGAGGTGTTGAATTCGCCCGACACCGTCAAGCAATATATTCAGCTTCATCTGTCCGCCAAGACCCATGAGGTGTTCGCAGTCTTGTTCCTTGACGCTCAGCACCGGCTGATTGCAATGGAAGAGATGTTTCGCGGCACGCTCACCCAGACCAGCGTGTATCCGCGCGAAGTGGTGCAACGCACGCTGCACCATGATGCCGCCGCTGTGCTGCTGGCGCACAACCACCCCAGCGGATCGGTTCAGCCCTCGCGCGCCGACGAGGCATTGACCCAGACGCTCAAGGCCGCGCTCGCCCTGGTAGATGTGCGCGTGCTCGACCATGTGATCGTGGCCCAGGGCAACTCGTTCTCCATGGCCGAGAGCGGGCTCATCTGACACAGTACACGCCGTGAAAGCCAAATCGCTCAAAGACCTGCAGCACATCCAGCAAAAGCTGGTGGCCCAGCAAGAGCTCGCCGCGCAGCAAGAAGCCCGGCGCTTGGCGGCCGAGCGGCGCGCGCATGCAGACAAGACGCTCTTTGCGCGCGCTGCCGGTGCGGTCAAGCCCATCACCGCGCCTCAGCGCGTGCCGCTCGCGCCCGAGCAGCCGCCGCCGATTGCAGTGCAGCAGCACCTGGACGACCAACGCGTGCTGCAAGAATCCATCAGCGACGAATTCGACGCCGCCACTTTGCTGGACGTGGACGACGCCTTGAGTTTCCGTCGCCCCGGCATCGGCCAGGATGTCACACGCAAGCTGCGCAAAGGCGGCTGGAGCATACAGGGCGAGATCGACCTGCACGGCCTGCGCCGCGAGCAAGCGCGCGAAGCCCTGTCCGCTTTCATCCGCGATGCCAACAAACGCGGCTGGCGCTGCGTGCGCGTGGTCCACGGCAAGGGCCTGGGCTCACCGGGCAAGACACCGGTGCTCAAGGGCCGCGTGCAAAGCTGGCTGGTGCAAAAGAGCGAAGTGCTGGCCTTTGTGCAGGCGCGCGGGGATGAGGGCGGGGGTGGGGCGGTGGTGGTGTTGTTGGGGGCAGGGTGACTCGCTGGCCGCCCGCTCGCCCTACTGCCTCACCTGCCCCACCCGGAGCGCCACCCCCTTGGCACCCACCTTCACCGTCTGCGCCGCCGAATAAAGATCGCCCGGCTCTGGCTTGGCCTGGCCGGACTTGGAGATGCGGGCTTCCAACTCCACCTCGCGGGCAGTGGAGATGAGCGCCTGCGGGTTCATGGCGAGGGAATCATCGAGCGTGAATTTCGCGGGGAACTGCGAGGCCGGCACGCGCAGCACAGCCAGGGGCATGCGGGTGCCGGGCAGGCGGGCGATGACCATCAGCGTGGCGCCGGGCTCTGCACGCGCTTTCATCGATGCGTCGAGTTCGACCGTGCCGCTGACGCTGGCGCCAGCGGTGGCGGCTGCCGGCGCGCCGGGGCTTGCTGCAGCAGCTATACGCGGCCCCGCACCGGCTGCCGCAGGCGGCAGCGCCGCCACAGCACCGGACTTAGACCGCACATCTTCGATGGCACCTTGGAGCATGCGGGCATCTTCCGATCCGGGCTCCATCTGCGTCAGCAAGCGTTGCCAGATCGCCAGTGCTCGGGCGTAGTCCCGGACCTCCAGCGCCGCAGTGCCGGCCAGCCACTGCGCCATGGCGTTGCTCGGGTCGGCCTGCAATGCCTTGGCGATCAACTGCGCCGGCTTGCCGGCCAGACGGCCGCCGGCGTTGGCAGCAGCCACGTCGGCATAGTTGGCCAGCATGGAGGCGTCGTTGTCGATGAAGCTGCCAGCGCGCTCGAATGCCTTCTCGGCCTCCTGGCTGCGGCCCATCACCTTGTAGGAGCGCGCCAGCATGGCCCAGCCCTTGAGGTTGTCGGGCTCGCTTTCGAGTTTTTTCGCCAGGCCAGCCACCAGGCGTTCCATGTCTTGCGGGTTTTGCATGTGGGCCGATCCCCCGCCGCTCGACAGAGCCGCCGGCGAACCGATCAGCAGATACAGCCCTACGGCCACCAGCGGCAGCACGAGGGCCAAGGCCACCACGGTGCGCTTGGGGGCATGCAGTCTGGCGGTGGCATCTTGCTCACTGGTGTCGTCCAGCGCGCGCCGCTGCAGCTCGGTGCGAGCCTGCGCATAGTCGGCTTGTGCGAGCGAGCCTTCGGCAAGGTCTTGCTCCAGCTTGGCGATTTGTTCGCGGTAGATGGCGGCATTGAGTTGCCGCTGCGATGTTTGCGCGCTGGCAGTGGTGCGCAAGAAGGGGCGAAGCAGCAAGGCCAGCACAAGCAGCACCGCCACAAGGGCGGCGATCACGAACACAGTCATTTGTCACCCTCAGCAAGCAGCGCCTGGGCGCGGCGGGTTTCGTCTTCGGTCAATTCGGCCTCAGGCACGGCGCGGTTGCGCCGGCGCAGGTAAACCAGCAGCACCATCACTGCCACCCCCATCAGCACAAACGGGCCAGCCCAAAGCAACCAAGTCTCGGGCTTGACGCGCGGCCGATAGAGCACGAAATCACCATAGCGGCTGACCATGAAATCGCGAATCTCGGCATCGCTCTTGCCCTGGCGGATAAGCGTGCGCAATTCGCGCCGCAAATCCTGCGCCAGATCGGAGCGTGACGCCGAGAGCGATTCGTTCTGGCAGACCAGGCAGCGCATCTCTTCGGATATGGCAACCAGGCGCTGCTCCACGGCCGGGTCTTCGGCCAGCGGCGCGGCCTCCTTGGCGCTGGCCGTGGCCATGCACAGGGCGAGCATCATCCATGCGAAAAAAAATCTCATGATTGCTTCAACTTTTGAATCAAGGGCAAGATGGTTTTTTGCAGCGCCTCTTCGGTGATGGGCCCGATCTGCTTGTGGCGGATGACGCCGTTCTTGTCGATGATGAAGGTTTCGGGCACACCATAGACGCCGTAGTCGATGCCCACGCGGCCATCGCCATCAAAGGCAGAGAGCATATAGGGGTCGCCATGCTGGCTGAGAAACTTCAGCGCGTCGGGGCGCTGGTCTTTGTAGTCCAGGCCGACCAGGGGCACGATGCCTGAGCGCTTGATCTCCACCAGCAGTGGGTGTTCGACCCGGCAGGCCACGCACCACGATGCCCAGACGTTGAGCATCCAGACCTGGCCCTTCATGTCTTGCGGCGAAAAAGGCTTGTCGGCCTCTATCAGTTGCGACACCTTGAAAATCGGCGCGGCCTTGTCCACCAAGGGCGAAGGTATCTCGCGGGGGTCTCGCTGCAGGCCCACCGCCAGAAAGCCAACCAGCACAATGAAAAGCGCCAGCGGAATGAGAAAGCGTGCCTTCATGTCGAAGCCCCCAGCATCGTCGTGCTCTCAGTCGCGGTGGACTTGACGCGCAGGCGGTACCGCTTGTCGAGCACAGCGAACAGGCCGCCCAGCGCCATCAAGAGGCAGCCACCCCAGATCCAGTTAACAAAAGGCTTGTAGTAGACGCGAACCGCCCAGGCCCGGCCTTCAAGCGGCTCGCCCAGCGACACGTACACATCGCGGGTGAAGCCCGCATCAATGGCCGCCTCGGTCATGGGCATGGAGGAAGACTGATAGTTGCGCTTCTCAGGGAACAGATTGGCACCGGCTCGGCCGCCCTTGGACACCTCGAACTCGCCACGCGCGGCAACGTAGTTGGGCCCAGCCACTTGCCTGACACCGAGGAACTTGAACTCATGGCCGCCCACGCTCACCGTGTCGCCAGGCTCCATGCGCACATCCTTTTCTTCCTGGAAGCCGCCCACCAGCGTGACACCCATGACGAACACCGCGATACCGAAGTGGCCCAGGTGCATGCCCCAGAACGACAGCGGCGGATTGCCCGACCTGAGCCGAGTGGCAACCTGCTGCAGCATGGCCACACCGATCCACACTGCCAGCGCAACACCCAGTGCGGTGAGCCAGCTCCAGCCACCCATCATCATGGGGATGGCGATGCTGCCGATCAGTGCCGACGCGGCGGGCAACCACAAGCGTCTTGCCATGTCGCGCAGTTGCGCATGCTTCCAACGTGCCAGCGGCACAGCAGCCATGAGCAGGAGCACAGGCGCCATGACCGGCACGAACACTGAATTGAAGTAAGGCGGACCCACTGAAATCTTGCCCAGCCCCAGCGCATCAATCAGCAGCGGGTACAGCGTGCCCAGCAGCACGGATGCCGCAGCCACCACCAGCAGCACATTGCCCACCAGCATGAAGGTTTCGCGCGAGAGCAGCGCGAAGGTGCCGCCCAGCGCGACTTTGGGCGCACGCCAGGCAAAGAGCACCAGTGAACCACCGATCACCAGAGCCAGCAAGATCAGTATGAACACGCCACGGCGCGGGTCAGTTGCGAACGCATGCACCGATGTGAGCACGCCAGAGCGAACCAGAAAAGTACCCAGCAGCGAGAGTGAAAACGCGCCTATCGCCAGCAGCACTGTCCAGCTTTTGAAAGTGCCGCGCTTTTCGGTGACTGCCAGCGAGTGCATGAGCGCGGTGCCAATCAGCCACGGCATGAAGGAGGCATTTTCCACTGGGTCCCAGAACCACCAGCCGCCCCAGCCGAGTTCGTAGTAGGCCCACCAGGAACCCAGCGCGATGCCCAGGGTCAGGAAGATCCAGGCGGTGGTGGTCCACGGGCGCGACCACCGTGCCCAGGCGGCGTCGAGCCGGCCCGACAACAAGGCCGCGATGGCAAAAGCAAACGCAACGGAGAAACCGACATAGCCCATGTAGAGCATGGGCGGATGAATGATGAGCCCTGGGTCTTGCAGCAGCGGATTGAGATCGCGGCCGTCTTGGGCTGCAGGAATCAGCCGGTCAAAGGGGTTGGATGTGAGCAGCACGAAGAGCATCAGGCCGGTGGACACCAGCCCCAGCACGCCCAGCACACGCGCCACCATGGTTTCGTCCAGCGTGCGTGAACGCTGCGCCACCGCCACCGTCCAGCCCGCGAGCATGAACAGCCACAACAGCAATGAGCCTTCATGCCCGCCCCACACGGCGGCCAGACGATAGACCGTGGGCAAGAGCGAGTTGGAGTGCCCCGCCACGTAGGCCACGGAAAAATCATTGACATAAAAGCTCCATGCCAGCGCAGCCATGGAAACAGACACCAGCAGAAACATCACCTGCGCGGCCGGCCTTGCCAGCACCAGCCATTCACGGCGGCCCTGGTGCGCACCCATCAGGGGCAGCGTGCCCAGCACGATGGCCACGCACAAGGCGAGGATGAGGGCGAAATGTCCGAGTTCAGGAATCATGGCTTGGCTGCTTTCTGCTGCATCTGCTGCGCCGCCTTGGCCTGGTCCAGCGCATGCTGGGCCTGCGGCGGCATGTAGTTTTCATCGTGTTTGGCCAGCACTTCGGAAGCAGTGAACTTGCCGTCGGGGCCGAGCTTGCCCTGCACCACCGCGCCCTTGCCCTCCTTGAACAGGTCGGGCAGGATGCCGGTGTAGGCCACGGGAATGTCACGGGCCATGTCGGTGACGATGAAGTGCACGGTGAGGTTGTCGCGCTTGACCGAGCCTTCCTTGACCATGCCGCCGATGCGAAAGGCCTGCTCTTTTGGCGCCTTGCCAGCCGCCACCTCAGAAGGCGTGACGTACAGCGCAATGTTGCTGTTGAGCGCGTTCAAGACCAGGGCCGCCGCAATGCCCACCACCACCAATCCGCCCGCCACAATGGCGCCGCGTTTCTTCCAGGCTTTCATGAATGTTCCTTGTCCAGACGGTCCGCCATCGCTTGGCGACGCAGGCTTTGAATGATGGCCTGACGCCGGCGACCCACCAGCAGGGGCTCAAACACCATGGCCAGCGCGCAGGCGCCGAAGCTTCCCCACACATAAAGGGCGTAGCCGCCCATTGCAAAAAATTCCGAAGCTGAATTCCAGCTCATGCCTTTACCTCCGCCAACTGGCGCACCCATTCGGTATGTGACTCGCGTTCGAGAATAATGGTTCGCACGCGTTTGAGCGCCATGGCCACCGAATACATCCAGAAGCACAAGGCCATCAGCAGCATGCCCAGCAGCATGGTCTGCGCCATGGACGGCGCGCGGGTGAGAGACACCGACGAGCCCTGGTGCAAGGTATTCCACCACTTGACCGAGAAATAGATGATGGGCACATTGACCGCGCCCACCAACGCCAGGATGGCGCCGGCCTTGTCGGCCCGGCGAGGATCGTCAATGGCCGCCTGCAATGCGATGAAGCCCAGATAAAGGAAAAACAAGATCAGCTCGGATGTCAGGCGTGCATCCCACACCCACCAGGTGCCCCACATGGGCTTGCCCCAGAAGGCGCCGGTCCACAGCGACAGAAAGGCCATCAGGGCGCCAGTGGGCGCCAGCGCCTGGGCCATCATGCCCGACAGGCGGGTGTTGAAGGCCAGGCCAAAGCCAGCCCATCCGGCCATCACAAGGTAGATGAACATGGACATCCACGATGCCGGCACATGCACAAAGATGATGCGGTAGCCCTCGCCCTGTGTTGCGTCGGTGGGCGCCACAAAGAAACTCAGCCACAGGCCGGCGGCGCCGAAGATCACGGCCAAGGCCACGAACAGGGGAATCAGCTTGCCCGCCACCGGATAGAAGGTGGCGGGGCTGGACAGACGAAACCAGTTGACGATGCGATTGCTCATTCGACAGCGATCCTCAATGCAGCCGTGGTTGCCCAGGGCGCGAAAAACATGGAAAGCACCAGCAGCGCGGCCAGCAGCGACAAGTGGCCTTCAGCCCCCTGCCCCGAAGTATGGGCCTGCACCGCACCCGCGCCGAAAATCAGCGCCGGGATGAACAGCGGCAGCACCAGCAAGCTCAGCAGCACGCCACCGCCACGCACGCCGAGCGTGAGGGCTGCACCGATCGAGCCCACCAGCGAAAGCACCGGGGTGCCCAGCAGCAAGGCCAGCGCCAGCACGCCCAGCGCCTGCGCGTCCAGGTCGAACTGTATGCCAAGAACAGGGGCCAGCACCACCAGCGGCAGGCCCGACACCAGCCAGTGCGCGATGCTCTTGCCCGCCACCAGCAGCACCAGCGGCGTGGGTGAGAGCACCATCTGCTCCAGGGTGCCGTCCGCATGGTCTGCGGCGAACATTCTCTGCAGGCCCAGCATGGTGGCCAAAAGCGCGCCCACCCACAGCACCCCCGGTGCGATCTTGCGCAAGAGCGCAGGCTCGGGTCCTATGCCCAAAGGAAACAGACTGGTGACGATGACGAAGAAGAAAAGCGCGGTGAGCACTTCGGTCTTGCGCCGCATCGCCAGCAGCAAGTCGCGCCGGATCACCGCCACCAGGGCCCTCATAGGTCCAGCACCTTCCCGGAGGCCAGGGGTACCGGCTGATGGCTGGTAATGACCGCGCAGCCGCCTGCGGCGAGGTGCTCACCCACCAAATCGGACAGCATTTCTACTGCTTTTGTATCGAGTGCGGTGAAGGGCTCGTCCAGAATCCAGAGACTGGCCTTGCGCGTTTGCAAGCGCGCCAGCAGCACGCGGCGCTTCTGGCCGGCGGACATGACGCGTACCGGCAGGTCTTCGCGGCCCTTGAGGCCGAAGCGATGCAAGGCGGTGGTCACATCGGCGTCAGAGGCATTGCAGTCATCCAGTGCGCCGGCCAATGCCAGGTTTTCGCGGGCGGTCAGATCGTCTTTCACGGCCGCATGGTGGCCCAGGAACAGCATCACCCTGCGCCATGCCGCACCCAGCTGCGCGATCGGCTCCCCGGCCCAGAGCACATCGCCCGCCTCGGGCCGCGACAGGCCCGCCAGCAGACGCAACAAGCTGGTCTTGCCGCAACCGTTGGCACCGCGCACGTGCAGCCATTGACCCGGCGCGACCGACAGGCCCAGGCCAGTGAAAAGGGTGCGCTCACCCCGCACGCATGACAGATTGACGCTGCTCAACATGAGGCGATTGTGTTGAAGCCGAAGTGGCATGCCAACTCGGGCGATGCAGTGTGCTTGACATAGATCAACGGGCTCGGGATCAGGTCAATCACACACTCTAGGCATTGGAATTGGGCTCTCGCAGGGGCCCGTTCAGATACGAAAAATAATTGCAAAGTACTTCTGGAGGTGTGAGTGAAGCGAGCGGTATTGATAGCCGACGACCATCCGGTCATTCGACTGGGCCTGCGCGCAATCTTGTGCGGATGCGACGACCTTTCGGTGGAAGGCGAAGCCGCCGACGGACACGCCACCCTGGAGTGCGTGCGCCATCGCGGCTGGGATCTGCTGGTGCTGGATATTTCAATGCCAGGGCGCAGCGGCCTGGAACTCATCAAGTTGCTCAAGGGTGAAAGTCCTCGCCTGCCAATATTGGTTTTCAGTGCACACAGGGAAGAACTGTACGCGGTTCGGGCCATACGGGCCGGCGCGGCGGGCTATGTTTCAAAACAAACAGATGCCGAGTCACTTCTGCAGGCCATGCGCAAAGTGGCTGGTGGCAGTGTTTATTTCAGCCAGAAGGTCAGCGAACTCCTCGCCACTGACCCGGTACGCGACACCGACCATCTTCCGCACACGCGCCTGACAGACCGTGAGTATGGCATTTTCAGCCGCATCATCAGCGGCGCCAAGCTGACCGAGATCGCAGACGAGCTTTCGCTGAGCATCAAGACAATCAGTACGCACAAGTCCAACATTCTGGACAAAATGACTCTGGCAGGCCAGGTCGAACTGGTACGTTACGCAATCGAGCACAAGCTGCTCGACAGTGCCCACGGTTGACATGCGACACCGCCATCATTCTTCTGCCCGTCATGGGAAAGTGCTCATCATGCAGCTATTGCTCAGCCTGCGTCTGCCACGGGGCCTGTGGCGCATCAAGTTTTCATACTGGCTGCTGGCATGCAGTCTTGCCTTGTGCGGCCTCAGCTTCGACGCAGCCGCGCAAGCAGCTGCAGCGCCTGCGCTTGAAAACACAAACTGCCTAGGCTGCCATGACGGCAAAAAAGCCAAGCTGGAAGTTGCCACGCCCGACGGCAAGCAACGGGCCTTGCGTGGCGTTGCGCCGGAGCAGTTCGCAAAAGGCGTGCATGCCAGGATGCAGTGCGTGGCATGCCATTCGGACATCACGGACAACGCCGAAAAAGGCAACGCCCATGCGAAAAACACAGCCGAGCCGCTGAAGAAAGTGGACTGCGCCGGATGTCACCAGGAATTGTGGGAGCAGACACAAAAGCGCGGGCGGGCCGAAGAGCGGCCAAGGCTGGGCGTTGTGGCCAAGAACATAGAAGCCTACAAAAAGTCATTCCACGCGCGGCCCAACGCTGACGACAAGACCCGGCCAAACGCATCGTGCGACAACTGCCACGACACCCACAGCTTCAACGTTCCGCCGAAAAATTCGCCGGAACACAACCAGTGGCGCCTGGGCATTCCCAAGACTTGCGGCGCTCAATGCCACACCGACCAGCTTGAAGCCTACCTGGGCTCGGTGCACGGGCAAGAGAACAGCAAGAACATGCTGGCGCAGGCAGCCGTCTGCTCCGATTGCCACAGCGCGCATGCCGTGAGCAACACTTCTGGTGACCCCTTCAAGCTGGCCGTCTCAGCAAACTGCGGAAACTGCCACAAGGCGCAGCTTGATTCTTACAAGGACACCTTCCACGGCAGCATCACCACCCTGGGCTACAGCTACACCGCCAAGTGCTTCGATTGCCACGGCAGCCATCAGATCGTGCGCACCAAGGACCCGAAGTCCAAAGTGCACCCGGACAACCGGATGAAGACATGCCAGGAGTGCCACAACGCCAAGAAGGGCTTGCCGGACGTGCCAGCGGGTTTTGCCAGCTTCCAGCCACACGGCAATGCGCACGACTTCAGTCGCTACCCTGAGATCTGGATTGCATTCCAGATGATGGCCGGCTTGCTGGTGGGCACCTTTGCCTTCTTCTGGCTGCACACCGCCCTGTGGTTCTACCGTGAATACAAGGAGCGCAAAGCGCGCGGCGGCCATCAACACGTCAGGCTCGACGAGGTGCCTGCCCAGTTACATACGAAGCATGTGCAACGCTTCAGCCCCATCTGGCGCATCGCCCATCTGGTGTTCGCCTTGAGCTTGATGCTGCTGACGCTAACGGGCATACGTTCACCCCAAGGCAGTCCACATCTTCGAGCGCGAGTGGCTGGTCAATCTGATCCTCTTTGGCAACTACGGCCGGCTGCGCAATGCGGCACTGGACGATCTGGGCCAGCAGGTCAGTGGCAATATCTTGCAGGTGGCCTGCGTCTATGGCGACCTCACGCCGCGCCTGCTTGCCCGCCTGGCGCCCGAAGCCAGCCTGGACATCGTGGACATACTGCCGATTCAGCTCAAGAACCTCGCGGCCAAACTGCCGGCCGATGAGCGTGTGGCCTTGCTGCAAGGCGACAGTTCCTCATTGGCCTGCCCGGATGCCAGCTATGACCAGGTGCTGTTGTTCTTTCTCTTGCACGAACAACCCGAGGCGGTGCGCCGCGCGACGCTGGCCGAGGCGCTGCGCGTGACACGGCCCGGCGGCAAGATCGTGATTGTGGACTACCACCGGCCCAGGCCGTGGCACCCACTGCGCCTGTTGATGACTGGGGTGTTCCGCAAGTTGGAGCCCTATGCCATGGACCTGTGGCAAAACGAGATCGAAGCCTTCATGCCGGAGGCGGTGCGCCCCGCCGCCATCGAGAAACTCACCTACTACGGCGGGCTCTACCAGAAGCTGGTGCTGACCCGCTGATTGACTCAACGCAATACCAAGAAGCACAACGAAGAGACGCCATGGAAACTTTCAAAGCGGACGTGGTGATCGTGGGAGCCGGCGGCGCCGGTCTACGCGCCGCGATCGCGGTAGCCGAGGCTGACCCCAAGCTCAGCATCGCGCTGATCTCCAAGGTCTACCCCATGCGCAGCCACACGGTGGCGGCCGAGGGTGGCGCTGCTGCGGTGACGCAGGCGCACGACAGCCTGGAAGCACACTTCCACGACACGGTGGCCGGCGGCGATTGGCTGTGCGAGCAGGATGTGGTCGAATACTTCGTGGGCCAGGCCCATGAAGAGATGGTGCAGATGGAGCACTGGGGTTGCCCCTGGAGCCGCACCCCCGATGGCCATGCCAATGTGCGCGCCTTTGGCGGCATGAAGATCGAGCGCACATGGTTCGCCGCCGACAAGACCGGCTTTCACATGCTGCACACGCTGTTCCAGACCTCGATCAAGTATCCGTCTATCCGGCGCTTCGATGAACACTTCTGCCTGGACTTGCTGGTCGATGAAGGCCGCGCGCAAGGCGTGGTGGCTATTGAAATCGCCACCGGGCAGTTCCGACTGATACAAGGCAAGGCGGTGATCATCGCCACGGGCGGCGCTGGCCGGGTGTTTCGCGAGAACACCAATGGCGGCATTGTCACTGGCGACGGCATGGCGCTGGCCTACCGGCACGGCGTGCCGCTGCGCGACATGGAGTTCGTGCAGTACCACCCCACCTGCATGCCCGGCACCGGCCTCTTGTTCACCGAAGCTTGCCGCGGCGAAGGCGGCTTCATGCTCAACAAAGACGGCTACCGCTATCTGCAAGACTACGGTCTGGGGCCGGCCGAGCCGACGCCGCGCAACAAGGCCATGGAGCTAGGCCCGCGCGACCGCCTGAGCCAGGCCTACTGGCACGAGAAGCAAAAGGGCCGCACCATTCAAGGCCCGCACGGCGATGTGGTTCACCTGGACTTGCGCCACCTGGGCGAGAAGAAATTGCGCGAACGCCTGCCGCAGATTTATGAGCTGGCGGTCGAATACCTAGGCGTCGATCCAGCCAAGGCGCCCATTCCGGTGCTGCCGGCCGTGCACTACACCATGGGCGGCATCACCGCCGATGGCAAGACCGCATCCACCTTGCCCGGCCTTTACTCGGTGGGTGAATGCTCCAGCGTGGGTATACACGGCGCAAATCGGCTGGGCTCCAATTCCCTCACCGAACTGCTGGTGTTCGGCAAGATGGCGGGCATGCAGGCCGTGGCCTTTGCCAAATCGGCAGGCCCCGCCAACACTGCGGCACTGGAGAGCCAGGCCGATCAAGCCATGCGCAATGCGATGGCCATCGTGGACCCAGGCAAGGGCGGCACCGAGCGCATTGCCACGCTGCGCCGCGAGATGGCCAAGAGCATGGAAGACGGTTGCGGCATCTACCGCATGGCGCAGACCATGCAGGAGACCTGCGACAAGCTGGCCGAGCTCAAAGAACGCTACCAATCGGTGAAGCTGGACGATCACTCACGCGGCTGGAACACCGAATGGCTGCTGGCCATCGAGTTGGGTTATCTGCTTGATGTGGCACAGGCAATGGCCCACTCGGCTCTCCAGCGGCGTGAATCACGCGGCTCGCATCAGCGGCTCGATGGCTTCGAGAACCGAGACGACGTCAACTATCTCAAGCACTCGCTGGCGGTCTACCAAGGCGGCGACGCGCCCCGCATCGACTACGGCCCGGTAAAAATCACCAGCTCCACGCCGGGCACACGCGCCTACGGCGCGGCCGGCGAAGAAGCCGACCGCAAGGCCAAGGAACAAGCCAATGCCTGATACACCTCGCATAGAAATACAGGTTCTGCGCTATCGGCCCGAGCAAGAGAGTGAGCCGGTCTGGCAGAGCTACCAAGTGCCCTACACCGAGGACATGTCGGTGCTGCAAGGCCTGCAGTACATCAAGGACGAGCTCGATGGCAGCGTGAGTTTCCGCTGGTCCTGTCGCATGGCGATCTGCGGAAGCTGCGGCATGATGATCAACGGCAAGCCCAATCTTTCCTGCCAGACTTTTCTGCGCGAATTTCTTCCCGGGCCAGTGCGGGTGGAAGCGCTCGCGCATTTTCCCATCGAGCGCGACCTGGTAGTTGATGTGCAGGGCTTTGTCTCCAAGCTGGAGAGCATCAAGCCCTACATCATCGCGAAAGAGCCGCGCACGCTGGAACAAGGCGAGTATTTGCAGACGCCGGCGCAGTTGGAACAGTTCGAGCAGTTCAGCTCCTGCATCAACTGCATGCTGTGCTACGCGGCCTGCCCGCAGTTCGGGCTGGACCCCGACTTCACCGGCCCGGGCGTGCTGGCCCTGCTGCACCGCTACAACGCCGATTCGCGCGACGGCGGGCGCGAGCAGCGCATGGAAATCATGAATGCCGAAGAAGGCGTGTGGAGCTGCACCGCCGTGGGCTACTGCTCAGAAGTCTGCCCCAAGGGTGTGGACCCGGCCAACGCAGTGAACCAAAACAAGGTCAACAGCGCCAAGGATTACTTCCTTCGATTCCTCTCACCCAAAGGAATGACGAAATGAACCGCCCTTCCACAGTGCGCAAAGCCTACATCCGGCCGATGCAGGGATGGTGGCGGCGCGACCCCTTCTTCATGAGCTACATGATCCGCGAGGCCACCGCCATCGCGGTGCTGGTCTATGCAGTGGTGCTTTGTGTTGGCGTGGTACGGCTCTCGCAAGGCGAAGCCGCATGGAGCGGCTGGTTGGCCGCGCTGGGCTCGCCAGGGTCCATCTTGCTGCACCTTGTGCTGTTGGTCTGCATGGTGGTGCATGCCAAGAGCTGGTTTGACATCATGCCCAAGACCATGCCCATCATGTTCATCGGTGGCAAGCGCGTTGAGGCTTCGGCCATCACGCGAAGCGGTTATGCGGCAGTGGTGGTCGTCACGGTGCTGGTGCTCTTGCTGGTGTGGGGGCTGAGATGAGAAAACGCTCCAACGCTCCCATCTTCTGGCTCTTGTTCGGCGCTGGTGGCATGTTGTCCGCCTTGTTCGGCACGGCACTGGTCTTCATCACCGGCATTGCATCGCCACTGGGCTGGCTGGCATCCCCCAACCTGCTGAGTTATCCGCGCATGCTGGCTTTTTCGCAGCACTGGATTGGCAAGGGCTTTGTGTTTGCCATCATCATGCTGTTTGCCTGGCATGCGGTGCACCGCATCTATCACAGCCTGCATGATGTGGGTGTGCACACGGGCACGGTCGCAAAACTCGCCTGCTATGGCGGCGCGATGTTAATCACGCTGGTTGCGGCGGGTGCTTTGTTGTCGATCGGGTTTTAGGGCGCTGGCCCCCTAGCCCAAACGCCGCGGCCGCCGCAGCAAGGCAAACGCCGCCGGAATCACAAACAGCGACAAGAGCGGCGCTGTGATCATGCCCCCGAGCATAGGCGCGGCAATGCGGCTCATCACCTCAGAGCCGGTGCCGCTGCCCCACACGATGGGCACCAGGCCGGCGAGGATCACGGCCACTGTCATGGCCTTGGGTCGCACACGCAAGACGGCGCCTTCGCGGATTGCATCGAGTAGCAGGGCCGCAGTGAGCGGCGCACCGGCGCGCAATCGGTCTTCCAGTGCGTGCCGGATATAAATCAGCATCACCACACCAAACTCTGCGGCCACGCCCGCCAGCGCAATAAACCCCACGCCGGTGGCGATCGACAGGTTGTAGCCCATGAGGTAGAGAAACCAGATGCCGCCCGTGAGCGCGAAAGGCAAGGTGGCCAGGATCAGCACCGCTTCGTCAACACGCTTGAAGGTCAGGTACAACAGTACCAGGATGATCATCAGCGTGGCCGGCACCACCACCTTCAGTCGCTCGTTGGCGCGCTCCAGGTATTCGAACTGGCCGGAGTAGGCCACACTCACGCCGGGCTCGAACTTGACGCCCTTGGCCACTGCGTCGCGCAGATCATGCGCCACTGCGGCCAAGTCGCGTCCGCGCACATCCACATAGACCCACACCGAAGGCCGCGCGTTCTCGCTCTTTAGCATGGGCGGCCCATCGGTGATGGCAATGCGCGCGATGGTGCCCAGCGTGATCTGCTGCCCCATGGGCGTGAGGATGGGAAGCTGCACCAGTTTGTCCGGTGAATCGCGCCATTCGCGCGGATAGCGCAGATTGATCGGGAATCGTGCCAGCCCTTCCACCGTCTCGCCCACGTTCTCGCCGCCCACTGCGCCAGCGATGATGGCCTGCACTTCGGCGATGTTCAGGCCGTAGCGTCCGGCCGCGACGCGGTCGATCTGCACGTCCACATAGCGCCCGCCTGTGAGTCGCTCGGCCAGCGCGGAGCTCACGCCGGGCACACCCTTGGCCACCTGCTCGACCTGCGCGGCCAGACGGTCCAGCACGGCCAGGTCACTGCCGGTCACCTTCACACCGATGGGGCTTTTGATGCCGGTGGCCAGCATGTCGATGCGGTTGCGAATAGGCGGCACCCAGATGTTGGCAAGGCCCGGAATCTTCACTGCGTTGTCCAGCTCTTCGATGATGCGCTCGGGTGTCATGCCGGGGCGCCATTGATCGTGCGGCTTGAGTTGAATCGTGGTCTCGAACATCTCCATTGGGGCGGGGTCGGTTGCGGTCTCGGCGCGGCCGGCCTTGCCGAACACTCGGGCCACCTCGGGCACGGTCTTGATCATGCGGTTGGTGATTTGCAGCAGTTCACCGGCGCGTTGGGCCGACAGGCCAGGCAAGGCCGATGGCATGTACAAGAGATCGCCCTCGTCGATGCGCGGCAGGAATTCGCCGCCCAGTCGCGCCAATGGCCAGACGGTGGTGACCAGCGCCAGCACTGCGATCAAGAGCGTGGTCTTGGGCCAGCGCAAGACCCATTCAAGCGCCGGTCGGTACACAGCGATCAGCACGCGGGTGATCGGATTTTTCTGTTCATCGGGAATGCGCCCGCGAATCCAGTAACCCATGAGCACGGGAATCAGCGTGACCGACAAGCCCGCTGCCGCAGCCATGGCATAGGTCTTGGTGAAGGCCAGCGGACCAAACAGCCGACCCTCTTGCGCCTGCAAAGTGAACACAGGAATGAAAGACAGCGTGATGATCAAGAGCGAGAAAAACAAGGCCGGGCCAACTTCCACAGCGGCCTGCGTGATGACATCCCAACGCGCCTGGCCCTGGAGCTTCTCACCCGTATGGGCATGCTGCCATTCTTCGAGCTTGCGGTGCGCGTTCTCTATCATCACCACGGCGGCGTCCACCATGGCGCCAATTGCAATCGCGATGCCACCCAGCGACATCATGTTGGCATTGATGCCCTGATAGCGCATCACCAGAAAGGCCATCAAGACACCCAGCGGCAGCGCCATGATGGCCACCAGGGCCGATCGCAAATGCCACAGGAAGATGACGCACACCAGCGCGACCACAATGAATTCTTCCACCAGCTTGCTGGTGAGGTTGGCAATGGCCCGCTCAATCAAGGCACTGCGGTCGTAGGTGGTGACGATCTCCACACCCTTTGGCAGGCTGGACTTGAGCTCATTGAGTTTGGCCTTCACCGCAGCAATCGTCTCCTGCGCATTTTTTCCCGAACGCAAAATCACGATGCCACCGGCAACTTCGCCTTCGCCGTCGAGCTCAGCGATGCCGCGCCGCATCTCCGGCCCGATCTGCAGCACCGCCACATCGCCCAGGCGCACCGGCACACCTCGGCGCGCCGACAAGGGGATGGCGCGAAAGTCATCGAGCGTCTTCAGGTACCCGCTGGCGCGCACCATGTACTCCGCGCCAGACAGCTCAAGCACCGACCCGCCGCTCTCCTGGTTGGCGCCCATCAGCGCCTCGCGCACTTGCGATTGCGTGACCCCGTAGGCTGCCAGCTTCATCGGGTCGAGCACCACCTGGTATTGCCTGACCATGCCGCCCACAGATGCCACCTCGGCCACGTTGGGCAGGCCCTTGAGCTCAAAGCGCAGGAACCAGTCTTGCAACGCGCGCAGTTGCGACAGGTCATTGGCGCCACTGCGGTCCACCAACGCGTACTGAAAAATCCAGCCGACGCCGGTGGCATCAGGACCCAGGTTGGTCTTGACGGTGGCGGGCAATCGGCCTTGAACCTGATTGAGGTATTCAAGCACGCGCGAGCGAGCCCAATACAAATCGGTGCCGTCTTCGAACAACACATAGACAAACGAATCGCCAAAGAACGAGAAGCCGCGCACGGTCTTGGCACCGGGCACCGAGAGCATGGTGGTGGCCAGTGGATAGGTGACTTGGTTCTCTACGATCTGCGGCGCCTGGCCGGGGTAGCTGGCGCGGATGATGACCTGCACATCCGATAGATCAGGCAAGGCGTCGATGGGCGTGCTGCGCAGGCCCCACGCGCCCCAGGCCGTGAGCATGACGGTGGCCAACAGCACCAGGAAGCGGTTGCCCACCGACCAGCGAATAAGGTTCGCGATCATGGCCGCTTCCCTGAGGCCGGTGCGGTCGGTGCTGTAGGTGCATTGGCCAACACCCCGCGCAAGCTGGCTTCTGAATCGATCAAGAACTGCGAAGACGCCACCACCTGCTGCCCCGCCACAAGCCCACTGCGCACCACCAGCTTGCCATCGACCTCGGCGCCCACATCCACTTCGACCGGACGGTAGCGGCCGGGCTCATCCACCACATAAACCAGTGCCCGCTTGCCAGTGCGAATCACCGCTTCGCTGGGCACAACAATGGCTTGCATGCTTGGCCCCTGCAGCGCCACTTGCGCGAACATGCCGGCCTTGAGTCGCTGCCCGGGGTTGGGCAGGTCGATGCGCACGCGCAAGGTGCGACTCTCGCGGTTGCTCTCAGGCAATATGGCTGAGACCCGGCCCTTGAACACTTCGCCCGGGTACGCAACAAAGCGCGCCTGCGCGGCCTGGCCCGTACGTACTGCCCCAGCCTGCGCTTCGGGCACGGCCAGCTCCAGCCACAAGCTGCCCAGGCCGTTGATGCGGGCCAGGCTCATGCCCTGCGACACAGTCATACCGGCGCGCACCATCAGCTCGACGATGACGCCGCCTGCCGGCGCAGTGACGGTCTGGTTGCCCTGCACCTGCCCCGTGCGCTCGACTTGCGCGAGCAAAGAAGCGGGCATGCCCAGCAAGCCCAGCCGCTGGCGCGATGCGGCGGTGAGTGCCTCATCGCCCAGCCCCTTGACGGCCAGAAATTCGCGCTGCGCGGCCACCCACTCGGGCAGCAGCAGATCAGCCAGCGGCGCACCGGCGGCAATCACGTCGCCAGGGGCGCGGGCATAGACTTTTTCGACGAAACCATTGGCGCGCGCCTGCACGATGCTGATATCGCGCTCGTTCAAGCCGAGTGATCCCACCGCATCGATGCTTTCGTTGATGTTCATCTTCTCGACGGTGGCCAGGCGCACACCCAGCGACTGCACTGCCTGCGGCGACACCGCGACGCCGCCCTTTGCCTGCTCGCCTTCATCGGCATAGCGCGGGGTCAGTTCCATGTCCATGAAGGGGGACTTGCCCGGCTTGTCGAATTTCTGCGTGGGCACCATGGGGTCGTACCAGTAGAGCACCTTGCGCTCGGCTTTGGCGGGTGAGGGTGCGGTTGCGGATGCGGCGTGGTCCACCGCGCGTTGCGACGCCACGGTCCAGCCGATGGCGATGCCCGCGGCAAGCATCGTGAGCGCAATGAGGAAGGTTCGGGTGTTGGCGTTCATGGCTTTACTCCGCAATCAAGTTGTCAAGGCGCGCGCGCAGGTCGGCGCGTTGGGCATCGATCTCTATCATTCGCATCTGCACTTCCAGCAATTCGCGCCGTGCGGTCAGCACCATGCCCAGTCCTTCACGCCCGGCCTGGTAGCTGCCCATGGCCAGCGCCACGCGGTCTTGCGCGAGCTTCTGGCCACGCGTGTGCAGGCGTTGGCGCTGACTGTCCAGGGCCTGCAGCTCAGCGAGTTGTTCGTCAATCTCTTGCCCGTGGCGGCGCTCCAGCTCGGCCCGCTCGGCCTCTACTTTGCGCACATCGTTTTGCCGGGCTGCGATCAGCGGGTTTTGCCGCCGGTCTTTTTGCCAAGGCAGATCCATGCTGACTTGAAATGAAAGCATGTCGCCCCACTGCGGGCCGCGCCGACTGTAAGCCACTTCCCATGACCAGTCGCCCTTTGCATCGGCCTGCGCCTCATTCACCTCGGCTTGAGCCATCGATGCCATGGCCTGATAGACCGTGACCTCGGCATGCGCATGCACTTGTTCGCGAATCTCTCGGGCCGATCGCTGCGACACCGGCGCGCCATCTTGCAGCGGCTCGGAGGCCCGCTCGCCAATGAAGCGGCGCAGGGCGCTGCGGGCCTTGGCCTCTTCGCGCGCGAGGTCATCGCGCCGGTCCTCCAGGGCCAGCGCTTCCTGGCGCGCCATCAGCATGTCCGCCGCCTGCGCCGTGCCCGCTGCGATGCGCGATGCCAGTGTGCTTGCCAGCCGCTGATTCTCTTGCACCAGTTCACCGAGCGCGCGCTGTCGCTGTTGGGCAAAGCCCACGGCCAGCCAGGCGCGCGTGAACGACTGGCGCAATTGCAATCGGGCCACCGTGAGCATGCCGCGCTCACGCTGCGCCTTGGCCTGCGCGATCTGCTCGCGCGCCTGCCGCTTGGCGAGATTGGGCACCTCTTGCATCAGGCCGATGCGCGTCATGGTCATGAAGTCGCGCGTCAGGCTAAAGCGCTCCGGTCCGCCGATGGGAAAGTTTTCAACACCCACCGACAGGCGCGGGTCGGGCAAGCTCAGTGCCGCCTTGCCCGCCGACTCGGCGCTGGCAATGGATGCGCCCTGGGCTGTCAAGCCTGGGCTTTGCTGCTCTGCCAGCGCCAGGGCCTGCTGGAATGTCAACGCGCAGGCCGGGCCCGCAAGAGTCAGGCTGCATAGCAGCGCAATGGCGCCGCGAAATTTCGATTTCATGGGAGTCCTTCGGAGTGAGACCACAGAGCAATCCATTCACGCGCAAGGCGCATGAACAATGCCGGCAGGTGTCAATTGCGAAGAACGAGCAGCGCGAGATAGATGGGTATCGGATCAGCCGTGTTCGACAGCGGCGGCGCACGGCCAATGACGGCGAAGCCTGACACCGGCGGCTGCGGCTCGATGACGCGAACCAACAGCGCCACGGAGGCAGGGTTGGGCTGTAGATCGGGCAGCAGTGTGCGCGCGGACGACTGTGCGTCCTGGCTGCAATGGGCTTTGCAAAGTTGCGGTGCAGCCGGGTCTGGTTCACCCATGCCATGACAGTCAGGCATGGCCTCCATGGCCACAGGAGCCTGCGCGTTGGACTCGGGCGCCGGGCACACATAAGCGGCGATGGCGAGCTGCGTGAACAGGACCGCCACCGTCATTGCGCCGCTTACCCAGCGGCGAAGCCGCTTTGACAGTGTCATGGCTGCGAGCATAACTGCATCGTGGGCGGGGTACTTGAGTTATGTCAATTGGGTTGGCACATTGCGCAGCCACCAAGCCCTACACGTTCGTGTTGCGCATCCAGTCCGCAGTCTGAAAGAAGCTGGCCTTGAGCCTGGCGCGCAAGGCCGCATCGACCGCGGTCTCTCCCATGGCCTGGTCCATGCAGGCCAGCCACTGGTCGCGCTCGCGAATGCCGATGGCAAAGGGCATGTGGCGCATGCGCAGGCGCGGATGACCGAAACGTTCGGTGTAATGCTGCGGCCCGCCCAGCCAGCCGCAGAGAAACCAGAAAAGATGCTGCCGGGCCTTGACCAGATCGGTGCCGTGCGCGGCGCGCAAATGCGCATAGGCCGGCTCCAGGTCCATCAAGTCATAAAAGCGCTCGACCAGAGCCTTGACTCTGTCTTCGCCGCCTATCCATTCGAATGGTGTGATGTCTGGCTTGTCTGTCTTGCTGATCTGCATGTGGATATTGTCGCGAGTCTGTGGCGCCCACTTATGCGTTGGCCGCAGCAGGCGGTGCCCAAGCAACGGGGCCCAGCACGCGCAGGACCGCCTGCGCTGTCTTGTCTGCCGCGCCTTGATTTGCGGCGGCGAAGGCCAGTGCCGATCGCACGGCTGCATCGCGGGCGACTGGGTCTGCCAAAAGAGCCCCAGCGGCATGCACGGCCTGGCCCATGTCCTGCACGCGCAGCGCGGCGCCGCATTGCTGCGCCATCTGCGCCGCTTGTGCAAAATTGAAAGTGTGCGGGCCCATCACCACCGGTGTGCCGCAGGCGGCCGCTTCGATCAGATTTTGTCCACCCAATGGCGCGAAGCTGCCGCCTAGCAGGGCCACATGGGACATGCCGTAGTACAACGCCATCTCTCCCAGCGAGTCGCCCAGCCACACATCGGCCGACTCGGGTTGTGTGCGCCAATGGCTGCGGCGCGCGACCGATAGGCCGTGCTGCTCGGCCAGTGCCTGCACCTCGGCAAAGCGCTGCGGATGGCGCGGCACCAATAGCAGCTGCATCGGGAGAGGCTGCGCCAGCGACTTGATCGCCCGAAAGAATTCAAGCTCTTCGCCCTCGCGCGAACTGGCGAACATCAACACCGGCCTAGTCGACGCTTCGCGCCAGCGCCGGCCTTGTTGAAGTTGTTGCGGCTGCGGCTGCGCATCGAATTTCAAATTGCCAAACACGCCCTGCACTTGTGCGCCGGCTGCGCGCAGACGCTGGGCGTCGGCTTCGGTCTGTGCCCACACCGCCGTGAGCGCAGCATAGGCAGGGCGGGATAACCAGGCCAGCCGCCGCGTGCCGGCCAGCGACTTGTCGCTCAAGCGTGCATTGGCCAGCATCAGGGGCAGGCCGCGCTGCGATGCCTCGGACACCAGATTGGGCCAGACTTCGGTTTCCATCATCAGGCCGGCTCTGGGTTTGAAGTGGTCAAGAAAGCAGCACACCGCGTGCGGTGTGTCCCACGGCAGCCAGGCCTGCGCATCGCCGGGGCGCAGCAGACGCGCGCCTTCGGCTCGGCCGGTGGCGGTGCCGTGCGTGAGCAAAATGCGAATATCAGGCTGCAGGTGGCGCAGGCGATCGATCAGGATGGACGCCGCTCGGGTCTCACCCAGGGAGACCGCGTGAATCCAGAGCGCCCCTGGCTGTGGCCGGCCTTCGTACTGGCCGAAGCGTTCGCCCACGCGCTCAAGATAACCCGCCTCGGCTCGGCCACGCCTGTGCAGTTTGCGGCGCAGAAAAGGCTGCGCGGCCACAGCGGCGATTGAGTAGAGCCAGCGCATGCTAGAGAATGACATAGTCCCCAGCCCGCATCAGAGCACCCACGCGCAGGTCTTGCACGGCCGGCATGGCATGAGCTACGTCACCCAGCCAGGAGAGTTTGACGACCAGGATATTCACTGCTTGAGCTTGAGCGTGGGCAGGTGCTCAATGCGCCGCTTCGCCGATGGTCGCATCGGGCTTGACCCGGCGCAGCAGCGCCAGCATGTCGCTTTCAATGCGCTTGAGTGCCTGCGGCGTCTGGCCTTCGAAGCGCAGCACCAGCACAGGGGTGGTGTTGGAAGCGCGTATCAGGCCAAAGCCGTCGGGCCAGTCCACCCGCACACCGTCGATGGTGCTGATTTGCGCCGGTGCCTCGAACGCTGGGGTGGCCATGAGTTTGTCAACCAACACATGGGCTTCCCCCTCGGCGCATTTGACATTGAGTTCGGGCGTGGAAAAGCTGGTGGGCAGGCCATCGAGCACGGCGCTGGGATCATCGTGGCGCGAAAGAATCTCCAGCAGACGTGCGCCGGCATAGGTGCCGTCGTCAAAGCCGAACCAGCGCTCGCCAAAAAAGATATGGCCGCTCATCTCGCCGCCCAGGGGCGATGAGACTTCCTTCATCCTGGCCTTGATCAGCGAATGCCCTGTCTTGTACATCAATGGGATGCCGCCGGCTTCACGAATCACCGGTGCCAGGCGCTGGGTGCATTTCACATCAAAGACGATGGTGCCGCCGGGCACGCGGCCCAGCACGTCGCGCGCGAACAGCATCATCTGGCGGTCGGGGTAGATGTTGTTGCCGCCCCGGGTGATGATGCCCAGGCGATCGCCGTCGCCATCAAAGGCCAGTCCCAGCTCGGCGCCGCTGCTTGCGATGGCCGCGATCAGGTCCTTGAGGTTTTCCGGCTTGCTCGGATCGGGATGGTGGTTGGGGAAATTGCCGTCTACTTCGCTGAAGAGCTCGATCACTTCGCAGCCCAGCGCGCGGAAAATCCCTGGCGCCGAAGCGCCCGCGATGCCGTTGCCTGAATCAACCACGATCTTCATCGGCCGCGTCAGCTTGACGTCCTGCACGATTCGCTCGCTATAGGCTGGCAGAAGATCCACGCTTCGATGGGTGCCGGGCCGCGCGGCCACAGGGCCCTGAGAGCCGGTGGCCTCGATCTGGCGCCGCAGGGCCTGGATCTCCTGGCCATAGATGGCGCGACCGGCCATGACCATTTTGAAGCCGTTGTAGTCCTTTGGGTTGTGGCTGCCAGTGACCTGAATGCCACTTGTGCAGAGCGTGCTGGCGGCAAAGTAGAGCATGGGTGTGGTGGCAAGACCGACGTCGATCACATCGACGCCGGCAGCCATCAGGCCTTGCATCAGCGCGGCACTCAGAGCCGGGCCACTCAACCGGCCGTCACGGCCCACGGCCACCACTGTCTCGCCTTGTGCCATGGCGATCGTGCCGAAGGCATGACCCAAAGCCTGCGCCACCTCTTCATTCAGTGTGGCCGGCACAATGCCGCGCACATCGTAGGCTTTGAAAATCGAAGGTGATAACTGCATTGAGGCTCGGTTTCTGAAGGATGGCGCGAGCCGGAATTGTAGGCGGCAAGCGCCTCACCGTGTGTGAGGGACATGTCCGGAAACGGCTACTCGCCCACGGCGCTCTGCGTATCATCCTTCCATGAGCTCCAACCCAGCGCCAATGCAACCCGATGCCTGTTACCTGGCACTGAAGGCCCGTGATGCGCGCTTTGACGGCTGCTTCTTCACTGGCGTCACCTCTACCGGCATCTATTGCCGACCGGTTTGCAAGGTGCGAACACCCAGGCGCGAGAACTGCCGCTTCTTCGGCCACGCCGCGCAGGCCGAGCGCGAAGGTTTCCGGCCCTGCCTGCGCTGCCGGCCCGAGCTGGCGCCGCGCTCTCAGGCATGGTCCATCCAGGACGCGAGCCAGATCCTGGCGCATCAGGCGGCGCGGCTGCTTGATGCGCCCGATGCCTGGGGCGATGCGGGCGCTACGATGCAGCAGTTGTCCCTGCAGATGGGCGTGAGCGATCGACACCTGCGGCGAATCTTCGACGCGCACTTCGGCGTGTCGCCGCTGCAATATCTGCAGACGCGCAAGCTGCTCACAGCCAAACAGTTGTTGGCCGATACCCAGCTGCCCATCATGCAGGTGGCGCTGATCAGCGGCTACGCCAGCGTGCGCCGCTTCAATGCCGCCTTCCAATCGCATTACGGCCTGAACCCCAGCCAGCTCAGACGGGCGGGCGCTTCCACCGGCGACAAGGGCTTGTCGCTGCGGCTGGCCTATCGCCCGCCCTACGATGTGCAGGCGATGCTGGGGTTTTTTCGCCAGCGTGCGATTGCCGGCATGGAATGGCTGGCCCTGCCCGGCCGGCCCGATGCGATGGCCCGCACGCTGGCCCTGCATTCACGCGGACAACACCATGCCGGCTGGCTGGTGGCACAGTTCGACGCGCAGCATCATCAGGTGCTGCTGCAAGTCAGCGACTCGCTGCGCGAAGTGCTGCCAGCGGTGATCAGCCGGGTGCGCGCCGCGTTTGACCTCGATGCCGATCCCCAAGCCATCAATGCGGTGCTGCATTCGAACTTTCCGCGCGGGGACGGCGTGCGCGTGCCTGGATGTATGGATGGCTTTGAACTTGCGGTGCGGGCTGTGCTTGGCCAGCAAGTGACTGTAGCCGGCGCGCGCACGCTGGCGCAACGCCTGATCGCGCGCCTGGGCGAGCCGATCATCACGCCGTGGCCCGAACTGGCGCGCCTGTTTCCCACACCGCAGGTGCTGGCACGGGCAGATGGCGACACACTGGGGCAACTGGGCATCGTGCGGCAGCGGCAAGGCGCGATCGTGGCCCTTGCGCAGGCGGTGGCCGAAGGACGCCTCCAATTGCATGCGGGGGTGAACGTACAAACCACCGTCGCGACGCTGATGCAACTACCGGGCATTGGCGACTGGACCGCGCAGTACATTGCGATGCGCGCACTGCGCTGGCCCGATGCCTTTCCTTCCGGCGACGTGGCCTTGCAAAAGGCCTTGCAAGTGCCTGCCGGCTCGCAGGCGGCGCGCATGGCACTGGCGGCATCACAAGCGTGGAAGCCATGGCGCAGCTACGCCGTGGTGCGCGCATGGCACGGCATGACATGACAATATCGCAGGAGATGCCCTCATGAAGTTTCAAGACACGCTGGTGCGTGCCAGCTATGACAGCCCCCTCGGAGCCATGCTGCTGGCAGCCAGCGCAAGAGGACTGGCCGGCCTGTGGTTCGAGGGCCAGCGCCATATGCCCGACGCGAGCGCCTGGCTTGAACAACCCGCGCATCCAGTGCTGGTGCGCGCCAGGGCCCAACTGGCGCAATATTTCGCCGGCAAGCGCAAGGCCTTTGAGCTGCCACTGGACCTGCAGTCGGGCACTGCTTTCCAGCAATCGGTGTGGCAGGCGCTGTTGGCAATACCAAGCGGCGCCACCACAAGCTATGGCCTGCTGGGCCAACACATCGGCCGGCCCCGCGCCGTGCGGGCAGTGGGCGCAGCCGTCGGCCGCAACCCGATCAGCATCGTCGTACCCTGTCATCGCGTGCTGGGTGCCACAGGCGCACTCACTGGCTATGCGGGCGGCCTGGAACGCAAGAGCGCATTGCTGCGGCTGGAAGGCACGGCTTGAGCGCACAAGCGCACTCGGGCGAGGGCGTCGGTAGCGGCTGGGTTGTCGACTTCATACTGCTGGGCGCGATCTGGGGATCGTCTTTCATGTTCATGCTGCTGGCGGTGCAAGACTTTGGCCCCTTGCCCACGTCGGCCGTGCGAGTCGCGGTGGCGGCCGCCTCGTTGCTGCCGCTGGTCTACCTGCGCGGCCTTTGGCCGCAGCTTCGCGCCAACTGGAAGCCGCTGCTGCTGATCGGCGTCTTCAACTCGGGCATTCCCTTCGCGTGTTTCGCCTTCGCGTTGATGTCCATCACCACCGGCTTGTCGGCGATTCTCAATGCCACGGTGCCGCTCTTTGGCGCCCTGGTCGCATGGGTGTGGCTCAAGGACCGGCCCAACGCGTCGCGCGTGCTGGGCCTGGCCATCGGATTCGCCGGCGTCGCCTTGCTGACCTGGGACCAGGCCAGCTTTCGCCCTAGCAGCGGCGGCATCGCGCCTGCCTGGGCTGTGCTGGCCTGCCTGGTCGCCACGCTGTGCTATGCGCTCGCGGCCAACGCGAGCAAGCTCTACCTGGGTGGCCTGCACTCGCTGGTCACGGCTGCGGGAAGCTGCCTGGGCGCGGCGCTGGGCCTGGCATTGCCCGCCATTTGGCTGTGGCCCGCGCACATGCCGGGCCTGCAGGCCTGGGCCAGCGTCACCGTCGCGGGGGTGGTCTGCTCGGGCATTGCGTATGTACTTTATTTTCGACTGATCGAGAAGACCGGGCCGGCGCGCACCGTGGCGGTGACCTTTTTGATTCCCCTGTTCGCGCTCTTGTACGGCACACTCTTCCTGGGCGAGGCCGTCACTGCCCGCATGCTGTGGTGCGGGCTGGTGGTGCTGTTGGGCACGGCGCTGTCCACTGGGTTGCTGACGCTGCCGGGAGGAAGACGCAACAGCAGCCGGCACTGAAATCACGCCGTGCGGCTCCAACAGTTGACACCACGAGTGCAGCGTGACAAGTCGAGCGGATGCGCTAAAGTCAAGCACACTGGATCATTCACGCGATGGTCAAACCCAAGAACGGGAACGAAAGCTTGCTCGAAATGGAACGCTTTGAGCTCAAGATCAATGTGGTGCAATCCATCAAGGGACGTCGGAAATGACTAAAGTTGTTGTTCGCAGCGGAGATGTTGCTGGTTTTTTTGCGCGGGCTCGCAAAGCGGCTCACACTGCGGATATGGGCCGGTCCTTGGACGGCACAGTGACGCTGGCATTTGAAGACCCGCAGATCATGTTTACCGTTCTGTCTGAAGCCCGACGCAGACTGATGCGTGAAGTCATGCAAGAGCCCAAGACCATCACTGAATTGACGCGATGCTTGCACCGTAACCGATCTGCTGTGACAAAAGATTTGGGCTTACTGGAGCGAAAGGGTTTGATTGTGTCGCGACGTCAAATTAACCCCGGGCACGGCATTCAAAAGTTTGTGCAAGCTGTGGCCTCGCGCATCGAGGTGGTGGCCATATTGGGTTGACTCTCTGACTGATCTATCTCTTTGCGGACCTTGGCATCCGTCCGTCCACATGCACTAGCGGACCGCTCCAGATGCCTGCCGCCACTTTTCTCACCTGGGCCTGGATCCCCATCGTCGTCTTCGCGGCCCTCGCGCAGACCGCACGCAACGCGGCCCAGCGCTCGCTGGTGGCGCAGGCCGGCACTATGGGCGCAACGCTGGCGCGTTTTCTGTATGGCCTGCCCTTTGCCGCAGCGTGGGTCTTGGCGCTGCATGCCACGCCTTCGGCGGCTGTGGGCATTCCGTATTTCACGCCAAACTATTTCGCCTGGCTGATGTTGGGCGCAGTAAGCCAGATCGCGGCCACGGCTTTCATGCTGGCGGCGATGAAGCAGCGCAACTTCGTGGTCGGCGTGGCATTTTCCAAGACCGACGCCGTGCAGGTGGCATTGTTTGGCGCACTCTTCCTGCACGAGTTGCCCGGCTGGATGACCATGCTCGCCATCGCGCTGGCAACCGTGGGTGTGATCATTTTGTCGCTGCCGCAAAAGGCTGGCGCCGCGCTGGCCGGTGACGCGCGGGCATGGACTGGGCGGGCTGCCTGGTACGGCCTGGCTTCGGGCGCCGGTTTCGCGTTCTCGGCCATCGGCTATCGCGGCGCAGCCCTGGCGCTGCCCGATGCCACGCCCTGGCTGGCCGGTGCCTGGGGCGTGCTGTGGGCACAGGCCGGGCAAAGCCTGATGCTGGGCGGCTGGTTGGCCTGGCGCGATCGCGCGGCCTTGCGTGCCCTGGTAGTAGCCTGGCGTGTGTCCATGGTCGCGGGCAGCATGGGCGCTGCGGCTTCCATCGCCTGGTTCACTTCATTTGCACTCACCTCTGCGGCCAATGTGCGCACCCTGGGCATTGTGGAGGTGGTCTTCAGCCTGGTGGTGGCGCACCGCTTCATGAAGGAGCGGCTGACGCGCGGGGAGAAGATCGGGCTGGGCTTGGTGGTGCTCGGGTTGCTTGTGTTGTGCCTGCAATTCAATTGATGCTTGACGACGTTGCGCCGCTTTTTGAACCTCAATGCGGCGCAAGCCAGGCGAGTGGCGGTTCGCAACGATGCGTTATATATTAGTCATTTGAATGTAGTAAATATTTGACATTCTTGCTTTCTCTCGGTATCTTGACGCAAACATTCCCAGTCAAGAGAGAGACCAATAAAGTCATGCCGATCCTCCAAGAGCTCTCCACTGTCGTGAAGCGCCAGAGATCTGAAATGGGTCTCAGCCAGGAACGCCTTGCCGAACTGGCGGGCTTGTCGCGCGCCACCATCAACGAACTCGAAACAGGCAAGCTCAGTAACCTGAGCCTTACACGTGCCGAACGCCTAGCCAACTTGTTGGGCTATGGCTTGGGCATGACTGGCGTGCGCAAGCCGAAATCAAAAAGTGAAAGCGACAACGCGCTCGAAACTGCCGTGCGGACAGCCAACGTCAGCTATGGCACTGCACTTCGTGCGGAAACCTTGCGTCACGCATTGCTCACAGGCGTCATACCTCCCAAACACATACCTCAGCTACGAGCATTGCTCGACGAGGCACCAGTGAGCGTACTGTCTGCCCTTGTCGCGCAACTGGAGACGGAGAACGGCGCACGTCGAAAGATCACCTGGCAGAAAATGCGTCAGCTGGCAGCCGCCGTCGCATGCACCAGAGGTATCTGGTCTTGATGCCGGTTGAGTTTGATCGCCCGGGCATCTGGCGCGAACTGTTCGAAGCGGCATTGACGCTGACAGATCACCTTGGAACGGTGGTCAAGAAACCAACGTGGAGTTTTGGCGGAGGGACGGTGCTGATGCTGCGGCTGAATCATCGCCACAGCAAGGACATCGACCTCTTTGTGCCTGACCCTCAGTACCTGGGACACTTCTCGCCACGCCTGACCGACGCGGCAGAGCAGATCAGCACCAACTATCACGAAGCCGCCGAATACATCAAGCTGCTTCTCCCAAGCGGTGAAATAGACGTGGTAGTGGGTACTGCACTGACTGACACACCCTGGGAGGTCATCAACTTTCAGGGACGCGCGATTTGCGTAGAGACTTGCGCCGAAATCGTGGCAAAGAAGATGTGGCACAGAGGTAACCAGGCGAAGGCGCGTGACCTCTTCGATCTATGCGCTGTCGCGGATCTGGAGCCGACAGCGATTGATGAAGCGCGCCCTTTCTTCGGCCGTCACTCGAAAGATTTCCTTGCACGGCTGAAGCAATATCCTGACATCAGCAGGGAAGAATTTAACAGGATCGACAGGATCGCCTACACACGGTCTTTCGAGGAATGCATGGACCTCGCGGAACTCTTGCTGAACCTGTGAAATGATCGGGGTATGTCACCCCCACCCCACACCCCACCCGCCTCATCGAGCTTTTCCAGCCTTGCACTGAGCCCACCCACCCTGACCAACCTGGAGCGCATGGGCTATCTGGAGATGACGCCGATCCAGGCGGCCAGTTTGCCGCCGGCCTTGCTGGGCAAGGACATCATCGCCCAGGCCAAGACCGGCAGCGGCAAGACTGCTGCGTTTGCGCTGACTCTGCTGGCCAACCTGAACGCGCGGCGCTTTGCTGTGCAGTCTCTGGTGCTGTGCCCTACGCGCGAGCTGGCCGATCAGGTGAGCGCCGAGATCCGCCGCCTGGCCCGCGCCGACGACAACATCAAGCTGGTGACCTTGTGCGGCGGCGTGCCGCTGCGTGGCCAGCTTGCCACGCTGGAGCATGGCGCGCACATCGTGGTGGGCACACCCGGTCGGGTGATGGACCATCTGGCGCGCGAGAGCCTGAAACTCGATGCGCTCAACACCCTGGTGCTTGACGAGGCCGACCGCATGCTCGACATGGGGTTCTTCGATGACATCGTGACGGTGGCCAAGCAATGCCCCAAAGCGCGCCAGACGCTGCTGTTTTCTGCCACCTACCCAGAAGGCATTGCCAAGCTGGCGGCGCAGTTCATGCGCGAACCGATCACAGTGAAGGTGCAGGCCCAGCACACGGGCGGGGCCATCGAGCAGCGCTGGTACGAGGTGGCGGACAACGCGCGCACAGCCGCAGTGAGCCTGCTGCTCAATCATTTTCGTCCGGCCAGCACACTGGCTTTTTGCAACACCAAGGCCCAGTGTCGCAAGCTGGCTGACGCGCTGCGCGCGCAGGGCTTCAGCGCCCTGGCACTGTACGGCGAGCTAGAGCAGCGCGAGCGCGACCAGGTACTGGTGCGCTTTGCCAACCGCAGTTGCTCGATTCTGGTGGCCACCGATGTGGCCGCGCGCGGCCTGGACATTGCCAACCTGGCCGCCGTGATCAACGTGGACGTCACGCCCGACCCCGAAGTACACATCCACCGCATCGGCCGCACCGGGCGAGCTGGCGAGAGCGGGCTTGTGCTCAATCTGGTGAGCATGGACGAGATGGGCTCGGTGGGCAAGATCGAAGTGCTGCAAGGCCGTGAGTCGGTATGGCACCCTCTCGATGAATGCAAGCCCACCGGCAAGGGCGCACTGGTGCCGCCCATGATCACGGTGCACATTCAAGGCGGACGCAAGGAAAAAATTCGACCGGGCGATGTGCTGGGCGCGCTCACTGCCGACCTGGGCTACACGCGCGAACAGATCGGAAAAATCGACGTCAATGAATTCTCCACCTATGTCGCGGTGGACCGAGCCATCGCGCATGATGCTGCGCGGCGCCTGAACGACGGGCGCATCAAGGGCAAGAGCGTGAAAGTGCGGGTGCTGGAAGACTGAGCCACAATGGCACTGACATGAGAAGCATCAAACGCCATAGCGGCGTAAAGGCTTAAGCTGCGCACCTTGCCTGGAGAGCCACCCATGACCCACACTATCCCCGCCACCCTCATTCCCGGAGACGGCATTGGCCCCGAGATCGTCGATGCCACGCTGGCCGCGCTGGATGCGTTGCAAGCCCCCTTCGACTGGGATCGTCAGGCTGCCGGGCTGGCCGGCGTTGTAGCCGGCGGCGACCCACTTCCCGCCGCCACGCTGGACAGCATCCGCCGCACCCGCCTGGCCCTGAAGGGCCCGCTGGAGACGCCTTCGGGCGGCGGCTACCGCTCATCGAATGTGCGACTGCGTGAGGAGTTTCAGCTTTATGCGAATCTGCGTCCGGCCCTCACCATCGTACCTGGCGGGCGCTACGACAAAATCGATTTGGTCGTGGTGCGCGAAAACCTCGAAGGCCTGTACATCGGCCACGAGCACTACATCCCCATCGACGGCGACCCGCACGCAGTGGCCATGGCCACTGGCGTGAACACCCGGCAAGGCAGCCGCCGGCTGCTTGAATTCGCGTTCAACAATGCGGTGGCCACCGGGCGCAAGAAGGTGACCATCGTCCACAAAGCCAACATCATGAAGGCGCTGACCGGCATCTTCCTGGAGACCGGTCTGGACTTGTACGAGAAAAAATACAAGGGCCGCTTTGAACTGGACACAGTGATCATCGATGCCTGCGCGATGAAGCTGGTGCTCAACCCCTGGCAGTTCGACATGCTGGTCACCACCAATTTGTTCGGCGACATTTTGTCTGACCTGGTGGCCGGGCTGGTGGGCGGCCTGGGCATGGCGCCGGGTGCCAACATCGGGGTGGACGCAGCGATCTTCGAAGCCGTGCACGGCTCGGCCCCCGACATTGCAGGCAAGGGCATCGCCAACCCAATTGCCCTGCTGCTGGCCGCGGCCATGATGCTGGACCATTGCAGGATGCACGACAAGGCCACGCGCCTGCGCACGGCGATCGACGAAACGCTCAACATCGACAAGGTTCGCACCGGCGACCTGGGCGGCAGCGCCAACACGGCGGCGTTCACCAAGGCCTTGGTCAGCCGCATCGCCAACGGCTGATCAGTCGAAAAGGTGTGACCACGCTCACTGTCAGCCCCTCAGCCGAACGCAACAAGCAGCCTATTTTGGATGTGTTGCGTCTGGTATTGCCCGATCGCGGCTCGGCGCTTGAAATCGCTTCAGGCACGGGCCAGCATTGCGCATGGTTTGCAGCCGGCCTGCCCGGCTGGACCTGGCAGCCAAGCGATGCCGACGCAAGTGCACTGTCGTCGATTGCGGCATGGACAGCGCAAACGGGTGTGGCCAATGTGCGCGCCCCATTGCTGGTGGATGTGCTGGCGCCGAACTGGCCCGCGCAAGGGCCGGCCTTCGCTCAAGCATTCGACGCCATCTATTGCGCCAACATGCTGCACATCTCGCCCTGGGCCACATGCGCGGCGCTGATGCAGGGCGCGGCGGGGCACCTTGCACCCGGCGGGGTGTTGATCACCTATGGGCCCTATTTCGAACGCACAGTGATGCCCGCACCTGGCAATACAGCGTTTGACCAAAGCCTGAGGGGGCGCAATTCGTCTTGGGGCGTGCGTCAACTCGATGAGGTGTCGCAAGAGGCGGCCCGCGCGGGCTTGGCTCTGCGTAGGCGAACCGAGATGCCGGCGAACAATCTGCTGCTGGTGTTCGGGCGCGATCACGGCTGATTCATCGTGACAGCGGCAGTTGGAGGCGCCTTAGAACTAGTACCATCGGCATGTACCCATCGTACTCATTCATACCCAACCCAGCACCGGAGGACTCATGGCAAAAGGCGAACAGCGCAGCAACAAGATGGCAAAGAAACCCAAAAAGGACACTTCACCACCAAAGCAGGGCACCTCAGACCGCCCCACCCCGCCAATGACTGCGGTGATTCCGCGCGGCAAGCCCAAGACCAAGTAGGCTTGGCGCCGGGAGTCGGCCGACCTCTGGGCCTTGCGGCAGGCGTCAGTGGAACACGTCGAGGATGATGTCCACGACGATGTTCTGACCCTGCACCACCAGCACCACATCGCCGCCAAGGCGGCCATAGCGGTAACCGTAGGGCGCAGCGGGTAGCCTGGTCAATACGGGCTGGGGTACGCTGTAGAACACCACGCCGCGCGGCACCGGCTGACCAACGGCCCAGTTGCGGGCATGACCAGGTGGGAGGCAGCCGTTGTTCTTCTTGGCCAGGCCCGGAGGGCATTTCTTGCCTTCGCTGTAATACTGGACATACGACTGGCGCGCAGCGTTGCGATGCTGATCATTGAAATAGGCGCCGTGCTTGATTTCCTGGCGCTCTCGCTTGGCTTCCTGCTTTTGCGAGTGCTTGCTATTGCCCTTGCCTTGACCGTCTTCATCCTTGTCCTTGGCCAATGCGGGCGCCGCGAAAAGCAACGATGCGATCAACGAGGCAGTGGCCAGCGCAAGAATGCGATAGGTGGGTGTGTTTCGAATCATGGTGCGCTCCGGTTGTTCAACCCTAACGCCCGAGGCACCCCGGCTGTGGACCAGGGCGCTTGCTCGCTGGCGCTCAGCGCCGCATTGGCGGGCGCTCGCTGCGACCGGCAATATGGCGGAATGTGATGCGGCCCTTGGTCAGATCATAGGGCGACATCTCCAGCGACACGTTGTCGCCAGCGATGATGCGGATGTGGTGCTTGCGCATCTTGCCGCCGGTGTAGCAGATGACTTGGTGGCCGTTTTCCAGAGTGACGCGAAAACGCGAGTCCGGCAGCACTTCGTCCACATGCCCTTTCATCTCGATCAGTTCTTCTTTGGCCATGTGTGGACTCCTGTGCGACTTTGAGTGGGCGTCGCGAACGACACCCTCAATACCTGGTGACCTGCACTGGCAGGCCGGCGCATCGATTCCGTTGGAGTGGCTCTCGCTTTGAGGGCCTGGATTGCGTCTGAATGGATGACCGGCTTGCCGGAGCCGGCGCCGGAACCTATGATGCCCGGACGACGCATGCGCGGATGGGAGGGCGCGCCTGTAAGAATATGTGTCGGCCGCGCATCAATTGCCCGCGCAATCGATAGCGCTATTGTACCCGTTAGTGCCGATTGGCTTGGGCGTGACTCGATCAGACCGTCGACAGCGCCGCAGCAATCGCGCCTTTCGCCAACCCCAAGCGGTCGGGCGAGACATATTGCTGGCGATAAATTTCGAAGGGCATGGTGTCCATGTCTTCGATGGTCTTCTGGTCTTTCAGCGACTGCTCGCTCAGTTGCGCGAAGCGCGTCTGCTGCTGTGCATCGAAGGGCAGCGAGAGCATGCTGGCCTTGGTCTGCACAGACTGCGCGCGGGCGAATGCGGTGAATGAATTGGCATAGTCTGCCGCGGTGGCGGCCAGCACCTGAGCCGAGGGCAAGCGCTCGGGCTGTTGCAGCATGGACTGCGCTGCCGCCAGGGCCTGCGCATGCTCGGTGCCGCCGTGCGCTGCGTCGAGCGCGGCCGCGATGGGGGCAAACTCTTGCAGCAGTTGCGCACCCCACTGCACCAACACGACATCGCCATCGGCGCGCTCGAGCTTGAGGCCCGGCTCGCGCCCGAAAGCCGCGGTGCGATGCTGGTTGCGGCCCAGAGCGGCGATCTCCTGGGGCGTGTCGGGTGGGCTATCTGACAGCAGGCAATGCAGCAGAAAAACATCGAGAAAGCGCATGTTCTGTGCGCTGATGCCCACATGCAAAAACGGGTTGAGATCGAGCAGGCGCACTTCAACGTATTCGACACCTCGCTCGCGCAGCGCATGGAGCGGCCGCTCACCCTGAAAGATGACGCGCTTGGGACGGATGGTGCCGTAGAACTCGTTCTCGATCTGCAGGAGGCTGGTGGCCAACTGGTTGTATTCGCCGCCGGGGTTCATGATGCCGGTGGCTTCGTAAGGCCGATAAGGCCGGGTGAGCGCCTCATGCAGCGAAGCGGCATAGCCGTCCAGGCCGTTGTAGCTGACCGCGAGGCTGGCCTGTGCATCGCTCTGATAGCCCAGCCGGCCCATGCGCAGAGAGGTGCCATAAGGCATGTACATCGCACCCTGGCCCAGGGGCAGCAACTCGTGTTGACGGCCGGCCACGAAACTGGAACAAACCGCCGGCGATGCACCGAGCAGGTACAAGAGCAGGAAAGCGTGCCGACGGAAGTTTCGGATCAGGTCAAAATACTGCTGGCTGCTTACTTCGGGCATGGACCAGTTGTAGTGGATGCCAGAGATGGTCTGCATGCGCCTGCCGTAGCGGTGCGCCAAGCCCATGCGATAAACGCTCTTGGCGCGCCCGACGTTGGAAGAACCGTAGCGGCCTATCGGTATGTTCTCGTCAGTTGGCAACTTGCACGGCATGCTGGAGACCCACAGCATTTCATCGCCCAGCGCCCGATAGGTGAACTGATGAATCTGCGTCAGCTCTTGCAGGCAGCTCTCGGGCGTAGCGTGCACGCCGGTGATCAGCTCTAACTGCGATTCGCTGTAGTCGGTGGTGATGTTCGGGTGTGTGAGCGCCGAGCCCAACTGCTGGGGATGCGGCGTCATGGCCAGATCACCGGCCTGCGTGGTGCGCAGGCTTTCTTTTTCAATGCCACGGCGAATGCCCTTGAGCCTTTCGGGCGACAGGGTGTTAATCCGGGATTGCAGGCGGCTCAACTGGTTTGACATTGGGCGGAAGGTAGCACGCCTTTGGATTTTCTGCTTTGGCATGGCCCAAACCCTGTGCGTGCGGCTCGGGCAGCCTCGCCGTTCAGGGCTTTGCCAGCACCTGCAGCAGCCATGCGTTGAGATCGGCGATCTCTTCCATGCAGACCGAATGACCCATGGGGTAATCGCGCCACTGCGTGTCATAGCCCAGCGATTGCAGCGCCTGGCGTGTGGCGACGCCGCGATCCATGGCGACCATCTCGTCTTGCTGGCCATGGCCCAGAAAGATGGGCGTGAGCGCATTGGCATCACTGCGCTCGCTGGCGGTGCTGGACGCCAGCGGCAGATAGCCGGACAGACCGACGATGCCCGCCAGCCTTTCCTTGTGGCGCAGACCCGTCATGAGTGCCATTGCACAGCCCTGCGAGAACCCGGCCAGCACGGTGCGATGGGCCGGCATGCCGCGGTCCCTCTCGATTTGCAGCAGCTCTTCAATCTGTGCCATGGATCGGCGCAGCCCCGCCTCGTCTTCACGCCGGGTCATGTCAGGCCCCGGCGCGAAAATGTCGTACCAGGCCCGCATGCGATAGCCGTTGTTGAGCGTCACCGGAATCACCGACGCATGAGGAAAGACGAAACGAACCTCGCCCACAGAGGCGAGATCGAGTTCTTTCGCGATGGGAACGAAGTCATTTCCGTCCGCACCCAATCCGTGCAGCACAATAACGCTTGCGCCGGGCCTGGGCCCGGTTTCGATCTGTATGGTTTCCAGTGCGGCCATGGGGTATTTTCTCCGTCAGGCCGCCAGCATACCGCTTCGATGCAAGCAAACTCATCCGTCTACACAGTGCGAGTCAACAACCAAGGATCAACCGATATGCAAATTCAGGTCAACACCAGCAACGGCATCGAGAACAAGGAGTCGCTGGAGCTTTGGGCCGCGGCCTTCCTCAACGAGAACCTGGCCCGATTTCGTCAGGACATCACCCGCATCGAAGTGCAACTGAGCGACGAGAACGGCGCCAAAAAGGGCGCGGCCGACACCCGCTGCATGCTGGAGGCCAGATTGACCGGTTATGAGCCGCTGGCAGTGAATCACCACGCTCCGACTCAAGATGAAGCCTTTCGCGGCGCGACGCAAAAACTGATCAACATGCTGGAGCACACCCTGGGCAAGCTAGACCGCCACCAGCATCGTGACCGTGAGACGATTCGCAAAGATTTGGTTTGAAGGTGGTTTGAACACAAAAGCAGCCAGTTTCACAGACAACTTGGCCGCCCTGCCCGGCTCTGCTAGTCTTGGTCCATGGAACAGAAAAGCACACCCGCCCAAGCAGCCTCGATTCGCTCTGCCGCCAGCATCGTGATGGTGCGCGACGGACCCACTGGCCTGGAAGTCTTCCTGGTCAAGCGGCATGGGCTTTCGGATGTACATGGCGGCGTGTTCGTGTTTCCCGGCGGCAAGGTGGACACCCATGACGCGGCGCCTGAGATTCACGAGCGCCTGGACATGTCTGCGACCGAGCTCCATGGGGCCTTGAACGAGCCAGACCTGAGCGAATCGGCTGCGGCAGCGCTTCACATCGCGGCGATTCGCGAAGCCTTTGAAGAGACGACCGTGCTGTACGCGCAGGGGGCGGACGAAGCGCGCGCCGCAGTGGCGTGGGAGCTCATGCGCGAGGGACGCGGCTTCGAAGAAGTGGCGCAAATGATGGGGCTACGCCTGCAGGCCCGCCGCCTTCAGCCATGGTCGCGCTGGATCACACCGCCTATCAGCAGCGTGGGCGCTGTGCAGCGCAAGCGCTTCGACACGCGCTTCTTTCTGGCGACCATTCCACAGGGGCAGTTGCCACGCCATGACGGCCACGAAGCAGTCGACAGTGTCTGGCTGGCGCCGCGCCAGGCGCTGCAGCAATACTGGGACCGACAGATCGAGATCGCACCGCCACAGATGATGAGCCTGATCAATTTGTCTCACCACGACAGTGTGGAAAGTGCGCTGGCCGAAGCCAAGGCACGCCGGCCGCCTTTGGTGCGCCCAGAGCCTCGCGACCATGAAGACACCCGCGTTGTGTGTTATCCCGGCGATGAATGGCACTCGGTGGCGCAGCGCGCGCTGCCCGGCCCCACACGCCTCATCTTGCGCAACAAACGCTTTGAGCCGATAGAAGGCGGCTTCGAGGCGCTGTTCGAGTAAGCCTCAGGCGGCAGCCAGTCGCCAAAGGCTGGTGACTTCTTTCGCGCGGGCGGCATGGAGCCGATCGCCCGCATCGCCGGCCTTGGGATGGCGCGGACGAACATCGCTGCGGCCCAGCACCCGCAAACCAGCCGCTGCAATCCATGCCAGCAGCTCATCACGCGTGCGCAAGCCCAGGTGTTCGGCCAGATCCGACAGGATGAGCCAGCCCTGTCCACCGGGCTCAAGATGCTGGCCCAGACCCTCCAGAAAGCCGCGCAACATGCGGCTGTCTTCGTCGTAGATCGCGCGCTCGACTGGCGCGCTAGGTCGGGCGGGCAGCCATGGCGGGTTGCACACCACCAGCGGCGCGCGCCCGGGCGGAAACAAATCGGCCCGCAGCAACTCGACGCGGCCATTCAAACCCAGGCGTTCGATGTTCTCGCGCGCACAGGCAATGGCCCGTGGGTCGCAATCGGTGGCAATGACGTGCCGCACACCGTGCCGTGCGAGCACCGCCGCCAGCACACCGGTGCCCGTGCCAATGTCGAATGCCAGCGCATCACCAGGCAGTGGCTCTTGCGCCAGAAGATCGAGGTATTCACCACGCACCGGCGAGAACACGCCGTAGTGCGGATGAATGCGATTGTTCGGCCCGCTGCCCAGCGCCGCAATTTCAACGCCTTTCTTGCGCCACTCATAGGCGCCCACCAGGCCCATCAATTCGCGCAACGCAACCAGACAGGGCTGGCCCTGCGGCTCACCCCAAGTCTGGCCGCAGGCGGCGCGCAGATCCGGTGCGCGCGGCAATGCAAGGCGGCCGTCGGCATCCAGCAGAACGAGCACACTGCCCAGCAAGCGGGCGCGCTGGCCTTGCGCCTGACGGTGCAGTTGGAAGGCATCGCGCGGGGTGGGGGTGACGACTGGCTTGCCTGACTTGTCCGACTTATTTGACTTATCCGACTTGTGCGGCCTGCTCGACTTGCGATCGATGCGCCGGGCCATGGCCAGCAGCAGTTGACGCGCGTTGTGGAAATCACCGCGCCACAACAAGGCCGCACCTTCGCCGGCCAAGCGCAGTGCGGCATCGGCTTTGAGGGTGTCGTCCACCACTACGATGCGCCGGGGCGGGGCCACGCCCGCTTCGGATCGCCAGCAGGCTGTGTGCGCTTCATTCGCTTCGGTCCAGTGGACCGAAGCCGGTGACGCGGCTGCGGCGCTCACGGCAAAGTTCATTCCAGCTTGCGTTTGAGCCGGATTTCTTCCAGCTTGACGCCGCCAATCAGTGCGGTCTTGGCGGTGTTGATCTCACGCTTGAAACCAGCGAGTTCGGCAAAGCGAATCGCGCGCTCATTGCAAAGCGGAATCCACATGGTGACCTCGGTGCAGCCTTCTTCGATCAGGCCTTCGCGCGCGGCATCCCACAGAGCCAGGCCTGCACCGCCGTTCCAGTGGTCGGGCTCGACATACAGAGCCCAGATCTCGCCGGTGGTGGGGCGCGACTTCGGATCGCGCGAACGGTCGTAGCCAACAAATCCGATCAGCCGCGAGCCATCTTGGGCAACCTGCAACAAGGGCTCGCCGTATTCGATGGCATCGCGCCAGAAAGCGATCCGCTTGGGCATGGGCAAACTCTGCGAGGAGGCGGGCGCAACTGATTCGTAGGCCGCGTGGGACGATTGGGCGTGAACTGCGGCGATGGATTCGGCATCACCGTCCTGCGCGGGACGGACAAGGTAGCTTGACATGGGGCAAAAAATAATTCTGTGGAGCCGTTGATTATGATCGGGCATGGGCCGTTTCGGATTTCACATCCGCTTCGCATCCGGCGGGCCGCAATTCCAAGCGCAATCGCAGCAGACCTTGCTGCATCTGGCCACACAGGCAAAATCGCGCCATGTCTTTTCGCTACGTCAAGTTACCCGCTGAAGTCCCCGGAGCCCTGTTGCTGGCCGCCATGCCGGGGCGTTTTGAACACTGGGACACCTTCGAGGCGCTGGCCCGCAGCCGCGGTTTGTCATTGGTGGTGTGCCTCACACCGCGCAGTGAGCTGGCCGAGCTTTCACCCGCCTACCACGCCGCACTGGCGCAAGGCACGGTGCCCTTTCGCTGGCTGCACCTGCCCATGCGCAACTTCGGTCTGCCCGATGAACCTCAAGTGTTCCGCGATTCGGTGCAGCACATCGCACAGTCTCTTCGCAACGGCGACAGCGTCCTGCTCCACTGCGCCGCCGGCATAGGCCGAACCGGCAGCGCGGCAGCCTGCGTGCTCAAGTCACTGGGGCTGGACACGGAAGATTCACTACAGCGCGTGCGCGACGCCGGCTCCAACCCGCAAAGCGCGCAGCAGTCGGGGATGGTGGCCTGGTTTTCCTGATGGCGCGTGTCACGCCATGCGCGTCACACCCTGCCCTGCGACAGCCTGAAGTTGCTCTGGCGAAACAAGCGCTGGCGCAATCTCAGCCAACGGCACCAGCACGAATGCGCGTTGATACATGCGCGGATGCGGCAGTTGCAACTGCGCTGTCGCAGTGTGCGCATCGCCAAACAAAAGCAAGTCCAGATCCAGTGTGCGCGGCGCATTCGGGTAGGGCCGCTCGCGTCCGGCGCGCTGCTCCAGGCCCTGCAGCATGCTCAACAGCCTGTGCGCGTCGATGCGTGTGCGCACCTGGGCCACCGCATTGATGTAGTCGGGGCCGCTGCTGTCAACTGGCGCAGTACGGTAGAGCGACGACGCACGAACGAGCCGCGTGTCGGGCAATTCGTCCAGCCATTGCAGCGCCTGGCGCACAGTGCCCTGGGCGTCGCCCAGGTTGGCACCGAGCGCAACATAGGCAAGCGTCTCCTGCGTCACGCGGATCAGTCCGTGCCGGCAGGCCCCGCACCGGGGGCTTCACCGCCGCTCTTGCGCCTGCGGCGCCTGCGCTTCCGGGGCGCATCGGACGCCGCCTCGTCGCCGCCTGAGGGCGGCTGATCAGGCGCAGGATCGGCGCCAGCTTTATCGATCGCATTGTCGACCGCATTGTCGACGGCCTTGTCCGCCGGACGGGCTGCGCGCACCCGGCGTGGGCCTTTGTGCTGCTCTTCGCGCAACTGCGCCACCAAATCCTCGCGTACTGCATCGCTGGCCTGGCTGAATTCCTGCCACCAGTCGGCCAGCACGATATCGACCTCACCCACATCGGCGCGCAGGCGCATGAAGTCGAATGCCGCGCGAAAACGCGGCTGCTCAACCAGACCGAAGGGCGTGCTGCCGGTGCGCTTCTCAAAGCGCGGCTGCATCATCCAGATCTCGCGCATGTCGGCGGCGAGCTTGCCACGGCCGGAGACATCGCCGATGCGGGCATTGAACACGTCGTCGATGGCGTCCTGCAATGCGGGGTATGAATGCTCCCTGCGCTCCAGCCGCTGGGCCCAGCCGTCGCGCACGTCGGCCCACAACACGCAGGCCAACAAGAAGCTGGGCGCGACGGGTTTCTCTTCGGCGACGCGGCGGTCGGTGTCCTGTAGCGCAGCGTTGACGAAAGGCTGATCGGCCCGCTCCACCACCACATCGAGCAGCGGATAGACGCCGCGCGCCATGCCCAGAAGCTTGAGCTGCGCGATGGTGGCCAGTGAATGCCCAGTCTGCAAGAGCTTGAGCATTTCATCGAACAGCCGGCTTTGCGGCACGTCTTCCAGCAGGGCCTGGCAACCGATCAGCGGTTTGGCTGTCTTGGGGTCGAGCTTGAAGCCCAGCGGGCTGAGCTTGGCGGCAAAACGCACCGCGCGAATGATGCGCACCGGGTCTTCGCGGTAGCGCATCAGCGGGTCACCGATCATGCGGATGGTGTGCTTCTTTGCGTCCTTGATGCCGCCGTGGTAGTCGACCACGGTCTGCGTCGAAGGGTCGTAGTACATCGCGTTGATGGTGAAGTCGCGCCGGGTGGCGTCTTCTTCCTGCGGTCCCCACACGTTGTCGCGCAGCACCCTCCCGGTGGAGTCGACCGCGTGCTTCATGCCAGCCAGTTCGGTTCGGCTGGTTTTCTCGTTGCCGGCCACTTGTTCGGCGGCGGCGTTGTCCATGTAGGCGCGGAAGGTGGAGACTTCGATGACTTCATGCTCGCGCCCACGGCCATAGACCACGTGCACGATGCGAAAGCGCCGCCCGATGATGAAGGCGCGGCGAAACAGGCTCTTGACCTGCTCGGGCGTGGCGCTGGTGGCCACGTCGAAGTCCTTGGGCCGCAGGCCCAGCAGCAAGTCGCGCACCGCGCCGCCCACGATGTAGGCCTTGTGCCCTGCCTGCTGAAGGGTGTGCACCACGTTGAGGGCGCGCTCGTCCACCAGCGTGGGATCGATGCCGTGCTCCTGGGGTCCGACTTCCTGGCGTTTGCCGAAGCTAGGGCGGCCGGTGCTGCTCGCGGCGGACTTGCCGAGCAGCTTGTCGATGAATTTTTTAATCATTTGAACAAATCAAGTATGCGCCAGCCGCGCTCAAGCGCGATGCCGCGCAGCCGGTCGTCGGCATTGGTCGCGACGGGATGGTCCACTTTTTCCAGCAGCGCCAGATCATTGATGGAGTCGGAGTAGAAGGTGAGATCAACATCGCCCCAGTCCAGCCCGCGCGCAGCCAGCCATTGTGCAACACGCAGGACTTTGCCTTCCCGGGCTGAGGGCACGCCCCTGATTTCGCCAGTGATCCAGTCATCGGCGCCGCGTTCCAACTGCACCGCGATCAACTCTTGCACGCCGAACGCGCGGGCGATGGGCGTGGTGACGAACTCATTGGTGGCGGTGACGATGAGCAGTTCGTCGCCGGCAGTGCGGTGATGCTCGACGAGAGCCAGCGCCTGCGGCCGCATTGCTGGCGCGATGACGGTCTGCATGAAGCGCGCGTGGGCAGTCTCGGCTTGTGCCGCACCGCGCAGGCGCACCGCTTCGGTGGCAAAGCGCACATAGTCGTGGATGTCCAGTGTGCCGGCCTTGTAGTGCTCGTAGAACTCATCGTTGCGCTCACGGAACACGACTGGGTCGGTCCAGCCGATGTCTTGGGTGAACACGCCCCAGGCGTAGTCGGAATCGATGGGCAACAAAGTGTGGTCCAGATCGAACAGTGCCAGTTTCTTCTTGGGCAGATTCACTCGCTCTCCAGCATGGATTTGATCAGCGGAATGGTGATCGCGCGTTTGGTCTGCAGGGCGTAGCCGTCGAGCTGCTCCAGCAATTGCATCAGGTTGCCCAGGTCGCGCGAGAAACGCGTGAGCATGTAGTCCATCACCTCGTCGCCCAGGAACACGCCGCGCGCATCAGCCGCCTGGCGCAGCACCGCGCGGCGCTCGGGCTCACTGAGCACTTGCAACTGGAACACATGGCCCCAGCCCAGACGGGTTCTCAGGTCTTCGCGCAGCTTGAGGTCAGCCGGTGGCAGCGCGCCGGCAGCCAGCACGCCGCGCTGCAGCGCCTGCGCATTGACAAACCAGTTGAAGGCCGCATGCTGCTGCACGGCGGTGTAGAGGTGCACGTCGTCGAGAAACACCACGGCCCAGCTCTCGTCGAATTGCGGCGGCTCCAGCGTGGTGGCATCGAGCCAGCCGCAGCTCGCTCCCTGTTCACGCAGGCATTCTTCCACCGCCTTGAGCAGATGCGTCTTGCCCGCGCCGCTCGCGCCCCACAGGTAGCTGGGCACCGGGGAACGCGTGGGGCTGCCAGCCCACAACTGCAGGTGCCGCAGCGCCGCCTCATTGGGCCCGGCGAGAAAGTTGGCCAATGTCGGCCCGCGCGCCAGGCCGATATCCAGAGCAATCTGTTTCATCGGTTCGTCATTGGTAGAGATTGCTGCCGATGTAGCTCTGGCGCAGGCGGCGCATCGCGACAAACAGCACCGCACTGGCCGGCAACGCCACCAGCACGCCGACAAAGCCGAACAACTGACCGAATGCCAGCAAGGCGAAGATGACCACCAGCGGGTGCAGCCCGATGCGTCGCCCCACCAGGCGAGGTGTGAGGTAGAAGCCCTCGATCACCTGGCCGGCACCGTACACCACAGCCACCATCACGATGGCCTGCATGGACGCGAATTGCAGCACGCCGGCCAGGATGGCCAGCACCAAGCCAATGCCAAAACCCACGTAGGGCACGAACATGGCCAGCCCGGTAAACAGGCCGATGGGCAGAGCCAGATCCAGGCCGAACAGCGACAGGCCGGCGCTGTAGAACACTGCCATGGTGATCATCACCAGCAACTGACCGCGCAGGTACTGGCCCAGCACCTCGTCCGCCTCGGTGGTAAACGAATCCACGCTGGGCCGCGCACTCGGGGGCACCAGAGCCAGCACCTTAGCCACCAGTTGCTTCCAGTCCAGCAGCAGGTAGAACAATGCCACGGGAATCAACAGCACATTGCCGATCACGAACAGCGCCACACTGCCACCCACCCGCAGCGAAGAAAGCACCGAACCCACCGCTTCTTCGTAGTTGGCGCTGAGGTAGGTCATGAAGCGACCCTTCAGGCTGGCAAGATCCAATGAGATGGTGATGCCAAACTGTTCAAGCCAGGGTGTCAGAGCCGCCTTGAAGTTGTCGAACAGGGAAGGCAATTGCTCTCGGATCAGCGGCACCTCCTTGGCCAGAATCGGCACCAGGATCAGCAGCAAGCCCAGCAGTATCAAAATCAGAAAGAGCTCGACAATTGCTACCGCCACGACACGCGGGATGCGGCCCCGCCCCAAGTCATCGAGCCGGTCCACCAGTGGGGTGAGCGCGTAGGCCAGCACGGCAGCCACGATGAAGGGCGTGAGCACCGGGCCGAGCAACCACAACACCAGCGCCGTCAGAAAAGCAATCATCAGCCAAGCGGCGACTTGCTTCTGAGTAGATGTGAATTGCATTGGGGCCAAAAAATGTAGGTGCCGCGCGGTGGCGTCTTGCTGTCAGGCCTCTGCGCGCCGCCAGAAACCAGGCCGGGCGGCGCCGAAGCTAAAATCAGGCCAAATTCTATCGGGCCAGACAACACGCGCCCTCGCACCCTCTTCTTATGACCCAATCTCCCCTTTCCTACAAAGACGCCGGCGTGGACATTGACGCTGGCGATGCACTGGTTGAACGCATCAAACCCTTGGCCAAAAAGACCATGCGAGAGGGGGTTCTGGCGGGCATAGGCGGCTTTGGCGCACTGTTCGAAGTACCCAAACGCTACAAAGAGCCCGTGCTGGTCAGCGGCACCGACGGCGTGGGCACCAAGCTCAAGCTGGCCTTCGAGTGGAACATGCACGACACCGTGGGCATTGATCTGGTCGCCATGAGCGTGAACGACGTGCTGGTGCAAGGCGCCGAGCCGCTGTTCTTCCTGGACTACTTTGCCTGCGGCAAGCTTGATGTGGACACCGCTGCGGCCGTGATTGGCGGCATTGCGCGTGGCTGCGAGCTATCGGGCTGCGCGCTGATAGGTGGCGAGACTGCCGAGATGCCCGGCATGTACCCCGCTGGCGAATACGATCTTGCCGGCTTTGCTGTGGGCGCGGTCGAGAAATCAAAAATCCTCTCCGGCTTGGATATCAAGCCCGGCGATGTGGTGCTGGGCCTGGCTTCCAGCGGCGTGCACTCCAATGGTTTCTCGCTGGTGCGCAAGTGCATCGAGCGCGCAGCCGCCAGCCTGCCCGCCACACTGGACGGCAAGCCTTTTCGCCAGGCGGTGATGGAACCCACGCGCCTGTATGTCAAGAACGTGCTGGCCGCGCTGGCGCTACACCCCATCAAGGCGCTGGCCCATATCACGGGTGGCGGCCTGCTGGAGAACATTCCACGCGTGTTACCCGAGGGCTGCGCCGCCCACCTGAAGAAGGGAAGCTGGCCGCAGACGGAGTTGTTCGCCTGGTTGCAAAAAACCGCAGGCATCGACGACCACGAGATGAACCGCACCTTCAACAACGGCATCGGCATGGTGGTAGTGGTGGACGCAGCCCATGCACAGGCGACGGCAGCCACCTTGAAGGCGGCAGGCGAATCCGTGCATGAAATTGGCGTCATCGCCGAACGCGGCCAGGGCGCACCGGTGCTGGTAACCTGAGCACGCTTCGATGAATCCGCCCCAGGCTGCACCGAAAATGCCTGCGGGCATTTGGGTGCTGGGCTTTGTCAGCCTGCTGATGGACATTTCGTCCGAGATGATCCACAGCCTGCTGCCAGTCTTCATGGTCACCACTCTGGGCATGAGCGTGCTGGTGGTGGGCATCATCGAAGGCATGGCAGAGGCCACCGCCTTGATGGTCAAGGTGTTCTCGGGTGCGCTCAGCGACTACTGGGGCAAGCGCAAACCACTGGCAGTGCTGGGCTACGGAATGGGCGCCTTGTCCAAGCCTCTGTTCGCACTGGCCACAAGCGTGGGCATGGTGCTCACGGCGCGGCTGATCGATCGGGTGGGCAAGGGCATACGCGGTGCCCCGCGCGATGCACTGGTTGCCGACATCGCACCGCCTTCCATGCGCGGTGCGGCATTTGGCCTGCGCCAATCGCTGGACACAGTGGGAGCGTTTCTGGGGCCGGTGCTGGCCATCGGTTTGATGCTGCTGTGGGCCAATGATTTCCGCGCGGTGTTCTGGGTGGCAGTAATCCCCGCCCTGTTGTCGGTGGGTTTGCTCATCGTGGGCATACGCGAAGATGCACCCGCATCCACCAGCCGGCCGGTCAATCCCATCAGTCGCGTCAACCTGAGTCGCCTGGGGAAAGCCTACTGGTGGGTGGTGGGGGTGGGTGCGGTGTTCACACTCGCGCGCTTTAGCGAAGCCTTTCTGGTCTTGCGCGCCCAGCAAGGCGGGTTGGCGATGGCCTGGACGCCGCTGGTGTTGATTGCGATGAACATCGTGTACTCCGTGGGCGCTTATCCGTTTGGCAAGCTCTCGGACAAACTCAGCCACCCTCGCCTCTTGGGTTGGGGCCTGGCGGTGCTGATCGCCGCTGATCTGCTACTGGCCGCGGGCAACCAGGGCGCCGCGCTGTGGGGCGGCATCGCCCTGTGGGGCCTGCACCTGGCCATCACCCAGGGCCTGCTTGCCACCATGGTGGCCGATACCGCGCCGGCCGATCTGCTCGGTACTGCCTTTGGGTTCTTCAACCTGATAAGCGGCCTGGCGATGTTGATCGCCAGCGGGCTGGCCGGGTTGCTGTGGGATCAGTTCGGTGCCGCCACGACTTTCTTGGCGGGGGCGATGCTGGCGGTAGTGGCGCTGTTGGGATTGACCTGGACAAACCGCGGAAACTCACGTCGATTTATATGAGAAAATAGTTCCTGTTTAAAATTTTCTTTAGGTTTCAAATATGCCATTTAGAAGATCCGGTGAGTTCGTCGAGGAAATATTGAGTTCCATCCAATCGTTGCGGCCACAGTCCCTAGACCTGCCGACGAAGGCATTCCTAACCACGGAAGGCATGAAATTTGTCGTGCGGCCCCTCGCGCGCACAAAAGCCGATGTTCAGGAAATCTGGAGCCTGTACGGATCGGAATTCAAAAACTTGCGGTTTGATCAGCTTCATGAGTTGGACCAGCATGTGCGCAAAGTGCAGGAGCTATTCGAGAACGCCACGCTGGTGGCACAAACCAGCTTGGGCATGCTGCCGGGATACGCCACGTACGGCTCTAAAGACTTGAGTATGGACCACGGGGCCCCGTCCACCGCCCGGACTTTGCACCAAGCATCGGCTAATCCCGCCTTCGTTTTTGTTCACCCGAGTATTCGCGAACAAGGGATAGGGCGGGCTCTGGTCCGCGAGATATTGGCACTTGCGGCGAGCCAAGGCCACGAGGCGTTGACCGGCAAGGTCAATCCTCACCATGTCGGTCCGATGACGAGAATCGCGTCCCGACTCGGTGGGTCTCTCAGCGAAGATCCAAGCAACGCCGAACACCACCGCGTCTTGTTGCCCTCCAAGCAACCCTTGATGCCGCCTTCGGTGGAGCTGCTGGTGCGAGAGCCATCTGCGGGCCAACAACCCGTTCACTTCACTCAGCTTCTGGCGGCCAAGCCCGATCAAGCTCAAGCAGGCAAAGCACACAGGGCACGCGACACATCGAAACTGCTGGCCCCGGTGTGAAAATACCTTCAGTGCCGCCCGCGTCGCAACTGCCGCAAACGCTCTGAGATCGCATCGATGTCCAACTCGTCCTGGGCATGCCGCAGATAGGTGTCGAGGTCAACCATCGCGAGGGTCGCCTTGCCATGCTCTGCATAGGCAAGCCCCCTGTCGCGGTATTCGCCCCAGGCCTGGGGCATCAGCACGATCAGGCGGTTCTGTACCGCGATCATGCGCTGCCAGTCTTCCTGGGCACGGTGGATTTCCTTGAGGTTGCGCAGCATGCGGGCAATGATGTCGCGCGCCGGCGCGGCCTGCAGATACAGCCCCAGCGGCACGTCGAAATCATCGACCAGCCCGCTACGGCGCTTGTAGGGTTCGAGCCGCTCGGCCAGGTCTTCGCGTGAAAGCGACTGACCGCTGAAGGGATCTATCACCACCTGCCCCTTTGGCAGGTTGACCTTGACCATGAAGTGGCCGGGAAAGCAAATGCCCTGCGCCTGCAGACCCAGGCCCTGGGCCAGCTCGATCCACAGCACTGCCAGCGTGATCTGATTGCCTCGCCGCGTGTGCAGCACCACATTGACATGGCTGTTGTCGGGATCGCCGTAGTCGTTGATGTTGCCGCCAAAACTCAGGTCGTGAAAGAAGAACTGGTTCAGAAGGCGCAGCCTGTGCAGCGGCACTGCATCGGCCGGCAGCCTGCGTTTGAGGCGTGCGAGCAACTGATCCACATCGCCCAACACCTGCTGCACGTCGAGTTCGGGGTATTCATCCTGGGCGATGCTGACTGCCGCTTCCAGCAACGGAAAGTGTTCATCGCTCAAGGTGAGCGAGCTGAAATACTCAAGCGGCGTTGGAGCGATCAGGTTGAGCAGCATGGGTTCTTGTCTTTGTAATGGACGGGCTCGCTCCGGTCAAGCCCTTGGAGGCTTGTCAATCAGCGCGCAATGAACTGCCGCAGTTTCAAGCCCGCTGCCCACAGCGCGCCGAAATACACCGCTGCGCAGCCGAACATCATCAGCGCCATCAGACCGGCGCGTGCCAGCGGCTGGGCTCGCATCGCAAGCCACGGGAAACTGAGCGCTCCCCACATCAGGAACACGGTAAGAAGCGTGCTTGCGGCCAGCACCTGCAGCACGAACACGCCCCAGCCTGGCCCGGGCTGGTAACTGCCGCGTCGCATCAGCCCCAGCAGCAACCAGACGGCGTTGATCATCGCGCCCAGACCGATGGACAAGGCCAGGCCAGCGTGCTGCAGCAGCGGCACCAGCGCGATGTTGAGCAACTGGGTGATGACAAGCACCACGATGGCTATGCGAACCGGGGTGCGGATGTCCTGGCTGGCGTAAAAGCCCGGCGCCAGGACTTTTATGGCCACCAAGCCCACCAGCCCCGCGCCATAGCCGGCCAGCGCCGCCGCCACCTGCGACACATCGCTGTCCGTGAAGGCACCGTAGTGGAACAAGGTTGCCACCAACGGTTTGGCAAACACCAGCAAGGCCACTGCCGATGGCACCGCCAGCAACACCACCAGACGCAGGCCCCAGTCCAGCATGGCCGAATAACGAATCGAGTCATTGGCGGCCTTGGCGGACGCCAACTGAGGCATCAGCACCACACCCAGCGCCACGCCCAGCATGGCGGTGGGAAACTCCATCAGGCGGTCGGCATAGCTCAGCCAGGTGACACTGCCCGGTGCGAGCCACGAGGCGATTTGCGTGTTGATGAGGATGGACACATGGGCGACGCCCACACCCAGCAATGCCGGCAACATCATGCGTGCCACCTGCCGCGTGCCCGGATCGCTCCATGCCTCACGCAGACGCGACCAGCCCAGGCCTATGCGCGGCAACAGGCCCAGACGCCACAGCACCGGGATTTGCACCGCCAGTTGCAGGAAGCCGCCCAGCATCACGCCGCCGGCCATTGCGTAGATGGGCTGCACGCCCATGGCGCCGAACCAGGGCGCACCCCACCAGGCCGCCGCGATCATGGCCAGATTGAGCAGCACCGGTGTCATCGCTGGCACCGCAAAGCGCTTCCAGGTGTTGAGCACACCGGCCGACAGCGCCACCATGGACATGAAGCCGATGTAGGGGAACATCCAGCGTGTCATCAGCACGGTGGCTTCGAAGTTCTGTGGCTGCTGCTTAAGCCCGCTCGCCAGCGCCCACACCAAAATGGGTGAGCCAGCCACGCCCAGCACACAGGTGATCAGCAAGGCCCAGGCCAGCACCGTGGCCACGCTGTCGATCAATCGGTGGGTGGCAGCCTCGCCATCGCGCTCCTTGGTGTGCGCCAGCGCGGGCACAAAGGCCTGGCTGAACGCGCCCTCGCCAAACAGGCGCCGGAACAAATTGGGAATGCGAAACGCCACATTGAAGGCATCGGTCAGCCCGGAGGCGCCAAAAGTGGCCGCCATGAGCAGATCACGCACCAGCCCGGTGATGCGGGAAGCCAGTGTCAGCAAGGAGACGGTGGATGCAGCTTTGAAAAGACTCACCGGCGCGAGTGTAGCCCGCCTTGAAGTCGGCCCGCAGCGGCCTGGAGAGCGCCGACAAGACATGCGCCTATAATGGAAGGCTTTGCTGGCATCATCCTCAGACACCGAAGGAACATTACCATGGCATCAGCCAAACCCAAGAAGAAGAACCCGCGCCTGGCGTCGGGCCGTAAACGCGCTCGCCAAGACGTCAAGCTCAATGCAGCCAACACGTCGCTGCGCTCAAAGTATCGCACTGCTGTGAAGAACGTCGAGAAGGCGGTTGCCGCCGGCGACAAGACCAAGGCCGCCGAAGCTTTCGCCAAGGCGCAAAGCGTGGTGGACATGGTCGCTGACAAGCAGATTTTCCACAAAAACAAGGCCGCTCGCGACAAGAGCCGCCTGTCCGCCAAGGTCAAGGCCTTGGCCACCGCAACCGCCGCCGCCTGACCATTCAGGCAAACAGCCCGCAGTCCTGCCCCCAGGATTGCGCCGTTTGAACCGGGTGCGCTGCCAGCAAAAGCAAAAAAGCCGTCGCAAGACGGCTTTTTTGCTTTCAAGCTCAGCTAAAGCCGGTCCACGCCGCCTAAAAATTGTGTCAGTCCGAGTTCAGTTCATAAATGGCAAAAGCCAAAATTTCACGGGGAAGAACCTTAGAGCTGCACTGCACCAATCGCTGACAAACGATTGCCGCACTACAGCAAAATGAGCAGCGGCGTTCTCATAACCTAACCCACGTAAACGTTGACTTATAGTGGATTGAGACGCGCCCGAACAGAATGGGCGGAGGAGGTGACATTGCTCACTAGCGACAATGTTGGCTTTTCGATACCTGGGCGCGAGACTTGGCCTTAAACATGAACGCGCTCGGATGTTGCTCTGCCGCAGGGCGAATGAACATTCGGCCCAACCGTCTCAAGATTCACCACCAAACGATAGGGAGAGCGTTAAATCATGACGACGAATCTCTCGTGCGAGGGCGGCTACTTTGGGGCCGAATTCACTTTCGAGTTCTGCTGCCGTGGAGCGCTGGCTTGAGAAACTAGAGCTGAGTGCAAGAAAATACCCCTCAGATGTAATTCCCAAGGGTGAGGCCGCCGTCGCGACGGTTGCACCCGGACCTCCGGTCGATACGCAATAGCCGCGAGAACGAGCATGCGCCATCGAGTGCCCTACGTCGTCCTTGTGCTTATCCCAGCTGGTCGGCCGTTCAAGCGCAGCCTGCCGTTCAAACGAACGCCGTTGTTCGATTGGCAACATCGCCAGCAGGCAGTATCCAGCCACAGAAATCTCAACGGGAGCCATCTTGCCCACTTCGGGCGGAAGAGCCGGGCGCTGCCTTTCATGCTGCACTGCGAGAAGGTTGATTAGATAAGTGCCGGCAAGCATTGTCATAGAAACGTTCACTTTCCATGTCGTGGCAAATTCGTTCATGAGATGCCATGCATGATGCCGCTGGGGTAGGCCCGAGAGCATGGGATAGGCCAAGGCGAGGGTTCGTGCCGCCGGTCTGAACAGTCCGTCAGAACCTTTGCTCAAGTAGCCTAGTTGCACGAGAGTGCTGCACAGTCGAGAGACCATTGAGCGTGGCATCCCGAGCTTTGCGGCCAACCGAGAATTCGATATTCCCGCGCCGTCCGGCTCCAGGGCGGCCATCACGTCCAGGCCATGGGCCAGGGTGGAAGCAAAAGCAGCAGAGGCAACACGGGGCGTGCCCTTTATTTCAAGGGCGGAAGACAGACTTTCGCGGGAAACCATATGGGATTCTACGTACCGCGTCTCCTTGGCATGAGAGTCGACACTTGAACTGCGGGCACTCTTGCGCGTGTTCCCCCACTAGCGGTCAGTCCGGCCGGGTCCGCTAACCATGCAGTGCCAAATCTCGAACATTTTGCGCAGACCCATTCGGGCCGTCATACCACCCCATTGCTGCGCAGGCGGTCGAAGTCAAAATCATCCACTTGCGCCAGCGCCTTGAGCAGGTCACGCCCATGCTCCCCAAGCGCGGGCGGAGCCCTGGCTTCTGCCGGCGGTGAGCCGGAGGTTTTGATGGGCTGCCCCACGACTTTGACCTTCCCCCAAGCGCTGTCCTGGATTGTTAGGATCATGTCCCGCGCTTTCACCTGCGGACACGCTGTTATTTCGCGCACGCCCTGTACCGGTGCGGCTGGCACTCCGAATTCGAGGAACCGCTTGACTGCCTCGTCGCTGGAGCGAACTTGCAGCCAGGTTTCGATAATCTCGCGCAGCTTCGCGGAGTGGCGATGTCGATCGATGCCATTTTGCAATTCCGGGTCTGACGCGAGATCCATGCGATCGATAGCAGTGCAGAACTTGTGCCATACGCGCTCGCCCAGAATTGCGATGGAGATGCAGCCGTCGCGGCCCTTGAAGGAGCCGAAGGGGGCCGTCAATGCATGAAGGCCCGGCTTTGCAGCGACACCTGTAGCGTTCTCCATTACGAGTGCGAGTTCGTTCAGAACAAGCGACGAGTCATACATTGCGATGTCGACACGCTGGCCTTCACCTGTCACGGTACGCTGGAAGAGGGCCTGCAGCGTCCCGCACACCGCCACCGTGCTGGCATATAAATCGGAAAGCGGAAAGCCTACGTATACCGGGCCTTCCTCAGCACCTTCGGGGCGGCCCATGAGCCCTGCCATGGCCTGCGCCACCACATCGAACGCGGGCCGATCAGTGTAGGGTCCCGGCATGAGATCCTGGTGACCGAAGCCAGAAATCGACGTGTAAATGATCCGAGGGTTAATTGCCGCGAGCCGTTCATAGGTAAGCCCCAGCTTGTCGAATGCATCGGAGCGGAGGTTTTCGAGCACTACATCCGACTGCGCAACAAGCTTCTCGAAGATCGCGACACCTTCCGGGTGCTTCAAGTCCAGCGTGACGCTTTTCTTGTTTCGGTTAGCGCGAAAGAGGGTGAGGCTGCGCGGCTCGCCCGAGCCGCTGTCCTTGATAGGGGGCAGGGATCGCGCAGCGTCGCCGGCCTTGGGTTCTTCGATCTTGATCACCTCTGCACCCATGTCCGCGAGCCACATGGATGCATATGGACCCGCGATGAATCCTTCGACCGCGAGCACGCGGATGCCCGCGAGCGCGCGCTTTCGCTGAGCTCCAGCAGGGGCGGACGAAGTGGCCTGTACCGTCATGACTGCATCCTCAACGACCGGGGAAGCGAGTTTCTTCGCAACCATCACTCGAGCTTGACATTCATTGTCTTGAAGAGGTCCCGCCACACCTGAGCCTCCTCGCGAAGTTGCTTCGCGAAAGCAGCTGGCGAAGACTGCTGCACCGAACCACTGAGCTGCATTTCGATCTGATTCTTTACATCCGGGCTGTGCAGCACAAACTCCAAGTCGCGCGCGAATCGATCGATCGCGTACTGCGGAGTGCCCTTTGGCGCCACCATTCCGTTCCACACGATCGGAAGAAAGCCCTTGAACCCGGGCAACTCGCCCATGGCAGGTACATTCGGCAGCCCAGGGTAGCGCTGCTTGCTGACCGCCAGGATCGGCACGAGTGCGCCGCTATCGAAGTGAGAACGAACGGACGACCATGTATTCACCAGCAATTGCGCGTCATTGCGTAGCACAGCCAAGTTCATCGCAGGGATGGTGTTGAAGTCGACCGTCGTGTACTTCATCCCGTAAGGTCTGCTCGTCAACGCCATCGTAATGTTGAGAGCCGACGTTTGCCCGGTGCCAGAAAAGAAGAAGTCCTTCGTCTTGCTAAGGTTGACCAGTTCCAGGAAGGACTTCGCCTGCTTTGCGGTTTCGGCGTTCGTCACCACCACTATCTGGTGGTCGATCATCCTGTAGACCGGTATCAGGTCCGTCGACGGGTCGTACCGAAGATCTTTGCGTGTGAACTTCGGCAGATAAGAGCTTTGCGTCGCAAGCAGGAACGTATGGGCGTCCTTGGATGCGATCGTATATTCCGTGCCGATCATGCCGCCGGCGCCGGGTTTGTTCTCGACGATGACGGGCTGTTTCCAGATAGTTTCAAGCCTCGGCGCAACGATGCGGGCAAGAAGGTCGGTGGAAGACCCAGCGGCTTGCGCTATGACAATCTTCACCGGGCGAGTGGGCCAGTCCTGCTCGGCGCCCATGGCGGTAGACGGCAGCACTCCGGCTAGTGCGAGTGCGCTCGCGCAAGCGAGCACGCGACGACGGCTGTTGGAAATGTTCTCTCTCATGCTAAGTCTCCTCAATCTATCAAGTTTGGGACACTGGCGCTGCTCACCCAGCCTGCAGTGCTGCCCGGTGATCCGGATGCGCAATAGCGATCAGCGCGTCGCGCCGCTGCCGATCTGATTTGTTGAAGAGTACGGCCGATCCGAACTCTGTCACGACCGTGTGTACCGCGTGCCGAGGGAGCGTCACCGGCGTACCGGCAGCCAGCGTCGAGACAATACGCGACCGACCGTCACGGGTCGCCGATGCCAGGGCAACGATGTTTCTTCCTCCGGGAGACAGCCAACTGCCCTCCATAAAGTCAACACTTCCCCCAATGCCGCTGATCTGCCTTCCGGCAAGTTGCTCGGAGTTGCACTGTCCAAGCAGGTCGATCTCCAGAGTCGAATTCAGCGAGTAGAAACATTGCAGCCGGCTCAGCAGCGCAGCATTCTGCATCTGGGTAGAAGGCACCATGTGCACATCTGGATTTTCGGCAAGAAAATCCCAGGTTTTCTGCGTGCCCAGAGACTCGCATGCAACGATGCTGGGGCCCGATTCCCCGATGGGGCAGAGACCCCCACTAACCGCCAGATCAACTAGCTCGTCTGTAACAAGCGAATAAACCGAGACCTGCCGACCTGACCGGTTCAAGCTCGTCAGCGTCGCAGAGGGAATGCCTCCGACTCCGATCTGCAGGATGGCGCCGTTCGGTATCAGACCTGCAACGATGTCACCCACTTGGGCGAGCACGGGGTCCAGCGTCGTCGGCTGGTCAAACGGAGCAAGCGGATAGGAGACCGGCAAGATCAGGTCGACGTCGCTCTCGTCCACGTCAGAGTTACCGAACGTCCACGGCATACGGTCGTTCACCTCCGCAATCACGACGCGGGCAGTGCGGATGGCGCTTGGGTGATATCCCACGCTGACGCCCAGGTTGTATTTGCCCGCCCGTGCGGGAGAAAGTTGAACGAGTGCTACGTCGGGTTTGAGATCTTCCAGGAACCTGTCGATGCGCGCCCAGGAGATCGGTAGAAACTCCACGTGCGGCGCCGCAATGCCCCTCATGAACGCGTGCGGCATGTGCCAACTTACATGCCGGATCCGTCCTTCGTGTTTTGGCGCGAGAAAGTCGTAACTGGACGGGCCGCACATCAGCCCCGAATAAATGGTGACACCGCGGAAGCGCTCCGAGTCGTCAGAAAGCGCCTTGAGCAAAACGGACGGAACTCCGGAGCAGCCCGAGACAACGATCGAAGCGCCCGGGCGAATACCCGCGAGTGCTTCTGCGGCGGACCTGACCTCACTTGGCATGTGCCGTCACTCCTGTCGTCAACCCCGATTTCATGGTCAACATCTCAGCGGCCTTTGAAATCGGGAGCTCGGCCTTCGGTCCATGCGGTGAACCCTTCAAGTGCATCTGCCGTGCGTGTACTGGCCATGAATGCTTCGCCCTCAAGGCGCAGCGCATCCTCCAAACTCAGGTGGGCGCCCTCGTAGCAAAGGTTCTTCGTTCCCTGAACAGCCAGTGGGCTGAAAGACGCTATACGCTCAGCCCAAGCCGTAGCAGTGGCCATCAGCTGCTCACCAGGAACAACGGCATTGATAAGCCCAAGACGCTCGGCTTCATCGCCGCTGACATGGTTGGCCATCAGCATCAATTCCAGGGCCTTGGCGAAAGGTATGAGGCGAATGAGCCGCTGGCTTTGTTGGGCGCCTGCGATAACACCCAATTTCATGGCCGACGCGCCAATTTTGGCGTGCGAGGCCGCTATGCGAAGGTCGCAAGCCAGTGCGAGGCCAAAGCCCCCTGCAAGGCAATAGCCATTAATGGCTGCGATGTACACCTTGCGGCCGTCCGGCTTGGGGATACGCTCCTGAAATCCCGCGCCCTCAACGCCAAGGAGGTTTTTCATCACGTAGCCTGGAATGAATCCGCCGGCCGAGAATGCTATGTCCCCCGCGCCGGTGATGACGGCGACGCGGATCTCGGGGTCGGATTCGATGGTGTCGAAATGGGAAGCGAGTTGCGCGCTCATCTCGTCGGAGATGGCATTTCTCTTCTCCGGATTGTCCAGTGTCACGTAGGCAACGCGGTTCCTGACTTCGAGCTTGACTGTTCCGGCGGCCATAGGACTCCTTGTCTCGGGTTCCCCATCTTCCGCATAGATACTAGGCGGCACCATTCGCTGAAACCCTTGAGGCGTACGAATTATTCGAACGCACCGCTATGGGGCGTGGTAAACCCCATCTTGAAACGCCAAGTGTTTTTGCGGTGTTGTGCAAGCTTTCAACCCACGGTAGCAGCCATCAGGTTGGCGATGTCTGCCGATGGCCGAAAGCAGACATTGCTGCGGTAATTTGGCTAGCCACTGATAATCGAATATTGTCGTGGGTCAGCTACGTCGGCCGGTGCACCTAGCCCGGCTACCAATCGCACCGAGTTCCTCGCCGCCCGCAGGCTTGCACCAACTCCGCAGGACTGCGATGCCGTGTGGCTCGCGGTCGGCTCACGAAAGACGCGTCGGGATGTGCTTGCCGCTGCGCCAGTCTGGCTCCTAGAAGGCGTCGGCCGGGATGATGCAGTGCTGGGCGCGCTTCCACGCATCGCAGACCGCAGGCTTCTCGGCGACCTTATCGCTGCGCGCAGGTAAGTCCAAGTGTAAGAGCAGCATCCTCGGCTCAGATGAAGTTGCCTTGGATCCGTCGGCGCGTGGCCAGCCACGCGCCGATGCCATCGTGCACGAGCTGCTTTATGCGATTTGCCCGCCGGTAGGCGAACCGGTACACATGGTGTGGGCGGGCCGAGCCAAAGACGACGACCCCGCGTGTCAGCGCCGCTTCGCTGCCCGAGCGCATGTCCAGCGGCTCGACAGCCAGCAAGACGACATCTACACGGACTACCGCAGCAGCCCGCGCATCAGGCGGCGCTCTCGCCAGTAGCAGCGCCCGACCTTACCTTGGTCCGGTATGACCAGGACAGCCGTGACGCCAAGCCACAGTTTTCGACCAGAAGCCGCAACGGTTGGTTAGCACCACAGGATCCTACATCCATACACCTTTTTTGGTTTTTTTCGCAGTGAACTATGCGATCACTCGCCGATGCAGCATCGAATTTTGTGACCTCTCATTGGAGAAACCGTCGAACTGTAAAGGAGCTGGCATCCGCCTTGGATGCGTCAGCAAGGAAAGCATCGGTATGGAAAACGAAGATGAAGGAATCAGTGAAAGCGCATCGCGAGCCTCGCCCAAGCTGCGGTCGGACAAGGCTTCGGCAGCACGCCCCCAGCCCCAACTTGAGCCTCAGGCCGCCTGCGGCACGCATCGCTGTGATGCGCAATTGGCAATATCCAAGTGTCTGCGGTATGCCTAAAATCGGGCCTCAACGGCTCACTTCGTTGAGCCGCTTTCTTTTTGGAGAGATGACAAATGGCTTTGATCGAGGCTTCTTCGCCCCACGTGATGAACACTTACGGCCGCGTGCCGATCGCAATGTCGCACGGGCAAGGGGTTCGCGTGTGGGACGTCAATGGCAAGCAGTACCTGGATGCGCTGGCAGGCATCGCGGTCAACACCCTGGGCCACAACCACCCGCGCCTGGTGCCGGCCTTGCAGGACCAGCTTGCCAAGATCATCCACTGCTCCAACTACTACCATGTACCCGGCCAGGAAACGCTGGCGGCCAAGCTGGTTGAGCTCTCGGGTATGAGCAGCGTGTTCTTTTGCTCCACCGGCCTTGAGGCCAATGAAGCGGCGATCAAGCTGGCGCGCAAGTACGGCCATGACCGCGGCATCGAGCGGCCCGAGATCGTGGTGTACGAAAAGGCCTTTCATGGCCGCAGCATCGCCACACTGTCGGCCACTGGCAACGAGAAAGTGCAAAAAGGTTTCGGCCCGCTGGTCGAAGGCTTCATCCGCGTGCCGCTCAATGACATGGACGCACTGCGTAAGGCCACCGAGGGCAATCCGAATGTGGTCGCCGTGTTCTTTGAAACCATACAGGGCGAAGGCGGCATCAACCCAATGCGGGTTGACTACCTGCAGCAAGTGCGTCAGCTCTGCGACCAGCGCGATTGGCTGCTGATGATCGACGAGGTGCAATGCGGCATGGGTCGCACTGGCAAATGGTTCGCCCACCAGTGGGCGGGTATCAAACCCGATGTGATGCCGCTGGCCAAGGGCCTGGGCTCTGGCGTGCCGGTGGGCGCTGTGGTGGCCGGGCCCAAGGCGGCGAATATCTTTCAGCCGGGCAACCACGGCACCACCTTTGGCGGCAATCCGCTGGCCATGCGCGCGGGCATCGAGACCATCCGCATCATGCAGGAGGACGGTCTGCTGGAGAATGCGGCGTGCGTGGGCGCTCACCTCATGGCCGCGCTCAGGCGCGAGCTGGGCGCACTGCCCGGCGTGACCGACATCCGCGGCCAGGGCCTGATGATTGGCGTGGAGCTTGCCAAGCCCTGCGGCGTGCTCACTCAGCGCGCCGCTGACAACGGGCTCTTGATCAGCGTGACGGCCGACAACGTCATCCGCATCGTGCCGCCACTCATCTTGACCCAAGCCGAAGCCGACGAAATCGTCGCGCTGCTCGCGCCGCTGGTGCGTGAATTTTTAGCGTCGCCATGACGCCTCCTGCCATGACTTTGAAGCATTACCTCCAATTCAGCGATCTCACCGCCGATGAATACGCCTGGCTGTTCCAGCGCGCGGCCATCATCAAGAAAAAATTCAAAGCCTACGAGAAGCACCACTCTCTGGCCGACCGCACCCTGGCAATGATTTTCGAGAAAGCCTCCACCCGCACGCGGGTGAGCTTTGAGGCGGGCATGTACCAACTGGGTGGCAGCGTGGTGCACCTGACCACTGGCGACAGCCAGTTGGGCCGGGCCGAGCCAATCGAAGACAGCGCCAAGGTCATCAGCCGCATGGTCGACCTGGTGATGATCCGCACCTTCGGGCAAGACAAGATCGAACTGTTCGCGCGGCACTCGCGCGTGCCGGTGATCAACGGGCTGACCAACGAGTTCCACCCCTGCCAGATCCTGGCCGACATCTTCACCTACATCGAGCATCGAGGCGCCATCGCCGGCAAGACCGTCGCCTGGGTGGGCGATGGGAACAACATGGCCAACACCTGGCTGCAGGCGGCCGAGTTGCTGGGCTTTACCGTGCACCTGAGCACGCCCAGCGGCTACGAGGTGGACCAGGCCATCGCCGGCATTCGCGGCACCGACAGCTACAAGGTCTTCAAGGACCCGATGCAAGCCTGCCAGGGCGCCGACCTGGTGACCACCGACGTCTGGACCAGCATGGGCTACGAGGCGGAGAACGAAGCGCGCAAGAAGGCCTTTGCCGACTGGTGCGTGGACGAAGAAATGATGCGAGCTGCCAAACCCGATGCCTTGTTCATGCACTGCCTGCCGGCCCACCGCGGCGAAGAAGTGGCGGCAGAAGTCATAGACGGCCCGCAGTCGGTTGTGTGGGACGAAGCGGAGAACCGCATGCATGCGCAGAAGGCGTTGATGGAGTATTTGCTGTTAGGGCGGGTGGGCTGACGGAGTGAACGTCGGCGGTTGGGTTTGGCGTAGTTCTAAAATGCTAGGCAACGTCAAACAATAATTCTTTTGCAGGATTCATATCGGGTCTTCGGGGAATGATTTGCGAATTGCCCGAGACCTATGCCGACAGAGATCACCTGCGCCACCTACCTTCGCCCCGCCCCCCTGTCGAGTGAACTCCGTGCCCTGGCTGGAGAATGGGCAACCACGATTGACAGCACGAGGCAGTCGCTGCACGGCCGGATCCCGCCAACACCACTGCACGAATTCGACACCGATGCCACCGCGCTGAAGCTGAGCTGCGCAGGCATCTGGGTCAAGGACGAAGGTGCAACGGCGGTGGGTTCGTTCAAGGTGCGGGGCGCCACCGCGGCCATCGATGCTTTGCCCGGCGGAACGCACGTCGTCACCGCGTCGGCGGGCAACCACGCGCAGGGTGTGGCGGTGGCCTGCGCCGCGCGTGGTTTGCCTTGCACCATTTACATGCCGGCAGGCGCTGACCCCGTGAAAGTCGCGGCGGTGCAACGGCTCAATCCAGCGGCCAAGCTCATCATCGAGGGCCAGAGCTTCAACGCCGCCTACGCCATGGCGGAGCAAGTGGCCATGGCTGAAGGCACCGCCTTCATTCCACCCTTTGAGCATGAGGCCATCATCGCCGGTCAGGGCACCATCGCGCCGGAAATGCTGGAACAGTTGCAAGCACGGGGCGTTGGTCCTGCACAGCTTCACGCAGTGTTTGTGCCCATCGGAGGCGGTGGACTGATCGCCGGCATCGGCGCCTACTTGAAAGCCCGATACGGCGATGATGTCAAAGTCATCGGTGTGCAACTGCAGGGCGCAGCGGCCATGCACGCCACGCTCAGCGCCGCGGAGCGCCCGGCATCGCCGCTGAGCATGGAGGTGGACCCATTTGCAGGTGGCACCGCCGTGGGCAAGGTGGGCGAGCTCACCCGCACCCTGTGCGAAGCCTTCGTCGACCAGATCATGGTGGTCTCGCGCGAAGAGGCCGGGGCGGCCGCCTTCCTGCTCGCACGGGACGGCGGCAGCCCACCTGAAGTCGCAGGATGTCTGGCCTACGCGGGCCTGTTGCGGTACAGCCATGAACATCCGGCGGCCGTCGCCGGCAAGCACCTGCTGTGCGTGGTCTCTGGCCGCAACATCGGGGCGCACGCACAGAGTGTGCTGTCCTCGCACGCCGCCACTGGCGTGCCCCACCTCGTCTGCGCCGCGCAAGCCAGCGGGCGAGAAGTCATCGCCACGCAAGAGATGGCGCAGTACCAGGACATCCTGGCCCAAATGCGAAGACCTCTAGTCCCTTTGCAGCGCGCTGCGCGTCTTTGACGCGGTCGCGTTGGGCGCACCACAGACACCGTCCGATGGACGGAGACCGACGACAAAACAGACACGAAGAGTTCAACACCACAGTCACAGGAGAACCAAAGACGCCAAACCCAAAGCCCAACCTTGATGCGCTAGCCCAAGAACTCCAGCGCACCAACGACACCGATCGCAAGCAGCAGGTGCAACGCATCCTTGGTAAGCTTTTCAACCAAACTTGGTCCGACCACGAGGTCAAAGCTGCCGCCCCAGGCAGCCTCGCAGCTTTGCTGAACAATGCATCCAAACTGGGGGCGAACTGGTCCAGACGAGCGTTTGATTGCCTAGGCGTAGCAAACATCACTGCAACTGTTCGCAACGGAAGCGCACTTGACATTTCTCTGGTCGCCAACGCCGCTGCACGCTCTGGTGACCCAACGCTCTGTAAAAACGTTTTGACGGGATTGGGGGAGGAATCGGTCAAACGAGTGGGCCAGAGTTCGGATGCGCAGCGCATCGCCATGCTTGCCAATGCGGCAGCTCACACCGGGAGTGCCCCGTTTTGCAGGTTGGTATTGCAGACAATAGGGCCAGACTCCATCCGATCAGTTGCAAATAGCAAAAACCTCCACTCCATCATGCTGGTTTTGCACGCGGCCGTACACGGCGCCCACCCAGACATCGCCCAAACCACGCTCCAAGCCATGTGCCCTTGGTTGACCAGCACGGCCGTCGAGGATGCTCTTCGTGACACCAACGATGGAGACAACCTTGCCTGCCATCTCGGCTTTTGACCTTGCCCCTGTTTACCGCACTCCATAGGCTGCCCATTATGCGGACTTCCTGTCTTGCTGCTGGGCCGCGATCCAGCGTTGCTCGAACGTCATCGGGCTGACGTAGCCCAGCGTCGAGTGCAATCTTG
>CANJPU010000021.1 GCA_947476285.1 Comamonadaceae bacterium | reverse complement strand
CCCTTTGACCAGGCGAACCGCCTCCAGCTTGAATTCCAGGGTGTATTTGCCCCGGGCCTGTCCGTCTTTTCTCTTGCTCATCTTCGATCTCCAATTGCTGAATTTTCACATCAGCTATGGAGTACGTTTTTCGGGGGCAAGATCACTTGGTGTAAACGCCTTCGAACACGCGCTTGACGACGCCGGGTGAGACTTCCTCGCGGTCGTAGCCTGAGGTAAAGCCGATCAGTTGCCATCCCGCGGTTTCAAGCGCGCGCTGCATGTGCGGAATCTTCAGGGTGGCAAGCGCAAACAAGAACTCTGCACCCATCGCCCGCCCGGCCTGCTCAACAAGCGGCATCACCTTCGAGGCCAGCTTCGCGCTGCGATGGTCAGGCGCAAGAACGATCAGCCGGCCATAAATCGTGAGCGCATCGGGCTCTTGCTCCCAAGACCACATGCCGGCAAATTCATCGCCGTGCTTGAACAAGCCAACAATGATGTGTTTCTCGGCGCCGTCTTCGAGACACACGTTCTCGTTGTAGAAGTCCGCCCTCAGATAGCAGCTTCCACCACCGACGGCTATATCCGGATGCCAACGCTTGATGCTTTCAATCAGTGTGGGGATTTCCGAGCGCTTTAACCAATCGTAGCGATAGCCCTCGGGCAATGGCGCCATGACTGCCAGTTGGTCGATCGCGGGCCATTTCATTGCTGATGGCCTTCACTTTGCACTGTGAAATCATGAGCGGCACAAGCCGTGGCTGCAGTGCACATGCTCATGTTAAGACTCCACCATTCAGACGTTGAACAGAAAATTCAACACGTCCCCATCCTTAACCACATACTCTTTGCCTTCGCTGCGCATCTTGCCCGCGTCCTTGGCGCCTTGTTCGCCCTTGAAGGCGATGAAGTCGTCGAAGGCGATGGTCTGGGCGCGGATGAAGCCGCGTTCAAAATCGGTGTGGATGACGCCGGCGGCTTGTGGCGCGGTGTCGCCGATGTGGATGGTCCAGGCGCGCACTTCCTTGACGCCGGCGGTGAAATAAGTCTGCAGGCCCAGCAGCGTGAAGGCGGCGCGGATCAGGCGATTGAGGCCCGGCTCTTCCTGGCCTATTTCGGCCAGAAACATCTTCTTGTCCTCGTCGCTCATGTCGGCCATTTCGGCTTCCATCTTGGCGCAGATGACGACCACCGGTGCGTTCTGCTTTTGCGCGTAGGCGCGCAACTGGTCCAGGTACGGGTTGTTCTCAAAGCCGGCTTCATCGACATTGCCGACAAACATGGCCGGCTTGGCGGTGATCAGGCACAGCGGCTTGAGAATGGCTTTTTCTTCGTCGGTGAAACTGAGGGCGCGCACTGGCTGCGCTTCGTTCAAGGCCGCTTGCACGCGGGTGAGCACTTGCACCAGCCGGGCTGCCTCTTTGTCGTTGCCCGACTTGGCGGCCTTGATCGAGCGGTGCAGGGTTTTGTCCACCGTTCCCAGATCAGCCAGGCACAGCTCGGTCTGAATGACTTCAATGTCCGAGACCGGATCGACTTTGCCAGCCACGTGAATGATGTTTGCGTCGTCGAAGCAGCGCACCACATTGACGATGGCATCGGTCTCGCGAATATGGGCCAGGAACTGATTGCCCAAGCCCTCGCCCTTGCTGGCGCCGGCCACCAGACCGGCGATGTCGACGAATTCAACAATGGCCGGCACGATGCGCTCAGGCTCGACGATTGCGGAGAGCTTGGCCAGCCGCAAGTCGGGCAGCTCCACGATGCCCACATTGGGCTCGATGGTGCAAAACGGATAGTTTTCCGCGGCGATTCCCGCCTTGGTCAAGGCGTTGAACAGGGTGGACTTGCCCACGTTGGGCAGGCCGACGATACCGCACTTCAAACTCATGTCAGTTCCAAAAAAATCAAGCCCGAAAGTGTATGCGATGGGGCTTGGGGCTAATCGAATTGCCAGTTTGCACTTACAGGCTGGCCTACTCGCAGGGTTTGCTCCAGACCTTCTTCAATGATGGCGTTCATGCCAAAGGTGACGGCGCCCTTGAGTCGATCATTGCGTCGGTAGGTCTGCAGCATGTCGGACACATAGGGCTGGCTGTCGGCGCTGGCCGGGTCGATGTTGGGGATGGTGCAGCGGGCACAGGGCTTGACCGGGCGCAGAAGCACCTGCTGCTCAGCCTGGATGCGCAGCAGGCCGACGCGGTCTTCGTCATGCGGCTGCATGCCGGCCAGAACGATGTTGGGCCGAAAGCGTTCGATGCCCACCGCGCCGTGGCCAGCTTGCACCAGCTTTTGGTTGAGCTCGGCGAGCGATCCTTCACTGATGACGAGCAGCGGGAACCCGTCGCTGAACTGATTGAGCGCCTGCACGCCAGCGGTCCACTCCGGGCTGGAGGTGCGCTGGTGGTCCGGGTCAAAGCGCACCAGGCGCAGCTTGCGGCCCAGAAAATCAGTGAACCATTGCGCCGCCACCGCACCCATGTCGAAGGCGGCCACTTCGTCATCCCACACCCGCACGCGCACCGCATCTTCCACCGAATCGATGGACAAGTGCAGTGCCAGCATGCCCGGCGCGCGCAGCACCACTTCGTAGGTCTTGAGTTGAACCCGCACCAGGGCCATGCGCGGCAATTCGCGTTGGCTGACAAATTCACCGGTGTCGTCCACCACCATCCAGGCGCGGTCCAGGTCAAGGCCGGTTTCGGTGAGCACGGATTCGCTCACTTCCACGCCGGCACACGATTTGACCGGATAGACAAAAAGCCGTGCGATGCGGGTGTCGAGGTCGGGCGTGGAAGAGGTCATGGGGCTGAGCGGCGTGGGAAAGCGGCAGTGAGGTTCAGGTGAGATTGTGCCCGCAGGGGCGCCATGACCCTCATTGATCCCTTGGCTTCTACAATTGCCCCATGTCGTCCGCACCAGAAATTTGTATCCGAGGCGCCGGTATCGTGGGCCGCACCATGGCCCTGCTGCTGGCGCGCGAAGGGCTGCGCGTGGGGCTGGTGCGAGCGTCGCAGCCGGCTGCTGGCGCCAGCAGCGATGTGCGGGCCTATGCACTGAATGCAGCGTCCAGAAGCCTGCTGGATGGCCTTCGCGCCTGGCCCGATGCGCAGCATGCCACGCCGGTTCTGGGCATGCGTGTGCACGGCGATGAAGCCGGCCGGGTGCATTTTGATGCACTGGCCCAGGGTGCGGACGCGCTGGCCTGGATCGTCGATGTTCAGGCCTTGCAGCAGCGCCTGGACGAAGCACTGCGCTACCAGCCGCTGGTGGAGTGGCTGGATCAGCCACAGGCGGCCGCGCTGACCGTGGTCTGTGAGGGCAAGACCAGCAGCACCCGAGCCGAATTCGGCGTGCAGTTCGATGTCACACCTTATCCCCAGCGAGCGATTGCGGCGCGCGTGCATTGCGAAAAACCTCATGAACAACTGGCCAGCCAGTGGTTCGCCGATGGCGAAATATTGGCTTTTCTGCCGCTGGGTGGCATTGGCGAGGCTGCCGACGGGAACTCGGTGGCCCTTGTATGGTCAGTCAAGGCGCAGCGGGCCGATGGCCTGCTGGCTTTGGATAAGGCGCAGTTCGAGGCCGAGCTTGAGGCAGCCAGCCACGGCGCCTTGGGCAAGTTGACTCTGACCAGCGACAGGGCGGGGTGGCCGCTTCAGTTGGCCCGGGCTGACCGATGGTGCGGCAGTGGCTGGGTTCTGGCGGGCGATGCGGCGCACACGGTGCATCCACTGGCAGGCCAGGGCCTGAACCTGGGCTTGGCCGATGCCCGCAAGCTGGCCAGGGTGCTGGGTGCGCGTGAAGCTTGGCGGGGCCTGGGTGATTTAAAGCTGCTGCGCCGCTATGAGCGTTCGCGCAAGGCCGAGGTGCTGGCCATGGGCCTGGCCACCGACGGGCTGCAGCAGTTGTTCTCGTGGCAAGCGCGGCCGTGGATGCGGCTGCGCAACTGGGGCATGATGGGGTTCGATCAAAGTGGCCCACTCAAAAACTGGGTGGCGCGCCAGGCAATGGGGCGGCTTTGAGTCCGCAGTGAAATGGATTTCGAATGAATTCAACAATACGCGCCGTACTGGCACTCCTGATTGCAGCCGGCTTTCTTGCCGGCCCGGCCCAGGCCCAAGACGCAGTCATTCGCAAGAACCTGAGCGAGCGCCTGCCGCAGTTGCAAAAGATCGATGAGATCACCAAGACCCCAATGCCCGGTCTGTTCGAGGTGCGGATGGGCACCGAGGTGTTCTACACCGATGCACAGGGCAATTTTCTGTTCCAAGGTCAGTTGATCGACACCAAGGCGCAACGCAACCTGACCGAGGAGCGCCAGGAAAAGTTGCTGGCAATCGACTTCAGCAAGCTGCCTGTGCAAGACGCCTTCACCATCGTTCGCGGCACCGGCGCGCGCAAGATTGCCTTGTTCGAAGACCCGAACTGTGGCTACTGCAAGCGCTTCGAGCGTGATCTGCAAAAGGTGGACAACGTCACCATTCACATGTTCCTCTACCCGATCCTGGGGCCCGACTCCGTGGACAAGTCGCGCAACATCTGGTGCGCGCGCGACAAGGGCAAAGCCTGGCTCGACGCCATGCTGCGCGACCAGCCTGCGCCCACCGGCAGTTGCGACACCTCGGCCATTGCCCGCAATCTTGATTTCGGCAAGCGGCACAAGATCAGCGGCACACCCACACTCGTGTTCGCCAACGGCTCGCGCGTGCCCGGCGCCATCGGCGCTGCACAGGTTGAGAAGCTGCTGGCTGCAAAATAAGCGGCGCGGGGACTGCATCCCCAATGTTGCCAGCATCGCCCCGGGGTCGGTCTTGAAATCGCCCGCGGCCAATCCTTGCGTATAGTCGTCACATGCCCAGCACCTCCACGCCCAGTGGCGCCAGCATCCACTACCAGGTGGAAGTAGCCGATCTTCACGCCCATTTATTTCGGATCACACTGCGCATCGATAAGCCCGCGGCGTCACAGCAGGTGTCGCTTCCGGTGTGGATTCCTGGCAGCTACCTGGTGCGTGAGTTCTCCAAGAACCTTCAACGCCTGAACGCGCACCAGAACGGGCGCGCGCTGGCAGTCGTGCAACTTGACAAATGCAACTGGCAGATTGAGTGTGCAGTCGGTAAGCCACTGGTGCTGTCCTACGAGGTGTATGCGTTTGACAATTCCGTGCGCACCGCCTGGCTGGACGCACATCGCGGATTCTTCAATGGCACCAGCTTGTGCCTGCGCGTGCATGGCCAGGAACACGTGGCGCATGGGCTGGAGTTGACGCCCGTCAAGGGCATGGCGCACTGGGAAGCGGCCTGCGCCTTGCCAGCGCACCGGGTCGGCAAGCGGGGCTTTGGCACCTACCTGGCGGCCGACTATGACGAACTGGTCGACTGCCCGGTGGAGATGGGCGCCTTCTGGAGCGGGCAGTTCAAGGCCGGCGGGGTGCCGCATCGCCTGGTGGTGTCGGGCGCCGGTGAATCATTCGATCACGCCCGGCTGCTGGCGGATACGCAAAAGATTTGCGAGACCGAGATTCGCTTCTGGCATGAGCGCAAACGCCCGCCGCACAAGCACTACCTGTTCATGCTCAATGTGGTGGACGACGGCTATGGCGGGCTTGAACACCGCAATTGCACCGCGCTCATCGCCACGCGCCGCGATCTGCCGCGCTTGGGCGATGTGCGCAAGAGCGAGGGCTATGTCACCTTGCTGGGGCTGTTCAGCCACGAGTACTTCCACACCTGGAACGTCAAGCGGCTGCGGCCGATCGAGTTCGCCCGCTACGACTATGGCGCGGAAAACTACACCCAACTGCTCTGGTTTTTCGAGGGCTTCACCAGTTACTACGACGACTTGATGCTGCGCCGCGCCGGCCTGATCGACGAGGCGACCTATCTGAAGCTTCTGAACAAGACCATCAACCAGGTGCTGCAAACACCCGGGCGGCTGGTGCAGCCGGTAGCGCAAGCCAGCTTCGATGCCTGGGTGAAATACTACCGACAGGACGAGAACACACCCAACGCTACCGTGAGCTACTACACCAAGGGCGCGCTGGTGGCGCTGTGCCTGGACCTGAGCCTGCGCGCCGAAGGCCACAGCACGCTGGACGATGTGATGCGCGCCTTGTGGCTGCGCTGCAAGGCAGGCCCGATGTCTGAGGCCGATTTCGCGCAAGCCCTCAAGGAACTGGGCGGCCGCTCCTACAGCCGCGAGATCACCAACTGGATTCACGGCACGCGCGATCTGCCGCTCAGGGAGCTGCTGAGCAAGGTGGGGATTGAGGTGATCGAGGAGCCCGCGCAGATGCAGCAGCGCCTGGGCCTTCGCATCAGCGAACATCAAGGCATCCACATCAAGACGGTGCTGCGCGGCGGCGCGGCCGAGCAAGCGGGCATGGCGGCCCAGGACGAGTGGCTGGGCGTGGAAGTGGCCGGTGTGGGCTGGCGCCTGAACAAGCTCGATGAACTGTTGCTCTATGCCGGCCAGCACACCAAGATCACCGCACTGGTGGCGCGCGACAAGCGGCTGCTGCGGCTTGCGCTCGGCCTGCCCTCGGTCAACACCTGGCGACTGGTCTTGCGCGATGCAACCCGGGCCCAGCCATGGCTGGCAGGCATCGCCTGAAGGTCAGGCCCGCCATACGGCTGCTGGCGCTGTCAGTGGCCGTTGTGCTGCTGCACGCCTGGGCGCTCAACTGGCTGGCCCAGCAACTCGCCCTGACTTCGGCTGCACTGCGCCCCTTGAACAATCCGATGTTCACCCGGCTGCTGCAAGCCCAGGCCCCTGCAGCCGCCCCCACGCCCGCACCCGCGTTGCCTGCTTCGCCGACGGCCAAGCCAGCGCGACCCACAGTGACGCAGGTGGCGCAGGCACCGGCCGATCTGCCCGCAGCGTCTTCGCCACAAGAAGCCCCGCCCGCACAAGAACCCGCCGTACCGCCACCGCCTGAGCCAGTGGCCACGCCAAGCAAGCCTGAGACCACGGCGACGGTGGCGGACTCAAGGCCTTCCACTGCATCACCCACTGCGACAACAACGGCGACCACAACCGCGACGACCGCAGGCACCACGACCACCGCAGCCGCCATTGGCGATTGGCCGGCCGACACACGCCTGAACTACCGCCTGAGCGGCATGTACATCGTCAATTCGCTGCACGGCACTGCCAAGGTTCAGTGGCAGCGTGAAGACCGACGCTACCAAGTGCGCATGGACATCGATCTGTTCATGCTGACAAGCCTGGCCCTGACCAGTCAAGGCGAGATCAGCAGCCAGGGCTTGGTGCCAAGAATCTACGAAGAACTGCGCCGCGGCGGGCCGCGCACGGCCAGAATGGGCGATGACACCATCACACTGTCCAGTGGCCGCACCGTGCCACGTCCACCGGGTTTGCAAGACACGGCAAGCCAGTTCGTGGACCTCAGCCATCGCTTTTCCTCGGGCAGGGATGTGCTGGAAGTAGGCCGAAGCGTGAGCTTCTGGATGGCCCGCCCTGGTGGGGTGGATTTTTGGACCTATGACATCGTCGGGCGCGAGCTACTGCAGACGCCGCAGCTTGGCGCAGTGGACGCCTTCCATCTGCAGCCCCGCCCGATCGGCAATCCGCGCGGCAACATCACCGCCGAAATGTGGTTCGCGCCCAGCCTGCAGTATCTGCCGGTGCGCATACGGGTGAACATGGGCCCCGAGATTTTCGTGGACCTCTTGGTGGAGACGATCGAGCAGCGCTGATGCCAGGATGAGTCACTCACCCTTGAACTGAGGCGGACGCTTTTGAAGAAAGGCCGTGACCCCTTCGATGTAGTCCTGGGTCACGCCCATCGCGGTCTGCATGTCGCGCTCGGTATCAAGATGGGTCTCCAGATCGGTACTGGCCGCCGTGCGCAGCAGTCTGCGGGTGGCCACCAGCGCGGCAGTGGGCATGGCGGCCAGGCGCTGTGCCAGCTTCATGGCGGCTTCAACGCAGTCTTCGCCCTCGGCAGCCACGTCCCAGATCAGGCCCTGCTCTTTCGCGTCTTTGGCGCTGAGCTTGTCGCCCAGCAAGGCGCAGCCCATCGCACGGGCCAAGCCCATGCGATGGACCAAGAACCAACTGCCGCCGGCATCAGGCACCAGCCCGATCTTGCTGAAGGCCTGGATGAAACTCGCGCCGGGCGCGGCCACGGCCAGATCGCAGGCCAAGACCAGCGATGCGCCGGCGCCGGCCGCCACGCCATTGACAGCCGCCACGGTGGGCACCCGCAGCTTCATCAGGCGGCGCACCGTGGGGTTGAAGGAATCGTCGATCAGCGGGCCCGGGCTGGCTCGGCGGATCAGGTCGGCGCCGTCATTGAAGTCGAACTCGCTCAGATCGGCACCAGCGCAAAAGCCACGCCCGGCGCCGGTGATGACGACGGCGCGGATGGCGCGGTCGGCCTCGATCGCATCGAGCACCTGCCACAGGTCGCGATGCATCTGGCGTGTCAAGCTATTGAGTGCCTGAGGGCGGTTGAGCGTGACCAGGGCAACCGGGCCACGCACTTCATGAAGCACGGATTTATCTGTCATGAAAAGTCTCCTGTTCGGCACTTTAGCATTGGCCGATCACCTGCGTGGACAATTGGCCCTTGGGTATAGTGCCCCGCAACCACAGGAGAAACACATGGGCTATGAAATGGTCGAAGTCAGTTGCGAGGGCGGCAAGGTCGGTATCGTCAAACTCAACCGTCCCAAGAACCTCAATGCGCTGAACGATCAATTAATGGACGAGCTGGGCGCGGCCCTCAAAGCCTTCGACCAGGACGAGGCCATCGGCTGCATGGTGGTGACGGGTAGCGAGAAAGCCTTTGCCGCCGGCGCGGACATCGGCGCCATGACCAGCTACAGCTTTGCCGACGTCTACAAGAGTGACTTCATCACCCGCAATTGGGAGACCATCCGCAGCATCCGCAAGCCAGTCATCGCAGCAGTGAGTGGCTTCGCCCTGGGCGGGGGCTGCGAACTGGCCATGATGTGCGACTTCATCATCGCCGCGGACAACGCAAAATTTGGCCAGCCCGAAATCAAGCTGGGCATCATCCCCGGCGCGGGCGGCACCCAGCGGCTGCCGCTGGCGGTGGGCAAAGCCAAGGCCATGGATCTGATCCTGACCGGCCGCATGATGGACGCGACCGAAGCCGAGCGCGCCGGCCTGATCAGCCGCGTTGTGCCGCTGGACAAGCTGATGGACGAAACACTGGCCGCTGCGCTCGGCATTTGCGAGCTGTCACACATCGCGGTGATGGCTGCCAAAGAATCCGTCAACCGCGCCTTCGAGGGCAGCCTCGGCGAAGGGGTGAAATACGAGCGCCGCCTGTTCCACGCGCTTTTCGCCACCGCCGACCAGAAAGAAGGCATGCAAGCCTTCGCCGAAAAGCGCAAGGCGCAGTTCAAGCACCAATGATCCTGTAATTGGCCTTGTTATAATCGCGGGTTCGGCGCTTTAGCTCAGTCGGTTAGAGCGATGGAATCATAATCCACAGGTCCGCGGTTCGAATCCGTGAAGCGCCACCAGACTCTCCCAAGCCCGCATAGAGCCTAGCTCTCTGCGGGTTTTTCGCTTCTCAGGCAGGTTGACCAAGCCGGCCCATGGAAAGCGCCCATCCACACAACCTACTCCTTGCGCGTGAGCCACAGCGGGAAAACCATGGCGGCGCTTCACCCGAAGGCTCGACCTCGTCTACGGATCGACCGGGGAGGTGCGGCTCAAGAGCTCCAACAGCAACGACGACGCGCGTCGCGCAAAGGACATCCTGACGAGAGCTCCCAAGCTCGCTATCGACGTCGCCCGCAACGTCGATCGCATCGGCGCCACCGCGCCACTGGAACGCCAGGCCTTCCAGCGTTCACGAAAGGGGGCTTGCGCCTACCTGTCTGACGTATAATTCATCCGGACCACCGGAAGTATTAATCACGGAGCTCTGCCATGCGCGAAGCAGCAACAATTAGCGTCGCCGCCTTCGTGGCTGGCGTCAGTGAACGCGATGTGAATCGAATTTTTGACGAGGGGCTGCTCCCTGCGAAACTGACTGGCGCATCGCGCTCTCTCACACCCCTGGGCTGCGTCTTGGCTGGTTTTTATTTCAAAGAGGCTCCTTCACTGAGCGCGGACCTCCGCAAGCGAGTTGTTTCTCTCCTGTGCCAACGGGAGAAAACGCTGCGCACTTGGGCCGCGTTTGCTCCTAAGCGCCCGTCGGAGTGGGATGTGGAGATGGGGACTTTATCGATTCACCTCGCGCAGTATGTCCAGGAGGCGCGCAGCCGGCAGGAGTCACTCGCCAAGGCCGAGGGTTTGGTCGTGAGCGATCCGAACATTTTTGACGGTGAGCCAGTGTTCAAGGGGACTCGCGTGCCCGTGAGGACGATCGCTGCCTGGGTGGCAGAAGGGATCGACCGAGAGCGCATTCGCGAGGCCTACCCGCACATCAGCGACGAGATGGTCGCCGCAGCACCCGTGTGGGCTAAGACGCACCCCTCTCGTGGCCGGCCACGCAAGTTCGAAAAAATCAATCCGGGCTGGAAGTTGAAGTCTTCTAGCACCAGAAAGCTGGGCGAGCGCGCGAAGAAGAACGATGCAGCATGAAGTTCTTCTTCGACGAATGCCTGGATCCCGCTTTGGTCAAGCTTGCCCTCGACGCAGGCTACCAAGCCACATGCTCGCGCGACCAAGGGATGCTCGGTCGTCAAGATTGGGAATTGGCACCATATGTGGTGCAGCATGATTGGGTTCTAATCTGATGAACCAGGTGTTGGAGATCGACTATGACGAGGCAACCGGCAACGTCGCCAGCAATCTGTGGGAAGCACCGGCGCAGTAATCTGCTATTGGTTTGAACGCGGTATTCCAAGTAACTGCATGCAGGCGAGCCAAAACAGTCAACAGAGCGTCAACGCCGCAGCGGTCCCGCGCCGACGACGATAGTGGAATTTACCTATTGGTCGGCGGGGTGTCCGGCGCGTATCGTAGGTTCGGCACAGCTGCATCAGGCGGCAGGCACTTTCAGGCAGTCGCCCACGACACAACAAAGTCATGAAACAACTCACAAGCGGCATACTTCTCACCACTTTAGGCCTCACGGTCCTGCACGGCTGTGTTGGCGTCGATGTCAAAACCGCCCAGCCATCGAGTTGCTCACAGGCCGCAGCGAGCGTCGCGGCGAATCTGGTGAGTGGGGTCAACTCGTTGCGCGTCACCACAGCGCAAGATCAGCCCGCGACAGCAAACGCCAAAGCGCATTGCCTGATCGAAGGCACGATCAACGAGCGGGTCAGTGCGGTGGATGGCCAAGCTTATGCTCTGACGTTCCGTATGCGGCTGCCGATGGCCGCTGACTGGAACGGAAAATTTTTCCAGGAAAGTGTGGGCGGCTCGGTGGGTGCGCTGACCACAGTGTTCGGCCTGACCTCTGGCATGACCACTTCGGCGTTCTCACGCGGCTACACGGTCATCATGGGTGACTCGGGCCACAGCACGCAGACCAATCAAGATCCAAACGCCGGCGGCCCTTCGTCCTTTGCCCGCGACCCTCAAGCCCGCACCGATTTCGGCTATGCCTCCTACGACATCATCGCGCGGGTCGGCAAGGCGCTGTCAAAGGCCTACTACTCGAAGGACTCTTCACGCGCCTATTTCAGCGCCTGCTCAGATGGCGGCCGACAGGCTGTGGGCATCGCACAGCGTTATCCGCAGCATTTCGACGGCATTCTTGCGGCGGCGCCTGCTGTGGACATTCCGCACATGACTGCGTACGTGCCACATCTGTTGCAGACCCTTGCACCTTTGGCAATTGCCGGTGGGCATGTGGATGCCAATGGCAGACCGCTGATCAACAAGATTTACTCCAACGGCGATTTGCAGCTTGTCGCCAAAGCCGTACTCGCGGCTTGCGATGCCCTGGACGGACTGGAGGATGGAATTTCCAACAACATCGACGCGTGCACCGACGCCGTGGTGATGCCGAAGTTGCGCGCGCTCACATGCACGGCGAGCAAGACTGAGAGCTGCCTGACCGGTGCTCAGATCACCGCACTTCAAAAGGCGATGGCCGGCCCCAAGACATCGGCGGGCGTGCAGGTGTACCCGGGGCACAACTGGGATCCGGGCATCGGCGGCATGCTGGGCAGCAGGTTCAACTCGGGTTTCCGGGCATTCTGGTTTGGCGACTACGATTCGCCGACCAACACCGCGACCAAGCTGACGCTGAGCGCGCCACAAGCTGCAATGCTCTGGAAGACACCGCCGCTGGCGATGCCTATGCCCCAATACATCGATTACTTCATGAAGTACAACATTGACGACACAGAGGCCAGCGTCACACGCAAGACCGCGCTCTACACGCAGTCAGTGGTTGAATGGGGAATGATGAATTCGCCCGACCTCTCGGCCTTCAAGCAGCGCGGAGGCAAAATGATTTCCTGGATCGGGAACGCCGACCCCGCAGTGAGCCCGCGCGACACCATCAACTGGTACAAGAGCGTCGATGCGCGCGAGGGCGGCAAGGCGGCGGACTTTCTCAAGCTGTTCGTGGTGCCAGGCATGAACCATTGCGCCGGAGGTGTAGCAACCGACCGCTTCGACATGCTGACGCCGCTGGAGGATTGGGTTGAGCGGGGCGTGGCACCCGCCAGCGTCCGGGCCGAGGCGTCCAACCCTGGGTACTTCGGCGTCGCCAGCCGCAGCCGTCCGCTGTGCCCCTACCCACAATATGCTCACTACAACAACTCTGGCGACATCAACGTCGCAAGCAATTTCTCTTGCCGTTAAGACCAGAATCTGCGGTTGGAGGGACTTGCACCTGCCAAAACGATGGCTGCCCCTGTGCGCGGCGCTGTGCCTGTGCGCATCAGGCGCCGCATGGTCGGCCGGCGAGGCGGACACGCCTTCGGCCGAACAGCCCTTCAAGCTGACCGTCGCCGACTTTCGCTATGCGAGCGCTCCCAGCGGCCAAGACGCCAATCTGCGGTGGCGCTCTTCCGACAGCAGCTACTGGGTCGGCTACTACCATGACCCGACATTCGGCGCTCAGAGCCGGGTGGGCTTTGACACCTCGATCGCACTGGGTGAGTCCACCACGCTGCAGCCTTCGCTGCAAGCGGCATCCAGGGGCTTTGCGGGCGGCAGCGTCAATCTGCAGATGGGCGACCCGTGGTTCGCCCTGGTCGGCTGGGGCCGCACCAACCTCAAGCCCTATTTCAACCTGAACTTCGATCCCAACGATGCCATCACGCTGGGCGCGGGCTGGCACGGGCCTGGTGGCAAGACACTTTCCTTGACGCTGGTGGCGGACGACAGGCTGCACACGCGCCAACGCCATTGGCACGCCTTTGCGCGCTGGCCACTGACGCCTTCACTGCGCGGCACATTTGACTTGCTGCGCAAGACAGGCGATGGAGACACCGGCCCGGTGCGCGCCTGGGGCTGGAGCGCCACGCTCGACTTCCCGACCTGGTTCCTGCGCCTGGCGCGCGACCCCAAACAGAATTTCTCCAGCCAGGATGTGACGCGCATAGCTGCTGGCTTGCGGTTCTAACTTCGGGCGTGTGTCGGGCGTGTGTCGGGCGTGTTGCCATTTGATTGGCAAGCGCCCACAATTTGCGAAACTGCGCAGGAGACTACGGTCATGCTTGACTTCACTCGTTTGGTGGCTCTGGCGCTTTCGCTCGCCTGCCCAGTGGTGTGGGCCCAGGGTAGTGGCGCAGGTGCGGTTTCATCCTGGCCGAGCAAGCCCATTAAATGGATAGTCCCCTACCCGCCCGGCGGCATCACGGACGGCGCCACGCGCATGGTGTTGCAAAAGGTGCAGGAGCAAACCGGCTGGTCGATCGTGATCGAGAACAGGCCGGGCGCGAATTCGCTGCTCGGCGCCGACCTGGCCGCCAAGTCCGCGCCCGACGGCTACACATTTCTCACGGTGATCGCCGCGCATGCGGCCAATGCCACACTGTATGCCGGGCGCATGCCCTATGACCCGGTCAAGAGCTTCGCGCCGGTATCGCTGGTGGGCATAGCGCCTCTCATCATGACTGCCAGCAACGCCTTCCCGGTCAACGATGTGAAAGAGCTCATTGCCTATGCCAAGGCCAACCCCGACAAGGTTTCCTTCGGGTCCTCGGGCATTGGCGCGGCCGCCCATCTCACCACCGAATTGCTCAAGCAGACGGTTGGCGTGAACATGGTGCATGTGCCCTACAAGGGCACGGCGCCGGCGGTGCAGGACCTGATCGGTGGAAACATTCAGATCCTGGTCGATACGCCCAGTTCGCTGATGCCTCAGGTGCGGGGCGGCAAGATCAAGGCCTTGGGCATGTTCTCGGCCAAACGCCTGGCCAGCGCGCCTGAAGTACCAACCTTCGCAGAATCAGGCGGCCCCGCGCTTGAATCGTCCACCTGGGTGATGTTTCTGGCCCCAGCCGCAGTGCCACGCGACATTGTCAACCGCATGGCCGCCGAAACAGCCAAGGCAGTTGCCTCGGCTGAAATCAAGGGGAAATTCGAAGCCCTGGGGGTGGAGCCGGTGGGCAATTCCCCCGATCTGGCCGCGCGCTTCCTTGATGCCGAGATCTCAAAATGGGCCAAGGTGATTTCGACCGCCGGCGTGAAGGCTGAGTGATCGGCGGCCTGTCCGCGGGAATCCCCGCACTCGCAAACCACTTCCTCGAAACCATAATCGAAGCGCCGCAGTCTGCGTGAGTGGAACCCATCCACACCGAGGGTTTGCGCGCCCCATGGGAAACACCTGGGTCCGTCCAACCATTGCGTCCGCACATCAAGAAAGTGGAGAGAAAAGTATGAAGACAATCGCCCTGCGCGGCATCATCGCCGCAAGCCTTGCAGCCGCATCCCTGGCCGCCTGCACCAACTTGTATCTCACTGGTTCGCCTACAACATTCTTCATCACCAGCACCAACCCTGGCAAAGCCGGCGACCTCGGTGGCCTGGCCGGTGCGGACGCCTACTGCGAGAAGCTGGCATCTGCAGCGGGCATCGGCGGCAGAGGCTGGCGCGCCTACCTGAGCGCACAGTCCATCGATGGCTCCCGGGCAGTCAATGCACGCGACCGAATCGGCAATGGCCCGTGGGTCAATGCCAAGGGCGTCGTCATCGCGCTCAACGTCGCCGAACTGCATGGCAACAACAACATCAACAAGGCAACCGCCCTGACCGAATCCGGCGCAGTGGTACCCGCGCGGCCCGACCCGGAAAACAAACACGACATCATGACCGGCTCTCAGCCCGACGGCACCGCCATGCCCTCAGGCCAGGACGCAAGCTGCCGCAACTGGACCAGCAGCACCACTGGCGGCGCGATGTCGGGGCACCACAACCGCACCGGCACCAACCCCGACCCGATCGCCAATGTGTCGTGGAACTCCTCGCACATCTCACCAGGCTGCGACATGCCCTCGCTGGTGCGGGTGGGTGGGGCTGGCTTGTTCTACTGCTTCGCAACCAAGTAAAACAAGCACCGGCCCACGCGCCCAGCCCAGGAGCCACGCATGTCCTCTTCCTATCTGGACCGCATTGCCCAGTTTGCCGCTGGCTTGCGTTGGGCCGACCTGCCTCCGCAGGTGGTTGATCGGACGCAGTGGCTGCTGCTCGATTCCATTGCGGTGATGGTGGCAGGTGCCCGAGAGCCGCGCGTGGGCGCGCTCTGCGCCATGCTGCGCCGGCGCGGCTCCCAGGGTCAAAGTCATTTCTTTGGCGACGGCACTCGCGGCGACGCTGCCGATGCAGCCATGGTGAACGCGACCGCAGCTTGCGCCCACGTGCTGGACGAGGGCCACAAATATGCGCGAGGACATGTGGGAACCTACGTGCTGCCGGCCGTGCTTGCGGTGGCGCAGGAGCGCGAGGTCAGCAGCGGCGACATGCTCACCGCGCTGGTGGCCGCCTATGAAATCTCCGCCCGGATGGGCATGGCCTGCCGGGTGCGCGAGAGCATGCACCCCAGCGGCACCTGGGGCACGCTGGGTGCCGCTGCCGCAGTCGCGCGCCTGATGGGCATGAATGAGAGCGACATACGCCAGTCCATGAATGTCGCAGCACCGATGACGCTGGCCACCTCCTGGCAGGCAGCCACGCAGGGCGCGACGGTGCGTGACTTGTATTCGGGTCAGGGCGCGGCCAACGCAGTCATGGCACCACGCTGGGTGCAGGCCGGCTTTACCGGCAGTGACGACGATGTCTCACATGTGTTCGGCCATGTCTCGGCTGAACATTTCGACCGTGAGGTCGCGCAGGCTGGGCTTGGCAGTCAGTGGGAGCTGATGCGCAGCTATTTCAAGATTCACGCCTGCTGCCGCAACTTCCAAAGCGGCATCGACGCCGCGCTTGACTTGTGCAAACGCCACGGCCTGACCGGCAGCGACATCGTCTCGGTGCGTGCCGACACCTTCGCTGCGCCAGCGCGTGACAACATCGAGCCGCGCCCGGCCAATGTGCTGGCAGCCAAAGAATCTTTTCCGGTGAGTCTGGCGCTCACGCTGGTCAATGGGCGTTGCGATCAGTCTGTGTTCACGCAGGCCCATGTCGCCGAGCCAGAAGTCGCGCGCCTGGCCGCCGCCTGCACCGTGAAGTTCGATCCCGAGCTCGATGCCCTCGCACCCGAACAACGGCCTTCTCGCATCACGCTTTCCCTGCGCGATGGACGCACCGTTTCCGAATACGCCGCAGTGGCCCGAGGTGACCCAAGCCGCCCCCTGACGACCCAGGAGCTGGAGGCCAAGTTCGACGAACTGGTCGGCGCCGGTCTGGGCGCGGCACGCGCAAGCGCCATCAAGCAAGCGGTGCGCGACATCGATGAGCGGGCTGCGCTGGGGAACCTGATGCGCTTGCTGGGGCCGGCCGTTTGAACCTGCACTCCCTAGCTGACCCTTGACCTCCAACTCCAACCCGCGAACACGCCATGAAACACACCTGGATATCCCGCCTCGCCTACACCACTGGCATGCTGCTGGCCCTGTGCGCCGGCACCGCCATGGCACAGGGCAGCTCTTTCCCGAACCGTCCAGTCAAGATGATCGTGGGCTATCCGCCCGGAGGCGGCAACGACCAGATCGCACGCGCGGTGAGTCAGCGCCTGAGTGAAATCTGGAAGCAACCGGTGATTGTGGAGAACCGGGCCGGCGCCAGCGGCTCGATCGGCGCCGACGCGGTTGCGCGTGCGGTCCCCGACGGCTACACCCTGTTGCTGACCGGCAGCTCACACTTGATACAGGCCGCCGTGAGCCCCAAGGTCGTGCCCTACAAGGCGGTGGATGATTTCACGCCGGTCTCGATGGTGGGCTCGGCGCAGTTGGTGGTGGAAGTGCATCCCTCGGTTCCCGCCAACAACATTCGGGAGCTGATCGCGCTGGCCAAGACGAGGCGGCTGGCCTATGGGTCCGCGGGTACAGGAACCAGCCCGCACATCGCAGGAGAGATGTTCGCGCGTGCGGCGGGCATCGAGATGACGCATGTCCCCTACAAAGGCAGCGCGCCCGCGCAGACCGATCTCATCGGCGGACAGGTGCAATTGGTGTTTCAGGTGACCCAGTCCGCGTTGACCAGCGTCAAGGCCGGTCAAGTGCGCGCCATCGCCGTAACCGGCAAGGGCCGACTGCCCGATCTACCCAATGTTCCAACCGTGGCCGAATCAGGTCTGCCAGGTTACTCGCTGGAAATCTGGTGGGGCGTGCTCGCACCCCCCGGGCTTCCAGCCGAAGTCCTGCGCGCGCTCAATGAAGGCGTTCGCCAGGCGGCGGCACACCCCGATGTGCAAAAGCGCTTGAACATGGCCGGCCTGCAAGTGGAAAGCACCTCCTCCGAGGAAATGCAAAAGACGATGCGAACGGATCTCGACGCTTTCATCAAGCTCGTTCGCGAAGCGGGCATCAAGGAAGACTGAGGCGGCGTCGGCGAGGCCTTTGGTACACTTCGCACTCGCCGTGAGGCCTGCTGCATGCAGCGCCTCTCTTTTCTTTGACAGCCTCTGGATTGACACCATGAACCGCTGCTACAAGATACTGGCACGCCTGAGTTTGGCCGCATGCGCGGCACTGGTGGCGCCGGTCTTCATCATTCCCGCCTCCGCCCTCGCCCAGGGCATACAGCGATCCGCGCCCAAGGATGTGGTGCTGGCCCAGATGAGGGTCACTGCGCCGCCGCAGATCACGCTGGACGGCAAGCCCGACCGGCTCTCACCGGGCTCGCGCATCCGCGACCTGAACAACATGCTGCTGCTGTCGGGCGGCATCGCCGGCAAGACCTTGCCGGTGGTGTACCGCCGGGATGCGGCGGGGCTGGTTCATGAGGTGTGGATTCTCACGGCTGAGGAATACAGCAAGCTTGGCGGTGTCAACGCCAACGGCAGCGAGGGTGTGCGGCTGTTCCAGGAAGTGCTCTCGCTGATCTTCGGCGCACGTCGCTAGACCGGATGCCGTCATGAGCAGGAAAGTTTTTATCAAGACCTTCGGCTGCCAGATGAACGAGTACGACTCGGACAAGATGGCCGATGTGATGCATGCAGCGCAGGGCTACGAGCAGACGCAGAACGTGGAAGAGGCCGACCTGATTCTCTTCAACACCTGTTCGGTGCGCGAGAAAGCACAAGAAAAAGTCTTCAGCGATCTGGGCCGCGTCAAGCACCTCAAGCAAAAGGGCGTCCTGATCGGCGTGGGCGGTTGCGTGGCCAGCCAGGAGGGCGCGGCGATCATCGAGCGCGCGCCTTTCGTGGATGTGGTGTTCGGCCCGCAGACCCTGCACCGCCTGCCCGAGCTGCTGCGCCAACGCGAACGGCAGCAGCAGCCGCAGGTGGACATCAGCTTTCCCGAAATCGAAAAATTCGACAATCTGCCGCCTGCCCGCGTGGAAGGGCCCAGCGCCTTCGTGAGCATCATGGAAGGCTGCTCCAAGTATTGCAGCTACTGCGTGGTGCCCTACACCCGCGGCGAAGAAGTCTCGCGCCCCTTCGATGACGTGCTGGAAGAAGTGGCGGGCCTGGCCGACCAGGGCGTGCGAGAAGTGACGCTGCTGGGCCAGAACGTCAACGCCTACCGCGGCAAGATGGGCGAGTCATCCGAGATTGCCGATTTTGCCCTGCTGCTCGAATATGTGGCCGACATCCCGGGCATCGAGCGCATCCGCTACACCACCAGCCATCCCAATGAATTCACCCAGCGCCTGATCGACGCCTATGCCAGGCTACCCAAGCTGGTGAGCCACCTGCACCTGCCGGTGCAGCACGGCAGCGATCGCATCCTGATGGCGATGAAACGCGGCTACACCGCAATGGAATACAAGAGCACCATCCGCAAGCTGCGGGCGATCAGGCCTGAGTTGGCGCTGTCCAGCGACTTCATCGTTGGCTTCCCGGGCGAGACCGAAGAAGACTTTGGCAAGATGATGAAGCTCATCACCGATGTAGGCTACGACAATTCATTCAGTTTCATCTTCAGCCCCCGCCCGGGCACGCCGGCAGCCACTTTGCACGACGACACGCCGCATGAAACCAAGCTGCGCCGCCTGCATGAACTGCAGCGCGTGATCGAGGCCAATGTCGCGCGCATCAGCGCCTCTCGCGTGGGCACGGTGCAGCGCATTCTGGTCGAAGGGCCGTCCCGCAAGTCCACCACCGACGCACCCGAGTTGATGGGCCGTACCGAATGCAACCGCGTGGTCAACTTCCACGGCCCGGCACGTCTGGTGGGGCAGATGCTGGATGTGTCGATCACCGCAGCCTCGGCCTACACCTTGCGCGGTGAAGTGGTGATGGCAAGCGTGTGATTGGGGCTGTTGCCTAAAACGGCATCTTGGGCATGCCCTTGCCCCCGCCCATGCGCTTCATCATCTTCATCAGGCCGCCGCCCTTCATCTTTTTCATCATTCCCTGCATCTGCTCGAACTCATTGAGCATGCGGTTGACTTCCTGAACCTGCACACCGGCGCCGGCGGCGATGCGGCGTTTGCGGGTGGCTTTGATCAGCTCTGGCTTGCGCCGCTCCAGCGGCGTCATGCTCTGGATGATGCCTTCCTTGCGCCGAATGTCGCGCTCGGCCTTGTTCATATCGACCTGCCCAGCCTTGGCCGCCATCTGCGCAGGCAGCTTGTCCATCAGGCTGGACAGCCCGCCCATGCTTTTCATCTGCTGGATTTGCGAGAGAAAATCATTGAGGTCAAAGCCCGCGCCGCTCTTAACCTTGGCCGCGAGCTTCTGCGCAGCCTGCATGTCCACGCCGGCCGTGACTTGCTCGACCAGTGCGACGATGTCGCCCATACCCAGGATGCGGCCGGCATGACGCTCGGCGTCGAAGACTTCGAGCCCGTCGATCTTTTCGCTGACGCCAGCGAACTTGATGGGCGCGCCGGTGATCTGCCGCACTGACAGAGCCGCACCACCGCGCGAGTCACCGTCGAGCTTGGTCAGAATGATGCCGGTCAGCGGCAGGGCCTCTTTGAAGGCCCGGGCGGTGTTGACCGCGTCTTGCCCTTGCATGGCGTCAACGACAAACAAGGTTTCCACCGGATTGAGCGCGGCGTGCAGCTCCTTGATCTCGCGCATCAGCACTTCATCGATCGCGAGGCGCCCTGCCGTGTCAACCAGCAGCACATCGAAATACTGGCGCTTGGCGTAGTCGAGCGCGGCGCGGACGATGTCCACCGGTTTCTGGTCGGGCGAGCTTGGGAACCACTCGGCCCCGGCCTGGGCGGTGACGGTCTTGAGCTGCTCGATGGCGGCGGGGCGGTAGACGTCGCCTGAGACCGTGAGCACCTTCTTCTTGCGCTTTTCGATCAGATGCTTGGCAAGCTTCGCGGTGGTGGTGGTCTTGCCCGCACCTTGCAGGCCGGCCATGAGGATCACCGCCGGTGGCTGCGCCTGCAGATTGATGTCGCTGATGCCCTGGCCCATGGTGGCGGCCAGTTCGCGGCTGACAATGCCCACCAGAGCCTGGCCGGGCGAGAGCGAGCCCAGGACTTCCTGCCCAAGAGCTTTTTCCTTGACGCGCGCGATGAAGTCGCGCACCACCGGCAGGGCCACGTCGGCTTCGAGCAGGGCCATCCGAACCTCGCGCAGCATGTCCTGCACGTTGGTTTCGGTGATTCGGGCCTGACCGCGGAGTTCTTTGGCCAGGCGTGAGAGTTTGTCGGAGAGGGCTGAGGCCATAAAAACAGGTGGCCGCTGCGAAGCAAGGCTATAAACTGTGACCCCATGATTCTATCCAGTGCGCCTGTTGCCAACCTTGTGCTGACGCTGCTCGCGGCGGCCGCCTACGCGGTGCCCGCCGCCGGCGCAGCGCGGCTGTCCGAGCGCATGGCCCGCACCGCCCTTTGGATCGCGTGGCTTTTGCATGCGGTGGTGCTGGCCTGGGGCCTGCTGGGCACGCCCGCGCGCTTTGGCTTCGCGCCCGCGCTGTCGGTCACGGCCTGGCTGGTGCTAACTGTGTACGCGGTGGAGCAACAAGTGTTTCCTCAATTGCAGGCGCGCTGGGCGCTCTGCGGGCTGGGATGCCTTGCGGTCCTGCTGGCCCTGCAGTTCCCAGGCACGCCGCTGCACTCTGCCGCCTCGCCCTGGCTGGCGCTGCATTGGGCGCTGGGCATTGCCTCTTATGGCTTGTTCGCCGCCGCCGTGGTGCATGCCTGGCTGATGATGCGCGCGGAGAAAAGCATCCGCATGGCGACTGATCCGCAGGCCGGCTTGCCACTTTTGACACTGGAGCGCCTGACTTTCCGCTTTGCCACCGCCGGTTTCATCCTGCTGACCGCCACACTGCTGGCCGGCTGGGTATTTGGCGATGCCTTGTACGGCCAGGGTCGTTCGGGGCGGCTGGACCACAAGATGGTGTTCTCCATCCTGGCATGGTTGGTATTCGCATTCCTGCTGTTCGCGCGCCTGCGCATGGGCTGGCGCGGACGCAAGGCGGTGCGGGTGCTTTACGTTGGCTCGCTCTTGTTGCTGCTGGCCTATGCCGGATCGCGCTTCGTGCTGGAAGTGGTGCTTGGGCGAAACACATGAAATACCTGGTGCTCATTCTGGTGGTGTTGGGCCTGGTGTGGATGATCCGCAGGCCGCGCGGCGCCAGCGATCGTCGCGACTCGCAGCCGCGCCCTGACAAGCCAACCGACACACAAGACATGGTGCGCTGCCCCGTATGCGACCTGCACTTGCCGCGATCAGACGCCCTGCCCGGACCTTACGGTCAACTTTACTGCTGCGCCGAGCATCGCCAGCGTGACGAGAGCTGAGTTGAACGGCGCAAGCCTTCCCGATCCTGCTGGGCCCAAAGAGGCTGTGCTCGGCGAGGATTCATCCTTTACTCGTCTGTGGCTTGGCTTTGGTACCGCGCGGGTGAGCATCGCGCTGGTGCTGCTGGGTTTGCTGGCCACGCTTTACACCCTGGCACCGGCGCCCACCACCAGTCGCTGGCTGGTTGGAATGTGCACGGCCTACTTCCTGGCGGCGCTGGCGGTGCGCATCTACGCTCGGCCGCGGGCGCCGGGCAAGACCTTCGATGCGCAATGGGTCTCCACCATCGGCGTCGATCTACTGGCTTTCTCGACGCTGCAATTCCTGCAGGCGGGCGGCATCAATTACTCGCCTTTGTACGCGCTGCCGGTACTGATGGCTTCCGTGCTGGGCTCAACCCTGCTGGCACTTGGCACGGCCGCAGCGGTAACGTTGCTGCTGCTGGCTGACGCCTGGATTTTCTCGCTTCATTTACTCACAGATACAGCCGCCCGCTTCTTCCAGGCAGGACTGACCGGCATCGGTTATTTCGCGCTGGCCATATTGGTCAATCAATTGTCGGCTTGGCTGGCGCGTGAAGAACTGGCGGCCCGGCAAAGCCAGAAGGCTGCGCGCATGCAGGCTCAGGTCAATGAACTGGTCATTGAGACGCTGGCTGATGGCGTGCTGGTGGTGGATCCGCTGCGTCGTGTGCACGCGGCCAACCCGGCTGCCCGATCCTTGCTGGGCGTGGAGTCTGCGAGCTCGCCGACGGGCTTTGACCTGGCACAGCGCCCTGATTGGGAACCGCTGGGCGAGTTGGCGCTGAGTACGCTTGCGCAGCGCACCCCGCAGCAAGCCGAACTCACAATCGCCGGGCGACGGCTGCATGTGCGCACGCGCCTGACCGTATCCAATGAACACCAGGCCGAAAGCCTGTGCGTGATGTTCCTGCAAGACCTGCGCGAGATCGAGGCGCGGCTTCGCACCGAAAAGCTGGCCGCGATGGGCCGCATGTCGGCCGCTGTGGCGCATGAAATCCGCAACCCCCTGGCTGCGATCTCCCAGGCCAACGCCCTGATGGAAGAGGACCTGCATGAGCCCGCCCTGCAGCAATTGAGTTCCCTGGTGCGCAAGAACACGCAACGGCTGGCCAGGATCGTCGACGAGATTCTGGAAATCTCCCGCGTGCACCACCAGGGCTTGTCGGCACCGCCGCTGCTGGATCTGGACGCTGCGGTGGCCGCCGTGTGCGAGGACTGGGCCGCGCAGACCGGCGCGTCGCATCGGCTGAGGCTGGTGGCGGGCGCGCCAGACCTGCAGGTGCCCTTTGATACCGACCATCTGCGTCGGGTGCTGGTCAACCTGCTGGACAACGCGCTGCGTTATGCGGGTGAAGGCAGCGATTCAATCCTGGTGTTCAGCAGCATCGAAGCCAAGCATTGCGTTCTGCATGTGTGGAGCGACAGCGCGCCGCTGGACCCGGTCGTGCAGCGTCACCTGTTCGAGCCCTTCTTCTCGTCCGAAAGCCGCTCCAGCGGCCTGGGCCTGTATATTTGCCGGGAGCTGTGTGAGCGTCATGCAGCCACGCTCAATTACTATAGACGGATCGCCAGCGTGGCATCGGCGCCACGGGAGGGCAATGAGTTCGCGGTGCGATTTGCCGCCACAGACCGATCCCTTGCGAGCCCCGCTTCATTTGACAAAATAGCCGCCTGATGTCCGCCACCGCCCCCCCCGCGCAGGTGCTTGTCGTTGATGACGAGCCCGATCTGCGAACACTTTACGAGCTCACTTTGTTGCGCGAAGGCTACCGTGTGGAAGCTGCAGGAACACTGGCCGAAGCTTGGCAGCACTTGCAGGACAAGAAATTTGACGCTGTTATCACCGACATGCGCCTGCCCGACGGCCAGGGCTTGGATCTGCTGCACCGGATGTTAGCCGGCCAGCGCAGCGAACGCTGCATCGTGATGACCGCCTATGGCTCAGCAGAGAACGCGGTCGATGCGCTCAAGGCCGGAGCGTTCGACTACCTGACCAAGCCGGTGGACCTCAAGCAGTTCCGCAGCGTGGTGGCCTCGGCCATCCTGGATGACGGCGCGGGACCGCGCTTGCGTACGCAGTCCGCGACAAACCGCATCAGCACGAGCAGTGCTGTTGCCACCAGCGGACAGGGCGCACTGGAGAAACTGGTAGGTGACTCGCAGCCTATGCGCCTGGTCAAAGAGCGCATCGCCAAAGTCGCGCGCAGCATGGCACCGGTGTTGGTGCGCGGCGAATCGGGCACTGGCAAGGAACTGGCGGCACGCGCCATTCATGCCTGCAGCCATCGCGCGCACGGTGCGTTCATCGCGGTCAATTGCAGCGCCATACCCGAGACCTTGCTGGAAGCGGAGTTCTTCGGCGCCAAAAAGGGCTCCTACACCGGGGCCAGCCACGACCGCGAAGGTTATTTTCAGGCGGCACGCGGCGGCACACTGTTTCTGGACGAGATCGGCGACCTGCCGCTGGCAATGCAATCGAAACTGCTGCGCGCCATCCAGGAGCGGCAGGTGCGCGCGCTGGGCTCGACCCAGGAAGATGCGGTGGATGTGCGTATTGTGAGTGCGACCCACAAGGACCTGGTGGCCGAAGTCAACGCTGGCCAGTTTCGCCAGGACTTGTACTACCGCCTCAACGTCATCGAAATTCTGGTGCCACCACTGCGCGAGCGCCGCGAAGACCTGCCCGCTCTGTGCACAGCCCTGCTCTCGCGCATCGCGCAGGAATCGGGCATGCCCGCGCCAGTGCTATCGCCCGCAGTGGTGCAGCAATTGTGCGAGCATCCGCTCAGCGGCAATGTGCGAGAACTCGAGAACCTACTGCACCGGGCGGTGGCCCTTAGCGATGGCGATGAATTGCAGGTGGATTTCGTTGCCGCAGTGTCAAGGCCGCGGCAAAACGACTCCGAGTCCACCACATTGGCGGCGCCATCGACTCAGGCGATGCCGTCGAACCTGCAGGTTTTCCTGGACCAGCAGGAGCGCGAAATCCTGGTCACTGCCTTGCGTGACAGCGGCTTCAACCGTACCGCCGCAGCCCAGCGCCTGGGCCTGTCGCTGCGACAGATCCGCTACCGTATCGCGCGCCTTGGCATCGCAACGCCCGGCGCGGACGAAGGTCATGATGACGCAGACTGACGCGTCATGCGCAAGCTTGTGGCATGAGGGCTGGTACGGTTTTGCGCGCCATCTGCCATCACCCAATTACAATGCGCGTCCGGCGCAGGCGCAGGTTGATCTGGTGGTGATTCACTCGATCTGCCTGCCGCCGGGTCAGTATGGCGGCGATGAAGTGCAACAACTTTTCTGCAACACGCTGGACTGGAACGCCCATCCGTATTTCAAAAGCATTGAGGGTCTCGCCGTCTCGGCTCATTTCTACATCCGCCGCAATGGCGAGTTGTGGCAGTTCGTGAGTTGTAACCAACGCGCCTGGCATGCGGGCCGTTCAAGCTATCGGGGCCGCGAGGAATGCAATGACGACTCGATCGGCATCGAGCTCGAAGGCATGGAGGGCGAAGCGTTCGAGCATGCGCAATACGAAGCCCTCGCGGGAGTGTGCGCAGCCATCGCGCAACTCTACCCGGTGCAGCATGTGGCAGGCCATGAGCATATCGCGCCGGGTCGCAAGAGCGACCCTGGCACGAGGTTTGACTGGATGCTGCTGCGCAACAACCTGGCCTGGCCGGCCCAGTGCTTTCCCGCATAGGAATCCGAGAATATTAGGGCGATTTTTCGCCTCGCAGCGCTTGGCGCAACATCTTGGGCGGTACACTACATATAGTGGTTGAATTCATTTCACACCCCATATATAGTGTCTCGGTTGGCAAGCCCGCTGATTCGGGGCCTCTGTCCCGGCCAGCTCCAGGCGGCGCTGGCATCAACAAGAAAATTGCGAAAGAGGAAACATGCAAACTGCCTTGAGCACACAGCCCGCTGCCAGTGCGGGCTTTGAAATTGTCCACACCGGCACACAGGTTGGTTCCATCTCCCACCCGCTGGCTCACTACCAGATCATCCGCCGCAACGGCGCAGTCGTCCCCTTCGAACCGAACAAAATCGCCATCGCCATGATGAAGGCGTTTCTGGCGGTTCACGGCACGCAAGGCGCGGCATCGGCCAGCGTGCGCGAGACCGTCGAGGAGTTGACGCAGGCCGTGATCCGCGCGCTGATGCGTTCGCGTCCGGGTGGCGGCACCTTCCATATTGAAGATGTGCAAGACCAGGTCGAGCTCGGCCTGATGCGCGGCGGGCACCACGAGATCGCCCGCTCCTATGTGCTGTACCGCGAGCGTCGCACCCAGGAGCGCGCCCGCCAGTCGGTGCAGGAAGCGCCCGCTGCGCCGGTGCTGCATGTGTTGGACGGCGGCCAGCGGGTTCCGCTGGACCTTGATCACCTCAAGGGCCTGATCAATTCGGCCTGCCAGAACCTGGGCGCCGACGTCAAGCCCGACCCCATCATGGCCGAGACCATGCGCAACCTGTACGACGGCGTGCCAATGGACGAGGTCTACAAGGCTTCCATCCTGGCCGCGCGCACACTGATCGAAAAAGACCCCGACTACACCTACGCGACCGCGCGCCTCTTGCTGCACACGATCTTCAAGGAAGTGCTGGGGCGCGACCTTGCACCCTCGGAGATGGCGGGCAGCTACGCCGACTACTTCCCAGGCTTCATCAAGCGCGGCGTGGATGCCGAACTGCTGGACGAGAAGCTGCTGCAGTATGACTTGAAGCGCCTTGGCGCAGCCCTGAAGGCAGAGCGCGACCTGCAGTTCGATTACCTCGGCCTGCAGACTCTGTACGACCGCTACTTCCTGCATGAGCGCAAGACCCGAATCGAGCTGCCGCAGGCCTTTTTCATGCGCGTGGCCATGGGCCTGTCGCTGGGCGAAATCGACCGCGAGGCGCGCGCCATCGAGTTCTATGAAGTGCTGTCGAGTTTTGACTTCATGTCGAGCACGCCCACGCTGTTCAACGCCGGCACACTGCGCTCGCAGCTTTCCTCCTGCTACCTGACCACCGTGCCGGACGACCTGGACGGCATCTACGAGTCGATCAAGGAAAACGCCCTGCTGTCGAAGTTTGCCGGTGGCCTGGGCAACGACTGGACCCGCGTGCGTGCGATGGGTTCGCACATCAAGGGCACCAACGGCGAATCGCAAGGCGTGGTGCCCTTCTTGAAGGTGGTCAACGACACGGCCGTGGCGGTGAACCAGGGCGGCAAGCGCAAGGGCGCTGTCTGCACCTACCTTGAGAGCTGGCACCTGGACATCGAAGAGTTCCTGGAACTGCGCAAGAACACCGGCGACGACCGCCGCCGCACGCACGACATGAACACCGCCAACTGGATTCCCGACCTGTTCATGCGCCGCGTCATGGAAAAGGGCGAGTGGACACTGTTCTCGCCTTCCAACGTGCCCGACTTGCACGACAAGTTCGGCATCGAGTTCGAAAAAGCCTATGTGGCTTACGAAGAAAAGGCCAGGCGCGGCGAGATCAAGCCCAGCCGTACGGTGCAGGCCACCGACATGTGGCGCAAGATGCTCAGCATGCTGTTCGAGACCGGCCATCCCTGGATTACCTTCAAGGATGCCTGCAACGTGCGCTCACCCCAGCAGCACGCCGGCGTGGTGCACTCGTCCAACCTGTGCACCGAGATCACGCTCAACACCAGCGACACAGAAACGGCCGTCTGCAACCTCGGATCGGTCAATCTACTGCAGCACCTCAAGGACGGCGCGCTGGACCACGCCAAGCTGCAGCGCACCATCACCACGGCCATGCGCATGCTGGACAACGTGATCGACATCAATTACTACGCCGTCAAGAAGGCGCGCGACTCCAACATGCGGCATCGCCCGGTGGGCCTGGGCGTGATGGGCTTTCAGGACGCGCTCTATGAGTTGCGCATCCCCTACGCCAGCGAACAGGCCGTCGAATTCGCCGACCGCTCCATGGAAGCGGTGTGCTACCACGCCTACTGGGCTTCAACCGAGCTGGCCCGTGAGCGCGGCAAGTATTCCAGCTACAAGGGCTCGCTGTGGGACAAGGGTGTCATGCCCCTGGACACGCTGGACCTGCTGGCGACACAGCGCGGCGGCTATATTGAAGTAGACCGCTCCTCCAGCCTGGACTGGGACGCCCTGCGAAAGAAGATCGCCAAGGACGGAATGCGCAACTCCAATTGCGTGGCCATCGCACCGACCGCCACCATCTCCAACATCATCGGGGTGGACGCATCCATCGAGCCGTGCTTTGGCAACTTGTCAGTCAAGTCCAACCTGTCTGGTGAATTCACAGTCATCAACCACTACCTGGTGCGCGACTTGAAACGCCTGGGTCTGTGGGACGACGTGATGGTGATGGACCTCAAACACTTCGATGGTTCGCTGCGTCCAATCGACCGCGTGCCGCAAGAGGTCAAGGCGCTTTACGCCACCGCCTTCGAGGTTGAGCCGGTGTGGCTGGTCGAAGCGGCAGCGCGGCGCCAGAAGTGGATTGACCAAGCCCAGTCGCTCAACATTTACATGGCGGGCGCCTCTGGCAAGAAGCTGGACGACACCTACAAACTCGCATGGCTGCGCGGCTTGAAGACAACCTACTATCTGCGCACCAGCAGCGCGACGCATGCAGAAAAATCCACTGTGCAATCGGGCCGGCTCAACGCCGTGTCATCGGGCGTGCAAGGTGGCGGCATGAGTGCGCTGGACGCTGCAGCCGCAGCAGCAGCACAAATGAATGCGACACCTGCAACCGACATTAAGTTCTGTGCGGTCGACGATCCCGGTTGCGAGGCATGTCAGTGAAACGCATCGACGTTCTTCAACAAAACGCCGATGCAATTGAGCAACACAATCGGGTAGTGATGTGAATGGACACTTTGCATTTTTCAACACTGCTCACATAATCCGAACATTGGAAAACTTATGTTGACCTGGGACGAAGAAGTCAAGCCCACATTGCCAGCTTTGAATAGCGGTTCGTTCGCGGACCGTGAGGTGAGTGACTCTCTCTCGCAGTTGAATCACTCGGTGCGCAGCACGGCCCCAAACCCCTCTTTGCAAACGAACACACCATCCATCCATCTGGCCTCGGTGCAATCGATGCAGCCTTCGCCCATCGTGGTGAAGAAAGACAAGAACGAAGTTGAAGTCCGGTCCATCGGCACTGCCGCACCGGTGCAGCACCGCCGTGTCAATGCGGCCGACAAGCGCATCATCAACGGCCAGACCGACGTCAACCAGCTGGTGCCATTCAAGTACAAGTGGGCCTGGGAAAAATACCTCGCCACCTGCGCCAACCACTGGATGCCGCAGGAAGTGAACATGACCCGCGACATCGCCTTGTGGAAAGACCCCAACGGTCTGACCGAGGACGAGCGCCGCATCATCAAACGCAACCTAGGCTTTTTCGTCACGGCTGATTCACTGGCCGCCAACAACATCGTGCTGGGCACATACCGCCACATCACGGCGCCCGAGTGCCGCCAGTTCCTGCTGCGCCAGGCCTTCGAGGAAGCGATTCACACCCACGCCTACCAGTACATCGTGGAATCGTTGGGGCTGGACGAAAGCGAAATCTTCAACGCCTACAACGAAGTCGCCTCCATCCGAGAAAAAGACCAGTTCCTGATCCCCTTCATCGAGGCGATCATGAACCCCACCTTCACCACTGGCACGCCCGAGAATGACCAGACCCTGCTCAAGAGCCTGATCGTCTTCGCCTGTCTGATGGAGGGCCTCTTCTTCTATGTGGGCTTCACCCAGATTCTGGCTCTGGGCCGACAAAACAAGATGACTGGCGCGGCTGAACAGTACCAGTACATCCTGCGCGACGAGTCGATGCACTGCAACTTCGGCATCGACCTGATCAACCAGCTCAAGCTTGAAAACCCGCACCTCTGGACCGCCGAATTCAAAGCAGAGATCAAGGCGCTGTTCCAGAAAGCCGTCGAGCTTGAATACCGCTATGCCGAAGACACCATGCCGCGCGGCGTGCTCGGCATGAATGCCTCCATGTTCAAGGGCTACCTGCGCTACATCGCGAACCGTCGCGCCACGCAGATTGGCCTGGAAGCGCTCTTCCCCAACGAGGAAAACCCTTTCCCGTGGATGAGCGAGATGATTGACCTGAAAAAAGAGCGCAATTTCTTTGAGACCCGGGTGATTGAATATCAAACGGGCGGAGCGCTTTCCTGGGATTGAGCAGACAACACAGGAACAGGTTTCGGATTCGCACGGATGTCGACCATGCCACAAGAAGCATGGCGCCAGCCGGGCAAAGGTGTTCATGGAGCTGGGCTATGGCCCAACTCCATGGATCGCTTCATGCAAACCAACAAGCATGGAGTGCTTCTTTGGTTGATGTGATCAACTTGAACAGGAGATAGTTATGGCAACTGCAAAGAAACCGGCCGCTAAGAAGGCCGCAGCGAAGAGGCCGGCAGCCAAAAAGGCCGCCGCCAAAAAACCGGCTGCTAAGAAAGTAGCAGCCAAGAAGCCGGCAGCCAAGAAGGCAGCGGCGAAGAAGGCCCCTGCGAAGAAGGCTGCGGCTAAGAAGGCAACTGCCAAGAAGGCAGCGGCGAAGAAGGCCCCTGCGAAGAAGGCTGCGGCTAAGAAGGCTGCGGCTAAGAAGGCAACTGCGAAGAAGCCTGCGGCGAAGAAAAAGCCTGCTGCCAAAAAAGCAGCGAAAAAGCCCGCTGCGAAGAAAGCAGCGAAAAAGCCTGCTGCCAAACCGCAAGCCAAAGCGGCCCCTGCGGTAGCGGCAGCGCCGGCTGCTCAGACGACGCTGAACCCGCAGGCCGCATGGCCGTTTCCCACGGCCAGCAAGCCCTAAGCGATAACTTCGTTTTTCGCTTCAAGCCCGACATCGAAAGATGTCGGGCTTTTTTCGTCCAAGCAAATTTACCTGAACTTTGCCAACTTTTTTGCACCGATGGGCCGCCTTGCGGCGTTGTATATCGAAGGGAACAAGACTTTGCCCTGTGCAACCGAGCCGTAGACTCTTCACTTTCTGCGGGTCGGCATCTATGCTAAACGGAGAAGCTCATGAATTCGATTCTCGCGCCCTTGGCAGCGCTGCTGCAACGCCGGCTGACCGTCATCGCCATGCTGCTGGCTTTGCTTTGCCCCGCAGCCTTCGCTCAGACCGATCCGCCTGGGCGAGTCGCCGCCTTGAGCCACATGGAGGGCTCAGTCGCTTTCGCTGCCGCCGGCGAAAGCGAGTGGATTGACGCGGTATTGAACCGACCGGTCACACGGGGCGACCGGCTGTGGAGTGACCGCAATTCACGTGCCGAACTCCATCTGGGGTCGGGCACGGTGCACATGGACGGTCAGACCTATCTAGAGATGATCGCACTGGACGAGCGCACCATGCAGGCAAGCCTGCAAGAAGGATCGCTCAGACTTCGTTTGCGAAATATGGACCCAGGGGAAAACGTCGAAGTCGACACGCCGCAGCTCGCGTTTCGCGCCATGCAACCCGGCGACTACCGCATCGACAGCGATCCCGCGCGGGGCATTACCCGCGTCACGGTGCAAAACGGCCAGGCTGTCGTGTATGGCGAGAGCGGCAACGCCATGCAACTGCAGGCTGGGCAGCAAGTGGAGTTCACGGGGCGGGCGTTGCAGACAGTGGCGCAAGGATTTCCCAGGGAAGACGACTTCGATCGCTGGGCCGCCAACCGCAACCAGATAGAAGACCAGTCGGTCTCGGCGCGCTATCTGCCGCGCGGTGTGGTGGGCTACCCTTTGCTGGACGCCAGCGGCAACTGGAGCCAGGACCCGGCTTACGGACCGGTCTGGTATCCACGCGTGACTGTGGCTGACTGGGCGCCTTATCGCTACGGGCACTGGTCTTGGATCGCACCCTGGGGCTGGACCTGGATTGATGATGCGCCCTGGTGGGCTTTGCACCCTTCCATTACGGCCGGTGGGCGCGCATCGGCCCGCGTTGGGCCTGGGTGCCAGGCCGCCTGGCCCCCAGACCGGTTTATTCGCCCGCATTGGTTGTGTTTGCCGGCGGCGGCAGCGGTGTGCAGTGGAGTGTCAGCTTGGGCATGGGGCCGGCCATCGCCTGGTTCCCCCTGGCGCCGGGCGAAGCCTGGCGTCCCGCCTACCGCACGACGCCGCGCTATGTGCAAAACGTCAACCGCGACATCATCGTGATCAATTCCACTGCGGGCGGCGCGAACTTCAGATATGCGCATCAGCACCTGGGCGAGGCAATCACCGCGATCCGGGTGGATGACTTCAGTCGCGGCCGTCCGGTGCAGTCGCACTGGAATCGGGTCAACCCCGCTGAACTCGCGCGGGCGCAGTCCAGTGCCGCAGCTGTGCTGCCCGAGCCAAGGCGTGGCGCGCAATCGGAGTCTGGTTCACAGTCCCGAGTGCAACCCAGGGCGCAGAATGCGCCAGCCCTGACGGCGCCTGCGCCCTCTGCTCTGTCAGCACCTGCGCCGCAACGCACTCAACAAGAGCCCCCCCGTCAGCAGGACGAGCCGCGACGCAGGCAGCCAGAGGTCCAGCAGCAGCAACAACAACAACAGCCAATTCAAAGGCAGCAGGCAGAGCCGCAGATCCGCGAGCAGCAAGAGCAGCCCAGACAGCGCCAGCAAGAAGTGCGAGAACAGCAGCGGGCGCGGCAGTCGCAGCAGCATGCTGCACCACCGGTTGTGCAGCCAGGCGTGCAGCCCGTGGCACCGGTGCTGCGAGCAGAGCCGCGCGCCCGCCCCGAAGGCCGCGACCGCGGGGCAGCAAGTGGCGCAGAGAATCGAAACCGGCCACAGCCTGAGCCGCGCAAGGCACCCAAAGAAGAGGACGCTGGCCGCGGCCAACGCTGAGCGGTCGCTCAAAATTCCTCTGGCCCGCCGCGTTGCACAATAGCCGCATGTCTTACATGCCCCCTTTCATCGCGCCGACGCGCCACAGCGACCCCCAAGGCGCGCTAGACCAGGTTCGGACCATCTATGCGCAGCAGATCGACCACCTTCGCGGAGCGATGAAGCGCTTCGTTGCCGGGCAGAGCCTGCCCGGCCATGTGCGCGCCTGCTATCCCTTCGTGCGCATTCACACCGACACGGCAGCGCGCCAGAACGCACTGGAAAGCTCAGGCCTCAGTTATGGCTTCGTGGCAGAAGCTGGCCGCTATGAGACCACACTGACGCGGCCTGACCTTTACGCCAACTACTATCTTGAACAGTTCCGGCTGCTGCGCCAGAACCATGGCGTCGAACTGGAGGTGGGCACCAGCACGCAGCCCATTCCGGTGCACTTCTCCTTTGCCGAGAACGATTACATCGAGGGCACGCTCAGCCCGCAGCGCCGCCAGTTGATGCGTGAGGCGTTCGACCTGCCAGACCTGGGCGCAATGGACGATGGCATCGCCAATGGAACCTGGGAGCCCCGGGCCGGCGAAGCCAAACCCTTGTCGCTTTTCACCGCGGCGCGGGTGGACTACTCGCTTCATCGCTTGCGCCATTACACCGGCACTGCGCCGGACTGGTTCCAGAATTTCGTGTTGTTCACCAACTACCAGTTCTACATCGACGAGTTCGTGCGGCTTGGGCGCGAGGAAATGGCCAATCCGCAAAGCCAATACATCGCCTTCATCGAACCGGGCAACGTGGTGACGCGCCGCGTCGGCCTGCCGGCCCAGCCCGGCGATGCGGCGGGCGCTGCGCCGCCACGCCTGCCGCAGATGCCCGCCTACCACTTGATGCGCCCCGAGCATGGCGGCATCACCATGGTGAACATCGGCGTGGGCCCGGCCAATGCCAAGACCATCACTGACCACATTGCAGTGCTGCGCCCACACGCGTGGATGATGCTCGGACACTGCGCGGGCCTGCGCAACAGCCAGCAATTGGGAGACTATGTGCTGGCCCACGCCTATGTGCGCGAAGACCATGTGCTCGATGAAGAACTACCGTTGTGGGTGCCTATTCCTGCCTTGGCCGAAATCCAGCTCGCGCTGGAGCAGGCGGTGGCAGATGTGACGCAGTGCAAAGGCGCCGACCTCAAGCGCATCATGCGCACCGGCACGGTGGCCAGCACCGACAACCGCAACTGGGAGCTATTGCCGGGCAACCAGCCACAGCGCCGCTTCAGCAAGAGCCGCGCGGTGGCGCTGGACATGGAAAGCGCCACCATCGCGGCCAATGGGTTTCGCTTTCGCGTGCCCTACGGCACCTTGCTGTGCGTGAGCGACAAACCCCTGCACGGCGAGATCAAGCTGCCTGGCATGGCCAACCAGTTCTATCGAGAACGCGTGGACCAGCACCTGCGCATCGGCATGCGTGCGATCGAGATCTTGCGCGACCAGGGCAGTCAGCGCTTGCACAGTCGCAAGCTGCGCAGCTTTGACGAAGTGGCGTTTCAGTAGGCGCGCTGCTGACACGCCCTCAGGCGCGAAAGCGCTTTCGTGTCAGGGCCAGCGCCACCCAAAATGAGATCACGGTAAAACCCACCAGCACCAGCGTGCTGCGCAGCGGGTGGGCCGGCCACTGGTCCATGAACATCGGCCGCACCAGCTCGACCGCATTGGTCAGCGGTAGCCAGTCAGATACCAGGCGCACCGCCTCCGGCAATTGGTCGCGCGGAAAGAAGATGCCCGATAGAAACATCATGGGTGTGAGAAAGAGCGTGAAGTAATAGGTGAAAAAATCGTAGCCCTTTGCCAGCGCGTTGAAAATCAGGGCGATGCAGGAGAAGGTGATTCCCACACCCAGCAGCACGGGCCAGGCCACCAGCAGCTTGAGGCTGTAGCTGATGCCCAGGCACAGCATCACGCCCAGAATGGCGGTGACGGTGAACAGCGCCTTGAAGGCCGCCCACAGCATCTCTGCCATCAGCACGTTGTCCAGGCTGACCGGAGCGTTCATGATGCCGTCCCAGGTCTTTTGCACATGCATGCGCGAGAAGGCCGAGTACAGCGCCTCGAAGGAGGCCGCGTTCATCGCGCTCATGCAGATCGAGCCGCTGGCCAGGAAGACGATGTACGGCACCTCGATGCCACCCAGGCGCACCTGCCCGACCAGCGCGCCCATGCCATAGCCAAAAGCCACCAGCCACATCAGCGGCTCTGCGATGTTGCCCACCAGGCTGGGGATGGCCAGCTTGCGCCACACCAGCAGGTTGCGCAGGAAAACCGGCCACCAGCGCAGCGAGAGGTCGGGCGCGCGCCAAATCGATGGTGCTGTGTTCATCCTTCCTCCCTGATTTGGCGACCGGTGAGTTTGAGGAACAAGTCCTCCAAGTTGGCCGGCCTGTGGATGGTGCGCAGCTTGGGGTGCGCGGCCAGTGCATCGAGCAAGGGCTTGGCGTCTTGCGTGTAGAAGAACACCGTCTCGCCGCTGACCTCAACCCGCGCGGCCATCGCCTTGAGCGGGGATTCGGCCAGCGCCAGCGCGCCGTTGCCGTAGGCCTCCACCACGTCGGGCTCAAGATACTGGGCGATCAGGTCGCGGGGGCACCCTTCTGCGATCTTCTTGCCGTGGTCGAGCACCAAGAGCCTCGAACACAGGCGCTCAGCTTCATCCATGAAATGGGTAGTCAGCAAAATTGACTTGCCTTGCTGCAAGAGCAGTTGCAGGCGCTCCCACATCAGATGCCGCGCCTGCGGGTCCAACCCGGTGGTGGGCTCGTCCAGCATCAAGAGGCGTGGGTCATTTACCAGGGCGCGCGCCAGGCTCAGGCGCCTGCGCATGCCGCCCGAGAGCTCGCCGGGCTTGGCGTCGGCCTTGTGCGAGAGCGCGGCAAACTCCAGCAGCTTGGGAATGCGCTCGCGAATTTGCGCCTTCTTCATGCCGAAGTAGCGGCCATACACCAGCAGGTTTTCGGCGCAGGTGAAATCAGGGTCCAGGGTGTCAAACTGGCTCACAACGCCCAGTTGTGCCTTGATAGACAGGGCGTCTCGTGGCATCGAGCCACCCAGTGCGCTGATCGTGCCTTGGTCTGGCACGGTCAGCCCCAGGCACATTCGGATGGTGGTAGTCTTGCCCGCGCCATTGGGGCCGATGACGCCCAGACATTCGCCGGCTGCGATGTCGAAGGACAGGTCATCGACCACGGTGTTCTGACCGTAGCGCTTGCTCAGATGGTGGGCTTCGAAAAGGAGTTCGCTCATGGAGGGGTAGGAATACGCAGCCTGGTATTGTGTCGCACTCGGCGGTTTCGCGCCCTGGCGCTGCACCAGTGCTGCACTAGAATTTTCGTTTTCGCCAACCTGGTTTGACATGTCCAATCGCTTCGCGGTGTTGCCGCAATACCTGTTGCCCAAGCGCTTGCTCACCGTATTTGCTGGACAAGTGGCCAATCTGCGCGGTGGGCCGCTGACGCGGGCCATCATCCGGCACTTCATTGCAAAGTACGGCGTCAACATGGACGAGGCGGCCGACCCGCGCGTCGAGAGCTACGCCAGCTTCAACGAATTTTTCACCCGTGCGCTACGGGAAGGCGCCCGCCCAATGGCGCGGGCTGATTTCGTTTGCCCGGTGGACGGGGCGATCAGTCAGTTCGGCCCCATCGCGCAGGATCAGATTTTTCAGGCCAAGGGTCATAGCTATTCCACTCGCGCCCTGGTCGGCGGCGACCTGGCCCTGGCGCAGCAGTTCGACAATGGTCACTTCGCCACGCTCTACCTGGCCCCCAAGGACTATCACCGCATCCACATGCCCTGCAAAGGGCGCCTGGTGCGCATGATTTACGTGCCGGGGGATCTTTTTTCGGTCAACCCCTTCACAGCGCAGCATGTGCCCAATCTGTTCGCGCGCAACGAGCGCGTGGTGTGCGTGTTCGACACCCCCCACGGGCCTTTCGTCAATGTGCTGGTGGGTGCCACCATTGTGGGCAGCATCGCCACTGAGTGGCATGGCGTGGTGAACCCGCCGCGCAGCCGCGAGATCCGCCAGTGGCACTACCGCGATCAGCACATCGAATTGGCGCAGGGCGCGCAGATGGGCAGCTTTCTGCTGGGCTCCACTGTGGTGACGCTGTTCCCAAAGAACGTGATCAGCTTCGTCCCCAACTGGGCGACTGGCCAGCCGGTGCGACTGGGTGAGGCGATGGCAACGGCGATATCGCTCGACAAAGAATCGTCGACCATTCAACGAATTTAAGTTGAGATATATGTGAACTTTCGCGAAGATAAACTACGTATAAAGTTCAAGTAGGTTGCTCCACGAACCCATGAAAGCGCTCGCACCAACGGGCCACGAATTGCTGTAGCCGTCGCGTGCCTGCTGCTTGATTTCGCTCAAAGCCGCGCCGCGTTCTGCAAGCCTCGTATCAGCTTTGACGGGGATGATGAGCCGATCCGTCACACTCACCCATGCGCCTCGCCCTCTTGTCCGACCTGCACGCCAACCGCCAGGCACTCGATGCATGCCTGGCTGACGCGCGGGCCCGCGAGGCGACGCAGTATGCGTTTCTGGGTGATCTGGTGGGATACGGCGCCGAGCCTGGCGCGGTGGTCGACTGCGTCATGGCGCTGGCCGAGCGCGGTGCGTGGGTGTTACGCGGCAACCATGACGACGCAGCGCTTGCACCGGTTGCGGGTAGCCAGCGCGCCGATCAGGCTGGCGCAGCCTGGACCCAGGCGCAACTGAGCTCCGGGCAGCGCGAATTTCTGGGAGCTCTGCCACTGGTGGTTCGGCACGAATTCCTCTTCCTGGTGCATGCCAGTGCGCACCGACCTGAGCGCTGGGACTATGTGGACGAGCCACGCAGTGCGGCAGCAAGCCTGGAGGCTGCGTCGGCAGAAGGCGCAAGCCATGTGTTCAGCGGTCATGTGCACGCGCAGCGCTTGTTCTACCAGGGCGCCGGTCGCTCGGTGATGGCCTTCGAGCCCCGGCAGAACGCAGCGATCTCGCTGGGCCGCCATCGCCGCTGGCATGCCACCGTGGGCTCAGTGGGTCAACCCCGTGACGGCTCCAGCTTGGCGATGTACGCACTGTTCGATCTTCCCACGCTGCAACTGTCGTTCCAGCGTGTTGACTATGACCACGAAACGAGCGCGCGCAAGATACGGGAAGCGGGACTTCCCGAGTCCAATGCCGCGCGGCTTTCTAAAGGCACTTGAGGTGAGGCAACTTGAAACTATTGGAGCCGGGTACCGTCGTTGACGGATTTGTGGTGGACGAGTGCATGCATGCAGGCGGCATGGCGCACATCTATACCGTGCACTATGCGCAGCCGCAGGTTGCGCAGGCTTTTCCGATGGTCATGAAGGTGCCGCGCATGACCGCCGGAGACGGCGCGGAGAACATCGTGGGGTTCGAGGTGGAGCACCAGTTGCTGCAACTGTTGTCAGGCCCGCACGTGCCGCGTTTCGTGGCTGCGGGTGACATGGCCCGCACGCCTTATCTGGTGATGGAGCATGTGCCCGGCAAGCCGCTGCAGCACTGGCTGGACCAGGCCCAACTGACGCACACGCGACCGGGCGCGGATGAAATCGCACGCCTGGGCGCGGCAATTGCAGCGGCCGCGCACAATCTGCACCGACAAGATGCAGTTCATCTGGATCTGAAGCCAGGCAATGTAGTGATCCGCCCCGACGGCAGCGCGGTGCTGATCGACTTCGGCTTGAGCTGGCATGCGCATCAGCCGGACTTGCTGGCCCAAGAGATGCGGCCCGCCATCGGATCGCCGCCATGGATGGCGCCTGAGCAGGTAGTGGGCGTGCGCGGCGATCCGCGCAGCGACGTCTTTGCCATCGGCGTGATGCTCTACGAACTGGCGACCGGCGAACTGCCTTTTGGCGACCCGCAAACCCGTGGCGGCCTGCGCCAGCGGCTGTGGATGGATCCGCCACCGCCGCGCGTACATGCAAAGGATTTGCCGCCTTGGCTGCAAGAAGTCATCCTGCACTGCCTGGAGCCAGAGGCAGACCACCGCTATGCTTCTGCCGCGCATCTCGCCTTTGACCTGAGTCACCCGCAGCAGATCAGTGTGGGCGAGCGCGGCAAACGCATTGGCCGGACCTCATGGTGGGTGCACGTGAAGCGCTGGCTTAGAGCCGCCGGCCTGCACTACCACCCCAGCCCATTGCCGAGCAAACAGATCGACCAGGTTCCCATCGTGATGGTGGCTGTGCCATGGAAAGACGCAAGCGACGCAACTCTTTACTCACTGCGCCAGGCGGCACAACGCTCTCTGGGCGCCCGGCCCGGAGCCCGGCTGGCCTGCGTGAGCGTGGTGGGCGCAGGCGATTGCGTGACCACTGACGAGGCCCGCAGCGAAGTGCAACTTCACCGACAGCAACTCGAACGCCTTCGCCAGTGGGCCGAGGGACTGGACTTGCAAGACCACCAGGTCAGCTTCCATGTGATCGAGGCGAGTGACCGAGCGCAGGCCCTGCTTGCCTATGCGCGCACCAACGGCGTCAACCTGATCATTGTGGGAGCTGCCACGCATGGCCTGAAACTGCAGCGACTGCTGACCACCGTGCCGGTGCGCATCGCGATGGAGGCGCCTTGCAGCGTGATGCTGATCAAGCAGTCTCTGCCCTTCGAGCACCTGATGCTGGCATCGGAAGTGGATGCACTTGCGCCAGCAGCGACAATGGGGGATGTCATCCCACCCCTACGAAGTCCTGACTCCTGATGCTGTGATGGACGCGCTTGCTTGCGTGGGCCTGCATGGCGACGGCCGTCTGATGGCGCTGAGCTCCTATGAGAACAGGGTTTATCAGGCACATCTTGAGGACCCGGTGCAGGGCTTTGACTGCGTGGTCGCCAAGTTCTATCGGCCGCAGCGCTGGAGCGATGCACAAATCCTGGAGGAGCACAGCTTCGCAGCCGAGCTGGTTGCAGCCGAGATACCGGCGGTGCCCCCGCTGGTGTTGCAGGGCGCAACGCTGCATCACTTCGGTGACTTCTCTTTCAGCGTGAGCCCGCGGCGCGGCGGGCGCGCCCCGGAGCTTGACGATGGCGAGGTGCTCGAATGGATTGGCCGCTTTCTCGCGCGCATCCATATGGTGGGCCGCACGAAACCATTTGCCACGCGACCGGCGCTGGATCTGCGCGGCTTCGGCATGGAGCCGCGCGAATGGCTGCTGAGCCACCACGCGATTCCGCTGGATGTGCAGGCCCAGTGGGAGAAGCGCTGCGACGCGGCGCTGGCCATGATCGCTGATACGGCGCTGGGCGAACGCGGCAGCAGCGGTATCTCCATGATCCGCCTGCACGGCGACTGCCATCCTGGCAACATTCTGTGGACGCCACAAGGGCCGCACTTCGTCGACCTGGACGACGCACGCACCGGGCCGGCCGTACAGGACTTGTGGATGCTGCTTTCGGGCGATCGATCGCAGCGGCAGAGGCAACTGGGCGCGCTGATTGACGGCTACGAGCAAATGCGCGAATTCGATCGCGCGGAACTGGCCCTGATCGAGCCGCTTCGCACCCTGCGCCTGATTCACTACAGCGCCTGGTTGGCCCGGCGCTGGGACGACCCGATCTTCCCGATCAACTTTCCGTGGTTCGGTTCCAGCGATTACTGGCAAGGACAAGTGCAGATGCTCGATGAGCAGATCGAGGCGATGCAAGAGCCACCACTGGTCGCCTGAGTAAACTCCCACACAATGGCCAACTGGATTCCCCTGTGCATCACCCTCGCGATTCAAGCGATGGTGTCCATGGCGCTGCTGACCTTGCCTGTCGCGGCGACGGTCATTGCACAGGCCATGGACGTTTCTGCGGCGCTCACCGGCGTGTACATCACCCTGGTCTACACAGGCGCCACGCTGGCCAGCCTGGCAGGAGGCCCCGCTGTTGCACGCTTCGGCCCGATCCGGGTCAGTCAGGCGGGCCTGCTCTCATGTACGGTAGGCCTGACCCTGTGCGCCGTGCCTTCGCTTGCATGCATGGCCCTGGGGGGCGTGTTCATAGGCCTGGGCTACGGCCCCATGACACCTGCCAGCTCTCACCTGCTGGCGCGCACGACACCCGTTCATCGCATGTCGCTGGTCTTTTCGGTCAAGCAGACCGGCGTGCCCGTGGGTGGTGTGCTGGCTGGCGCTATCGTTCCCGGACTATTGCTGTGGGTCGGTTGGCAAAGTACGCTGCTGATCGTGGCGCTGGCCAATCTGCTGTGCGCCGCCTTGGCTCAGCCTTTGCGCGGCGAGCTCGATGCAGACCGGCAGCCCGATCGCCCAATGGTCTTGGCCAGCCTCGCGCAGCCGATCCGGATGATGCTGACGCATCGCGCGCTGGTGCGACTGGCGGCGGTTTCCTTCGTCTTCTCGGCCGTGCAAGTGACATTGTCAACTTACCTGGTCATTTATCTGAAAGTCGAACTGAGCTACAGCCTGGTGGCCGCAGGACTGGCCATGTCAGCGACCCAGATCGGCGGCGTCTCGGGCCGCGTGCTCTGGGGCTATGTGGCAGACCGCTGGCTCTCGGCGCGCGTTATGTTGGCGGTACTGGCTGCCTTGATGACGCTGTGCACAGCCACTGCGGCCGTGGTCAACGGCGAGGTGCCGGTCTTCTGGGTCACGAGTTTGCTGGTGCTCTTTGGCGCTTCAGCCATCGGATGGAACGGCGTGTACTTGGCCGAAGTTGCCAAGCAGGCACCGCCGGGCATGGCCAGCATGGCCACCGCCGGAACCCTGGCCGTGACCTTCGTGGGCGTGATGATCGGCCCCATGCTGTTCGGCGCGGTGTCGGGCGCGGGCGGCAGCTTCCGCTACGGCTTCGCCTTCCTGGCCATTCCGAGTGCACTCACGCTGCTGGCACTGCTGCGCTCGCCCAAGTAGTTGGACGAGACAATGCCGACAAGCGTACGGCCCTGGCCGATGACAGTGTCAGTGTCAGTGGGCAGCGTCATGGGGGAAAACTCTCTCCAAGAGTTGATTCCAACGTAGCATGCTAACGCACAAGGAGACCATCTCATGCAGCGTCGTTTCACACTTTTTGCGGGACTTGCCGCCACGCTGCTGCTGGCAGCCACGGGCTTGACCTGGGCTCAGGCCGCATATCCATCCAGGCCGATCACCATGATCGTTCCGTTTCCGCCTGGCGGGCTGGCCGACATCGTGGCGCGTCCCGTCGCCGAAGCGATGTCGCGCGACTTGGGCCAGCCGGTCGTCATTGAGAACAAAGGCGGTGCCGGGGGCGGCATCGGCATGGGACAAGCCGCCAAGGCCGCGCCCGATGGCTATACGGTCCTGATGGCGCTGTCGTCGTTCAGCGTGCTTCCCGAGGCCGACACCTTGCTTGGGCGCGCACCCATGTACAGCTTTGCGTCGCTGCGCCCGATCGCGCGCTTCACCGCCGATCCCACCGTGCTGGCGGTACGCGCCGAATCACCATGGAAGAGCGTGAAAGACTTTGTAGAGGACGCCAGGAGGCGCCCCGGCGCAATCAATTATGGATCTTCAGGCAACTACGGCACCATGCATGTGCCCATGGAAATTCTGGCGCAAAACGCGGGCATCAAGATGACGCACGTGCCTTTCACTGGCGCTGCGCCAGCTGTAATAGCCCTGCTGGGCGGGCAGATCGATGCGGTGTCTTCAGGGCCAGCCACGGTGTTGCAGCATGTGAAGGCGGGCAAACTGCGCGTGCTGGGCCACTGGGGCATTGGCAAGCTGGACGCATTGGCCGATGCGCCTTCTCTGAGAGACGCCGGGTTCGACGCGCAGTACGCGCAATGGTCAGGCCTGTTCATTCCGTCTGCAACACCCGAGCCGGTGGCGCAGCGCCTGCGCGCCGCAGCGCGCGCGGCCGCTGGCGATGCCAAGGTGCGCGAGGTCATACTCAATGCTGGCAGCCCAGTGCTCTACCAGGACTCACCTGAGTTCGAAAAATACATTCAGGCGGACGTGCAACGCATGGCCGATGTAGTCAAGAAGATGGGCAAGATTCAATAGGCCGGAAAGGGCAACTCAAGATGTCACACTTCATTCGCGCACTGCTGGCAACCGTGGGGCTGTGCATGTTCTGCGCAGCCGGTCACGCGCAAACCTACCCCACTCGACCGGTGAAAATCATCGTGCCCTTTGCCACTGGCGGCCCGGCTGACAATTACGCGCGCTTCATGGCGCAGCGACTGCAGGAAATCCTGGGTCAGTCATTTGTGGTGGACAACAAGCCGGGCGCCGGATCGGTGATCGGCACCGACCAGGCGGCCAAGTCCACACCGGACGGCTACACGCTGCTGATGATGTCCAATGCGCACACCGTCAACGAAACGCTGATCGCCAACAAGCCCTTCGCGCTGGCGCGAGACTTCACCGGCATTGCGCCGATCAACTATTCCGACCTGGTGCTGGTGGCCCACCCGTCGCTGCCGACAGCGAATCTGGCAGAGTTGCTGGCCCGCGTAAAGAGCCAGCCGGGCAAGATCAACTACGCATCTTCGGGTCTGGGCACGCCCTACCACATGGCCGGAGAACTGTTCAAGAGCATGGCTGGCGTGTACCTGGTGCACATCCCCTATCGCGGCAGCTCGGGCGCGCGCACCGACGTGATCGGCGGCCAGGTCGATCTGATGTTCGACGCAGTGACCACCATGGTCGAACAAGTCAAGTCCGGCAAGGTCAAGGCTCTGGCCACCACCGGCTTGCAACGCTCCAGCGTGCTGCCCGAGGTTCCCACGGTACACGAGGCCGGCGTGCCCAACTACGAAGCAACCATCTGGCTGGGCCTGATGGCGCCCAAAGGGACGCCGCGCGCGGTGGTGGACAAACTTAACGAAGCGGTGACCCGCATCACCAGTCAGGCGGAGGTACGCGCGCAATGGGGACGCCAGGGCGCCACACCCATGGTGATGACGCCCGCCGTGTTCGACAAATACATTCAGGATGACATCGCCAAATGGGCGCGCGTCATCAAGACAGCCAACATCAAGGCAGAGTAATGAGCGATTCCATTCGTTTGCTCAGCGGAGGCGCCGCGCAAGGCCTGGTGGGCCAATTGAAGGGCCTGTTCCAGACACAGAGCGGGTTGGAGGTGCAAGGCACATTCGGTGCAGTTGGCGCGATGCGCGACATGCTGTTGGCCGGCGCGCCGTGCGACGTGCTCATCCTCACGCAGGCACTGATTGAGCAGCTCGCACGCGACGGCGATGTGGCGCCAGGCAGCAGCGCGGCGCTTGGCGTGGTCAAGACCGGCGTGGCCGTGAAGTCCGGAGAGCAGGCCCCGCCCATGGACACTGCACCGGCATTGCGCAGCGCGCTGCTGGGCGCCAAGGGCATTTACTTTCCGGACCCGGTCAAGGCCACGGCGGGCATTCATTTCATGAAGGTGCTCAAGACACTGGGTATCGCCGAGCAACTGACAGGGCGGCTACGGCCCTTTCCCAATGGTGCCAGCGCGATGCGCGAAATGGCGCAGTGCACTGACAAGGGCCTCATCGGCTGCACCCAGGTGACGGAGATTCTCTATACACCGGGCGTGCAACTGACGGGACTGTTGCCGGTGGAGTTCGAGCTGGCCACGGTTTATACCGCTGCGCTATGCAGCCGCGCGACGCAGCCAGAGGCCGCCAGACAATTCATTGCCATGATGGCCGGCGCCTATGCGGCGAAGTTGCGCGCTGAGGGCGGATTCGAAGTGGCGTGACTTACCGTAGGTTCACTTGCCAGCGCTCAGCGGCATCCAGTCGGTGTCGGTTTGATTCCAGAGTGCACTCTGATGGCGGCTGCGCTCGCGCCGGCCAACTACCCCGCGAAAGGCCGCCAGCATCCTGCGCGCCCAACCACCGCCACCGGACTCATGACCGGAAGCCCGCTGGGTTGTGGGACGCACTGAGCTTTCATTGGACTTGAGGTTCCATGGCCGAGCTGAAGTCTGGGTAGGGTGCGCCGTGCGCGCTCTATCGGAACGTACATAGGACTGCGCCTGGATGCCTTTGAGCAAGCGGGCCACTTGCCCTTGCAGCTCGGCGTCCTCGCTTGCCGCCGCGGCGACCCGCCACAACACAGCGACGGCTGCGTCACGCAGGCGTTGGTCCTGCTGCGAAAGCCGCTTGTTGGGGCTGTGCAAGTCACTGCCGCACAGCTGAAGAGCCAAGGCACAGGGCAAGACACGCTCGACATTGAAGACGCCCGATGCGGACCCCACCGGGGGCAGACCAGGCTGGCTCACTCTGGCCAGATGGTCGAGCAGGCCTTCTGGTGGCGCAACCCAGCCGGAGCGACCGAGAATGCTCAGGCATGACTGGCGCAGGGCGGGATCGGGATGGCGACCTTGGTGCACCCGGTCGTCAAGCAGACCACGGGGGGCCTCAAGAAAGCCCCACATGAGCGCAGCGGCCAGTTCGTGATCTCCCAGCTTCTCGCGCGGTGCCAGCGGAGGGCGGTTTTGCCTGACCTTGGTCAGAATGTCTTTCACCGGCGATTCATTGAGCGCCAACCGGATGGTGACAAAGCGTCCACCGCAATGGTTCGCAGCGCCCGGTGCCAGGCTTTTGGCCAGTGCATCCAACACATGTGAATTGAACGCATGTACCGCCCAACGCAGTGCGCGATCGCGGGCGACTGCCTCGCGCTGGGCGGCAGTCTTAATGGGCTGCGGGTGAGTGACAGCGCCGACATTTTCAAGCTGTTCGTCGCGTAAGCCGAAGACATAGCCCGTGCGGTACTGCACTGCCCTGCAAAGCTTGGCCAAGTCGGATCCGGTGTGCGATTGGAGTTCGTGTGCCATGTGGTGCTCCTGGTGTGATGCCGAGTTTTTATCCCCGGCACACCCACGCATGGCGAATTGGGAACGAACTGCATCAGCAGGGGAACCACATGTTTGGAACGCGCACGAACCCGTGAACGGTGAAAGATTTCACGTTCGGTCCATTCGAAGATGCATCTGGAGCGCTTCGTTCCAGAAAAATGTCATCTCGTTCCGCGAATCGGCTGCACAACCCTTCCCCAGGGACGGCCACGCTTTGCGGGCGAGTACCGCCGAGTCGCAGGAAAGAACAAAGATCAGACCAGGAGCGCGTTGACCCGCTTCACATAGGCTGCCGGGTCTTCTGGCAATCCGCCTTCTGCCAGCAGTGCCTGATCGAAAAGAATGTGAGCCAAGTCCTCGAAACGATCAGTGCTTTCGAGCTTCTTGACTAGAGCGTGCTCGGTATTCACCTCCAGCACAGGCTTGACCTCTGGCACCTGTTGTCCGGCCTGCTTGAGCATGCGTGCGAGCTGCATGCTCATGCCGCCATCGCTGACCACCAGACACGCCGGCGAATCTACCAGACGCGACGTGACACGCACATCCTGCGCCTTGTCCTTCAAGGCCTCCTTCAGCTTTTCAAGCACGGGTTTGAAGGACTCGGCCGCCTCTTCGGTGGCCTTCTTCTCGGCCTCGTCCTGCAACTTGCCCAGATCGACCGCGCCCTTGGCCACCGACTGCATAGGCGTGCCATCGAAATCCTGCAAGTAGTTAAGCGCCCACTCGTCGACACGGTCGGGCATGAGCAGCACCTCGATGCCCTTCTTGCGAAAGACTTCGAGCTGCGGGCTGTTCTTGGCAGCGGCCATGGTGTCGGCAGTGATGTAGTAGATGGCCTCCTGGCCTTCTTTCATCCGCGCCTTGTAGTCGGCCAGCGAAACACTCACCGTGTCGGGACTGGTCGAAGCAAAGCGCAGCAGCTTGGCAAGGCGTTCGCGGTTGCCGGCGTCCTCGCCCAGACCTTCCTTGAGCACGACACCGAATTGCGCATAGAACTTGCCGTATTTCTCCTTGTCTTCTTGCGTCGCACCTTCCGCCTTCTCCTGCTTGGCCATTTCTTCGAGCATGCCGAGCACGCGCTTGGTGCTGCCCTCTCGAATGGCCCTGACGTCGCGGCTTTCCTGCAGCAATTCACGGCTGACGTTGAGCGGCAAGTCGGAGGAATCGATGACGCCTTTGACAAAGCGCAGGTAGGTTGGAAGCAAAGCCTCCGCTTCTTCCATGATGAACACGCGCTTGACGTAGAGCTTGACGCCTGCGGCTTTCTCGCGGTTCCACAGATCGAAAGGCGCATGCGCGGGGATGTAGAGCAACTGAATATATTCGGTGGAGCCCTCGACGCGGTTGTGCGACCACGCCAGCGGCGCCTCATGGTCGTGGCTGATCTGTTTGTAGAAATCCTGGTACTGCTCTGCGCTGATGTCCTTGCGCGGGCGTGTCCACAGCGCGCTGGCCTTGTTGACGGTTTCCCATTCGTCGGTCAGCGCCATCTCGCCACCCTTGCCTTCTGGCCCTTCCTTCCACTCTTCCTTGCGCATCAAAATAGGCAGGGAAATATGGTCGGAGTATTTGCCGACGATGGATTTGAGTTTCCAGGTGGAGAGGTAGTCGGCTGCATCTTCACGCAGGTGCAGCGTGACGCTGGTGCCGCGCACATGCCGTTCGACAGCTTCCACCTCGAAGTCGCCGGCTCCGCCGCTGGTCCAGCGCACGCCTTCGCCAGAGGGCAGTCCTGCGCGGCGTGATTCCACCATGATCCGGTCCGCAACGATGAAGCCTGAATAGAACCCCACTCCGAACTGACCAATCAGCTGAGCGTCGGCCTTCTGGTCGCCTGACAGGCGGTTCATGAACTCCCGGGTGCCGCTCTTGGCAATGGTGCCCAGGTTATCGATGGCTTCCTGCTGCGACAGGCCGATGCCGTTGTCGGTAATGGTGAGGGTGCGAGCCTCCTTGTCGAAGCCGACCCGCACCTCCAGGTTGGGCGAGTCCTCGTACAAAGCGGTGTCGTTCAAGGCCTCAAAGCGAAGCTTGTCGCAGGCGTCCGAGGCGTTGGAGATCAACTCGCGCAGGAAAATCTCCTTGTTGGAGTAAAGCGAGTGCGTCACCAGATGCAGCAACTGGGCGACTTCTGCCTGGAAAGAGAGGGTTTGTTTTTGGCTCATGACTGAAAGAACTCGGGGAAATTATGGGAACGAGTGGTTGAATTGCCCTCGGCAAATTGGGGCGCGCGATCATTTTTTCAAGAGCACAGGTGCAAGCGTGACAAAGTGGACAGTATGTTCATCTTTTGGTTCCAGATGCCTAGACGGGAGTGGTCGACTTAGTACAGTGAATCCAGACGCATCATGAACTTCGATCCATCGCCCCTCACAGCTTATGCGGATTCCGGCACTGCCGACCCGCAGGACTGGGGGATGCATTTGACGCTCACGCTCCTGCACAATTTGAGCGATTCAAGCATGCAGGAACTGGACGCAGAACTGAGCCTCGTCGCCCTGCCCGCCTGCGAGCCAGGCAGTGTGCTGAGCGCGGCAGTGATGCCCATTGAGGTAAACGACCTGACCATCACCTTCTAGCAGCCTATTCAACGAGGCAGCGACTCGACTTCCTTCACCCAGCGCTCGACCAGACGCCTGCGCTCTGCGGCTTTCCCGTACTTTTCAAAATCGTATTTAACCAGGCGCACCGCGTCGATCGAGGGAATGCGAGGATCAGGCTTGAAGGTCTTGTTGGCGGGCACTTGCAGGCTGTTGGAGCGCGCACCGATTTGCTGGCCTTGCGGACTCATCAGCCAATCGTAGTAGCGCCGGGCAGCTTCCCGGTTGCGCGAGCCCTTGACCAGAGCGATGCCGCCAATTTCATAGCTGGTGCCCTCGCAAGGCGCGGCAGCGAACACCGGGAACTTGTTGGTCAGCCGTTCGTTGTCGAAACCGAAAATGAAACTCACCCCAATCCCCACCTCTCCCTTGGCAACGCTGCGCGCTTGTGCAGTGCCGCTGCGGGTGTACTGGGTGACATTGCGGTGCAGTTTCTTGAGGTAGTCAAACGCCTGATCCTCGCCCATCATCTGCACCAAGCCGGCGATGATGGTGTAGGCCGTGCCGCTGGAGGCAGGATGTGAGGTTTCAATCTCTCCCTTGTAACGCGGATCGAGCAGGTCCTTCCAGCACTTGGGCGGCGGCAGCTTCTTCTTCTTGAGCACCTCCTCATTCCATCCAAAGCCGATGGCGCTGGTGTAGAAGCCGCCCACATAGTTCTGGCTCATCGCATACTGGCGCACCGCCCAGCCGTGCAGGTCGCCCAGGTAGTCGGGTCGATATGCATCGAGCAAGCCGATCTCGGCCGCCTGGTAGTAAGGATCCCCGGTGCCGCCCCACCAGAGGTCGGTTTTGGGATTGGCCGCCTCGGCGCGTAGCTGCGCCAGGGCTTCGCCCGTGGCCTTGCGGGTCTGCAGCACGCGAACCCCCGTGGACCGGGTGAACTCTTGCGCGGCAAGCTCACACCAGGCCTGGTCGGTGCTACAGATCGCGTTGACCGTGGACGTCTGCGCGAAAACCTCGTGGCAGCAAAAGCTGGCCAACAAAACGGCGGTGGCAACTATCTTCATGGGGCACTTTCAAAATCGTTCATGGTCGGCCAGATAGCGCCATTGTCCGACAGGCAACTGGCCCAAAAGCACGGCGCCGATGCGTATTCGCTTGAGCCCTACCGCCTTGAGCCCGACCAGCTCGCACATGCGGCGGATCTGGCGCTTCTTGCCTTCGGTCAGCACAAAGCGCAGTTGCTCTGGGTTCTGCCACTCGACTTTGGCGGGCTTGAGCGCCTGCCCGTCTAGCTGCAAGCCATGGCGCAACCGGGCCAGTTGCGCGGCGGGGAAAGACTCTTGCACCGAAGTGGCCACGCTGCCGTAGTTCACGCGCACCAGGTATTCCTTCTCCATGCTGCTGTCTTCGCCAATGAGCTGGCGTGCGATGCGCCCGTCCTGCGTCAACACCAAGAGGCCGGTGGAGTCGATGTCCAGGCGCCCGGCTGGCGCCAGCCCCCTGAGTTGCTGCGGCGAAAAGCGCAGGCGTGAGGCGTCGCCGCTCCAGTGGCTACGCTGCTGAACCAGCACCACTGCTGGCTGGTGACCATCTTCGGCCTGGCCACTCACATAACCAATGGGCTTGTTCAGGAGAATGGTGACCTGATGCTGCTGCCGCTCTCGCGCCTGGGGATCGACCTCAATGCGCGCGCCAGGCGCCACCTGAAGGCCCATGATGGCCGGCTCTCCATTGACACGCACCCAGCCACGGGCGATCCACTCATCGGCTTCGCGCCGCGAGCACAGGCCCAGCTCGGCCATGCGCTTGTTCAAGCGCGAAGTGGAAGCGGGGGTCGACGCGTCTTCTTGCATGCACCGTATGCTACCCGCGCGCCGGCACGCTGGTTCGCAAGGCTTGCAAATCAAGAATGCGCACACCGCCGTATTCCACTCTGATGCTGCCCTGCGCCTGCAGCACCGCCAGCGCTTCATTGACACGCTGGCGCGACAAGCCGACCAGGTAGGCGAGCTCTTGTTGGGTGATGCGCAGCAACTCGCCCACACCAGGATAGAGAACCGGGTTGAACAGCGCCGCCAGACTGCGCGCAACCCGCAGGTCGGGGTCGTTCATGCGATCGATTTCGCGAGCGCCAATGAATTGCGCCAGACGTTCGTTGAGTTGGTCCATCACGAAGCGATTGAATCCGATGGAGTGATCGAGCAGCCAATGAAAAGTATCCACCGGCAAGCCGGCAACCCGGCTGGGCCGCAAAGCCTGGATGTTGTAGCGATAGCTTTCGCGCTTGAGCGCCGTGCCCTCGCCAAACCAGCCACCGGGTGGCACGCCGGTGAAAGTCATGGTTTGGCCTTGCGCATTGTCGGCGCTCATCTTGAGCAGGCCGTCGATCACGCCAAACCAGTAGGTCACCGGACGACCGACGCGGCACACCAAGTCGCCAGACAATGCGTCACCCACCTGAATGCTGGCTACGGCTCGGTCGCGCTCATCGGGCCGCAGCAGCTTCAGCCAGGGAATGCCTGCCAGCTCACTTGCGGTGGGCGGTCGACGGCGTTGATGCAGGGTCGGATCGGTGGTCACTGAAAGGTTCGAGTCAGGTCTTACTAGGACATACCCTAGGATTGTCGTCGCAAAGACAAGTTGGCGTCAAACTCCGTCCTACCATTCGCGAAATTCAGCAGCATTAGGTAAGCAGTTTTACAAGGGACATCGAATGGAGACATCGTTTCCACGTTTATTGGCACACCACGCCGGCACGCGCCCTGGCGAAGCGGCCATGCGCGAGAAGGAATACGGCATCTGGCAGACGCTGACTTGGGCAGACATGGCCGAGATGGTCATGCATGTGGCCTGCGGTCTGCACCAGGCGGGTCTGAAGTCGGGCGAACACATGGTGGTGGTTGGCGCCAATCGGCCTCGGCTGTATGCCACCATGCTTGCGGCGCAATCGCTGGGGGCCATACCGGTGCCCCTGTACCAGGATGCGGCAGCAGCCGAATGCGTGTTCCCGATCAACAACGCTGAGGTTCGCTTCGTATTTGCCGAAGACCAGGAACAAGTGGACAAGATGCTGGAGATTCGCGAGCAGTGTCCCGGTATTGTTGCGATCTTCTACGACGAGCCGCGTGGGCTTCGCAAATACAAGGAGCCCGGTCTGAGTGCGCTGGACGCGCTGATTGAAGCGGGCCGCAGCTTCGCGCTGGCTCATTCCGACTTCTTCAGAACCGAGATTGAGAAAGCACGCCCCGACGATGTGGCCGCGATGTTCTTCACCTCAGGCACCACCGGCAACCCCAAAGGCGTGGTGCATACCCATCGCACCTTGCTTGACCGGGCCAAGGCAGGCGCCGACTTTGACAAACTGACCTCCCGCGAGGAGGTGCTTGCCTACTTGCCTCCTGCGTGGATCGGGCAAAACATCTTCAGCTATGCGCAGTGGCTGGCCTGCGGCTATGTGGTGAACTGCCCCGAGTCCGCCAGCACCGTGGTGATTGACCTCAAAGAGATCGGCCCCACCTACTACTTCGCGCCGCCACGGGTGTTCGAAGGCCTGCTCACGACGGTGATGATCCGCATGGAAGATGCAGGCTGGACAAAACGCCGGATGTTCCAAGCTTTCATGGATGTGGCCAAGCGTGTCGGGCCGGCGCTGATGGATCGCAGGCCAGTGGGCGCGCTGGACCGCCTGACATACGCGCTGGGCAATCTTTTCGTCTACGGCCCCTTGCGCAACAACCTGGGCTTCTCGCGGGTGCGTGTGGCCTACACCGCAGGCGAGGCCATCGGCCCCGACCTGTTCACCTTCTACCGATCCATCGGCATCAACCTCAAACAGTTGTATGGCTCGACCGAGACCGCGGTGTTCGTTTGCCTACAGCCCGACGATCAGGCCCGCGCCGACACAGTTGGCGTTCCCATCAGCGGTGTGGAGATCAAGGTTGCCGAGAACGGGGAGATCCTGGTGCGCTCTGCCGGCTTGCTCAAGGAGTACTACAAGAACCCGGCGGCCACGGCAGAGGTGCTCACTGCGGACGGCTGGTACCACACCAGCGATGCAGGTTTCGTGGATGCACAGGGACATCTGAAGATCATCGACCGGGTCAAGGACGTGGGCCGCATTCGCGGCGGCACCAACGATGGCGCAATGTTCGCGCCGAAGTATGTCGAGAACAAACTCAAGTTCTTTCCCTACATCAAGGAGGCGGTGGCCTATGGCGACGGGCGAGAGCAGGTCTGCGTGATGATCAACATCGACATCGACGCCGTGGGCAATTGGGCCGAGCGCCGCAACCTGCCTTATGCCGGCTACACCGACCTGGCCCAGAAGCCGGATGTCTACCAGCTGATCAAGGAGTGCGTAGAGAAAGTCAACGCCGACCTGGCCTGCGACGAGCGACTGGCGGGCTCGCAGGTCAGCCGCTTTCTGGTCCTGCACAAGGAACTCGATGCCGACGATGGCGAACTCACCCGCACCAACAAGGTCAGGCGCGGCTTCATCGCCGAGAAGTATCAATTGCTGGTCGATGCGCTTTACGGCGGCAAGACCGAGCAGTTCATTGAAACCCAGGTGAAGTTCGAGGATGGCCGAACCGGCAGCGTGAGCGCCACGCTTCGGATCGACGACGCCCGCATCTTCCCGCCCGTGAAGGCCGCCGCATGACTTCAACCACGCTCGACACTGAACCGGTAGAGCCCTTGGCGCCAGGGCGCTCGGCCGGCGAAGTGATCCTGGAAGTGCGCAACATCTCGCTCAGTTTTGGCGGCGTCAAAGCCCTGTCGGACATTTCCTTCGACGTGAAGGAGCATGAGATCCGCGCGATCATCGGCCCCAACGGTGCCGGCAAGAGCTCAATGCTCAACTGCATCAACGGCGTCTACCAGCCACAGCAAGGCTCCATCAGTCTGCGCGGCCGCACCTTCCGCAACATGAACAGCCACCAGGTTGCCACCATGGGTGTGGCCCGCACCTTCCAGAACCTTGCCTTGTTCAAGGGCATGAGCGTGCTGGACAACATCATGACCGGGCGTAACCTGCGCATCAAGAGCAACCTGTTCATGCAGGCGCTGCGAATCGGCCCGGCCGAACGGGAAGAAACCCGCCATCGCGAATTCGTCGAAGGCATCATCGACTTTCTTGAAATCCAGGCTCACCGCAAGACAGCGGTAGGCCAGTTGCCCTACGGGCTGCAAAAGCGGGTGGACCTGGGCCGCGCCCTGGCGATGGAGCCGCAGGTGCTTTTGCTCGATGAGCCCATGGCGGGCATGAACGTCGAGGAAAAGCAGGACATGTGCCGCTTCATCCTGGATGTGAACGATGAGTTTGGCACGACCGTGGTGCTGATCGAGCATGACATGGGCGTGGTGATGGACATCAGCGACCGCGTCGTGGTGCTCGATTACGGCAAGAAGATCGGCGACGGCACGCCAGCGCAAGTGCGCAACGATCCCGAAGTGATACGTGCCTATCTCGGCACGGCAGATTGAGGACACCGCAATGGGATTCTTTCTAGAAACAGTGCTGGGCGGGTTGATGGCCGGCATGCTTTATTCGCTGGTTGCGCTGGGCTTCGTGCTGATCTACAAAGCCTCCGGCGTGTTCAACTTCGCGCAAGGCGCGATGGTGCTGTTCGCCGCATTGGCGATGGCGCGGTTTGCGCAGTGGCTGCCCGAATGGTTTGGCTTTACAAGCCCTGTGTTGGCGAACGTCCTGGCCTTCATCATTGCCGGCGCCTTGATGTTTGTGGTGGCATGGTTGGTGGAATTTCTGGTGCTTCGCCATTTGGTCAATCAAGAAGGCGCGACATTGCTCATGGCCACCCTGGGCATCACCTACTTCCTGGAGGGCATAGGCCAGACTCTCTTTGGCAACGCCATTTACAAGATAGACGTGGGCATGCCCAAGGAGCCGGTCATGGTGCTGGAGTCCCTGATCCAGGGCGGCATGCTGATCAACAAAGAGGACCTGATCGCGGCGGGCATCGCAGCCGCGATGGTCGCACTGCTCAGCCTGTTCTTTCAGGTCACCTCCACCGGCCGTGCCTTGCGCGCCGTGGCCGATGATCACCAAGCCGCTCAGTCCATCGGCATCCCGCTCAACCGGATGTGGGTGGTGGTGTGGTGTGTCGCCGGTGTGGTGGCTCTGGTGGCGGGGATCATCTGGGGCAGCAAGCTGGGCGTGCAGTTCACGCTGTCCACCGTGGCCTTGCGGGCGCTGCCGGTGGTGATCCTGGGTGGCCTGACTTCGGTACCCGGAGCAATCGCGGGCGGCTTGATCATCGGCGTGGGCGAAAAGGTATCGGAGGTCTACCTCGGGCCCTTCGTGGGTGGCGGCATCGAGATCTGGTTCGCCTATGTGCTCGCGCTGGCGGTGCTGCTGGTGCGGCCGCAAGGACTGTTCGGCGAAAAAATCATCGACCGGATCTGACCCCTCGAAAAGCAAAAACGGAATCTACATGTTCTACAGAGAAAACGGTCAATTCAAGACGACTTACCGCGCGGACCAGCAGATCTTCCCGATTGCGCAGGATCGCATCGCGATCGCCCTCTTGCTGCTGGCTGCATTCGTGCTGGTTCCACTGTCGGTGAGCGACTATGCGCTGCGCGCCATCCTGATACCCTTTCTCATCTTTTCGATGGCGGCTGTGGGGGTGAATATTCTGGTGGGCTACTGCGGCCAGATATCGCTGGGCTCGGGCGCCTTCATGGCAGTTGGAGCCTACGGCGCCTATAACTTCTACGTGCGAATCCCCGACATGCCTTTGATTGCGGCATTGATCATGGGCGGGTTTTGCGCAACCGCTTTCGGCATTTTGTTCGGCCTGCCCAGCCTGCGGGTCAAAGGACTTTACCTCGCAGTGGCAACGCTGGCCGCCCAGTTCTTCGCCGACTGGATGTTCCTGCGCATCAAGTGGTTCACGCATGACTCCACCTCGGGCGGTGTTTCAGTTTCCAATCTGCAAGTGTTGGGCTACCCGCTCGATAGCCCGCTGTCGCGGTATTTCTTCTGTCTGGTTTTGGTGGTGGTGGTAGCCCTGCTGGCAAAGAACCTGGTGCGCGGCGCGATAGGCCGCGAGTGGATGGCCATTCGCGACATGGACGTGGCCGCCGCGGTGATCGGCATCCGCCCCATGTATGCCAAGCTCAGCGCCTTTGCGGTGAGTTCGTTCATCGTGGGCATGGCCGGCGCCCTGTGGGGCTTCATCTATCTGGGCTCCTGGGAGCCAGCCGCTTTTTCAGTGGACCAGTCGTTCAAGCTCTTGTTCATGGTGATCATCGGCGGACTGGGCTCCATCATGGGCAGCTTCTTCGGCGCAGCCTTCATCGTGACGCTGCCCATCATCCTCAATCAGGGGCTGCCTATGGTGGGCAGCCTGATCGGCATAGAAATATCCACCGCCGGTATCTCGCACGCCGAACTGATGATCTTCGGTGCATTGATTGTCTGGTTCCTGGCCGTCGAGCCGCACGGGCTGGCCAAGCTGTGGAGCACCGGAAAGCAAAAATTGCGGCTATGGCCATTCCCACATTGATTTTCAGCAGCCCGCTTGTTCATCCAAGCATTTTCTTTAAGTCCAAGGAGACAATCATGAGACTTCTAAAGTTAGTTCCGGCCCTGGCGATGAGCGCGATTTGCGCGAGTTCGCTTATCGGCACCAGCGTGTACGCGCAGGCCAAGCAGCAGTTCTTCCCGGTCCTGACCGGCCGCACCGGCCCAGTGGCACCCAACGCCACCCCCTGGGCCAACGGCCACAACGACTACATGAAGCTGGTCAATGCGCGCGGCGGCATCAACGGGGTGATGACACTGATCGAGGAATGCGAGACCGCTTACGACACCGCCCGTGGTGTGGAATGCTACGAGCGACTCAAGAGCAAGCACGGCGGCGCCACCGTGTTTCAGCCGCTCTCCACCGGCATCACCTTCGCACTGACAGAGAAGATACCGGCCGACAAAATTCCGATGATCACATCGGGCTATGGCCGCAGCGATTCTGCAGACGGCACTCTCTTCAAGTGGAATTTTCCGCTGATTGGTCATTACTGGGTGGCTGGCGATACCGTGCTGCAGCACATTGGTCAGAAGGCCGGCGGCATGGACAAGCTCAAGGGCAAGAAGATCGCCGTGGGTTATCACGACAGTCCATTTGGCAAAGAGCTGCTGCCGATTTTGCAGGAGCGGGCCGCCCAATATGGCTTCACGCTGCAGTTGCTGCCGATTGCCGCGCCCGGTGTGGAGCAAAAAGCCACTTGGCTGCAAGTGCGCCAGCAGCAGCCTGACTACGTGATCATCCAGACCTGGGGGGTGATGACGCCAACCGCACTCAAGGAAGCCCAGGCCGTGGGTTACCCGCGCGAGAAGATGTTTGGCACCTGGTGGTCTGGCGCCGAGCCTGATCTCAAGGACGTCGGCATGGGTGCCAAGGGCTTCAGCGCCGTCATGATGCAGCACGGCGCCGAGCCGCAGTCGCAAGTCGTCAAGGAAATCCTTGAGAAGGTGCACGCCAAGGGCCAAGGCACCGGGCCGAAGGAAGAAGTGGGCAGCGTGCTTTACATGCGCGGCGTCATAGGAGCCATACTTGCAGTGGAGGGCGTGCGAGCCGCGCAAGAGCGTTTTGGCAAGGGCAAGGTCATGACCGGCGAGCAGGCGCGCTGGGGCTACGAGAACCTCAACCTCACGCAAGCCAAGCTTGACGCGCTTGGCTTCAAGGGCGTGATGCGCCCCGTCTCCACCAGTTGTGCCGATCACATGGGATCGGCATGGGCCCGCGTGCACACCTGGGACGGCGGCAAGTTCGTCTGGAGCTCCGATTGGCTGCAGGCCGACGAACAGGTGATTCGTCCCTTGGTCAAGGTCTCGGCTGACAAATACGCCGCCGAGAAGAAGATGACGCGTCGCACACCCGCGGACTGCCAGTCCTGATGCACAGGCTTGTCACTGCGGGCAAGCCCGCAATGACAAGCCCCAATTGCCAGCATTGCGCGCAGTGCTGGCAATTGGTGAAAGACAAGCAATGAGCAATCCAAATATCGTTCTCAATGTCAACGGCATCGAGGTCATCTACAACCATGTGATCCTTGTGCTCAAAGGGGTCTCACTGCAAGTGCCTGAGCGTGGCATCGTAGCCATTTTGGGCGGCAACGGCGCGGGCAAGACCACCACGCTGCGCGCGGTGTCCAATCTGCTGCGCGGCGAGCGCGGTGCGGTGACCAAAGGCTCAATCGAGTTGCGTGGCGAGCGCATTGAAAATCTCACGCCGGCCGATCTGGTGCAGCGCGGCGTGGTGCAGGTGATGGAGGGACGCCACTGCTTTGCTCACCTCACCATCGAAGAAAACCTGCTCACCGGCGCTTACACGCGCAAGAACCGCGCAGAGGTGGCCGCGAACTTGGAAAAAGTCTATGGCTATTTTCCGCGTCTCAAGACGCGTCGCAGTTCGCAAGCGGCTTACACCTCAGGCGGCGAGCAGCAAATGTGCGCGATCGGCCGCGCCCTGATGTCCAACCCCAGCATCGTGCTGCTTGACGAGCCATCCATGGGGCTGGCACCGCAGATCGTGCAGGAAGTGTTTTCCATCGTGAAAGACCTCAACGCCAAGGAGGGTGTGACTTTTCTTCTGGCCGAACAAAACACCAACATGGCGCTGAAGTACTCTGACTACGGCTACATCATGGAGAGCGGGCGGGTGGTGATGGACGGGCCGGCCGCTGAGCTGGCCACCAATGAGGACGTCAAGGAGTTTTATCTGGGCGTGGGTGGCACCGAACGGACGAGCTTTCGCGATGCCAAGAGCTACCGGCGCCGCAAGCGCTGGCTGGCCTGATTCGCGATCCGGCGCGCATGCGCCTGTGAACAGCCCCTATTCCCGCTCAGTGGTTTGCTTCGGAGAATTTCATGACAGTTTTTTTTGACGCGCTGGAAACACGCGACCCTTCGCAGCGTGAAGCGCAACTGTTCGCGGCCTTGCCGGGACAGGTGGCACATGCACAGAAGTTCTCCCCCGCGCTGGCCGAGATTCTTAACGGTGTAGACGCCGCGCAAGTCGATTCGCGCGAGGCACTGGCCCGACTTCCGGTCACACGCAAACATGATTTGCTCGATCGCCAGAAGGCAATGCGGGCAATCGATTCCTTCGGTGGTTTTTCCACGCTGGTGCGCGGCCCGGCCATGCCTCGCATTTTCGCTTCGCCCGGACCCGTCTATGAGCCCGAGGGCGCGCGGCCCGACTATTGGCGCACTGCGCGCGCGCTGTTCGCGGCTGGCTTTCGTGCTGGCGATCTGGTTCACAACTCTTTCAGCTACCACATGACGCCTGGTGCATTCATGATGGAGTGCGGCGCACATGCGGTGGGCTGCACCGTTTTCCCCGCGGGCGTGGGCCAGACCGAGCAGCAGTTGCAGGCCATCGCCGAGTTGCGCCCCGACGGCTATGTGGGAACCCCGAGTTTTCTGCGCATCCTGATCGAAAAAGCGCTGGAGACAGGCAGCGACATTTCCACCCTGCGCAAGGGCATGACGGGCGGTGAGGCGCTTCCGCCCACACTGCGCGACTGGTTCGGGCAACACGGCATGGCCGTCTATCAGAGCTACGCCACAGCCGACCTGGGTCTGATCGCCTATGAGACGCAGGCCCGCGAAGGACTGGTGCTCGATGAGGGCGTGATCGTGGAAATCGTGCGCCCTGGCACCGGCGACACCTTGCCCGAAGGCGAAGTGGGTGAACTGGTGGTCACCTCGCTCAACCCCGACTATCCGCTCATCCGCTTTGGCACAGGTGATCTTTCGGCCATGCTGTCAGGCACCTGCCCCACCGGTCGAAGCAACCAGCGCATCAAAGGCTGGATGGGCAGGGCCGATCAGACCACCAAGATCAAGGGCATGTTCGTTCATCCAGCTCAGGTCGCCGAGGTGACTCGCCGTTTTCCAGAAGTGCTTAGGGCGCGGCTGGTTGTCAGCGGCGAGAAAGCCAATGATGTGATGACGCTGAAGGTAGAGACCACCGCCAACGCGCACGGCCTGCAGGACAAGATAAGCGATGCAGTGCGCGAAGTGACCAAGCTACGCGCCACTGTCGAGCTGCTCACGCCGGGCAGCCTGCCCAACGATGGCAAGGTCATAGAGGACGCGCGCAGCTACCAGTAATTGACATAGCTCAATAAGCGGCGAATTTGCCCCTACAAGCCATGAGAAAATGCGCCGCGTCAAGGACAAGTACTCAGTTAGCACGCTAACATAGAGTCATTATTCAACTAAGGAGCCAAGATGAACGCACTAAAATTTGTCGTGCCTCTGGTTGCCATGGCCGGCATGACGTTCGGCGCAATGGCTGCCGATTACCCAGGCACAAAACCCATCACCCTGGTCGTTCCGTTCTCTGCCGGCGGCCCCACCGATCGCGTGGCGCGGGATCTGGCCGAAGCCATGCGCAAGCCCCTGGGCGGCACCATTATCCTGGTCGATAACGCGGCGGGTGCCGGTGGCTCCATTGGCGCCAACAAGGTCGCAAAGGCCGCGCCCGATGGCTACACGCTGCTGCTGCATCACATCGGCATGGCCACCATGCCCACGCTGGTGCGCAACATTCCTTTCAAAGTGGAATCCGACTTCGAGTACCTGGGCATGATCAACGACGTGCCGATGACGATCATCAGTCGCCCGACCCTGCCGGCGAACAATTTCGCAGAGCTTCGCGACTGGCTGCAAGCCAACAAGGCCAAGGTCAATCTCGCCAACGCAGGCGTAGGTGCTGCGTCTCACCTGTGCGGCCTGCTCTTCATGAGCGCGCTAGGCCAGCCCATGACCACCGTTCCATACAAAGGCACGGCACCGGCAATGACCGATGTGATGGGTGGGCAGGTTGACCTGATGTGCGATCAGACCACCAACACCACGCAGCAGATCGAGGGCAAAAAGGTCAAAGCCTTTGCCGTGACCTCGCCCAAACGCCTCACCACGGCTGCACTGAAGGATGTGCCGAGCATGCAGGAGCTGGGCTTCAAGGATTTCCAGGTCTCGATCTTCCACGGCCTGTATGCCCCCAAGGGCACGCCTGCGGACGTGCAGAAGAAGCTCAACGACGCGCTCAAGATCGCCCTGAAGGACCCGGACTTCATCAAGAAGCAAGAAGGCCTCGGCGCAGTCGTGGTCACGGACAAGCGTGTCGAACCGGCTGAACACAGGAAATTCGTTGCGGCGGAGATCGCCAAGTGGAGCCCTGTCCTGAAGGCGGCCGGCGTCTACGCCGAGTAGTTCCCCGAGTAGTGCACAAGAGCCACCTGTACACGCCGCTCCCCTTGTAGGGAGCGGCTTTTTTTTGTCCCGTAAGATCATTCCTTCCGGCCTCGGGCCGCAGAACCGATTTGCCACAGGAGTTCGAATGAAGTCGTCCTTGAGTTTGAAGCGCCGGTGCATCCTGCGCGCGGTCACGGTCTCAGCCATCGCGTTCAGCGCCTTTGCCGCGCTGGCGCAGTCAAACTGGCCGACCAAGCCGGTACGCATCGTTGTGCCGTTTGCGCCCGGCGGAACCACAGATATTCTTGCGCGTGCGATTGCGCCTGAGTTGACCCGCGCCTTCGGCCAGCAATTTCTGGTGGACAACCGCGGCGGCGCGGGCGGCAATCTGGGGGCTGACATCGTTGCCAAGTCGGTAGGCGACGGCTACACCTTGTTGATGGGAACGGTGGGCACCCACGGCATCAACCGCGCGCTGTACGACAAGCTGCCCTTTGACCCGATCAAAGACTTCGTGCCGATCACGTTGGTGGCCGGCGTGCCCAATGTCATGGTGATGCCCGCCGAAAAAGCGCGCAGCCTGGGCATTCAATCTGTGGCCGACTTCATCAGGTACGCCAAAGCCAATCCCGGCAAGCTCAACATGGCCTCCAGCGGAAATGGCACATCCATCCACCTTTCCGGCGAGTTGTTCAAGAGCATGAGCGGCATCTACATGGTCCACTTTCCCTACCGGGGTTCGGGGCCCGCGCTGCTAGACCTGGTGGGCGGCACGATGGATGTGATGTTCGACAACCTGCCCTCGTCCATACCGCACATCAAGTCGGGCAAACTCAAGGCACTGGCCGTGACAAGCTTGCAGCGCTCCGCAGTGCTGCCCGATGTGCCCACGGTCGAGGAGGCCGGCCGCCTCAAGGGTTTCGACGCGACCTCCTGGTTCGGCCTGCTCGCACCTGCGGGCACGCCGCCAGACATCGTCAACCGCATTCAACAGGAAGTCGCCCGGGCGCTCAACACGCCCGCCATGAAGGAAAAACTGGGCTCGCAAGGCGCGATTCCCAGCGGGAACACCCCTGCCGAATTCACGCAACTGATTGATGCCGAGCACCGCAAATGGGCTCAGGTGGTGAAGGCCTCTGGCGCGAGAGTGGACTGAGCCTTGAACCTTGCGTCACACGCCCCAGACGATTTCCTTGCCGGCTTTTTCGCAGCGCACCAGCATGTCGATGAAAGGCACTGCGCGTTGGCGCAGTGACACAGCCTCGGCACGCGGTGCGTTTTCACCCTTGTCCCGTGCGAGTTCGGCCTGGGCCTTTTGCTCGGCTTCCTCAGCGGCAATTGCCGCCTCCAGCGCGCTAACCGCAGCCGTCATTTGCTCGGGCAGAATGATGCCGGTGGCTTGCGGATCCTTGCCTATGATTTGCAGCACGCGCCGCCCATTGGGCTCAAGCATGATCAAGTCGCCGGCGGCTTTGGATTTGAATTTGAAGAGCATGGGTAGATGTAGCCGCGGTTGAACGGATACCCCGATTGTGCGCCGCGCAGCGAACCGGTCTGCAGTTGACCATCGGGCCGGAGGGCCAGGATCTGATGAAGCGAGATCCAGCCACGCTCGAACGACATCGCGCTGCCGGCAAGGTAGAGCCGATACGCGCGCAGCACCTTGTCCGCCTCCTCCTGCCTGCCGCCTTCGGACAGCACATGCCGAGCATCATCCAGTCGCGTCTCCAGCGCATCGGACCAGTCCCACAGCGTGCGAGCATAGTGCGGCCGCAGATTCTCGGTATCGACCATCTCAAGGCCCGCGTTGGACAAGTCCTTGAGCACATGGCTGACGTGCAATAGTTCGCCACCGGGGAAGATGTATTTCTCAATGAAGTCACCCATGCCCGCGCCCAGTTGTCCTGGCTCAACACCGCCTGAGGTGATGCCATGGTTCATCACCAGTCCACCCGGCTTGAGCAGGCTGTGGACTTTGCTGAAGTATGCGGGCATGTTGGCCTGGCCGACATGCTCGAACATGCCAACCGATGTGATCTTGTCGAATGTCTGCTCGCCATCCATCTCGCGATAGTCGCGCAATTGCACGCGCACCCGCCCCTGCAAGCCTTTTTGGTCAATCAGTTGCTGCACATGCGCATGCTGGTTCTTCGACAAGGTGATGCCGGTGGCATCAACGCCATAGTTTTCAGCCGCCCACATCAGCAAGCCACCCCAGCCAGCGCCAATGTCCAGAAACTTCTCCCCCGGGCGCAGCATCAGCTTGCGGCAAATGTGATCGAGCTTGGCCTCCTGGGCTTGCGCCAGAGACATATCGGCGTCACGGTAATAAGCGCAGGAATAGACCCGGCGCGCATCCAGCCACAAGGCATATAAGTTGTCGGAGACGTCGTAATGAAACTGAATCTGCTTCGCATCTTTTTGCGCAGAAGCATGAGACACAAGGGACTTGGCCCTGCGCAGCTTCTGCACCCACCAACTGGTGTCGCTGTCCACCGGGCTGCCAGGAAGAAGCCGAGCTGCCACTGCCATGAGATCGCGCATGGTGCCCTGGATCTGGACGCGGCTTTCGACGAAATCTTCCGCGAGGCGCCCAATCTGTCCCTGTGCCATGGTGGCCAGGCCGGACCAATCCTTAAAGGAAAGCGTGACCGCTGCGGCGGGTGAACCGATTCTTCCCCCAGCGGGAAGCTCCAGCGCCACCGGCACCGGCAAGGCAGCAAGTTGTGACTCGACTTTGCGTACCAGTATTTGCATTGGAAGATTTTCTCCAAGGCGGTCCATCTTAATCAAAATTCCTCTATTGCAAGATAAGCTTTCCGAGTTCAACGTGCTGGCGAAAAGTTGTAACTTATTGAGTCAAGGGCAAGCTGCAAGGCCGCACGCTCGACTCACCCGCGATGCCCAATTTGCGAACACGCAGATAATTCGCGTCATGCCAGCCTATTCCTTCGAAGCGCTTGACGCGCAGGGCGAAACCCGCCGCGGCGTCATGGAAGCCGACACCGCCAAGGCGGTGCGCGGCATGCTGCGCGGTCAAGCTTTGGTGCCGCTGGCGGTGGTGCCGGTGAGTTCAGGGGTGGCGGCCAATGAGCAAACGATCGCTTGGGCCGGCCAGGGCCTTGCCCGCACCGTCTTCAACGCGACCCGACTGGCCATCTGGACGCGCCAGCTCGCTGGGCTGATCACTTCAGGGCTGCCATTGGAGCGGGCCCTCACAGCGCTGACCGATGAAGCCGAGAGCGATCGCGAGCGCAACCTGGTGGCCGCGCTGCGCGCCGAGGTCAATGCGGGTTCCGCTTTTGGCAAAGCCATGTCGCGCTTTCCAAACGAGTTTCCCGACATCTACGTCGCTGTGGTGGGCGCCGGCGAGCAAAGCGGCAAGCTCGGGCTGGTGCTGGAGCGCCTGGCCGATGACCTGGAAGAGCGCCAGGCCTTGCAGGCCAAACTGTTGGGAGCCGCGCTCTATCCCGCCATTGTCACCGTGGTGGCGATCGCCATCGTGCTGTTCCTGGTCGCCTATGTGGTGCCTCAGGTAGCCAATGTGTTCGCTGGCAGCAAGCGGGCCTTGCCCTTTCTCACCGTGGCCATGCTCACTTTCGGCTCGCTGGTGCGAAGCTGGGGTTGGCTGCTGTTGCTGCTGATGGCTGGCGGGGTTGTGGTGCTGCGGATTGCCTTGCGCAACGCGGCCATGCGCGAACAATTCGATGCGGGCTGGCTCAAGCTGCCGCTGGTAGGCCGGCTTGCGCGTGGCTACAACGCGGCACGCTTTGCCAGCACCCTGGCGATGCTGGCGGCTGCCGGTGTGCCCATCCTCAAGTCCCTGCAGGCGGCTGCTGAAACCCTGAACAACCGTGCGATGCGCGCAGATGCCATGGATGCCTTGATTCTGGTTCGCGAGGGCGCGCCGCTGGCTTCAGCCCTGGGGCAAAAGAAACGCTTCCCCGGCCTGCTCGCGATGTTCGCCCGCATGGGTGAGCAAACCGGCCAACTGCCGCAGATGCTGCAACGCGCGGCCAACCAGTTGAGCGCCGAGGTACAGCGCCGGGCAATGCGCCTGGCCACTATTCTGGAGCCCTTGTTGATTGTGAGCATGGGCTTTGTGGTGATGCTGATCGTGCTGGCGGTGTTGCTGCCCATCATCCAGCTCAATCAGTTCGCAAGATAGAACCGGGGGAAGATTCTCATGTCGGTTTCGCTCGATGACAAGCTGGTGGTGGCGATCTCCTCGCGGGCGCTTTTCAATTTTGAGGAAGAAAACTCGCTCTTCGAAAGCGGCGATCCTCAGTCTTACATGAAGCTGCAGCTTGATCGGCTGGACGTGGCAGCGCGGCCCGGTATTGCCTTCTCACTGATCAAAAAGCTGCTGGCCTTCAACGACGCCGGCGCGCAGCGTGTGGAGGTGGTGATCCTCTCGCGCAATGACCCGGTGTCGGGTATGCGGATCTTCCGCTCCGGGCATTCCAACCAGATCAAGCTCGAACGCGGCGTGTTCACACAAGGCCGCTCACCGTTCCGGTATCTGCGGCCTTTGCGCGCTCACCTGTTTCTCTCAGCCAACGCTGAAGATGTTCGCGAAGCGCTGGCTGCGGGCTTTCCGGCGGCGCGCGTGCTGACCGAGTCCATGCATGCGGGCACCAATTACCCCAACGAAGTTCGCATCGCCTTCGATGGTGATGCAGTGCTGTTCTCAGACGAGGCCGAGCGGGTGTTCCAGGCCGAGGGGCTGGACGCCTTTCAACGCCACGAGACGAGCAAGGCAGCCCAGCCCTTGCCGGAAGGTCCGTTCAAGCCATTGCTGGCCGCGCTTCATCGCCTTCAACTGGCCGGCACGGCGCAGATGAACATCCGCACCGCGCTGGTGACTGCTCGCAGCGCACCCGCGCATGAGCGTGCGATTCGCACCCTGATGAACTGGAACATCCGGGTGGATGAAGCCATGTTCCTGGGCGGACTGCCCAAAGGCGAATTTCTGCGTGAGTTCGAGCCCGATTTCTTCTTCGACGATCAGACCGGCCATGTGAATCATGCGGCGCGCCACGTGCCAGCCGGCCATGTTGCCAGCGGCATCGCCAACCAAGTGCGCAAGTAGGCAAGCGCGGCCATCCCAGGCAGTAGGATGGGCCTTTCAACCTAGTCATCGGCAAGGCATCCATTCATGAAATCACGCGACAAGATCGCCATCCTCGCGGTGACGACGCGCAGGGTCTGGGCCCTGACGACACCATTTTTTTCTTCCGAACAAAAGTGGAAGGCACGCGCCCTGCTGGCAGCCATCGTGATGCTCAACCTGGCTGCCGTCTACATGCTGGTGATGATCAACGACTGGAACCGCCTCTTCTACGACGCGCTGGAAAAGCGCGATCAAACCGTGTTCTGGTCTCAGTTGTTGCGCTTTACCTGGCTGGCTTTTGCCTACATCCTGATTGCGGTTTACAAGTTCTATCTCACTCAGCTTCTTGAGATGCGCTGGCGTGCATGGATGACCGCGCATTACCTTCGGCGCTGGCTGTCCCATCAAGCTTTCTACCGCATTGAGTTGGCGCGCTACGCCACCAGCAACGGCACGCCAGACAACCCCGACCAGCGCATACAGGAAGACTTGAACCTGTTCACCGGCTACAGCATTTCGCTCTCCATGGGGCTGCTCAATGCCCTGGTGACTCTGGCCAGCTTCGTGGGCATTTTGTGGGGCCTGAGCGGCGGCTTCAGTTTCAGCCTGGGTGGCCAAGCCTATGAGATCGCCGGCTTCATGGTGTGGGCCGCAGTGGCCTACTGCGTCTGCGGAACCATCATCACCCATTACATCGGCAAGCCGCAGATCGCGCTGAATTTCCAACAGCAGCGGTACGAGGCGGACTTTCGCCACCACATGGTGCGGGTGCGTGAATACAGCGAGGCGATCGCACTGGACAAGGGCGAGCCAGTGGAACGCGCGCATCTGAATCAGCGCTTCATGAGCTTGCTGGGCAACTATCTGCGGCTGATCAAGGCGCAGAAGAACCTGATCTGGTTCACCAACTTCTTCGGGCAGGCGGCAGTGGTGTTTCCCTTCATCGTTGCGGCGCCGCGCTTTTTTGCAGGCGCCATCCAGCTTGGCGAGTTGATGCAAATTGCGTCTGCGTTCAGCCGGGTGCAGGACTCTCTGGCCTGGTTCGTTGACAACTACAGCACGCTGGCCGCCTGGCGCGCCACCACTGACCGCCTGACCAGCTTTGAGGATAACTTGCGCACACAAGCTCAGGCCGAGCGGCCCGAGGTGCGAGCCGGTGGCAATGAGCTAAGCACGCACGAACTCAGCCTGGGCCTACCTGATGGCTCGCTGCTGCTGTCGGGCTTGACCCTCAAGGTCAAGCCGGGCGACTCGGTGCTGGTCAAGGGCCCATCGGGCAGCGGAAAATCCACCCTGTTTCGCGCATTCGCGGGCATCTGGCCTTTCGCGCACGGCAGAGTTGAGATTCCTGCGGACACGATGTGCGTCCCCCAAAACCCTTACTTTCCCGAAGGTAAGCTGCGCGACGCATTGGCCTACCCTGAGCCCGCAAGCCGCTACAGTGAGGAGGCCTTGCAGCAGGCGCTGGAATACGCGCTGTTGCCCCAATTGGCGCAGCGCCTCGATGACGAAGATGCATGGGGGCAAAAACTGTCGGGGGGCGAGAGACAACGCCTGGCGCTGGCGCGCGTCTTCCTCAAGCAGCCGGCCTGGGTGCTTGCCGACGAGGCCACCAGCGCGCTGGACACACAGGCGGAGAACACCTTGTATCAACGGATGCTGGAGATGGTGCGGGCCAAGGGCGGCGCCCTCTTGTCCATCGGCCACCGGCCTTCGCTGCAGGCCTTTCACCAAACTCAGTGGGAGCTGCACAAACTGCCCGAACAATCCGGCGCGGCTTATCGGCTGCAGCCAGGCTGATGCACCAGCTTGTCAGGTGCGCGAGAGGCTGCGCGCCTCACGCCTGGCGATCCAGAAGGTGGAAGCACAGATCACCGCACCGCCCAGCACAGTGGAATGACTGGGGACGTCCGCAAAGATCAGCCACCCCAGCAGGGCGGCCCACACCAGGTCCAGGAAGCGCACCGACTGGGCTGCAGAGATGTCAATCAGCGCGAAGCCCCGGGCCAGCATGTACTGGCCCACAGCGCCGAGAATGCCGCATGACAGGAACGCGACATACTGCATCAGCGAAGGCGCCCGCCAGGAAATCAATGCCAGAGGAAAGCTCCACACCGAGACGGTGATGGCCTGCCAGGCCACAATCACCCAGGCAGTCTCGTAGCGCGTCTGGCCTTTGATCATCAGAAACGACGCGGCGAAAATCGGTGCCGAGGCCAACATCATCAGGGCATAGCCCCCGCCGGTGCCCTGGAACTTGGGGGCGATGACGATCATCACGCCGACGAAAGCAATCAATGTGGCGGCCCAGCGATCTGCGCGCATGCGCTCTCCGAACATCCAGGCGGCGCCCAGCATGATGAAGATGGGCCCCGTGAAGCCGATGGCGGTGGTATCGGCCAAAGGGATATGCGGCATGGCCCAGAACCACAGGCACAAGCCCGCCGCATGCAGGCCGCCGCGCAGAAACTGCCCGCCGATATTGCGAGGCCGCCATTGGGCCAGCCCGGTGCGCAACATGAAAGGCAACATGACCACCACGCTGGCGAGGTAACGCAGAAACTGCGTCTGCAGGGGGTCGAGCTGCAAAGTGAGGCTTCGGGTCGTCACATTGAGCAACGCAAACGTCACGCCTGCGCTGATCGCCCAAAGCAGACCACGCAGATTCGGGTTCAGGCGGCCGGCACGCCTGCGCACCAGCACCATGCGCCTGAGCAAGCCATTGCGCTTCTTGAGCCCGCGCGTTCGTCGGCCTTCAACTTTCAACCTAGGTTCAAGCCCTGCCTCCATGCCAGACACTATAGCCCAGCGATGCAAGGCACGTGGCGGCGCGCGGGCACGGCCTATTGGGTCGCCTCTTCACCGGAAATGGACTGCGCAGCTTGCTCGTCCTGATCTTGCGATGCATGCTTAACCAGGGTCACCGGCACCGGGCAGGCGTGGGCGATTTCCTGCGACACCGACCCAAGCAGCGATCCGGCCAGCCCGCCCCTGCTGCCGGCGCCCATGATCAAGGAGTCGCAGCCGTGCCGCTCCACCAGATCGATAAGTGTGTGCGCCGGATCGCCCGAGGCGATGTCGCATTCGTAGGCCACGCCAGCGGCATCGCACAAGGCTCGCGCTTGCTCCAGCATGTGGGCGCCGGCGCTCGCGCTGACGTCTTCCAGGATGTCCGGATCGCGAACTGTAATGATTTCGTAGAGGCTGGGTGGCTCCTGCACATTGGCCAGCACGAACTCGGCGCGAAGCCCGTGTGCCACCAAGTCCAGACCGTGGCGAACCGCATCCAGGCAAAGCTGGGACCCGTCAACCGGAATCAGTATCTTGCGCATGGCGCCCTCGCTTTCGAAAAGGTTAGGCTGGACTCACAGTAGCAGGCAACCGGGAAACAGTACAGCCCCATCCATTCTCGGTGTTTACCTCAGGGGCTCTTGAAACCTCGTCAAAATGCCTTATCATTAGCACTCGATGGTGATGAGTGCTAGCAATGGCACCCATTCCTCAAGTTACTGAGTGCCAACTTCTTTGGCACTCATTGAAATTCCACAGTTGTAATCAAGGAGATGTAATGAAACTTCGCCCTTTGGCCGATCGAGTGATCGTCAAGCGTATCGACAGTGAAACCAAAACCGCGTCCGGCATCGTGATTCCCGATGCCGCCGCCGAGAAGCCCGATCAGGGCGAAGTCCTGGCCGTAGGCCCTGGCAAGAAGACCGACAAGGGCGAGCTGCTTGCCATGAATGTCAAGGTCGGCGACCGCGTGTTGTTCGGCAAGTACAGTGGCCAGACCGTCAAGGTCGATGGCGACGAGCTTCTGGTCATGAAGGAAGACGACCTCTTCGCCGTGGTCGAGAAGTAATTTCTCCCACATCCCTTCCCCATTCAACTGAAATTCCGGAGTAATCAACATGGCAGCAAAAGACGTAATTTTCGGCGGTGACGCCCGCGCGCGCATGGTCGAGGGTGTGAACATCCTGGCCAACGCAGTCAAAGTGACCCTGGGCCCCAAGGGCCGCAATGTGGTTCTGGAGCGCTCTTTCGGCGCCCCCACCGTGACCAAGGACGGTGTGTCCGTGGCCAAGGAAAT
>CANJPU010000020.1 GCA_947476285.1 Comamonadaceae bacterium | reverse complement strand
GTGCTGCACAGTTGCTTCGGGCTACGCCCTTCACAACTCTGCAGCACGGCGCAATCCAGATCGATAAAAAGCGGACAATCTACTTGCTACCAAACCGGACAGTTCTATTTACTGCTGACATTGTTATGGCGCGCCCGTGACAGGACGCCTGAAAACCTGTACAATTTTCCGTACAGTAAATTCGGTGCACACACCATGGACGCCATCACCTACACCTCCGCTCGCGCCAACTTGGCCAAGACAATGAACCGAGTGTGCGATGACCACGAACCTCTGATCATTACGCGTAGCGGTGAACAATCGGTGGTCATGCTGGCCTTGGAAGATTTCAAGGCCCTTGAAGAGACAGCATACCTGCTGCGCAGCCCAACAAATGCAAGGCGCCTGCTTGCAGCAACGCAGGAGCTGGAAGCGGGCAAAGGCAAGGTGCGAAAGCTCGCCAAGTGAAGCTGGTCTTCGCCGAAAAGGCCTGGGAAGACTACCTGTACTGGCAACAGCATGACAAGCGCATGGTCAAGCGCATCAACGAGTTGATTGAGAACACTGCGCGCGAGCCGTTCACAGGAATCGGAAAGCCAGAACCGCTGAAACATGCCTTGGCCGGATATTGGTCCCGCCGGATCACCGACGAACACCGCATGGTCTACAAGGCCGAGCACAACTCGCTGCTGATCGCGCAACTTCGCTATCACTACTAGCGCTATATCGTTTGAGATGAGAGGCGTTTTTCGGCTCGCTGGAAAACGTCCTCTCGATTGATGGGTTAGCCATCATTCGTTGCTTTGCCTCTGCATCACTCATAGGGCGTTCCGTCTCTATGAACAAACGTCCACTTGCCTTCCACAAGCACGGCCTTGAGATCGTCATCTGGATAGCTGCCTTCATCTCCAGGCGATCTGTCGCCGACTTCGAGATACACGACTTCTTCGGTTGTTTCGTTTATCAGGCGGTGGCCATTGCCAGTGCCTGCTTTGAAGCCTGCGCACATTCCCGGAGAAAGCTGGCTTCGACCTTCGTCTGTGTGCAGAGTGGGCCGCCCTTGAAGTATGTAGATGAACTCGTCTTGTTTGGTATGGGCGTGACGAAGGGCCGAAACGGCATTGGGAGCCAAGTGCGCGAGGTTTACCCCAAAGTTCTTGAGTTCGAAGACTTCGCCGAGCTGGCGCTTTTCTCTTCCCACCATGCGTGACGCGAATGGCTCGGGATAGACGGAAGGCTTGCTTCGTGTGGGAACTGCGGCAGCGATGACGGCGACAGGAGTTTGCGTGTCTGACATGAAGCCTCGCGAGGTAGATTGATGATGGCTAACGTTCGAGCAAAGCTGGCGCCAGCGGTGGGACGCGCGGGCCCGGTTGGCGACAATGTACCGCGTACTGCCACACCGGGCCTGGTAGCCTGCCGTTGGCGCTCCGCTTGAGCGAGGGGCTAGGCGGCGCTGTGCGCATGCTGACTTGCACGATGGGCCAACACCATGATGACTGGCAGCACAAGTTCCGGGATGAGGTAGCCAAGCCACAGGGCAGACGGCTCGGGCAGCCCAACTTTGGAAATGGAAACCAGTCTTCCGATGGCAGCCATAAGCACGCCAAACGCCAGCAGGTAGATAAGGGTGTCTTGCTGGCGAACCGTGATACCTGCCCACAGCGCAATGACGCCTGTCGACAGATAGACCCCAGCCATAAAGCGATGAACATTGTCCAATCTTGGAATGGTGTCTGGCTGACCGAGATACATCTGGAGTGTTCCGCCGGATACAGCGATGGCAGCCAGAATGAAAAGGCAAACCTGAACAACACGTTGACTAGCCGGCATGTAGAACTCCTGTTGTTGAAACGGCGTGAGACCAATTTGGCCGAAGCTCCCGGATTCATTCTAGTGAACGCGCCGCAATGGTCTGTTCTTGCGCCGCCTAACGTTCGAGCTAAGCGGCCTGCCGTTGGCGCTCCGCTTGAGCGAGTGTTTGGGCATCACTTCGGGCCGGGGCTCGGGGGACTGCCTGGGCCGCGACGGCTTCCTGAGCAAGTGCGAGGGCCAGTGCGTCGCTCTCGAAGGCGCGGCGATTACCTCGGTGCATGTTCCGCGAGAATTGATCAAGGACGATGACTTCGCCCAACCGGCCCTTGGGATCCTGCCGCCACTCGAACAGTTCAACGCGCGTAGCGCGGCGGTGGAGCTCGCCAAAGCGTTCACGGATGAGTTGATCAAAGTCGGGGTCGACTTTCCACCACTGGGCGGGTTTGATCTCTTGAAACCAGAACGACAGAACCGACTGATGCACGTTTGTCCTCGGCGGGGTGATTTGGGGTGGCCTAACGTTGAAATTCAGCGGGCGACGACGGCATGCCGCCAGGCCCGGGCCGGTGAAAATGTACGGAGTACCACCGGCCCGGGCCTGGTGGCCTGCCGTTGGCGCTCCGCTTGAGCGAGGGGTTAGACCGCACCTTGCGCGCTCGCCGCTCAAGCTGGCTGAGCCGTGAACTTGACACCTAGTGCGCGCGCCACCTTCATGATTGTTTCAAAGCGAGGCTTTGCGCCAGGTGCAAGTGCCTTGTAGAGACTCTCGCGGCCCAGGCCTGCGTCTTTGGCAACCTGTGCCATGCCCTTGGCTCGAGCTACATCGCTGAGCGCAAGGAGTAGCAAGTCTGGATCGTTGGCTTCGAGCACGGCGGTCATGTACTCGGCGATAGCTTCATCGTCGTCCAGGTATCGCGCCGCATCAAAGGCCACAAGCTTGAGTGGTGCCTTGGCTTTGGTCATAGATCGTCTCCAAGTTCGGAAGCCAGCTTCAAGGCGTGGCGGATATCGCGTTTCTGGGTTGACTTGTCACCTGCGTTGAGCATGACAACGATCACCCGACCGTGGCGGACGAAGTACAGGCGATAGCCCGGGCCGTAGTGAACCCTCATTTCGGACACTTCGCCTTCGATCGGCTGCCAGTCTCCGAGGCTTCCAGCCTCAGCCTGCCGTAGGCGCGCTGCTATGCGGATCTGCGCGCTCTTGTCCTTCAGGGCGTCGAGCCACGCGACGAACTCTTCGGTCTGTCGGACTGTGAACATGCCACGACTGTAGCCAATTGGATACAGTTCGTCAAGTGGGGACGTGTTTGTGGGGACGTGTTTGGTGCGGTCTAACCTTGAAGTTGAGCCGCGAGCAGCGGCTGGGCACGGAAGGCCCAGAATGAAATTGGGGGCCTGAAGAGCCCAGCCGTTGCGAGTCGGCTCGAACGCCGGGTTAGCCCGCAGCACCTTGACCGACGCAGCCAAATGGAACCATAATGGTTCCATTATGGATGGAGAATGCCGTGCCCACAACTTTGACACTGAAGAATATTCCTGACGCTGTGTATGACCGACTGAAGCTCGCTGCAGCAATGCACCGCCGGAGCCTGAACAGCGAGGCCATCGTGTGCCTTGAGTCGGTATTGTTGCCGACAAAGATGATGCCCAGCGAACGGATTGCCCGTGCCCGGGAATTACGTGCAGCCTTACCCACCGGCAAGTTCCGCGCGCGTGACATTGATGCCGCGAAGCGCGAGGACCGCCCATGATCGTGGTCGATTCCAACGTGTTGGCGTATTTGTATTTTCCTGGTGAGTACTCAGCCGCCGCCGAAGCGCTACTTGAGCAGAATTCGGACTGGGCCGCACCTATTCTCTGGCGCAGCGAGTTCCGCAACATTCTGGCGGGATACATGCGGCGCAAAGCCATCACGTTTGAACAGGCGAACAGCCTCCAACGAGAAGCGGAGAGCTTGCTTGAGGGTGCGGAGTTCGAGGTTGAATCTTTTGCTGTGCTTGAACTCGTGCGCGACAGTGACTGCTCCGCATACGACTGCGAGTTCATTGCCCTTGCGATGAAGCTCGACACGAAACTGGTCACCATGGACAAGAAGCTTCTGCGAGCGTTTCCGAAGCGCGCCATTGCTCTTTCTGCGGGCTAACGTGAAGATGACCGGCGCACAACAACACGCGGCGAAGCCGCCTGCTGCTGTTGTGAGTCCGAGTCCACTGACATGTTATCCCTTGATCATCCGGGAACGCCAATAGCCTGGCTTCCTGTCGTCCGGTGCGATTGCCAGCACCAAGATTTCATCGCCGCGGAGTAGGTACACGACCGAAAATGGAAAGCGCTTCGGGAAAACTCGGCGAGTGCCGTACCTGTGAGGTGCACCCATATCTGGGAATTCAGCGGCAATCGCGAGCGCCCGCTCAACGACCGTTGCAAATCGCTCACCGAGCTGAGGACTGATCTTTGCGTAGTACTGAACCTCCCACGCTAACTCGGCCATCGCGGCCTCGTGAAATCGAACGCGCATCAATTCAGCAGACGTCGAACTTCTGCAAATACTTCTTCAGCGGGAATGAGCTTCGCCGTACCAGCGTCAATATCGGCGATTCGAATTCGAATTTCCTCATCCCAAGCCGCCTCGACTTCGTGGTCTGGCTGGTGCACCGAAGCAAGGAGCTCCTCGGCCAAGCGAACCCGGTCCGCTGGGGACAGTGTTCGAGCTTGTGAGCTGAGTTCTTCGATGAGGTTGGCCATTGTGATCTCCTGGTGGAACCTCAAGTCTACCGCTGAAGGGGACCAACCGCTACGAGCGCCAGCCTTGAGGGATAACGTCGGACGTAACCGGCACGCAGCGTGCGCCGCGAAGCGGCAACCTGCAGCTGTGAGTCCGAGTGGGCCGACCAGTTCTGCCTCGTAGCGCGCACGACTAAGCCGCCTCAAGCATGAACTCAACTTTTACCGCGTCAAACGGGAACATGACGCCCCCATCTGCCGCACGACTGAGAACGCCTGCGTCCAACAAGGCCACAACGTCCCCGTGCACAGCCTTCACGTCACGCCCGACGCGTCTGGCCGCCTCGCGGATCGACATGGCACCCGCCCCGCACATTGCTTTGAGCAATTCCCATCGTTTGGCCGTAAGCACCTGCCACAGCAGCTCGGGTGTGGCAAAGCCAATACGAGCCTCGCGCTCCCCGCGGCCGGATTTCATGGCGCGGGCTGCGTCTGCAAGCGTGTCTGCCAGCGAACGAACCTCAAGAATGACTGTGTTCATGATTCCACCTCGTAATATCAGCATTGAAGTCGAGCATTAACTGTTCTGGCGTTGAGAAGGCATAGTCAAGCTCCTGTTCCCCGAAGTGCCGGTGATCACCTTTACCTCGTTCGTCGTCATATCTCAGCACACACTCGCCGCCAACAACATAAGCGAGACGATATTTGAACGGATGTTCAGACGGCGGGACAGGCTCAGGGACTCGCCATACAGCCACCTCTGCGAATGCATCGAGAGCAATGACAACGCGACGGCGAATGAGTGGGATAGCCTTCATGTTGGAGATTATGACAACACGTTGGAGCTGTTGTCAATGAGTCCAACAAACTTCACCTCTCCGGCGCGGCAGAACGTTGGCGCCCGCTTGAGCGAGGGGTTAAGCGCCGCATTCCCAGCGTACTCACCAAGGACGAGGTTGCAGGGGTGCTGGCCCAAATGGACGGCCTGCCCGCTCTTCTGGCGCGCTTGCTCTATGGCACAGGCATGCGCTTGATGGAAGGCGTTCGTCTTCGTATCAAGGACGTGGACTTTGACCGCCACGTCATCATTGTGCGCGAGGCCAAGGGCAACAAAGACAGGGTGGTGATGTTGCCGCGTTCGTTGGCTCCGGCCTTGCGTCTGCAAATGCTGGCGGCCCGTGCGCAATGGGAGGCCGATCGGCAAGCACAGCGTGGCGCAGTGGAAACGCCGCATGCGCTGGAGCAAAAGTATCCGAAGGTAGGTCAGACGTGGGCTTGGTTTTGGATGTTTCCGTCACCCAGTCTGTCCATCGACCCACGCAGCGGTGTAGAGCGACGGCATCATTTGTTTCAAGAGCAATTGCAACGAGCGCTAAAGAAGGCAGTCGCACGCGCAGGCATTTGCAAACCGGTGTCAGTCCATACCTTACGCCATTCATTTGCTACCCACCTGCTGCAGGCGGGTTGCGACATTCGCACAGTGCAAGAGCTACTGGGGCACAGCGATGTCTCCACCACAATGATCTACACCCATGTACTCAAGGTGGCAGCTGGTGGAACAGCCAGTCCGCTTGACGTGCTTACAGCGCTACCGGTTTGATGCGCCACTTGCGCCGCACAGCCGAATGATGCCGAGATCGCTACTCAGCCCCCACTGCCTCGATATAATGCCCCAGCCCTGCTAGAAGAAAGTTGCGAGTCATGCTCCGAGTCAAATTTTCGGTGGTCCCCATGCTGGTGCTGTGCACCGCGGCCTTGCTGTCTGCGTGCTCTTCCACACCCAAGGACGCCACGGCCGACTGGAGCCCCAACAGGATTTACGCCGAAGCCAAGGACGAGATGGGTTCGGGGGCCTATGACAAGGCCATCCCTCTGCTGGAGAAACTTGAAGGCCGTGCGGCTGGTACGCCGCTGGCTCAGCAGGCCCAGTTGGACAAGGCCTACGCTTTCTACAAGTCCACCGATCAGGCCCAAGCCCTGTCCACGCTTGAGCGCTTCATCAAGCTGCACCCGGCCAGCCCGGCGATGGACTATGCGCTCTACCTCAAGGGCATCGTCAACTTCAATGACAACCTCGGGATTTTCTCCGCCATCTCCAGGCAAGACCTGTCTGAGCGCGACCAGAAGGCAGCCAAAGAGTCATTTGAGTCATTCAAAGAGCTGGTGGCCCGGTTTCCTGATTCACGCTATTCGCCCGATGCGCGGGCACGCATGATCTACATCGTGAATTCGCTGGCCCAATACGAAGTGCATGTGGCCCGCTACTATCTGACGCGCGGCGCCTATGTGGCCGCGATCAACCGCGCGCAGCTTGCAGTTACCGATTATCAGAATGTTCCCGCCATCGAAGAGGCGCTGTACATCATGCTGCGCTCGTATGAGGCCCTGGGCATGAAGCAGTTGAGCGACGACACTCGCCGCGTGATCGAAAAAACCTACCCCTCCAGCACCTACCTGAGCGGCGGCTTCAGGCCGACTGCGCAGCCGTGGTGGAAGTTCTGGTAGGTTCCTGCGCCCTGAGCGCATCCAGCGCCTGGAAAAATTCTTCTTTGCCAGCCAGCTTTCGCATGGGTGGCAGTGCCGCCATCAGGCGCCTGCCATAGCCTTTGGTGGCCAGGCGCGTGTCGCACACCACCAGCACGCCGCGGTCTGACTCGCGCCGTATCAATCGGCCGGCGCCCTGCTTGAGGGCCACCGCTGCTTCGGGCACAAAATAATCATTGAACGCACTGCGCCCCTGCGCTTCCAGCCGCTGGGTGCGCGCCTCCACCAGGGGATCGCCCGGCGGAGGAAAAGGCAGTTTGTCAATCATCACAAGCTGCAGGGCGTCGCCCGGTACATCCACCCCTTCCCAGAACGAGGCCGATGCCACCAGCACGCAGCCACCCAGCCCATGTGACGCGCCTTCGCGAAAGCGCTCGATCAGGCGTCGCTTGGGCCACTGGCCCTGCACCAGCACCTGCACTTCGCTGCTGCCTTCAAAGTGTCTTTGCAGCGCCTCGCCAATCGTGCGCAGCGCGCGCAGCGTGGTGGTGAGCACCATGGTGCGCCCACCCAGGCGCTGCGCCGCCTGCGCGGCCAGGGCCGCCACCTGCGCGCTGTGCTGAGGGTCATTGGGCACTGGCAAGTCGCGCGGCACGTACACCGCCGCCTGCGATGGGTAGTCAAAGGGGCTGTCCACCCGCAATACTTCGGCCTGGGTCAGGCCGCAGGGTTCGGTAAACCAAGACAGCCGCGCATCATCGCCCAGCGTGGCCGAGGTGAAGATCCAGGCACGGGGCGCGCTTTCGCCGCCGTCTTGCGCGGCCCCGGCCTTGAGCATCTTGTCTTGCACCGCCTGGGCAATGTCCAGCGGAGATTCGATCAGCCGCAGTTGGGTGCCCACGTCAAGCCAGCGAACCGCGTCGGGCGCACACGGCCCGCAAAAGTGCTGCGCTCTTGCGTCAAGCTCCTGGGCGCGCTCGGCTAGGCGCACAAAATCCGGCGCGATCTCGCTCACTGTGGCCAATGCGGCCAATGCGTCGGTGAAGGCCAGGTGGAGTTCATCCATCGCCTCGCGCCACTCTTGCGCCGGCACTTGGCCGGGTGCTTGCTCAGTCCAGCGCAGGCGCGTGCCGGGCGGATTGCGCCCGACCACCAGCCGCAGGTCACGTGCGCTGCGCTCGACTCGCGAAGCCACCTGCTGCCAATCGGCCAGCCCGCGCGCCAGTTGCAGGCCAGCGCCTAATGTGTCGCGGGCGAAGTCCAGCACCTGCGCGGTGCCCAGATGGGCGCCCAGAAATTGCACGCCGGTTTCGTTGAGCTGGTGCGCCTCATCGAAGATGGCGACTCGCACTGTGGGCAGCAGTTCGGCCATGCCAGATTCGCGCACCGCCAGGTCAGCAAAGAACAGATGGTGGTTGATGACCACCACGTCAGCGACCATCGCCTCGCGCCGGGCCTGATTGACATGGCAACTGCGAAACTTGGGGCACTGCGAGCCCAGACAGTTCTCGCGCGTCGAGGTGACAAGAGGTATCAGTGGTGAGCGTTCGTCAAGCCCTGGCAGCTCGGCCAAGTCGCCATTGCGCGTGAGCAAAGCCCACTCTTCTATCCGGGCCAAGCCGCGCGCCAGCGTGCGGTCAGAGCCGGCAGCGGTGACTTCCTCGCGGGCCAACTCCATGCGGTGCAGGCAAAGGTAGCTGCCGCGCCCCTTGAGCAGCGCGGTGCGCAGCGGCAGACCCAGTGTGTCGAGCAGGCGCGGCAGGTCACGGCCAAACAACTGGTCCTGCAGTGTCTTGGTGGCGGTTGAGAGCAGCACGCGCTCGCCGCTTTGCAAGGCGGGCACCAGATAGGAGAAGGTCTTGCCCACGCCGGTGCCGGCCTCCACAACCAGGGCGCCGCCCGTGGCGATGGTGCGGGCCACCGCCAGCGCCATGTCGGTCTGGCCGGCACGCGGACGAAACTGATCGGCCGCACGAGAGAGCACGCCGTCAGCGGCAAACGCATCGCGTACGGGGTCTTCGGGGTGGCGCGCTGGCGCAGCGGCGGGTGCGCCGGGGAACGATGAGGCCTGGCTCATCAGGCGGGTTCTTTGGGTTCGAGCGCCAGTTCCAGGCGGGCAATCTGGTCCCGCAGGGCCAGCTTCCGTTTTTTCAGGCGCCGCATCATGAGTTCATCCACCGGCGGCTCCTCGATTGCGCGGTCGATCAGCGCGTCCAGATCGGCATGTTCCATGCGCAGCTCGATCAGTCGGCGTTCGGGTGAGTGGAGGTTGGAGTCCAAAGAATCTGCGGCAAGAAAGCCGCTTGGGTCGGGTTCGCTCGATAATACGTCTTTCGCAGGCAATAATCTCAAGATAATCGAGCATTCGCCGATCTGTATCTGCAGGTACTTGAACCAAAGCATGGCCACAAAGGGTTATCGACTCACCGCTTCCACCGGCATCCACAAGGGTGACCGCGAATATCAGCAAGACCAGGTCATGCTGATTAACCACCCTCGTCACTCGGGTTGTGTGCTGGGTATCGTGGCCGATGGCATGGGCGGGCGAAGCGGCGGGCGCAAAGCCTCCGACCAAGTCATGCTCACATCAAGGCAGCTCTTTGAGCGTTATTCGCCTGAGCACGATGACGCAGGCTCGCTGCTCAATCAATTGATACAGGAAGCACACCTGGTCATCAAGCTCACCGCCATCTCTTCTGAGCAAGAGCCGCACAGCACGCTGGCTGCCTTCCTGATCAACCCTGCCGGCGATTGCCACTGGATCCACACCGGCGATTCACGCATTTACCACTTCCACGGCAGCAAGCTGGTCAAGCGCACCATGGACCACTCGTATGTGCAAACTCTGGTGGATCGCGGCGAGCTCACCGAGGAAGAGGCCAACGTCCACCCCCAGTCCAACATCCTGATGGGATGCCTGGGCGGCGAGGAAGACCCCCCGATGGGTCACCACTTCATTCCCCAGTTGCGGCCCGGCGATGTGCTGATGGCTTGCAGCGACGGCGTCTGGCACTACTTCAACCCCAATGAAATCGGCTCGGTGGTTTCGTCGCTTTCACCGCGCGAAGCATCGGAGTTCCTGATCGAGAAAGCGCGCTCGCGTGGACGTGGCGGCGGCGACAACCTGTCGCTGGTGGTTGTCAAGCTCGAAGCGCTGGACGAAGACTGAGCTCAGGCCCTCACGGGGGAACCGCAAGGGCAGATGCTGGCGGCTTCTTTCGCACAGCCATCTTGTTTTCAAGATCAGCCTTGTGCCGCGCGGCCTCTTCGACTTTTTCCTGTTGTTGCTGCCGCCTGTCTTTTGCGGCCCGGGCGCTACGCTCGTGCTCAGCCTGCTTTTGCGCCTGCTTTTCTTGCGCCTGCTGGCGCGAGGCTGCCTGACGCGGCTGGCGCGCGGTCTGCGGTGCGCTGGCTGCATCACTGGATCTAGGCTTGCCCTGGGGCGTAGCCGCCGGCCGATCAGCCCGGGGTTGCGGGCGCGTTGGCCGCCCTTCTTCCTCTCGCTTTGCCGCCTCGGTGGCGCGGTCATCCAGTGACTTCACCCGCTCGGCAGCTTGGCGCCGGCGCATTGCGTCGTTCAGTGAAACCTCCTGTCGCTTGAGGTCTGACAGCACTTGCCGGCGCTTTGCCCGCGCGGCGGCTGTACAGTCGTTCACCGCGAAAGTTCCGTAGCAAGCCTTTTGCTCCTCACGGAACACAGCCTCTGCCTGCCCGCGCTCAGCGGCGATCCGCGCTTTTTCCGCCCTATCGCCATCGGTGTCTTGGGCGCCCAGGGGCAGGCACAGAGACAGCAGGAATGCAACGCAGGCGATTTGCTTCATGTCAGGCGAGTATCGACCATGCGGTGCTCCAGCGCGAGGAAGTCTGCCGACTGCATTTCATTGAGGCGCGATACCGTGCGTGGAAACTCATGGACCAATGGCCCTTCAGTGTACAAATCTTGCGGCTGCACCTGCGCCGACATGATGAGTTTGACTCGGCGGTCATACAGCACATCGATCAGCCAGGTAAAGCGCCGAGCCTCTGACGCCATGCGCACCGGCATGTGCGGCACATCGCTTAGCAGCACGGTGTGAAACTGCGTGGCAATCTCAAGATAATCGTTCTGTGAGCGCGGCCCGCCGCACAGGGTCTTGAAGTCAAACCAGACCACCCCGCCCGCCTTGCGCCTGGCACGGATGTGGCGAGACTCAATGTGCAGCATCGTGTCTTCATCATGCGATGCGGCCAGGCGGGTGAACGCATCGTCCATCTGCGCATCGGCTTGGGGGCCAAGTGGGCTGTGATAGAGCTTCACTTGCTCCATCGTTCGGCGGCGGTAGTCAACCCCGTTGTCCACGCCCAGCACTTCCAGCTTTTCATTAAGCAAGGCGATGGCCGGCAGGATGCGGTCTCGGTGCAGGCCGTTGGGGTAGAGATCGTCTGGCTTGAAGTTGGATGTGGTGACAAAGCCCACGCCGTTGTCGAACAAAGCCTGCAGCAGGCGGTGCAGGATCATTGCGTCGGTGATGTCGGCCACGTGGAATTCGTCAAAGCAGATCAGCCGATAGCGCTTGGCCATGCGCAGGCCCAACTCGTCGAGCGGGTTGACGGTGCCTTGCAGCTCAGAGAGCTCGCGGTGCACCTCGCGCATGAACTCATGAAAATGCAGCCGCGTCTTTCGCCCCACGGGCACAGCCGTGTAGAAGCAATCCATCAAAAAGCTCTTGCCCCGCCCTACCCCGCCGTGCAGGTACACACCACGCGGAATAGCCGGCCGATTGATCAACTTCTTCAGCGCATTGGAGCGGCGCTCTTTGTACTGCGCCCACTCACGGGCGCAGCGTTCCAGGGCATCGACCGCCCGCAGTTGCGCGGGATCGCTCTTGTAGCCGCGTGCGGCGAGTTCGGTTTCGTAAACTGCTTTGACCGACATAGTGGGGTATCAATGCGGCCTGGTCCGCATTGACAATTTCTTTCAGATCCGGGATGACGGATTGTTTCAGAAATTGAGAGTGCGCTTGTCCACCGCCAGGGCGGCTTCCTTGGTGGCCTCGGACAGTGAGGGATGCGCATGGCAGATGCGGGCGATGTCTTCGGCGCTGGCGCGAAACTCCATGGCCACAACGGCTTCGGAGATCAGCTCACTGGCCATGGGGCCAACGATGTGCACGCCCAGAATTTCATCGGTAGAGGCATCAGCCAGGAACTTCACCATGCCGGTGGTGTCGCCCAGGGCGCGCGCCCGGCCATTGGCCATGAAGGGGAAGGTGCCGGCCTTGTATTTGGTGCCAGCGGCCTTGAGCTGCTGCTCGGTCTGGCCGACCCATGCGATCTCTGGGCTGGTGTAGATCACCCAGGGAATGGTGTTGAAATTGACATGCCCGTGCTGGCCAGCAATGCGCTCAGCCACCGCGACGCCCTCTTCCTCGGCCTTGTGTGCCAGCATCGGGCCGCGCACCACATCGCCCACCGCCCAGACATTGGGCAGGCTGGTGCGGCATTGCTCGTCCACCATCACCGCGCCGCGCTCGTCGAGCATGAGGCCCACGGCCTGCGCATCGAGTCCGCTGGTGTTGGGCACGCGGCCGATGGAGACGATCAGCTTGTCGACCTCCAGCGTATGGGCTTGCCCCTTGGCGTCGGTCCAGGCCACGGCCACGCCCTTTTTGCCGGTCTTTATCTCTCCCACTTGCACGCCCAGTTCGATCTTGAGGCCTTGCTTGTCAAAGGCCTTGCGAGCTTCCTTGGCGATCTGTTCGTCTACCGCCCCAAGGAAAGTGGGCAGGGCTTCGAGCACGGTGACCTCAGCACCCAGACGCCGCCAGACTGAGCCCATCTCCAGCCCGATCACGCCAGAGCCAATGAGGCCCAGGCGCTTGGGCACGGACGGGATACGCAGCGCGCCGTCGTTGGACAGAATGTTTTCTTCGTCAAAAGGCGCACCAGGCAACTGGCGCGCGCTGGAGCCAGTGGCGATGATGACGTGCTTGCCCAGGATGGACTCTTGCGCCGCGCCCGTCACGGCGATTTCATAGCCCTGCTCCGAGCCTGTGGCCTTGACGAAGGATCCGCGGCCGTGGAAGAAGGTGACCTTGTTTTTCTTGAAGAGGAACTGGATGCCGTCGTTGTTCTGCTTGACGACCAGATCCTTGCGAGCCAACATCTTGGCCAAATCCAGACTCAGACCTTTGACCTCGATGCCGTGGTCGGCAAAATGCTTGCCGGCATGCTCATAGTGCTCGGACGACTGCAGCAGTGCCTTGGACGGAATGCAGCCGACATTGGTGCAAGTGCCGCCCAGGGCCGGGCCGCCCTTTGCATTCTTGCTTTCGTCGATGCAGGCAACGTTAAAGCCAAGCTGCGCCGCGCGGATGGCGGCGATGTAGCCGCCAGGGCCACCGCCGATGACGATCACGTCAAATTGTTTGCTCATGGACAAACCTTATCAAATATCAAACAACAGACGCGCCGGATCTTCCAACGCCTCTTTCATCGCCACCAAGCCCAACACCGCCTCGCGCCCGTCGATGATGCGGTGGTCATAGGACAAGGCCAGATAGTTCATCGGGCGAACCACAACCTGCCCGTTTTCCACCACCGCGCGGTCCTTGGTGGCATGCACGCCCAGGATGGCCGACTGTGGCGGGTTGATGATGGGGGTGGACAGCATGGAGCCGAACACGCCGCCATTGGAGATGGAGAATGTGCCGCCTGTCATCTCTTCGATGCCCAGCTTGCCATCGCGCGCCTTGGCGCCGTATTCGGCGATTTTCTTTTCGATGTCGGCAAAACTCATTTGGTCGGCATTGCGCAAAATAGGCACCACCAGGCCGCGCGGGGAGCCCACGGCAATACCGATGTCGAAGAAGCCGTGGTAGACGATGTCGTTGCCATCGACTGAGGCATTGAGCACCGGGTATTTCTTGAGCGCATGCACGGCTGCCTTGACGAAGAAGCTCATGAAGCCGATCTTGACGCCGTGCTCTTTCTCAAACTTGTCCTGGAAGCGCTTGCGCATTTCCATCACTGGCGCCATGTTCACCTCATTGAAGGTGGTCAAGATGGCATTGCTGGCCTGCGATTGCAGCAGACGCTCGGCCACGCGGGCGCGCAAGCGGCTCATGGGCACGCGCTGCTGCGGGCGGTCACCCAGGTTGGGCGCGGCCACGGGGGAATTGACTTGCACCAGAGCTGGCTTGGCAGCGGGTGCGGCCACCGGCGCCGCTGCTGGCTTTGCGGGCGCACCTGCGATAACACCGAGCACGTCACCCTTGGTCACTCTACCGTCTTTGCCGGTACCCGCCACCGAGCCAGGCGCAAGCTGGTTGTCGGCCATGATCTTGGCGGCGGCCGGCATGGCAATGCCAGACTTGGAGCCGCCCGCGGCAGCGGCCGCCTGAGCGGGCGCGGCTGCGGGCGCTGGTGCTGGTGCGACAGCTGCAGCACCCGTGGCAGCAGCGCTGGCCTTGCCTTCGGTGTCAATGCGCGCGATGACTTGCTCGGCCGCCACAGTGGCGCCGTCGAGCTGCACCAATTCCGCCAGCACGCCAGCCGCGGGTGCGGGCACTTCCAGCACGACCTTGTCGGTCTCGATCTCGATCAGGATCTCATCGATCGCAACCATGTCGCCTGCCTTTTTCTTCCACTGCAGCAGGGTCGCCTCGGCAACCGATTCCGACAGTTGCGGTACTTTCACTTCTACGATAGCCATTGCTTTATTCCTTGATGTGCGTTGGGCCGTCGGGCTGCGCGGACGGCGGCAGTGCGTCTGCACGCCACAAGCCGTATGCACGAGCCCGCTGCTGTTACTTGGTCAGTACGAAGCCTTTGAGCTTGCTGAAGGCGCCATCGACCAGCGCCTTTTGCTGGTCCTGGTGCAGGTGCGAATAACCCACCGCTGGTGAAGCAGAGGCAGCGCGGCCAGAGTAGCCGAGCTTTTGCCCGTCAAGCATGTTCTCGTGGATATAGTGCTGCACGAAGAACCAAGCGCCCTGGTTCTGCGGCTCGTCCTGGCACCACACGATGTCGGTCGCGTTGGGGTACTTGCGCAGCTCTGCGGCGAAGGTCTTGTGTGGAAACGGATAGAGCTGCTCCACCCGCAGAATGACGGCGTCATCCGCGCCTCTTTCCTCGCGCCTCTTGGCCAAGTCGTAGTAGACCTTGCCCGAGCAGACGATGATGCGCTTGACCTTGTCGGCCTTCAAGTCCTTGTTCTCCGGAATGATGGTCTGAAAAGTGCCCTTGGTGAATTCTGCAAGCGGCGACGTGGCGTCCTTGTTGCGCAGCAATGACTTGGGCGTCATGATGATCAGCGGCTTGCGCAGGTTGCGCACCATCTGGCGGCGCAGCACATGGAAAATCTGGCTGGCCGTGGTGGGCTGCACCACCTGCATGTTGGTGTCGGCCGACAACTGCATGAACCGCTCCAGACGCGCTGAGCTGTGCTCTGGGCCCTGCCCCTCGTAGCCGTGCGGCAGCATCAGCGTGATGCCGTTGACACGGCCCCATTTGACTTCACCTGAAGCGATGAACTGATCGATCACCACCTGCGCGCCGTTGGCGAAATCGCCAAACTGCGCCTCCCAGATCACCAAGGTGTTCGGGTCATTGGAGGCGTAGCCATACTCGAAGCCCAGCACCGCTTCTTCCGAAAGGATGGAGTCAATGACCACGAACGGCGCCTGGTTCTCGGCAACGTGTTCCAGGGGCGTGTAGATGCCGATGTCCCACTTCTCGCGGTTCTGGTCGTGCAGCACCGCATGGCGGTGGCTGAAAGTGCCGCGCCCGCAGTCTTCACCTGAGAGGCGAACCGGGTAGCCGCTGGCCACCAATGAGGCGAAAGCCATGTGTTCGCCCATGCCCCAATCGACATTGGCCTCGCCACGGCCCATGGCCGCGCGATCGTCCAGCACTTTCTTGACCAGCGAATGCGGCGTGAAGTTGGCCGGAACAGTCGTGATCTTCTCAGCCAGACGCTTCCACTCAGCCACGGGGATGGCTGTGTCGGCGCTGTCGGTCCATTTCTTGCCGAGGTAGGGGCTCCAGTCGACTGCGTATTTGCTTTTGAAGTTGGTCAGCACCGGATCGACCGTGTGCTTGCCTGCGTCCATGGCGGCGCGATAGGCCTTGACCATGTCATCGCCAAGGGTCTCGCCCATGCCCTGCGCGCTCAGCTTGTCAGCATACAGCTTGCGCGTTCCGGGGTGCTGCGCGATCTTCGCGTACATCAGAGGCTGGGTCAGCGCGGGGGTGTCTTGCTCGTTGTGGCCGAGCTTGCGGAAGCACACGATATCCACCACCACATCTTTGGCGAATTCCATGCGGTATTCCAGCGCGAGCTGGGTGGCCAGCACCACGGCCTCGGGATCATCGCCGTTCACGTGCAGCACAGGTGCTTCGATCATCTTGACCACGTCGGTGCAGTACAAGGTGGAGCGGCTGTCGCGCGGATCGCTGGTGGTAAAACCAATCTGGTTGTTGATGACGATATGTACTGTGCCACCAGTGAAGTAGCCGCGTGTCTCGGCCAGCGCCAGCGTCTCCATCACCACACCCTGGCCTGCAAAAGCCGCGTCGCCATGCACTTGCACCGGCAGCACCTGCTTGCCCTGCGCATCGGCGCGGCGGTCCATGCGGGCGCGCACCGAGCCTTCAACCACTGGGTTGACGATTTCAAGGTGCGAGGGGTTGAACGCCAGGCTCAAATGAACCGGGCCGCCACGGGTGGTGACATCAGAGCTGAAGCCCTGGTGGTACTTGACGTCGCCGGCCGGAAGCTCTTCCTTGGCGGTGTGCTCGAATTCGGCGAACAGATCGGCCGGCATCTTGCCCAGGGTGTTGACCAGCACATTCAGGCGCCCGCGGTGGGCCATGCCGATGACGATCTCCTGCACGCCCTTGGCGCCGGCTTCCTGGATGAGTTCATCCATGGCCGCGATAAAGCTCTCGCTGCCTTCCAGCGAAAAGCGCTTCTGGCCGACGTACTTGGTGTGAAGAAAGCGCTCCAGGCCTTCGGCTGCGGTCACGCGGTCAAGAATGTGGCGCTTCTTGTCGATGGTGAAATTGGGTTTGGAGCGGATGGATTCGAGCTTTTGCTGCCACCAGCGCTTGTGGTTCTGGTCGGTGATGTACATGTACTCGGCGCCGATGGCACCGCAGTAGGTCTCGCGCAGCGCGTTGATCAGCTCGCGCAAGGGCATGCTCTCTTTGCCGAAGAAGGTGTTGCTGATGTCGAACACCGTTTCCTGGTCAGCATCTGAGAAGCCATAGAACGAGGGCTCGAGCTCAGGGATGTTGTCGCGCTCGGCGCGCTTCAAGGGGTCTAGGTCGGCCCAGCGGGCGCCGACGTTGCGATAGGCGGCGATGAGCTGCTGCGCTGCGGTGCGCTTGCGACCCAGCTCTGCGTCCTGGCTGGCCATGACCACCCGGGTGCCGCCCTGCTTGGCCCGCTCGGCAAACGCATTGATGACCGGCAGGTGCGGGACATCCTTGGTGTTGCTGCCATCTTGCGCCGGCACGTTTTGCAGCGCGTCGAAATAGTCGCGCCAGTTGTCGGGCACGCTGCCTGGGTTGGCGAGGTAGTTTTCGTACATCTCCTCGACATAGGGCGCGTTGCCCCCGAAGAGATAAGAATTGCCCTGGAAGGCCGTGTAGACGGTGCTGGTCTCACTCATGCGCTACTTTCCGCCCCCCTGCAGGGAGCATTTAGCTGGTTACAGAAAACCTTCCGCGACACGGCTTGACCGATTGGCGGATGCGACTGTGGCCCGAAGGGGCCTGGGTTGCGGGTGGGATTGTGCCACTTATTCCTGACGCGCGGGTGACACGCAAGGGCTCGTGGCGCAAAGGTGCAAAGCAATCGCAATGCAAGGTCCGAAGTCTCGGCTATGATGAACGCGCAGATAAATTTACGAACTTGTGCCCCACCCGCGCGCAAACTCTATACTTTCGATGACTGCGAAATCATGGCTGGAGCTGGGTTGCTTGCGCATGTCGCAACTGCGCTTTCAAGAAGCCCGGAGCGCCTTCGACAAGGCGCTCGCCATCGAACCCGACAACCCCTACACCTGGTCAAACTATTCGGGCCTGCTTCGCACCTTGGGCCGGCTCGACGAGGCGGGCGAGTTTGCTGGCAAGGCTGCGCAACGACTGGTCAATGAACCCTTGGTGCTGCTCAATCATTTTCTGATCGAGCAAGAGCGCGACCATCTGGCTCAGGCAATCTCCGGCTATCAGCAGTTGGCCACGCGCTGGCCCGAATTGCCGGCGGTGCACTACCACCTGGGCCAGGCCTTGGTGTGCCAAGGCGAGTTCGCAGCAGCCGAGACCAGCCTGTCGCGCTGCCTCATGCTGGATCTCGGCCATGACGCGGCCTTTCAAAGCCTGGTGGCCTGCTGGTTGGGCCAGCGGCAATTTGCGCTGGCTCTGGCTTACCTTGAACAGCGCCTGGCCACCCGGCCCTATAACGGCTACACCATTGCCCTGCGCTGCATCGCCCAGCGCAATCTGATGCGAACAGATGAAGCCGCCGTGCTGGACGACCCATCGCGTTGGCTGCGGTGTTACCACATGGACCGCCCACCGCAGGGCTTTGCCGCGCTTGCAGACTTCAATCAGGCATTGCTCGCGCACGTCGAAGCGCACCCGGAACTGGGCGCCTACAGCGGACAGGCCACCATCGATGGTCAACGGCTGAACAATCTGCTCGAACCCGTCACAGGCCCCACGCCCGTGCTCGCACACTGGATCCTGCAGCAATTGCGAGACTACCTGGCGTGGGTGCGGACTCAGCCCCATCCCTTCGGCAAAGCCGTTGACGCCACGCTGGCGCTTCGGGGCTGGGCGATTTTGCTGCGCACCGGCGGCTATGAAACGCCTCATCTGCATCCTGGGGGCTTCATCAGTTGCGTGTATTACCCAAGCGTACCCGACGTGGTGAGTGATTCGGCTGACCAAGCAGGCAACCTGGTGTTTGGCGAACCCGACCCCCTCTTCCTGCTTGATCAGCCGGGCCCCATGCTTTCGCTCACGCCCGCACAAGGAATGCTTGCAGTGTTTCCTTCCTGGCTGTGGCACCACACTGTGCCTTTCTCAAGCGAGCAGCCCCGTTTGAGTCTGGCGTTCGACCTGTATCCCCAGTAAGGAGCCCGCAACCATGGCAGCTGACCAACAGTTCGCAAACCTGAAGGAGTTGACCGACCGCATCGGCATGGTCTACGGCACAGAAGACTGGTGCATGTTCATGTATTCGCTGGTGAAGATGCAAACACCGCTGAACGTGCTTGAACTGGGCACCGGTCTGGGTGCGACGGCCCTGTGGGTGGCGCAGGCCATGAAGGAGGTGGGAGCCGGCAAGATATTCACGATCGACAACGGACAAGACTGGAGCGAGATCGTTGCCAAATCGCCGGAGCTATTCACACCACTGCAGCGCACGCTCGATTTTCGTGCCTATATGGCCGATCTGGTGGCGCAGTTTTCTTTGCAGTCACACCTTGAACACCTTCAGGTGACCATGCCGCCCTACCCCGAATTCGAACCCGGCCTTGACATGCTGTTCTCGGACTTTCGGCATGGGCCCAACGACATTCTCGCGATTCTGGGCCATTTTCTGCCCCGAATGAACGAGAGCAGTTCGATCTTCATAGACTCGGCGTCCACATCGTTTCCCTCGTATGCCTTGCTGGAACTCCTGGTGGCCCAGCTCAATGCCGGCAAGCTGCCCGGGATGCTGCTCAAAGCCACCCCAGCGGCCATGCATGAGTCGCTGTGGCGCCAGGTACGCGGTTCACGCTACACATTGATGCACATGGTCGAGCGCAAGGCGCGCCTGCAAAACAGCACCGCCTGGCTCAAGATCGAGCCAGTCGACCTTCGGCCTTACCCTCAGGCACCGTTTCATTGAACCTGAAAATGACCGCCTGGTGCGTAGGGCGTTTGCAACCGCCAACTCAACCTTCAACTAGAAATGGGACATCGCCGAAGTGGTGGAAAACGATGTTGGCGGCACCTACCGTGCCGTGTACACCGTCAAGTTTGCAGAGGCAGTGTTTGTCCTTCACTGTTTTCAGAAGAAAAGCAAGCGCGGCATCGCCACGCCGAAGGAAGACATGGACATCATCCACGCCAGGCTGAAAATTGCCGAAGCGTACGTAAAGGAGTTTCGGAAGTGAAAACTCAACTTGTTGACGGCGTTCAAGTGCACCGTGGTTCCGCGAACGTGTTTGCTGACCTTGGCCTAGCTGATGCTGAAAAGCTCAAGATCAAAACTGGCTTGGTGATCGAGATCAGGAAAGCCATGAAAAAGCGTGGCCTGACTCAACAAGAGGCAGCCAAAAGGATGGGCATCACTCAGCCTAAAGTCTCTGACATGATGCGTGGCGACTTCACCAACCTGTCCGAACGCAAACTGATGGACTGCCTAACGCGACTGGGCTACGACATTGAAATTAAAGTGCGCCCAACCAAAGCAGAAGTTGGGCACTTGAAACTTGCTTTGGCGTGATAACAAGCGCTCAACTGCCGTTTCTAGGTTAAACCATCAGATCGCGTATCTGCTGCAAGGCCGACGGGTCCTCGATGGTCGTCAGATCCCCAGCGTCGCGCCCTTCGCACACCGCCTGAATCGCTCGGCGCAGCAGTTTGCCGCTGCGGGTCTTGGGCAGCATGTTGACGAAGCGCACGCGGGCTGGCCGAGCTACCGCGCCGAGTTGCTCGTCCACCACTTTCATGATGTCGCCTTCCAGCCGCATGCGGGCATTCTCATCGGTGAGCAATGACGCATCGCGGGCCACCACAAACGCCATCGCCACCTGGCCTTTCAATTGATCGGCCACGCCCACCACCGCCACCTCAGCCACATTGGGGTGGCTGGAGATGCTCTCTTCGATTTCGCGGGTGCCAAGCCGGTGGCCAGCGACGTTGATCACATCGTCGGTGCGGCCCAGGATGAAGTAGTAGCCGTCGGCATCTTTGATGCCCCAGTCGAAGGTGCTATAGACCATGCGGCCGGGCACTGTCTTCCAGTAGGTCTTGACGAAGCGCTCATCGTCGCCCCAGATAGTCTGCATGAAGCCGGGCGGCGTCGGGCCTTCGATGACCACCACGCCCTTCTGATTGGCGCCGGTGAGTTCCTCGCCGGTGCTCTCATGCACCAGCTTGACGTCGTAGCCGTACATGGGCACGCCAGGGCTGCCAAACTTGCTGGGCGTTTTCTCCATGCCATTGGCAATGGTCAGGATGGGCCAACCGCTTTCGGTCTGCCAGTAGTTGTCGATGATGGGCACGCCCAGGCTGTCGCTGATCCAACGCGCGGTGGGCTCGTCCAGCGGCTCGCCTGCCAAGAACAAGGCCTTGAGACTGGACAAATCGTATTTCTTGAGGAAGGCCGGGTCTTGCTTTCTGAGCACGCGAACCGCCGTGGGTGCGCTGAACATCCCTGTGACTTTGTATTTTTCAACCAGGCTCCACCAGATGCCAGCGTCGGGCCGGATGGGCAGGCCCTCGTACATGATGGTGGCCATGCCCGCGAGCAGCGGCCCATAAATTATGTAGCTGTGGCCCACCACCCAGCCGATGTCGCTGGTGGAAAAGTAAGTCTCGCCCGGCTCGCCCATGAAGATGTGCTTCATGCTGGCAGCCAGTGCCACGGCGTAGCCGCCGACATCGCGCTGCACGCCCTTGGGCCTGCCGGTCGTGCCGCTGGTGTAGATGGTGTAGCTGATGTCGGTCGATTGCAGCCATTCACATGGCACTGCAATTCCACTGTGCTGCTGTGTGAGCTGCGCCCAGTCGTGGTCACGGCCCGCAACAAGTTCCATCGGCGCCAGACCACGGTCCATCATCAACACCGACTCGGGCTTATGGCTGGACAATCGGATGGCTTCGTCCAGCAGCGGCTTGTAGGCCACGACCTTGCCGCCGCGCGAGCCTGCGTCGGCGCTGATGATCACGCGGGGCGTGGCGTCCTCGATGCGCGAAGCCAGTGACACCGACGCAAAGCCGCCAAACACCACACTGTGAATAGCGCCAATGCGCGCGCAGGCCAGCATGGCAAAGGCCGCCTGCGCGATCATCGGCATGTAGATCAGGACTCGGTCGCCTTTTTGCACACCCAGGGACAGCAGCACCGAGGCGGCACGCTGCACTTGATCGTGCAACTGCCGGAAACTGTAGATTGTCTCTTCGCCGGTTTCGGTGGAAACATAGATCAGGGCCGGCTGATCGGGCCTATCCAACAGGTGGCGATCCACTGCGTTGTGGCACAGGTTGGTCGTGCCCCCGGTGAACCAGCGGGTGAAGGGCGGCAGGGTGTTGTCGCAAATCGTGTCGGGCTGGCGCTGCCACTCGATCAGCTTGGCCTGCTCTGCCCAGAAAGCGTCACGCTCGTGAATGGAACGACGATAAAAATCCGCATAGCTGCTCATCATGTCTCCTTGGCATGCTCCAAGCGGCCCATTGTGACTGTTGGGCTTGCCTGAAGCTGACGGCCACCATCCGCCCAGACGCTGCTATTTGATCAGCGTCAACACGTCCTTGAACAAGGGGTGCTGCGCGCCGCGCAGCCATTCGAAGGCGACCATCTCGGTGGTGACCAGCTCGACGCCGGCCCCGGCCAGTCGGTCAAACGCGGCGTCACGGTTGCGCTCGGTGCGTGAACCGCAGGCGTCGGTGACGACCCAGACTTCGAATTCCTCGTCCAGCAGCTCCAGAGCCGTTTGCAGCACACAGACATGGGCTTCGCAGCCGGCCAGTACGATGCTGCCGCGCTCGGGCGCCGCGGCCTGCTGCAAATGTTTTGGCAGGCTGCGGGCATTGCCTCTGGCAGGCGCGCTGGCCTGAGGCCTGAGCAACTGCACGAGGCCGTCGGCACAGGCGCTGAAATGCATTTTGGGCAGTGTCTTGCGGCACACCTCGTGCAGCGCCGGCTCGGTCGGGCCCAGACGCTCGGGGTTTTGTTCGGTGGCAAGCGCGGGCACCTGCATCAGGCGCGCGATGCGGGCGAGCCGCACGCCGTTGGCCAGCACCGATGCCTGGTCGTGTATGACAGGCATCAGCCGCTGCTGAAAATCGATCAGAACCAGTTGGGATTCGTTGACGTCGAGGAGCATGGAGATTCGTTTGTTGCGGGCTTGTGCCACATTATGGTGGCGATTCCTGAGTCGCATTGGCACCGAGTGTGAAATGGAAAGTGGCGCCCCGCCCCGGTACGCCCTGCGCCCAGACCTTGCCGCCATGACGCGAAACGATCCGGTGCACTGTGGCCAATCCAATGCCGGTGCCCTCGAATTCGCTTGTGGTGTGCAGCCGCTGAAACTCCTGGAACAGCTTGTCGGAATACGCCATGTCGAAACCGGCACCGTTGTCGGACACGTAGACCCCATCGGCCTGCTCACCCGTCCCTGGCCTGCGGCCGATCCGGATGCAGGGCGCGGCAGTGCGCGAGGTGAACTTCCAGGCGTTCTCAATCAAGTTCTCCAGCGCAATGGCGAGAAGCCGCGGATCGCCCGCACAGGTCATGTCGCTATCGATGTGCACCTTGACCTCGCGCTTGGGCTCCAACTGCTGCAGGCGCTCCACAATCTGCGCCGACACACTGGCCAGGTTGACGCGTTCGCTCTTGATCTCAGAGCGGGTGACACGCGCAAGCAGCAGCAAATCGTCGATCAGCTCGCCCATCTTGCGGGTGTTGTCACGGATGCGCTCCAGGTAGTGGCGTCCGCGCAGATCCAACTGCTGAGCATGGCGCGACAGCAGCGCCTGCCCGAAGCCGTCGATCGCCTGCAGCGGCGCGCGCAGATCGTGCGAGACCGAATAGGCAAAGGACTCCAGTTCGCGATTGGCCAGCGCCAGTTCGTGGGTGCGCTCGGTGACGCGCCGCTCCAGCGTTTCGTTCAAATGCTCCAGCGCCTGCTTGGCCTGCCGGCGCTCGGTGATGTCCAAGGCCAGCACCATCCGGGCGCGCCGGCCTGCGTAGGTCAGGCTGTGCCCAGAGGTCTCTACCCAGATCACCTGGCCGCTCTTGTTCGTGTGTCGCCTCATTTCGGGCGAATGCCTCTCCAGGTTGCGGCCTATCGCCTCGACCAAGGGCGACACATCCTCCTCGGGTCGAATCTGGGTCACGGTCATGCCGATAAACTCTTCGCGTGTGTAGCCGTAGTGCGCCACTGCCGCATCGTTGACGGTCAGAAATTCCAGAGTGTCCAGGTCATACACCCACATTGGATGAGGGTTGGATTTGAACAAGGCGCGGTAGCGCTGTTCGCTGTCGCGCAGTGCCTGTTCCGCCCGGTACGCCGCCGTGATGTCGGCAAACACCAGCACCGCGCCGTAGCGCTCAGCTTGTGGTGTGAGCAGGCTGCGAGTGTGGGCTTGCAGAACTTTCTCAGCGCCGCCCGACAGCGTGCCGCGGATGATGTAGCGAAAATTCTCCAGGTTTTCGCCATTGAAGGCTCTGGTGGAGGGGCGCTCTTCGGGCTGCAGCGGCGTGAGCCCATCCGGATGGAACAAGCCCCATTGATCCGCCGACACATGCATCGGATCGTGATTCAGATTGAGGTCGGTGGCGCCGGGCATGATGCGGTGCGCCGCGCGGTTGGAGTGGATGTGGTGGCCGCTGCGATCGAGCACCAGAACGCCCTCAGCCATGCTCTCCAGTATCGATTCGAGCAGACTCTTTTGCGCCGCCATCTCTGCCAAGGCGCGGTCGCGCTGCGCTGATCGATCCGACAAACCCTTGGCCATTTCAAGAAAACGCCGATCGAGCTCGCGCAGCTCCAGCGGCCCCGTCTGCTTCTGCGTCGCGTCAATTTCGAGTTGCTCGCGGCCAAGCGCCTCGATGCGTCGCAGCAGCCGCTCAACGGGACGCACCACGACCCGGTCGCCAACTATCCAGGCGGCCACCGCTCCGAGCAATGTGATGAAGCCCAAGGCCAGCAATTGCATGTACAGACTGCGTGCAGAAGGGGCCAGCACGTCGGCACTGGCAATGCTGCCGGCCATGAACAACTGTTGCTCACCGGATGGGCCAAAGGGCTGAATTGCGAATAAGGTGTTCTGCCTGTCAAGGCCTGGCGCGTTGAGCGACACTGGCACACCTGCCGAGATGGCGTCGCGCAGGAAACCGGCAGGCAAGTCACTGCCCGCTGGTGCGACGTGCGGCCCTGCAGTGGCCCGCACCTTTGCACGGGAATCGATCACCATCAGAGAGACTTCGGCCGGCAACTTGAGCTTGCGAAGATCGGCGTCGGTCAAGCCGGCAGCGCGGAGCCGCTCGGGTTGCACGGTGCTCAGATCCACCACCGCGCGCAGGCCTGCCAGCGCACCCTCGATCCGGCCCTGCTGCTCGGCCAACGAGGCTTGCACCACCACGCCAAAGGCCGGCGCGATCGCAATGAGCACCAGGCAAGCCAAAGCCGCGCGCAGGCCGAACTGCTGTTTCAGCTTCAAATTATTTTTCCTCCCTGTGGCCGGGTCCTTTGGACTTCCGGCGCCGACCCCGCGCAAGCTGCAAGGCCAGCGTGAGATCTCGATATGAGTGTGCCCAGAACGCGGTGGATGTCAAGCGGGAAAGCAAGCGTGGCGGGCGCACACAACGCATTCTTTTCACCTCGCATCAAGGGTTAAACTCGCGCCAAAAGCAAAAGAAATAATGACTGCGACCGCTGAACCTGCAAAGATCAGGCTGTTGTGCGTGGAGGACAATCCGGATGACTTCGAGCTCATCGGCTTGGCACTGGATCGCGCAGATGCCAGACACCGCTACGAACTAGACAGGGTGGATGACGCCACCGGCTTCGCCAATGCGCTTGGCCAAGACTACGACGCCATCCTGTGCGATTTCAACCTGCCCCGCTTTTCACCCTATGCCGCGCTGCAAATCCTGGTGGCACGGCGTTGCAGCACGCCCCTGGTGGTTGTCACACGCGCCATTGGCGAGGAGGCGGCCGTGCATGTGCTTCGTTGCGGCGCCAAGGACTATGTCGCCAAGGACAAACTGGGCACCATGCCCCAAATCATCGAGCGAGTGATGGCCGAGCGCCAGCGCGCTCTGGAACAGGAACGCCTGGGCCGCGAACTGCAGGATGCCTATCGGCGGCTCAAGACCCTATCCGCCCGGCTGGTGGTGGCCCAGGAGCGCGAGCGCAGTCGCATCTCCCGGGAACTACACGACCAACTCGGGCAAGGCCTCACCGGCATGGTGATCCACCTGCACGCAGCGCAGCGCACTGACGACCCCGCCAACGCGCGCGCGCACACCGAGACTGCGATGGAAATGGCGCAAGACGCGGTCGCGCAGCTAAAGACGCTCTCTTTTGCCTTGCGCCCTGCACAGTTGGATTTGCTGGGCCTTGTGGCCGCGGCGAAGTCAGCGGTGCAGCGCATCGCCGAGCCGGCCGGATTGGCCTGTCGCGTGGTCTCGCGCGGGGCAGAGCCGGCTGTTCCAGGTGAAACCGCCTCGGTCGCGCTGCGGCTGGTGCAGGAGGCCCTGACCAACATCGTGCGCCATGCGCATGCTAGCCGCATTGAATTGCGGCTGCGCTTTCTGCCTGAAGGACGCATCGGTGTTCTCATGGTGGACGACGGCGTAGGCTTTGACAAGTCCGGCCTGCTGGTCCGGCCTGCTGGACGGCCAGCCAGGCGAGCACAATCTGGGGCTGTACGGGATGATCGAGCGCACCGAACTGGCCGGCGGCAAACTGTACATTCGAACCCGACCCGGGCAGGGGGTGGCCATCCGTGCAATCCTTTAAACCTGTCTCCAATACTCTCGCCAATCACCCAGGGATGTCATAGAAGATGATGAGTTCTGTCACAGACAAACCGGTGCGCGTCATTCTTGCCGATGACCACGATCTGGTGCGCTCGGGCATCAAAGCCTTGATCTCAATGATCAAAGGCGCGCAAGTCATCGCAGAAGCGCGCAATGGCAAAGAGCTGATCACGCTGGTGGACGCCCTTTTGCCTGATGTGGTCCTGACCGACATTTCCATGCCCCTCATGGATGGCATCTCCGCCATCTCCGAGATCCACAGCAAGCATCCGCAGGTGCACCTGCTGGTGCTGTCCATGTACGACACCGTTGACTTCGTCAAGCGTGCGGTGGCCAGCGGGGCCTGTGGCTACCTGATGAAGGACTCGCCACCTTACGAGCTGGAGCAAGCCCTGCGAAGTGTCATGGCCACTGGCAGTTATTTCAGCCCCGCCATCGCTCAGCGCCTGCTGCAGCCGTCCGAGCCGACGGTCAATGACGAGCTGACCGAGCGTCAGGTTGAAATCCTCACCCTCATTGCCCAAGGCCGAGCAGCCAAAGAAATCGCCTACGAGCTCGGACTCTCTCCAAAAACGGTGGATGTACATCGCGGACGCATCATGGAGCGGCTGCACATCAACGACGTCGCCAGCCTGACGCTCTACGCCGTGCGCAAGGGCCTGGTCAAGCCCTGACTTCAGGGCGGCACTAGCCGCAGCAAGACGCCCTGTGCGCTGTCGGTCAAAAGATAGATCAGACCGTCAGGCCCCTGGCGCACATCCCTGACGCGGCCAACACCTGCGAGCATCTTGTGTTCGCGCACGACCTTGCCACCCTCAAGCTCCAGTCTCGCCAGGTAGCCAAACTTGAGCGAGCCCACGAACAGATTGCCTTTGAAAGAACTGCCGTAGCGATCGCTGGTCAGGAAGGCCATGCCCGACGGCGCGATGGATGGCACCCAATAGTGGAGCGGCTGCTCCATACCGGCCTTGGCCGTGATGCCATCGCCAATCGGCCCGCCGCCATATTGTTCGCCATGGGTGATGACAGGCCAGCCATAGTTTCGCCCGGCCAGCGGGATGTTGATCTCATCACCTCCTTGGGGGCCATGCTCATGCATCCAGAACCTGCCGTCGGGGGCGAGTGTCGCTCCCTGTGGGTTGCGATGGCCGTAGCTCCAGATCTCGGACATGGCGCCGGCCTGGCCGATGAAGGGATTGCCCGGGGCCGGGGCTCCGTCCTTGGTCAGGCGCAGCACTTTGCCCAGGTGGTTGTCCAGCTTCTGCGCTTCATTCATGCGGTGATAACGCTCACCCACGGTAAGGAACAGCGTGCCGTCGGCCGCCTCCACGATACGGCAGCCAAAGTGCAGGCCGCCGCTGGCCTTGGGTTTCTGACTGAAGATCACCTTGACATCTTCCAGCCTGGATGAATCACTGGACAGCCGGGCCCGGGCCAGCGCTGTGCTGTTGGTGCCCGCACTGCCCGGCTCGGAGAAACAAAAGTAGATGCGTCGATTGGCCGCGAAAGCCGAGTCGAGCACCACATCGAGCAAACCGCCCTGCCCTTGCGCGGCGACTTGTGGCAGCCCTGCCAGTGGCGCGCCAAGCTTTCCATCGGTGGCCACTACCCGCATTCGGCCCGGCCGCTCTGTCACGAGAAACTGCCCTTGCGGCAGAAAAGCCACTGCCCATGGATGATCCAGCCCTCGCGCAAGCACCTCCTGTGCTCGCGCGGGCAACTGCATGCAGATCGCCAAGGTGGCGGCGAGCATGGCCGACAAGCGGACTTTTTGGAATCTCTGTGTCATCCGGGCTCCTTCCACTTTGCCCCAGACCGTGGGCATGAGTCGGGTCAAGAGCCGGGGCATAATTGACCCCCTTGACCAACTCAGAGTATGCTCGCGGCCGATGTTGAGAAAGCTTTGCTTCATTTTGCTTGTTGCCGCCGCTGGCGCGCAAGCCGCGCCTCCCAGCCCCAGGGATGACGATCTTTTGCGCTTCATCGCCGACAAAGGCATTCTGAGCAAACTGGAGCAAGTTGGCTACACAGTGACCGACCGGGCAACAGAGCTGGTCTTCACCGCCATCGGTTTTCTGGGTGTGCCCTATCGCCGTGGCGGCAGTTCAGCAGAGACTGGCTTTGATTGCAGCGGTTTCGTGCGCGCTATGTTCCAGAACACAGTGGGTTTGATTCTTCCGAGATCGGCCAACGAACAGGCCGCATCCAGCGAAGTCATCGACGCCAAAGATCTCAAGCCGGGCGACCTGGTGTTCTTCAACACCATGAAGAGCGCCTTCAGTCACGTGGGCATTTATGTCGGCGAAGGCAAATTCATCCACTCACCCAAGCCGGGTGCCCAGGTGCGCGTGGAGGACATGGGGCAAAGCTACTGGAGAGGACGCTTCGACGGCGCCCGCCGGGTGCTGGGCCTGCCGCCGGCAGAAACCAAGGCTACGCCGGCGTCCTGATTCAGGTTTTTCTTGGCGCAGGCACGTCGGTGCAGGTGCCGTGCGCCACTTCGGCCGCCAGACCAATGCTCTCGCCCAGAGTCGGATGCGGATGGATGGTCTTGCCAATGTCGATCTCGTCGGCACCCATCTCGATGGCCAGTGCGATTTCGCCAATCATGTCGCCCGCATGCGTGCCCACGATGCCGCCACCCAGGATGCGATGCGTCTGGGCATCGAACAAGAGCTTGGTGAAGCCTTCGTCACGGTTGTTTGCAATGGCGCGGCCTGAAGCTGTCCAGGGGAAATGCCCCTTCTTGATGGAAATGCCCTGCGCCTTGGCCTGGTCTTCGGTGAGTCCGACCCAGGCCACCTCGGGATCGGTGTAGGCCACGCTGGGAATCACGCGAGCATTGAATGCGGATTTTTCACCCGCTGCCACTTCGGCTGCCACATGCGCCTCATGCACCGCCTTGTGCGCCAGCATCGGCTGGCCCACGATGTCGCCGATCGCGAAAATATGCGGCACGTTGGTGCGCATCTGGATGTCCACCGGAATGAAGCCACGATCGGTGACCACCACACCTGCCTTGTCGGCACCAATCTTCTTGCCATTGGGGCTGCGGCCCACGGCCTGCAGCACCAGGTCGTACAACTGCGGCTCCTTGGGCGCCTGCTCACCCTCGAAGCTCACCAGGATGCCGTCGGCTGTGGCCTGTGCGCCCACAGTGCGCGTCTTAAGCATGATGTTGTCAAAGCGCGGTGCATTCATCTTCTGCCACACACGCACCAGGTCACGGTCAGCGCCCTGCATCAGGCCGTCCAGCATCTCCACCACATCCAGGCGTGCCCCCAGGGTCGAATACACGGTGCCCATCTCCAGGCCGATGATGCCGCCGCCCAAAATCAACATCCGCTTGGGACTGCCGCCAAGTTCCAGCGCGCCGGTGGAATCAACCACCCGCGGGTCCCTGGGCATGAAGGGCAATTGCACCGCCTGCGACCCAGCCGCGATGATGGCGTTCTTGAATCGGATGGTCTGCTTTCTTCCGGTCTTATCTTGCCCGGTGCCCGTGGTTTCTTCCACTTGCATGTGGAAGGGATCGATGAATTCGCCGACACCGCGCACGATGCTCACCTTGCGCATCTTGGCCATGGCAGCAAGGCCGCCGGTGAGCTTGCCCACCACCTTTGACTTGTGCGCCCGCAGCTTGTCCAGATCGACCACCGGTTTGCCAAAGCTCACGCCCAGGGCCTCGAAGTGGCTGACTTCGTCCATCACGGCGGCCACGTGAAGCAGGGCCTTCGACGGAATACAGCCGACGTTCAGGCACACGCCACCCAGAGTGGCGTAGCGCTCCACCAGCACGACGTTCATGCCCAGGTCAGCGGCGCGAAACGCGGCAGAGTAGCCGCCGGGACCACCGCCCAGCACCAGCATGTCGCATTCGAGATCGACGCTGCCAGTGAAAGCTGCGGCACTTGGGCTTGCGGCACTTGCGCTTGCGGTGGCCGGTGCTTGCGACGCGGGCTGGCTGCCCTGTGGCGCGGCTGCTTGAACCTGCGCGGCGGGTGCAGCAGCCACGGGCGCACTCTGGGTAGCTTCAAGCAGAAGCAACACAGAGCCCTTGGCCACCTTGTCGCCCAGCTTGACTTTCAACTCCTTGACCACGCCTGCATGGCTGGAAGGAATTTCCATCGATGCCTTGTCGCTCTCCACTGTGACCAGGGATTGTTCAGCCACGATCGCATCGCCCGGCTTGACCAGCAACTCGATCACCGACACCTCTGAAAAATCACCGATGTCCGGCACCTTCACTTCCACAATCGTCATATCGCTTCCCTCTGATGGATTCTTATGGATTCTCAAAGCATGGTGCGCCGGAAATCGGCCAACACGGATGCGAGGTAGGCGTTGAAGCGCGCGGCGCTGGCCCCGTCGATCACACGGTGGTCCCACGAGAGCGACAAGGGCAGCATCAGGCGCGGCTGGAACTGCTTGCCGTCCCACACCGGTTCGGTCTGGCTCTTGCACACGCCCAGGATGGCCACCTCTGGTGCATTGATGATGGGCGTGAAGTAGCGCCCACCGATGCCGCCCAGTGAAGAAATGGTGAAGCAGGCGCCCTGCATGTCGGCAGGGCCGAGTTTGCCCTCGCGCGCCTTCTTGGCCAGCTCGCCCATCTCCTGGCTGATCTGCAAAATGCCTTTCTTGTCGGCGTTCTTAATCACCGGCACCATCAGGCCCTTTGGCGTGTCGGCGGCAAACGCCACGTTGAAGTACTGCTTGAGGACCAGTTGCTCGCCGTCCAGCGACGAGTTGAATTCGGGGAATTTCTGCAGCGCAGCGACGCAGGCCTTGATAAGGAAGGCCAGCATCGTGATTTTGATGCCCGACTTCTCGTTTTCTTTGTTGAGCAGAACGCGGAAGGCTTCCAGCTCAGTGATGTCCGCATCGTCGTGGTTGGTGACGTGGGGAATCATCACCCAGTTGCGATGCAAATTGGCGCCGCTGATCTTCTTGATGCGGCCCATGTCCTGGCGCAGGATGGGGCCGAACTCTGCGAAGTCGACTTTCGGCCAGGGCAGCAGGCCCAAGGCTGCGCCACCGCCCGCCGGGGCCTTTGCGGTAGCTGACTTGGTGCTGAGCTCGCCCCGCATGACGGCCTTGGTGAAGGCCTCCACGTCTTCCTGGGTGATGCGGTCTTTGGGGCCGGTGCCCTTGACTTCTTCCAGCGGCACGCCCAGCTCGCGTGCGAACTTGCGCACCGAGGGGGAAGCGTGCGGCAGATTGCCGCTGGGTTGGCCGGGCTCGTGCGGCGGCAGGGCTGCGGTGGGGGGCACGCGGGCCGGGTTGGCGGGGGCTTCGACAGGCTCAGCCCGAACGGACGGGGGCTCAGCCCGAACGGATGGGGGCTCAGCCTGGGTGTTGACCTGGGCGGGCGGGGTTGCGGATGCTGCGGCAGTTTCGGGCGCAGCCGCAGCCTCCAGCACGCAGATCAAGTCGCCAATGTTTACCTTGTCGCCCAATTTCACCTTGAGCTCCTTGACCACGCCAGCAGCAGCCGAAGGAATCTCCATGGAAGCCTTGTCCGATTCCACCGTGAGCAGCGATTGCTCAACCCTGACTGCATCGCCCGGCTTGACCAAGAGCTCGATGACCGCCACGTCCTTGAAGTCGCCGATGTCGGGGACTCTCACTTCAATCAGTGCCATGTTCTTGTTCTCCGTTCGTGCTGTTTCAGATCACGCATAAAGCGGGTTGATCTTGTCCGCCTTGATGTTGTATTTTTTGATCGCCTCGACCACCTTGGCCACTGGCACCGTGCCTTCTTCGCTCAAGGCCTTGAGCGCCGCCACCACGATGTAATGGCGGTTGATTTCAAAATGCTCGCGCAGTTTGCTGCGGAAGTCGCTGCGCCCGAACCCGTCGGTGCCCAGCACCTTGTAGGTGCGGCCCCTGGGAATGAACGATCGGATCTGCTCCGCATAAGCCTTCATGTAGTCAGTGGACGCGACCACCGGCCCGTTGTGCTTCTCAAGTTGCTGCGCCACAAAGGACTGCCGGGGTGGCTCGGCCGGGTGCAGCAGGTTGTGGCGTTCGGCGTCCTGGCCATCGCGCGCCAGCTCGTTGAAACTCGGACAGCTCCATACATTCGCGGCCACGCCCCATTCTTTCTCCAGCATCTCCTGGGCCGCCAGGGATTCGCGCAAGATGGTGCCGCTGCCCAGCAACTGCACGCGTGGTGTGAGCTTGGCGCCTTCCTTGCACAGATACATGCCTTTGATGATCTGCTCCTGCGTACCAGGCTGCAGGCCGGGCATGGGGTAGTTCTCGTTGAGCAGTGTGATGTAGTAGAAGACGTTTTCCTGCTTCTCCACCATGCGCTGCAAGCCGTGGTGCATGATCACGCCGACTTCATGCGCAAAGGTCGGGTCGTAGCTCACGCAGTTGGGTATGGTGCCGGCCATGATGTGGCTGTGGCCGTCTTCGTGCTGCAGGCCCTCACCGTTAAGCGTGGTGCGCCCCGATGTGCCGCCCAGCAAAAAGCCACGGGCCTGCATGTCGCCAGCAGCCCAGCACAAATCGCCGACACGCTGCAGACCGAACATCGAGTAGTAGATGTAGAAAGGCACCATGATTCGATTGCTGGTGCTGTACGAGGTGGCCGCCGCGATCCAGCTTGCCATGCCGCCAGCCTCGTTGATGCCCTCTTGCAAAATCTGGCCAGCCTTGTCTTCCTTGTAGTAGGAGACTTGGTCTTTGTCTTGCGGCGTGTAGAGCTGCCCGGCTGGGTTGTAGATACCGATCTGACGGAACAAACCCTCCATGCCGAAGGTGCGCGCCTCATCCACCAGGATAGGCACTGCGCGCGGGCCCATTTCCTTGTCACGCAGCAGCGCGGTGAGAAAGCGCACATAGGCCTGCGTGGTGCTGATCTCGCGGCCCTGCGCGGTGGGCTCAAGCACGGCCTTGAAGGCTTCCAGAGGCGGCACAGTCAACTGCTCGTCGGCCTTGGCCCGGCGCTTGGGCAAGTAGCCGCCCAAGGCCTCGCGGCGCGCGTGCAGGTATTGCATCTCGGGCGTGTTCTCGGCCGGCTTGTAGAAGGGAATGTCGGCCAGTTGATCGTCGGGCACGGGAATGTTGAAGCGATCGCGAAACGCCTTGATGTCCTCGTCGGTGAGCTTCTTGGTCTGGTGCGCCGTGTTTCGGCCCTCGCCACTCTTGCCCATGCCAAAGCCCTTGACGGTCTTGATCAGCATCACCGTGGGCTGGCCCTTGGTATTGACCGCGCGGTGATAGGCGGCGTACACCTTTTGCGGATCATGGCCGCCGCGCTGCAGGCGCCAGATGTCATCGTCGCTCATCTTGGCGACCATCTCCAAGGCCTTCGGATGGCGGCCAAAGAAATTCTTGCGGACGAAGGCACCGTCGTTGGCCTTCATGGCCTGGTAGTCGCCGTCCAGCGTGTCCATCATGATCTTGCGCAACGCGCCTTCCTTGTCGCGCGCGAGCAGTGGGTCCCAGTAGCTGCCCCAGATCAGCTTGATGACATTCCAGCCGGCTCCACGGAACTCGCCTTCCAGCTCCTGGATGATCTTGCCGTTGCCACGCACCGGGCCGTCGAGCCGCTGCAGGTTGCAGTTGACGATGAAGATCAGGTTGTCCAGCTTTTCGCGCGCGGCCACACCGATGGCGCCCAGGCTTTCAACTTCATCCATCTCGCCGTCACCACAGAAGACCCACACCTTGCGGTTCTCGGTGTTGGCAATGCCACGGGCATGCAAATACTTGAGAAAGCGCGCCTGGTAAATTGCCATCAGAGGGCCCAGGCCCATGGAGACTGTCGGGAACTGCCAGAACTCGGGCATCAGCTTGGGATGCGGGTAGCTGGACAAGCCCTTGCCATCGACCTCTTGACGGAAATTGAGCAATTGCTCTTCGGAGAGGCGTCCTTCAAGATAGGCGCGGGCGTAAATGCCCGGTGAGCTGTGACCCTGAATGTAGAGGCAGTCGCCGCCGTGGTTTTCACTTTCGGCATGCCAGAAGTGGTTGAAGCCGGCACCGAACATCGTGGCCACCGACGCAAAGGAACTGATGTGCCCGCCCAGGTCACCGCCATCAGCGGGATGCAGGCGATTGGCCTTGACCACCATGGCCATCGCGTTCCAGCGCATGTAGGCGCGCAGGCGTTCTTCGATTTCAAGATTGCCAGGGCAACGCTCTTCGTCGCTGGGCTCAATGGTGTTGACGTAGCCCGTGCTGGCAGAGAACGGCATGTCGATGCCTGACTGCCTGGCCTGCTCCAGCAACTGCTCCAACAGGAAGTGCCCGCGCTCGCGCCCTTCGGATGCAATCACCGCAGACAGTGCGTCGATCCATTCGCGCGTTTCCTGGGCGTCCGCGTCATTGGCTGCGGAATCGAATACACCTTCGGGTTGTGCTGACATGATCTTGTCTCCTGCTGTTGTCTAGCCTATAGCGTGCGGTGCCCTCCCGCGCCGAAACGTGAGTGTCTCACAATTTTTAGCGTATTTCAAATTGTGCCTGCACTTTTCATATTATGGTTTAGACACCGTGAAGCAGAAGCAAACAGCCCCTACACTTCGAACTTCATGCAAGATCCCCCGAGCACCATGGAAGCGCACGAAGCTGCAGCGCCACCGGCCTGGTGGCGCCAGTGGTGGTGGAGCCAATCACCCCAGCGCCAGGATCGCTTCGCCATGCTCGCGCCACTGGCGGCGGTGCTGCTGTTTCTGGCCGCCATCATCTCTGCGTTCGGCTACCTGCGTCTGGAAGAAATGGACCGCGAGCAAGAAGCGGTCAAGCGCGATGTGGAGTACGCGCAGCAACGTGTTCGCCTTCGACTTCTGGAGCGCCAGGAGCAGATGATGCGCATCGCACGCGACATCGCCAACAAGGAAGTCGACGCGGACGAGTTCGTCGGTCGCGCCGAGTCCTTGATCAATCAGTACCCTGAATTGCAAGCCCTGACCTGGATCGACGTGCGCCGACGCATCCGGTCGAGCTACTTCGCGCCCAGCATGAACAATCTTCAGGCGCGCAAGGCCGGCGAGCTACTGCGGCCAGGCGAGACAGAGACCATCTACAGCCTGGCGCGCGACCTGCTGCAGCCGGTCTATTCTCAGCCGGCTGCCGGCACCGAAGGCACTGGCCTGCTGCAGCTTCACGTGCCTTTGACCGAGCAGGGACGCTTTGCCGGCGTCATCCTGGCCGAGTATTCCATCGATGGCCTGCTTCGCTTTGGCATGCCCACGGAGGTGTCCTCGCGCTACGCGGTGGCGCTTCTCGACGGCAAGGGGCGAATGCTGGCTGGCACTTCGGTTCCCCCGCGCAACCCGGCTACCAGGCTTCTACCCTGGGCCGCTCAGACCGACGAATACGAAGTTCCGGTCTCGCCTGTGGGCAATGGGCTGATCATCCGGGCTCAGGCATACCGCACTTCACTGGGCGTGATAGGCAGCGGCTTGTTCTGGCTGGTGATCACGCTCAGCGCCATGACCGCCTGGATGCTGATCGGCAACTGGCGTCATACGCGTCGCCGCGTGCAGGCCCAGCAAGCCCTGGTCTCCGAAACCAATTTCCGCCGCGCGATGGAAAATTCCATGCTCACAGGCATGCGCGCGATGGACCTGCAGGGCCGCATCACCTATGTCAACCTGGCCTTCTGCCAGATGACCGGCTGGTCCGAACCCGAACTGGTGGGCCGCACCCCGCCTTTTCCCTATTGGCCTGAGTCCGATCGCGATCTGCTCTCAGCGCGCCTGGAAGACGAACTCAGTGGCCGCACCTCGGCCGGCGGCATCCAAGTGCGCGTCCAACGCAAGAGCGGCGACTTGTTCGACGCCCGTCTGTACGTTTCCCCGCTGGTGGATGCCAAAGGCAACCAGACCGGCTGGATGACATCGATGACCGACATCACCGAGCCCAATCGCATTCGCGAGCAGCTCTCTGCTTCCTATGAGCGCTTCACCACCGTGCTGGAGGCTCTGGATGCAGCAGTCTCCGTCGCGCCACTGGGCAGTGAAGAGCTTCTCTTTGCCAACAAGCTCTACCGCCTCTGGTTCGGCGTGCATACGCAGGGCCACCTGCAAATGGTGGCCCAGGCTGGCGTGCCCGAGCATCCGCGTGGCGGCGAGTCGCACGACGCTGTTGATTCATTCGTCGGCCTGCCCACTGGCGCCTTGACCGCGGCTCAATCCGAAAACGCCGAGATCTTCGTGCCCGAGTTGGGCAAGTGGCTTGAGGTGCGTTCGCGCTATCTGAACTGGGTGGACGGGCGCCTCGCTCAGATGGTCATTGCCACTGACATCACGCCGCGCCGTCATGCCGAGGAGCAATCGGCTGCGCAAGCCGAGCGCGCGCAATCGGCCAGCCGGCTGATCACCATGGGCGAGATGGCCTCCAGCGTGGCCCATGAGCTGAACCAGCCGCTGACGGCCATCAACAATTACTGCAACGGCATGGTCTCGCGCATCAAGGGCAAACAAATCAACGAGGAAGACCTGCTGGCTGCGCTGGACAAGACCGCCCGGCAGGCGCAGCGCGCCGGCCAGATCATCCAGCGCATTCGCTCCTTTGTGAAGCGCAGCGAACCCAACCGCACCTTGTCGGACGTAACCCTGATGGTCAATGAAGCAGTGGAGTTGGCAGAGATCGAGCTGCGCCGCCGCAATGTACGCTTGTCGCATTACGTGGCCGCACGCATACCGCGGCTACTGGTCGATCCGATCCTGATCGAGCAGGTGCTGGTGAATCTGCTCAAGAACGCGGCCGAATCAATTGAGCATGCCCAACGCCCCCCTTCTCGCCGAAGTGTCGAATTGCGCGTCATTCCCAGGCAGATCGACAAGCTATCGGTGGTGGAGTTCTCGGTGCTCGACTCCGGGCAAGGCCTTGCGCCTGAGGTGATGGAGCGTCTCTACGAGGCCTTCTTCACCACCAAGATCGAGGGCATGGGCATTGGCCTGAATCTGTGTCGCTCCATCGTCGAGTCGCACCAGGGAAGAATGCAGGCGGAGAACATCTACAATGGAACGGATGTCGCCGGCTGCCGTTTCTCCTTCTGGATACCCTACTCCGGCGCGACAGATCCCATGGTGAACAAAGACGCCGGAGTGACCGCATGAGTTTGATTCCCAAGAAGGGTACCGTGTACGTGGTCGATGACGACGAAGCGGTGCGTGATTCATTGCAGTGGTTGCTTGAAGGCAAGGACTACCGCGTCCGCTGCTTTGATTCAGCCGAATCTTTTCTCTCGCGCTACGATCCGCGCGAGGTGGCCTGCCTGATCGTGGACATCCGCATGGGCGGCATGACCGGCCTGGAGCTGCAAGACCGCCTGCTCGAACGCAAGTCGCCGCTGCCCGTGGTGTTCATCACCGGTCACGGCGACGTGCCGATGGCGGTGAACACCATGAAGAAGGGCGCGATGGACTTCATCCAGAAGCCCTTCAAGGAAGACGAACTCGTCAGCCTGGTCGAACGCATGCTCGACCATGCCAAGGACGCATTCGCCGACTTTCAAAGTGCCGCCAGCCGCGACGCCCTGTTGGGCAAGCTCACATCGCGCGAGGCCCAGGTGCTTGAGCGCATCGTCGCCGGCCGCCTGAACAAGCAAATCGCCGACGACCTGGGCATCAGCATCAAGACCGTGGAGGCGCACCGCGCCAACATCATGGAAAAACTCAACGCCAATACCGTGGCCGACCTGCTCAAGATCGCCCTTGGGCAGAACGCCACCAAGAACGCATGAGTGCTCAGCTGATAGACGGCAACGCGCTGGCCGAAAAAATCCGCGCCGAAGTCGCTGGCCGCACGGCTGCCCTCAAGGCCCGGGGCGTTCAGCCCAGCCTGGCCATCATCCTGGTGGGCGAAGACCCGGCCAGCCAGATCTACACCAAGCACAAGGTCAACGACAGCACCCAGACTGGCTTGCACGCCACGCTGGAGCGCTACCCCGCCGACATGCCAGAGGCCAGCCTGCTCGCACGCATTGGGCAACTCAACGCCGATCCCTCGGTGCATGGCATCCTGGTGCAGTTGCCGCTGCCAAAACACATGAACACCCATCATGTGATCGAAGCCATCTCGCCTGCCAAAGACGTCGACGGCTTTCATGTGGCCAGCGCGGGTGCGCTGATGGTGGGCCAGCCCGGCTTCTGGCCATGCACGCCCTATGGCTGCATGAAAATGCTCGAATCCATCGGCTATGACTTGCGCGGCAAGCATGCGGTGGTCATAGGCCGCAGCAATATCGTGGGCAAGCCCATGGCCCTGATGCTGCTGCAAAAGAATGCCACCGTCACCATCTGCCACAGCGCCACCAAAGACCTCAAGGCCTTCACGCTGCAAGCCGACGTGGTGGTCGCTGCGGTGGGCAAGCGCGATGTCCTCACTGCAGACATGATCAAGCCTGGCGCAGTGGTCATCGATGTGGGCATGAACCGCAACGACCAGGGCAAGTTGTGCGGCGATGTCGACTTCTCTGGCGTGCGCGAAGTGGCCGGCTGGATCACGCCGGTGCCCGGTGGCGTCGGCCCCATGACACGAGCGATGCTGCTGGTCAACACCATTGAGGCAGCCGAGCGGGCCGCCACCAATCCATCTCATTGAGACGGTCAATCCCCCGCCACCCTTGCATTGGCGCCGGCTGACGCAAAATACGGGGGATGAGCAATCCCCTTCTTGACTTCACCGATCTTCCCCTGTTCGACCAGGTCCAGCCAGCGCATGTGGCGCCTGCCATCGACAGCCTGCTGACACAGGCCGAAGCAGCCCTCAAGACCGTCACTGAACCCAACTTCCCCGCCAACTGGCAAGCCATTGCTGCCGTGCTCGACACCGCAGGCGAGAAACTGGGCCGGGCCTGGGGCGTGGTCAGCCACCTCAACGGCGTGGCCGACACACCCGAGCTTCGCGCGGCCTACAACGACGCCTTACCCAAAGTCACCGACTTCTGGACCCGCCTCGGATCAGACGAGCGCCTCTATGCCAAGTACAAGGCCATACCCCAAGACAGCCTCAATGCCGAGCAAGCCCAGGCCCACAAGAATGCGATTCGCAATTTCGTGTTGGGCGGCGCGGAGTTGACGGGCGCCGCCCACGCGCGCTTCGCCGCCATCCAAGAGCGGCAGGCCGAGCTGAGTCAGAAATTCAGCGAGAACGCCCTCGATGCCACCGACGCCTTCAGTTACTACGCCAGCGCAGGCGAGCTCGATGGCGTGCCCGATGACGTGGTGCAGGCGGCGCGTGCCGCAGCCCAAGCCGAGGGCAAGGACGGCCATAAGCTCACACTCAAGATGCCCTGCTATCTGCCGGTGATGCAGTTCGCCCGCAGCGGTGCCTTGCGCGAGCGCATGTACCGCGCCTACACCACCCGCGCCAGCGACCAGGGCGAGCCGCGCTTTGACAACACCGCATTGATCCGTGAGATTTTGGCCTTGCGGCTTGAAGAGGCACGCCTGCTGGGCTTTGACAATTTTGGGCAGCTCTCTCTGGTGCCCAAGATGGCCGACTCACCCCAGGAAGTGATCGCCTTCCTGCGCGATCTGGCGGCGCGTGCCCGACCGTTCGCGCAGAAAGACGTGGACGACATGCGTGCATTCGCCAAAGCGCACCTGGCCATGCAAGACCCGCAGGCCTGGGACTGGCCCTACATCGGCGAAAAACTCAAGGAAGAGCGCTACGCCTTCAGCGAACAGGAGGTCAAGCAGTACTTTACCGCGCCCAAGGTACTGGCCGGCTTGTTCAAGATCGTGGAGACCTTGTTTGAGGTGAGCATTGCGCGCGACACGGCGCCGGTGTGGAACCCCAGCGTCGCCTTCTACCGCATAGAGCGTGGGCAAGGCGAAGGCCGGCAACTGGTGGGCCAGTTCTACCTCGACCCTGCCGCGCGCCCCGGCAAGCGTGGCGGCGCCTGGATGGACGACGCGCGCGCACGCTGGCTGCGTCCGGACGACAAGCAACTGCAAACGCCGGTGGCGCACCTGGTGTGCAATTTCGCGGACGGGGTCGATGGCAAGCCGCCCCTGCTCACGCACGATGACGTCACCACGCTCTTTCATGAGTTCGGCCACGGCCTGCACCACATGCTGACCAGGGTGAACGAGCGCGATGTCTCGGGCATCAGCGGCGTCGAATGGGATGCGGTCGAGCTGCCCAGCCAGTTCATGGAAAACTTCTGCTGGGAATGGAACGTGCTGCGCCACATGACCGCCCACGTGGACAGCGGCCAGCCGCTGCCGCGCGAACTGTTCGACAAAATGGTGGCCGGGCGCAACTTCCAGAGCGGTCTGGGCACCCTGCGGCAGATTGAATTCGCGCTGTTCGACATGCTGCTGCACACCGGGCACGACCCGGCCACGGACATCCTGGCCTTGCTGGCTCAGGTGCGAGACGAGGTCGCGGTGCAGAAACCGCCGGCCTTTAGCCGCACGGCCCACACCTTCAGCCACATCTTCGCCGGAGGCTACGCAGCCGGCTACTACAGCTACAAGTGGGCCGAGGTGCTCAGTGCCGACGCCTATGCCGCATTTGAGGAAACCAGCGGTAAAGATGGTTTGCCCAGCGTCGAAACCGGGCGAAAATACCGGCAGGCCATCCTGGAGGCCGGCGGTAGCCGGCCGGCCATGGAGTCATTCAAGGCATTCCGCGGACGCGAGCCCACTCTGGACGCGCTGCTGCGGCACCAGGGCATGGCCTGAACCGTTGGAGGATTTGGCACGATGTTTTTAGCCCGTCACTCTGTCGCAATCGGCCTATTGGCCACACTGGCAGCTACCGCATGGCTGACCGATGATGCAAACGCACAACAGATCTTTCGCTCAGTGGGGCCGGACGGACGCGTTACCTTCTCGGACAAACCGCCCATGGAAGCCCAGGGCAAAGGCCCGGCCACGCAGGTCGTGCGGCTGAATTCACAGGGTGCCAGCACCATCCAACTGCCATTTGAGCTACGCCAGCCGGTGGAGCGCTACCCGGTGGTCCTGTACACCGCGCAAGGCTGCGGCCCCTGCGAAGGCGCTCGGGCCATGCTCTCTGGCCGTGGCATTCTCTTCACCGAAAAAACTGTGAGTAGCAATGAAGACATCCAGGCCCTGCTGCGCATGTCCGGCTCCTCATCTGTGCCCTTTCTGACCATAGGCGGGCAGCAGCTCAAGGGATTTGCTGAAGTTGAGTGGACCCAGTTCCTCGACGCGGCAGGCTACCCCAAGACCTCGCAGCTGCCGGCGGGCTACACCCAGGCACCTGCCACGCCCCTGGTCAGCGCCGATGCGGCGACGGCCGCGCGGCCTGCGCCCGCCCAGGCCGCCGCAGCGGCAGGCCAAGCCAGCGCTTCGCAGGATGCATCCGAGGCGCCCGAAGAAAACAGCGAAAATCCCACCGGCATTCGCTTCTGAGCCAGGGTTTGAGAGCTCAATACGTGAGCGTCTTGACACCGCTCGCCGTGCCCAGCAGGCACACCGCCGCCCCCTGTAGCGCAAACACCCCCACCGTGACCACGCCGGGCCATTGATTGACCTCGGTCTCGAATTGCAGTGGATCCGTGATGGAAAGGCCCGACACATCCAGGATGTGCTGGCCGTTGTCGGTGACGAGCGCTTGGCCGTCTTTCATGCGCAGCCTGGCTGTGCCGCCCATGGCCGCGAATTGCCGTGTCACGCGCCGTGCGGCCATTGGGATCACCTCCACCGGCACCGGGTAGCGGCCCAGCACCGCGACCTGCTTGCTCTCATCGGCGATGCAGACAAAGCGCGCCGACTGAGCCGCCACAATCTTCTCGCGAGTAAGGGCCGCGCCACCACCCTTGATCATGAACCCCTTGCCATCGATTTCATCGGCACCGTCGATGTACACCGCCAGTTCGTCCACCTCATTCGCATCGAAGACGGTGATGCCCAGCGCACGCATGCGTTCGGTTGAAGCAACGGAGCTGGAGACCGCGCCGGGAATGCGTTCGCGCATCGTAGCCAGTGCATCAATGAATTTGTTGACCGTGGAGCCGGTGCCCACGCCCACAATCTGGCCCGGCACCACGTATTGCAGGGCGGCCTGCCCGACCAGTGCTTTGAGTTCGTCTTGAGTCATTTGCGACAATCGGTTTGAATAAGAGAATTATCCATGTCGCTGCTGCCCTACGCCCTTGCCCGTCCCTTTCTGTTCGGGCTCGACCCCGAAACCGCCCATGAGCTCACCATGCAATCGCTGGCGCGGCTGCATGGCACGCCGCTGGAGTGGGCCTACCGCGCCAGCATGGTCGATGACCCGATTGAGCTGGCAGGCCTGCACTTTCCCAACCGCGTGGGCCTGGCCGCCGGTCTGGACAAAAATGCGCGCTGCATCGACGGGCTGGGTTCACTGGGCTTTGGCTTTGTCGAAGTCGGCACAGTCACTCCCCTGCCTCAGCCGGGCAACCCAAAGCCGCGCCTATTCAGACTACCCAAGGCCAAGGCCTTGATCAACCGACTGGGTTTCAACAACGATGGGCTCGATGCCTTCATCGCCAATGTACGGCGATCGTCCTTTCGCGAGCGCAGCCGCATCCTGGGCCTGAACATCGGCAAGAACGCGGCCACCCCAATCGAGAACGCCACCAGCGACTACCTGCTGGGCCTACGCGGCGTCTACCCGCATGCGGACTATGTCACCGTCAACATCTCCAGCCCCAACACCAGCAACCTGCGCTCGCTGCAGTCGGACGACGCGCTAGACGGCCTGCTGGGCGCCATTGCCCACGAGCGACAAGCCCTGGCCGAGCAGCATGTGCGCCGCGTACCGATCTTCCTGAAGATCGCACCCGATCTGGACGAGGCGCAGATCGATGTGATCGCAGCAGCGCTGCAGCGCCATGGCATGGACGGCGTGGTCGCCACCAACACCACCATCAGCCGTGACGCAGTTCAGGGCCTGCCACATGCGAAGGAAACCGGGGGCTTAAGCGGCGCTCCGGTTCTGGCCCCCAGCAACCGCGTCATCGCCCAATTGCGCAAGGCGCTGGGCAAGGGCTTTCCCATCATCGGCGTGGGCGGCGTCATGAGCGGGCGCGATGCGGTCTCAAAAATTGAAGCGGGCGCAGACGTGATTCAGATCTACACCGGCTTGATCTATCAGGGCCCGAATCTGGTCACCGAATCGGCTCGGGCGATCAAGGCGCTGCGCACCTCCACGTAACTCAGGTGTCCAGCTTCTCCAGCACCAGCTCGCCGATGGCCAGTGAACTCGTCAGCCCCGGCGACTCTATGCCAAACAAATTGACCAAGCCCGCAACGCCATGCACGGCGGGGCCGTCAATGCGAAAGTCGGGTGCAGGCTGGTTGGCTGCGTGGATCTTGGGCCGCACGCCGCTGTAGGCCGGCTGCAAGGCGCCATCGGGCAAGCCGGGCCAATAGCGTCTTACCTCGGAATAGAACGACTCGGACCGCCGTGGATCGACGGTGTAGTCGATGTCTTGCGCGCCTGCAATATCGAGCCACTCGAGATCAGGGCCGAAGCGCGCCTGTCCGCCCAGATCGAGTGTCAGGTGCACGCCCAGCCATGCATCGGCCGGTGCCGGGTAGATGAGGCGACTAAATGGCGCCTTGCCGGCAAGAGAGTAGTAGCTGCCCTTGGCAAAATACTCACGCGGCACGAAACGCGCATCCAGCCCCGCGAACTCTCGCGCCAGAGCACAGGCATGCAGCGACGCCGCATTGACCAGCAAGCGCGCCGCCAACTCGCTGCCATCGGCCATGCGCACCACATGTGCCTGGCCCGCGCGGCCCAGCACCGCGGAGTGCACCGCAGAACCCAGAGCCACCATGCCACCTGCGGCTTCCAGATCGCCCTGCAAGGCCAACATGTAGCCGTGGCTATCGATGATGCCGGTCGAGTCAGAGAGCAAAGCCGCCACACAACTCAGCGCTGGCTCCAGCTCCATCGCCTGGGCGGCGTCGAGCCACTGCACCGGCACGCCGTTGGCGACCGCACGCACTTGCAGGGCACGCAAGGCCGCAAGTTCCTGCGGCGCATGTGCCACTACCAGCTTGCCGCATTGGCGATGCGCCACCCCATGGCTGGTGCAAAACGCGTACAGCATTTCCTTGCCGCGCACGCACAGGCTTGCCTTGCGTGAGCCGGGCGCATAGTACAGGCCCGCGTGAATGACTTCGCTGTTGCGCGAACTCACGCCCTGGCCAATGGCTGTTTGCGCCTCGGCGACGATCGTCTCGTGCCCGCTTTGCGCCAGTGCCCGGGCCACGGCCAAGCCAACTGCGCCGGCACCTATGACAAGTGCATCGACCTGATCCATTCAGGCCAGGGCCTGGTGCAGTGCGGACAACTGGGCGGCAAACGGCGCTGCATCTTCCAGGCAACGCAGATCCAGCCAGAGGCAATCATCCCCGATGCGGCCAATGACCGGCAGCGGCAGCGAGCGCAACGCCGTGGCCAGCTCGTCGAGCGCGCGGCCAGCGCCCTTCTTTTGCACCGGCGAAATTTTCAAGCCCGCCGAAGGCAGCCGCTCCACCGGCAGCGAACCCGAACCAATCTGCCCCTGCATCTGCGCCACCGCCACCGCAAAGCGCGGTGCCACAGCTTGCGCCACGGCGGCCTGCAAGTCATGCGCCATGGCCAAGATGGCCTCTTGCGGCCGCGTCAACAAGCGCAGTACCGGCAGGTCGCGCGTCAAGCGCTCGGGCCGCAGGTACAGCCGCAGCGTTGCTTCCAGCACGGCCAGCGGCAGCTTGCTCATGCGCAAGGCCCGCTTCATCGGGAACTTGCGAATCAGGTCGATCTGAGCCCGATTGCCCACGATCAGCCCGGCTTGCGGCCCGCCCAATAGTTTGTCGCCACTGAATGTGACCACATCGCAGCCGGCCGCTAGTTTCTCTTGAGGCGTGGGCTCACGCGGTAGGCCATAAGCAGCCAAATCCACCAGTGAGCCAGCACCCAGATCGGTGGCCAATGGCAGTGCCCGCGCATGGGCGATGCCGGCCAGCACCGACTCATCGACCGAGCTGGTGAAGCCCTGCACCGCGTAGTTGCTGGTGTGCACCTTCATCAAGAGAGCAGTGTCTTTGCCGATGGCGCGCTCGTAGTCATGCGCATGGGTGCGATTGGTGGTGCCGACTTCCACCAGCTTCGCGCCGGCGCTGGACATCACATCGGGCATGCGGAATGCACCACCGATCTCGACCAGCTCGCCGCGCGAAACAATGACCTCCCGCCCACGCGCAAGCGCCGCGATGGTGAGCAAGACCGCGGCCGCATTGTTGTTCACCACCGTGGCGGCCTGGGCGCCAGTCAACGTGCACAGCAGTTCTTCGACGATCGCATCGCGGTCACCCCGCCCGCCCGATGCCAGGTCGTACTCAAGGTTGTTGGGCCCCGCCATCATGGCCAGCAGGTGCTGCAGGGCGGCGTCGGCGATCAGGGCGCGGCCCAGGTTGGTGTGGATCACCGTGCCGGTCAGGTTGAGCACCCGTCGCATATTGGGGGCGAGCCGTCGCGCCACGTGGGCCGCAAGCGCGTTATGCAACGCCTGTGCATCCAGCGCATCCGCTTGCAAAGTGCCTGCCTGCGCAGCCTGTCGTAATTCATCGAGCAGCACGCGCGCCTGGCTGACCACCAGGGTGTGGCCATGCTCGGCCAGCAAGGCAGCCGGGCCGGGCATGCGCATCAGCCGGTCAACCGATGGGATCTGAATTCTGGGGTCTGGTGTCATGAAAGAGGAACAGGCCGGATGGGCACTGTAGAGGGGGGTAAACTTTGCCTCGCAGAACGCAAGGCCCGAAGAACGACAAGGGTCATCTTCTTCAAGGACTCGCCCTGTGTCAACCTGGAAACGAGGAATAAGAAATGATTCATGTGATCGCGGTCATCACCGCAAAGCCAGGCCTGCGCAAGCAAGTGCTTGAGATATTCAACGCCAATGTGCCGGCCTGCCGGGCCGAGCAAGGCTGCATCGAATACGGCGCCACCGTCGACGCCGATCCGGCGCTGCCAGTGCAGACCCGCTGGGGCGAAGACACTTTCGTCGTGCTGGAAAAATGGGAGAGCATGAAGGCCCTGGGCGCCCACGCAACGTCGCCTCACATGGCCGCGTATGGCGCCAAGGTCAAGGAAATGCTGGCCAGCCGAGTCGTGCACATCATGACGCCCACCTCCTGAGGCAAGCCCCGTCGCATCAAAGACTTTGGCCATGCGCGGCCAGCCAGCCCAAGCCGGCATCGGTGCCTGCTGCGGTGGTATCCCTGGGTATGTATTCGCAGCCAATGCAGCCCTTGTAGCCCAACTGATCGAGCAACTGAAACAGGAAGCGGTAATTGATCTCGCCTGTGCCCGGCTCGTTGCGACCTGGATTGTCCGCCAACTGAATGTGACCGATGCGCGGCAGGTGCAGGCGCAGATTGCCTGCTAGCTCGCCCTCCATGCGCTGGGCGTGGTAGATGTCGTACTGCAAGCGCAAAGTGTCCGCGCCCACGTCATCCAGGATCTGTAGCGCCTGCGCCGTCCGGTTGACAAAAAATCCGGGGATGTCGAAGGTGTTGATCGGCTCCAGCAGCAAGCCGATGCCGTGCCGCTGCAGCTCGCCTGCGGCCCACCGCAGGTTGGCCACTAGGCTTGCGCGCCCCTGCTGCGCATCCAAGCCCGCCGGTGCAATGCCCGCCAGGCAGTTCATTTGCGGCGTGCCCAGCACCCGCGCGTACTCTATGCCAAGCGCCACGCCCCGGCGAAATTCATCTACCCGCTGCGGATCCACCGCCATGCCCCGGTCACCCGCCGCCCAATCACCCGCAGGCAAGTTGTGCATCGCAAGCCCAAGCTTGGCATCGCTCAGGCACCGCGCGATCTCCTGCGCCGGAAAATCGTAGGGAAACTGAAACTCCACTGTCTTGAAACCAGAGCGCGCTGCGGCCGCAAAGCGCTCCAGAAACGGCAGGTCTTTGTAAAGCAGGCTGAGGTTGGCGGCAAACTGGGGCATCTGAATACTTTCCGTGGCTGGAACGGCATTGTCGCCAGATTGGCGGGGTAGCAAAAGCGAGGACGGATCATGGCTTGCATCGTTGTCCGTACAGGGGATTTCCTCTATAGTGATTTGCCCCCCACAATGCCCTCTGGCAACAGGCCACCTCACTGACGGACTCATCACATGAACACTGGCAGCAGCGCATCCCCAATCACCCCCAAGCGCCTCCTTTTGCGAGGCTTGTTCCCCGCCACCTTGACACCTTTCAAGGAAGACTATTCGCTGGATCTGCCCGGTCTGCGCAAGCACCTCGGCGATGTGGCTTCTACGCCGGGCGTGAGCGGTATTGCCATCAATGCCGCACTGGGCGAAGTGCTTCAATTGAGCCTGGCCGAGCAAGTACAAGTCACCCGCGAAGCCGCGCAAGCGTGCAAGCCGGGCCAACTCGTCATCGCAGGCGTCTGCTCCAATGGCGCCAAGCAGGCCATCGAGACCGCGCAGGCTGTCAAGGCAGCTGGCGCCCACGCCCTGCTGGTCTTTCCGCCCTTTGACACGCGTACCTACCGGCGCCTGATCGCTCACACGCCTTCGGTCGTGGCGTTCTTTCGCGAGCTGGGCGAGACTGTCGATCTGCCACTGGTGATCTTCCAATACCCACTGACCAGCGGCTGCGCCTACTCGGTGGAAACACTCAACGCGCTGGCCGAGCTGCCCCATGTGGTGGGCATCAAGGCCGCGCCTGGCACCATGGCCGCCTACATGCCCACCTGGGATGCGCTGCGTGACAAACTCTCGGTGCTTGCCGCGTGGGACGGCCCGGTGCTGGTGGAGAAACTCGAATACGGCGCGCACGGTGCGCTCATAGGCATCAGCAACATCGCGCCTGAACTTTGGGTGGAGTTGCTGGACGCTACCAGCAAACATGATGCGCAAAGAGTCCGCACGGTATTCGCACGCTGCGCGCCCATCATGTCCAGCGTGTGGGAAAACCACCAGCCCACGCGCATCACCAGTGAAGTGTCGGCCACCAAGGAAGCCCTGGTCCAGATGGGCATGTTCCCCTCCTCGCGCGTGCGACCACCCCTGCTGGAAGTCACAGACAAGGTGCGTGCGGAAATTCGTGAAGGCCTGATCCAGGCCGGCTTGCTCGATACGGCTGCCAAGCCGCGTGCGGCTCAAACCACTGTGGCCGCATAAACGCATATGGCAAGCATCAAATCCGTTTTCGCGTGCGCGGCGCTCGCCTTTGGCGCAGGCCTGGCCCAGGCACAAGCCCCGGCCTATCCCTCCCAACAACCCATCAGGCTGGTGGTTCCCTATGGCGCTGGCACAGCAACCGATGTGCTCGCGCGCAGGTTGGCTGCGCCGCTGGGCACCGCCATGGGCCAAAGCATCGTGGTGGACAACAAGGGCGGCGCCAGCGGCAACATCGCGCTCAGTTACGTGGCCAAGGCACCTGCCGATGGCTACACCTTGCTCTTTGGCACCACGCAAACGCAGTCGGTCAACCCGCATGTGCTGCTGAACATGTCCTACGACCCGCTGAAAGACTTTGTCTCCATCGGCCGGGTCTTCAACAACGGCGTGATGCTGGTGGTCAGCTCATCGGTGCCGGTCAATACGGTGGAAGAACTGATCGCCTACCTCAAGGCCAACCCGTCCAAGGCCAACTATGGCTCCACCGGGGTCGGCACCGCTGCGCACCTGCCGTCTGCCTACCTGGGCAAGGTGGCCGGCCTGAACCTGATCCACGCACCCTATACCGGTGTTGGCCAGCTCATGACCGATCTGGTCCGCGGCGAGATCACCATGCTTTTCTACACGGCTGACGGCGTCAGGGGCTTCGTGGATGCTGGCACTCTCAAGCCGCTGGCATGGACTGGCCCCACGCGGCACCCGCTGTTTCCGAATGTGCCCACCATGGTGGAGCGCAATTTCAACGACTTCATATTCGGCGCCTGGTATGCGGTGTTCGCGCCGGCGGCCACCCCGCGTGCCGTGGTCACGAAGGCAGCCGATGCGCTCAGGCAAGTAGTGAACGACCCCAAGTTCATCAAAGACATCGCGGCCACTGGTGCGACGCTCTACTATGCCCCGGCGTCCGAGATGGATGGTTTCGTAAAAACAGAACACGAACGCTTCCGCCAGATCATTTCCACAATCGGCATCAAGAAAGAATAGCTTCGCGGGCCATGCGATGAAGCCGCGAATCTATTCCACCACCGTGTTGGTGGCCGGCGCCGGCATGGCTGGCCTGTGCGCTGGCATCAGCGCGCTCGAACGCGGCGCTCAGGTCCTGGTGATTGAAAAATCAGACCAGCCCGGCGGCTCCATGGCCATGTCCAACGGACTGATCTGGACCCTGCGCAGCAAGGACGAGGTGAGGCGGCAGGTCCCCCAAGGTGACGAAGCCTTGCAGGATCTGCTGGTCGATGGCCTGACCGAGTCGCTCGATTGGCTGGTGCAGCAAGGCGCGCAACTCGAACCGATGCAGACCGTGCTGGGCCATGGGTTTGGCCGCCGCGCCAGTGGAGGCCAGTTGACCGCCGCGCTGACTGAGCGCGCCACGGCGATGGGTGCAAACATCATGACGGGTGTGTCGCTGCAGTCGCTGCTGACCGAAAACGGCGCCGTGGTCGGCGCCCTCGCCTTCGATGCGAACGGCCCCATCGAGATCAGGGCGGCATCCGTGATCCTCACCACGGGCGGTTTCCAGGGCAACTGCGAGCTGGTCACGCGCTACATCACACCGCATGCCGATGCGCTCTACCTGCGCAGCAACCCCAACAGCACCGGCGACGGCCTGCTGGCCGCACTTGACGTGGGCGCAGCCACCACGCCCTGGCTCAATGCGTTCTATGGCCACGCCATGAACGCCCCGCCTGCGCGTTTCGATGCGTCGCAGTTTCAGAACATGAGTCACAAGTATGGGCAGATGGCCGTGGCCCTGAATCTGTCAGGCCGCCGCTTTGCCGACGAATCTGCGGGCACAGGCGAAGAGTTGCTCAACGCGCACCTGTCTCGCCAAAGCGGCGCCACCGCAGCCTATGTGGTGGACGCCGCCATTGGCGAGCTCAGCTACGAAGTCAGCGCCTTGCCGCGCGTGGTGATCGAGCGCGCGCGGCAAGCGGGCGCGCGGGTGGTGCAGGCCAACACGCTGGAAGAGCTGGCCCAGGGCATGCAGGCCTGGGGCATACCCAGTGCACACTCGCTGCAAACCCTGCAAGACTACAACGCAGCCATCAAGGCGGGCACCGGCGCTGCGCTTCATCCCCCGCGTGTCGGCAATGCCTTCGCACTGGAGACGCCGCCATTTTCCGCCGTGCTCGTGCGCGCCTCCATCACCTACACCTGCGGCGGCCTTCGCACCGACCTGGACATGCGCGTCTTGCGCCGTGCGACCAGCGTTTCCATGATGCCGCTGGCCAAGCCAGGGCTGTCCGAATGGCGCACTGGCACCATCGCCGGGCTTTACGCGGCCGGCTGCGACATGGGTGGCATCAGCATTCACGGCTATCTGGGCGGCCTGGCGCAGGCGCTCGTCACCGGGCGCGCGGCTGGTTCGGCTGCGGCGGCGGATAGCTGCTGAGCCGCCTGTTGGCTTCGGTGGAAGTACCAGTGCGGTGCGCCGCGAAATGAATTACAGTTTTGTGGGCAGTGCGCACGGCCTTGCTGGTCATGCGATCGACACGCTAAGCCCGCACTCATTCAAATCGCCATGCATCAATATATCGTGTGGGTCGAATTCAAAATCCGGCCCGGTGGAATGGACGCCTTCATGCCCCTGATGTTGGCCAATGCCCGCGCTTCGCTTGACCTAGAGCCCGGTTGCCTTTGCTTTGACGTACTCACCCCCGAAAAGCCCGAGGAGGCCGTGGCGCTGTACGAGATCTACGAGAGCAAAGCAGCTTTCCAGGAACATCTGGCCAGCGCCCACTTTGCCGCGTTCTCAAGCGCCACCTCCGAGATGATCGTGCACAAGAACGTTCGCACCTTTCACATGGTGCCAAACGATGCAGTGCAGGAAGGCCCGGCATCATGAGCACTCAAATTCAAATCATTCCCAGCACAGCCCCCGTGGGCGCCGAAGTACGCGGTGTGGACGCCAGCGCTAATGTTGACGATGCCACCTTTGACGCCATCAAGGACGCGCTGCACAAGTACAAGGCCATTGTGCTGCGCAAGCAGAAGCTCACGCCCGATCAGCAACTGGCGTTTTGCGGGCGCTTTGGCACACTCGATCCCCATGTGCTGCCCCAGTACCTTGTGCCCGGTTATACGCAACTGGTGCGCATCTCCAACGTACTGGACGACGCCGGCCAACCCATCGGCATGATTGACGCAGGCCGCGTGTGGCACAGCGATGGTCAGTTTCAGGCAAAGCCCAACATGTACTCCATGCTCTATGCACTGGAAGTACCGCACGATGCCGCCGGCCAACCGCTGGGCGCCACGCAATTCGTCAGCACCGCCTATGCTTATGCGCAGTTGCCGCAGGCAACCCGCCAACGCATCGAGGGCCTCAAGGCAGTGAACTCACTGGCCGCCGTGTATGCGACACTCAAGCGCAACAATGTCGCCTCGCTGCGCGCGCCACTGACCGAAGAACAAAAGCGAGAGGTGGTGCACCCGCTGGTGCGCACCCACCCGGTCACCGGCGAGAAATGCCTTTACGTCAGCCGCGCGGCCACCATGCGCATCCTGGGTCTGGCGCAAGATGAAAGCGACGCACTGATCGGCGAGCTGGCCGACTGGTGCCTGCGCGAAGGAAGCATCTTCACCCACCAATGGCAAGTCGGCGACCTGCTGATGTGGGACAACTGCGCCAGCCAGCATTTCGCCATCGGCGACTACGCCCTGCCCCAGCGCCGCCTGATGAACCGCACCACCGTGGGCGGCACGGTTCCGTTCTAGAACAATCACAAGGAAAACAAAGATGCTGCGCGTCAAGGAAAAACTCGCCCGCGGGGAAACCGCGACCATGGTGCTGGTCAATTACCCTTCGGCGGCGCTGGTAGAGCAGCTCGGCCGGGTGGGCTTTGACATCGCCTTCATCGATTGCGAGAAAGGCAGCGCCACCACCGAGCGCATCGAGGACATGTGCCGTGGTGCGCGCGCTGCCGGCATCGCGGCCATCGTGCGGCCCTGGAGCAGCGACGCCGGCCTCATCAGCCGCTATCTCGATCTGGGCGCCGACGGCGTGATGGTGGCTGGCACCGACACGCCTCAGGCCGCCCGCGATTTGGTCGAAGCGGTTCGCTACTCGCGCTTCAAAGACTACGCGGACAAACTCGTGATCGGCATGATCGAATCACCGCAGGGCATAGCGTGTTTGCCCGAGCTGCTGGCCGTTGATGGCATCGATGTCTGGTTCATCGGCTACAACGATCTGGCGCACCGCATGGGATTTCCCGGCCAGGGACAGCGCCCGGAAGTTCAGAACGTGGTGCGCGCCACGCTGGGCAGAATTGCGGCTGCCGGCAAGATTGGCGGCACGCTGGGCAGCCCCGAAACCGTAGCCGGCCTGCAAGAGGCCGGCGCGCGCCTGCTGCTTGCGCGCGGCAGCGAGCTGGTGGCGATCGGTGCCACCGCATTTCTCTCACCACTCTCATCGGGGAAGACAAGCAAATGAAACGCAAACAATTCCTGGCTGTCGCTCTGGCCCTTGCAGGCGTTTGCGCAGCGCCGTGGCAGAGCGCGTGGGCTCAGCGCTATCCAGAGCGCGTGATCCGCATCGTTGTGCCCTATGTGGCCGGCGGCAACCTGGACGTGACAGGCCGCCTCTTCGGCCAGGCCTTGTCAGAAGAGTTGGGCCAGCCGGTGGTCATTGAAAACCGCCCGGGCGCCAACGGCAACACGGGCACCGAACAAGTTGTGCGGTCCGCGCCCGATGGCTACACACTGGCGATGGTCTCAGCCGGCACGCTGGTGATCAACCCGTCCATGTACAAGAGCATGGGATTTGACCCCGAAAAAGACCTGGCCCCGATCTCCATCGTCTCCACCGGGCCCTTGGTGCTGCAAGTGAACAACGCCATGCCGATTCGCAACATGGCAGAGCTGGTCGCCTACGCCAAGGCCAACCCGCGCAAGCTTAACTTTGGCAGCGGCGGCAATGGTACGCTGGCGCACCTGTCTGCAGAGATGCTGCGCGCGCGCACCGGCATCGAGATCGTGCATGTGCCCTACAAAGGGACATCGCTGGCCACCACGGACGTCATGGCTGGACACATCCAGATCATGTTCGACACACTCAGCACCGCCGCGCCACTCATCAAGGAAGGTAAGCTGCGCGCCATCGCTGTCACCTCCGCCAAACGCTCGGCTGCATTTCCTGAGCTGCCTACGGTGGCTGAAGCAGGCGTGAAAGACTACGCGGCTGAGGCCTGGGCCGGCCTGGTCGCGCCAGCGGGCACACCGCGCGATGTCATCGTGCGGCTGCAAACAGCCATCGCCAAAATCGCAGCCCGCGATCAGATCAAGGAAAGGCTCGCTGCCGTTGGCTCCGAGGCCGTGGGCAGCACATCCGAACAGTTCGCCGCAGCCATCAAGACCGAACGCGTGCGTTGGGCTGAGATCGTGAAATTCTCAGGCGCCAAAGCAGATTGAGCATGGATCGGGGAAACTCAGTCGAACTTGATGTTCGCCTGCTTCACCAGTTCGCCCCACTTCACCACATCGCGACGCAACAGGTTGCCAAACTCAGCCGGCTGCATGCTCAGCACATCCAGCCCTTCGGCGGCCAGCCGCTCGGACAAGGCAGGTATGGCCAGCACCTTCACCACATCGTCATGAATCTTGCGCACGATCTCAGGCGGTGTACCTGCTGGTGCCAAGAGGCCGAACCACACAGACACTTCAAACCCTGGCACGCCAGCCTCTGCAATCGTGGGCACACCGGGCATGCTGGGCGCACGCCGTGCCGTGCTCACTGCCAGAGCGCGCAGTTTTCTTGACTTGACATGCTGGCCCACAGCCGCGGGTGTATCCAGTATGTAATCGACCTGCCCGCTCAGTGCGTCCATCAGCGCCGGGTTGCTGCCTTTGTAAGGCACCACCGTGCTCTGGATGCCTGTGCGGCTGCGCAGCAACTCGTAGGTCAGGTGTGAAAGCGTCCCGTTGCCAGGAGAGCCGTAGTTGAGCTTTCCCGGAGCTGAGCGCGCCAGCTTCAATAGATCGTCCATGGTCTGCACCGCCACATTCGAGTTGACGGCCAACACATAGGGGCTTTGCGCCAACAAGGTGATGGGCGCGAAATCCTTGATCACGTCGTAGGGCAGCTTGGGATACGCTGCGGGGCTCACCCCCATGGTCGCAGCGGTCATCAACAAGGTATAGCCATCCGGGGCGGCCTTGGCCACCGCATCGGTGCCGATGGTGGCGCCCGCGCCGGGACGGTTGTCGGCCACCACGGGCTGCTTCCACAACTCGCTCAATGCCTGGGCCACCGCCCGCGTCAGGATGTCGGCACCGCCGCCGGCCGCGTAGGGCAAGATGATGCGCACCGGCTTGGCCGGATACTGCGCATGAGCCAGCGTTGCGCCCGTGAGCATCAACAAGGCAAGCGCGAATCGCAAAAATGCGAATCGGAAAAATCTTTGCATGATGCGTCCTTTGCGCGATTGAAAAATCAAGACACAGACCTCATCAGACCACCGCCCGGTGCAGACCGCCGTCCACGCAAACGCGCTGCCCGGTAATGTAGCGGGCCTGGTCCGAACACAGAAACGCCACCAGATTGGCGACATCGGCCGGCTCGCCAAAATAGCCCATGGGAATGTTCTCGCGGGCGAAGGCCTCTTGAGATTCCTTTGTGGGAAAGAGCCGCACGTCCATTTGCTCACTGTGAATGCGCCCTGGTGTAATCGAGTTGATCGTCACTTGCTGGGCGCCGATGCGCCGCGACAAGCCTTTGGCCCATGCATGCACGGCCGCCTTCGCCGCATTCGCTGCATTGACACCTGAAGGCTCGGTCGATCCGGTGATGTTCACGATGCGGCCCCAACGCTGCGCCAGCATCATGGGCATCAGAGTCTGGGTCAACTTTCGCAAGGCAGTGAAATTGATCGCGAAGGATTCGTCCCATGCATCATCGGGCGCGTCAATCGGCAAGGGCCTGGAGCCGCCGGCATCGTTGATGAGAATATCGACCACGGCATTGCGCGCAGTCACGGCTTGAAGCACCTTGTCGGGACTGGCCCTGTCGTACAAATCCAGCGGCAGAACTTGCGGCCTGGCAAACCCCGCAGCCGCGATCTCATCGGCCAATTCACGCAGCAGGTGTTCGCGCCTGGCGATCACGATCAGTTGCGCCCCTTCAGCTGCAAGCCGAGTGGCCACCGCGCGGCCGATGCCGACGCTTGCGCCAGTGACAACTGCAAGCTTTCCGCTCAGATTCAAGTCCATGGTGTCGCTGCTTTCTGCATGTGAAAATCGCCTAGATCGTCTCGGCCGCCTCCAGCTTGCGCAGATACTTGAGAAGCTTCTTACTCAACACGCTCTCCTTGTCGGCCAAGCGTTGCAGCGGGCCGGCGATGGCCACGCCCAGGACTGAGGTGCCAATGCGCAGCGGCGCGGCCACGGCCATCACGTCCGAGACGTTTTCACCCAGGGTGGCAAAGTAGCCGCGCTCACGCGAAGACGCGATGTCGGCCCTCAGGCGGGATGGATTGACGATGGTGCGCTCGGTCACTTTTTTAAGCTCGGCCGAGCGCAGCCAAGTGTCGAACTCAGTCGGGGGCATTGCAGCCAATATCACCTTGCCAATCGAACTCGAATGAAGCGGCTTTTGCTCGCCTGCGTGAGACGAATAGCGAATGGCCTGCGAACTCTCCAGCACCAGCAGATACAGCACCGCGTTGCCATGCCGCACGCCCACAATGATGGCCTCATCGACCTCATCGCGCAGTTTGGTCAGGGCCGGCTCCAGCCGTCGCACCACGGGATCGTGCACGTTAATCCGCTGCGCCAGATCCCACAATCGGCGCGTGGGGTAGGCATCCCGGCCGGTGTCAAAGTACAGAAAACCGCGACTCTCAAGGGCCTTGAACACACCATGGCAGGTTGAGATCGGCATCTTTGTCATGCGCGCCACCTCAGACAATGACAGTGGACGGCCAGCATCCCGGAAAGCTTCAAAGATGTCTAGCGCACGCAGCGCGGAGCGGCTGGTTTCGCGGGCTTGGTTCATGTGTGTGTCAGAAAATGCCGTCCGACAGCACAGTTCATGGCGCGGCAAAAGAAGGAATCAGTTTTCATCATTCTGAATGGCATTTTTTGGATTCTATATCGGGTTTCTCGATCCGCGTTGACTCTCAGCCATGCGAAAGCTTCAGGCTGTGCAAGCGCGCTTTACACCCAATGCCATCGGCCCCTACAATCATCAGGCTCAGTTCGAAACCAAATTCGCTATTTTGAATCGCTGATTCCCACCCGGTTCAGCCGATTATTCAAATCCAAAGCCCAGTCAATCCACGCGGCACACGCCCACGGAGTCAACCCATGAATGCACCCTCCCCCGTCCTGGTCAGCCAGCTAGAAGCCGTCGGCATCATCGAGCTGGCACGGCCCGAAAAATTCAATTGCCTGTCCACCGCAGCCTACGAAGCCATCGAGGCAGCCATCAACGCGTTCGAGAAGCCTGATTCAGGCGTGCGCGCCATTCTGATCCGCGCCCAGGGCAAACACTTTTGTACCGGCGCTGACCTGGCCGAGTTCAAGGCCTTGCGGGTCGATTCGGACAAGCTCAAGCACTTCCTGGGTTTTGGACACGCTGTGCTCAAACGCCTTGAAGCAAGCCCGCTACCAGTCGTGGGGGCATGCCAAGGCTTGGCCCTTGCCGGGGGCAGTGAACTCATGCTTGCCTGCGATGTGATCTTTGCATCAAAAGACGCCAAGTTCGGCGACCAGCATGCGCAGTATGGGTTGCTGCCCGGCTGGGGCGGCACTCAGCGCTTTCCTCGCGCCATCGGCCTGCGCCGCGGGCTTGATCTGCTGTTCACTGCGCGCTGGCTCGACGCCGAAACCGCCTTGTCATGGGGATTGGTGAACTATGTGGTCGAGTCGGACAAGCTGTGGGACAGCGCGCTTGAATACTGCAACAAGCTCGCCACACGAAGCCGCGTCGGTCTTGCCGGCATGAAGCGCCTGGCACGCCAAGGCATGGACATGACCTTGGAAGCCGGCCTGAAGCTGGAAGAAGAGGCGGTGCACGCCGGGCTCACACACGAAGACGTCACCGAGGGTCTTGCGGCATTCGAGGCGCGCCGCACGCCCGTGTTCAAGTAGAGCGTTGACCGTGGTCTCGTTGAGGCATCACCGATCAGCGATCAGCGCGTTGTCGGCGCCCAGCGCCGGATATCCCAACACCACATCTGACCCACGAAATGCGTTGTCCACGGGGACAGGCAAGGCGCTGATCTCACGCCCGTCTTCGTTGCGCAGCCGCCGATCAAAAAGGCCTCGCGCCTTGAAGTGCGGATCTGCCAGCGCTTCCTGCACAGTGGCCACAATCGCGCAGCACACATCCTTGCCCTCGAAGCGCTGGCGCCAGGTCTGCGAGCTGGCACCGGCGATGCAGCGCGCAACTGCCTGCAGAGTCCCGCCTGGATCGCGCGCATCGTCTCGCCATTGCAGATCGAGCTCGATCACCTCGCAAAACTTGTCCCAGAATTTTTGCTCCATCGGAGCGGCCGCGAGAAACCTGTCGTCGCAGGTGCGGTAGATCTGGTAGCGCGGTGATCCACCGGTGACCAGCTCGCCGCCTGGCTCCGGCCACTTGCCCGTGGCCTGCCCATTGCCCAGCGCCCAGTACATGAAGGTGAAGACGTTATCGGCCATGGCCACATCGAGTTTGCGGCCAAGGCCGCTCGCGTCGCGCTCGCGCAAGGCCAGCAAGATGTTGATCATGGCCGGGTACGCGCCGCCGGCGATGTCGGCTATCAGCGCGGGTGGCACGATGGGCATGCCGTCGGCGCCGGTCGATAGACCCAACAGACCTGCTTCGGCAATGTAATTCAGGTCGTGAGCAGCCACCTGCGCCTTAGGTCCCGTCTGTCCATACCCCGTGATCGCGCAGTACACGATGCGCGGATTGATCGCGGACATGGCTTCGTAGCCCAGGCCCAGCCGGTCCATCACGCCAGGTCGAAATTGCTCGACCACCACATCGGCCCGCTCGATCAGCGGCTTCAGCCGAGCCAGTGCATCGGGCGCCTTCAGGTCGATCGCGATGGAGCGCTTGCCGCGGTTGACCAGTGCGAAGTTCACCGCCGATTGGCCGAACTTGGGCTCGAATGTGCGGAACTCGTCCCCAACGCCCGGGCGCTCGATCTTGATGATCTCGGCGCCCGCCTCGGCCAGCATCAGAGTGGCGAGCGGGCCGGGCAACAGCGTGCTGAAATCCAGCACACACACGCCGGCAAGGGGCTGGGCCATTAGGCGCGCCGCCTTGCCATGTAGTCGCGCCCGATGAGCTGGCGCTGCAGCTCGTTGGCGCCCTCCCAGATCTGCGTGAGCTTGGCATCACGCATGAGCCGCTCGACGCGCAGGTCTTTCATGTAGCCATAGCCGCCGTGCAACTGCACCGCCTGGGTGGAGATGCGCATCGCCAGATCTGAAGCACGCAACTTGAGCATCGATGCTTCAAGGTTCATGCCCTCCTCGCCGTCCTCGACGCGCCTGGCCAATTGCCACATCCATGATTCGCACATGGCCAGATCAGTGGCCAGATCGGCCAGCATGAATTGAATGCCCTGGAAGTCGATCACGCGCTGCTTGAACTGCTGTCGCTCATTGACATACGCCACCGCATCCTCAAACGCTGCGCGCGCAATGCCCAAGGCATGGCATGCCACGCTGGGGCGCGACTTGCCGAGAAAGCCGAACAACAGGCGCAGGCCGTCACCGGGCTCGTGAATCAAATTGGCGCGGGGCACGCGGCAGTTGTCAAAGGAAATGGCGGCGGTGGACGACGCACGCATGCCCATCTTGTTTTCAAGTCTGAGCACTTCAAAACCTGGCGTGCCCTTCTCGACCACCACAAGCGAGATGGCCTCCTTGCCATCGCCCAGCGGTGCCCATTTGCCGAACACCAAGATCACATCGCAGACGTCACCGTTGGTGATGAAGATCTTGGAGCCGTTAATGATGATGTCATCGCCATCGGGCACGAACCGCGTCTTCATCGCTGTTGCATCCGATCCGCCGCTTGGCTCGGTGAGCGCGAGTGCGGCCAAGCCGCCGGCGGCCAGGCCGGGCAGCCAGCGCTGCTTTTGCTCGTGGCTGGCGAAATCAACCAGTGGGCTGGTGGCGTGGAAAATCGTGCTCCAGATGATGCCGGTGGCCGCGCAGGCCTTGGTCAGCTCGCGGTTGCAGGCAAGATAAGCCGTGAATGACACCGGTGCGCCGCCGTACTCTTCGGGGATGAACATCGCGTTCATGCCCAGTTCGTTGATGGCCTTGAGGTTGTCCCAGGGGAACTCCGCCTTCTCGTCATAACGCGCCGCATTGGGCATGAGCACCTCGCGTCCGATTCGCCGGACGCTGTCGAGCAGCATTTTCTCGTCATCGTTCAGCCGAATGGTCGCATCGAGTCTGTCAAGTACTGTCATGTTTGCCTCTTACAAAGAAATTCCGCGGCCGCCATCCACGTAGATCGTCTCTCCGGTCAGGAAGACGATGTCCTCCACATAGAGTGCGGCAATCAGGCGCGCGATCTCGGAGACCGAGCCCGGCCTGCGCACCGGTGTGCGCGAGCGCACGTTCTCGCCGCTCTCGCCCGCGTTGAGGTAGTCGCGGTTCATGTCGGTCTCGATGTAGCCGGGCGCGATGTTGAGCACGCTGATGTTGTCGCGCCCCCACTCGGCCGCCAGCACGCGCGTCAGCGCGCCGACCGCAGCCTTGGAAGCGCAATAGGCTGCATAGCCCTTGACGCCGATTTTCTCGAAGAACGAACCCATGTTGATGATCAAACCGCTCTTGTTCTTGCTCAGGTAGGGATAGACCTCGCGGCAGGCGGTGAATGTCGATGTGGTGTTCACCCGCATCACTTCCTCGAAGTCAGCGGTGATGAGCTTGCTTGCACGAACATCGCGGTGAATGCCGGCATTGTTCACCAGACCACCGATACCGCCGGCCCATTCATTGATCTTTGCAATACAGTCGCGCAGCGCGGCTTCATCGGTGACATCTGCCGTCACTGGCAAGAGCCGCTCCAGTATTTCCGCGCTGAGGGGTTTGTCAGACGGTGGCAACCCACCGCCTCTGGAAACGCAGCCTACCTTGAAGCCCCGCCGGGCCAGCTCGATTGCGATCTCAGTGCCGATACCGCGGCTTGTACCCGTCACCACGATGGCGCCCTGGATCATGTTGCGCTCCTTAGCTGATTGATCATCTTTTGGTTCATGTCTTCTCGTATCTCAACCGGCAGAGATGCCGCCATTGATGCTGATGGTCTGCCCGGTGATCTTGGACGCTGCGGGGCTTGCAAGAAAGACCGCCATCGGCGCGATGTCCTCGGGGCCTGGCACGCCCAGCCGGGCCCTCGCCGAAGCCTTCTCGAACAGCTTCTTGCTGAATTCGTCGGCCATGACCATGTTGTATGCGTCGGTCTTCTTGATGATGGAGGGCGTCAGGCTGTGCACCCGAATGCCGTGGCGCGAGCCTTCCAGTGCCAGTGTGCGCGAGAACATGGACACAGCCGCCTTGCACGCACCCTGCACGACTTCGCCCGGCGTGGCGATTTTGGCTGCGTCCGAGGACATGTTGATGATGACGCCGCCCTCGCGTGCCATCAAATGAGGCATGGCTGCGAGGCAGGTGTAGAGCACGCTTTGCAGATGCGCGGCCACCAGCCGATCAATCGCATCCTCAGGTACTTCATGGAAGGGCCTGGGCGAGAGCTTGCCGGAAATGCTGGTGACCAGAATGTCCAGCGCGCCAAAGGCATCCACGGTGGACTGCACCAGTCGCTTGGCCTGCTCTTGCACTGACGGATCGGCCGCAGTGAATCGGACATCGCAGGCCGGTGCGCGCTGGCGGATGCGGGCCGCTGCCTCTTCGCCACGCTCCTGGCCGCGGCCATTGATCATGAGCCGAGGCACGCCGGCTTCTGCCAACTGCGCGGCGATCTCGAAGCCGATGCCGCCAGTGGACCCGCTCACCAGGGCGGTGCAGTCTTTGAAGTCTCGAACGATCATGTTAGTGCTCCATTCAACGACCGGTAAATCGCGGCTCGCGCTTTTCCATGAAGGCGCGCGAGCCTTCCTTGGCATCCTCCGATCGCATCAGCTTCTTGATAGAGGCATCCTCGGCATCGAAGGCTTCGTTGATGGTGCGGCCAGAGCAGGCGATCATCACTTCCTTGGCGGCGCGCATCGCCAGGGGAGAATTCTTGGCCATCTGGCGTGCGAGTGCGTAGGCCGTTGGCAGCACTTGATCGCCGGGTACCACGCGATTGACCAGGCCCACGCGCAGCGCCTCCTGCGCGGACATCTTGTCGCCCACCAGAAGAATCTCAGCCGCCATGGCCCAGGAGATCTGGCGCGAGACCCGCGCCACACCGCCGGCAGCGGGAATCAATCCACGCTTGACTTCCAGCAGGCCCAGCGTGCTGTCATCGGCCACCACCCGCAGGTCGCAGCCCAGGGCCAGCTCCATGCCGCCAGCCACCACCGTGCCTCGAAAAGCACCGATGACCGGCGTCGCGAAATCGGTGCGGCGCAGCATCGCGCGGTTGAGAATCTTGGGGTCGGCCAGCATGGCTTCGTCCCATTCGTCTTCCGCACCGCGCGCACGGGTGAAAAGCGGAATCAGACGGCCAAGATCAGCGCCAGCGCAGAACGTGCGCTCGCCTGCGCCGGTCAGCACGGCCACGCGGATGGAGGGATCTGCATTGATCTCGTCCCAGGCCTTGGCAAGCCGCACAATCATCTCTGGATTGAGTGCGTTCATCTTCGCGGGGCGATTGAGCGTCACCTGCGCGATGCCATCGCTCACGCTGTAGAGAATGACTTCGTCAGACATCAGGCGACTCCCTGCGCAGGCTCTGCCCAGAAGATCGCGAACTCGGGCGACTTGACCTCGATCACGATCTTGATGGGCGAGCCGATGGCCACCTGTTCGGGCGTGATGCCCCGCGCACTGGCGACCACACGTGGGCCCTCTTCCAGCTCGGCGACGATGGTGACGTAGGGCACAAAAGGCTTCCATGCCGGGTCCACTGTGTAGTGGCTGACCGTGTAGGAGTGAATGGTGGCGCGCCCGGTGACTTTGTCGAAGGCCATTTTGTCCGACGAACAATTGGGGCAGTAGTAGCGCGCCGGGTGCGTCCAGGTGCCGCACTCCTGGCAGTGCTGCATGCACAGCGTCTGCGCGGCCACGGTGGCCTTGTAGAACTCGGCGTCGAGTTCGTCAGGACGCGGAATCATCTTGTGCGGTGTGCTCATTTGCTGCCCCTCGCCAAAATTGCAATGCTGCCGTCGCCCAGGTCGCCATAGCCAGTCACCAGACCCAGCTCGCAGTCCTTGACTTGTGCACGCCCGCCTTCGTGGCGCAGTTGCCGCGTGGCTTCGACAATGTGGTTCATGCCCCAGCAGTGGCCCTGAGACATCAGCCCGCCGTGGGTGTTGATCGGGTAGGCGCCGCCCAGCTCGATGTTGCCGTTCTTGACGAATTCGGCAGCGCCGCCGCGCTCGGCAAAGCCCATCGCTTCCAGCTCAAGCAGCACCACATGGGTGAAGCAGTCATACACCTGCAGGAAATCCATGTCGGTGGGCTTGACACCAGCCATCGCGAAAGCTCTGGGCGCGGCCAGGTCCAGACCGAGCTTGAGAATATCCTTGCGGTTGATCAGCTCATCGGGCCGGTTGGGGTGGCCCTCAGCGCCGCCGATGATGGTGACGGGCACGTGCGGCAGATCGCGTGCGCGCTCTACAGTGGTCAGCACCACCGCAGCCGCGCAATCGGTCTCGATGCAGCAATCGAGCTTGCGCAGCGGCTCGGCCACATAGTTGGAGGCCAAGTACTCTTCCATGGTCAGCGGCTTGTCGCGCATGAAGGCTTTGTCGTTGAGCTGCGCATGCTTGCGGCAGGCCACGGCCACCGCGCCCGCCGCTTCAGGCGGCACGCCGTAATATTTGACGTAACGCTGCAGGTAAAGCGAATACCACCACGGCGCTGAACGCAGCCCGTAAGGCGCGTAATAGTTCTTCACCGTCTGGAAGAACGCGGCGGAGAAGCGGCGGTTGTTCGGTTTGGCATCCGGGCGCGGCCGAATCGCTGAATAGCCGTTCCAGCCAATCGTGATCAGCACGGTTTCGGCCTGTCCGGTGGCGATGGCCATGGCACCCGTAATGAGTGCAGCCGTCGGGCTGGCCCCGCCCATCTGTGGGCATGATGTGTAGCGCACATCGGGGATGCCCAGGTGCGCCGCGATCTCGTCCCAGGCGACAAAGCCCGGCGGGGGAATGACCGCATCGATGTCGCTGGGCTTCAAGCCCGCGTCCTTGATCGCCGACATGCTGGCGCCAAGCACCATTTGAAGAATCGACTGGTCGGCGCCGCGCAGGTAGTCCGTTTCACCGATGCCGACGATTGCCGCTTTGCCCGATAGGCTGTTGCCCGATGTTCGTGCCATCTGATTCTCTCTTCCTATGATTGCGATTTTTCGCGCTGGATGACCGCCAGCACCATCTCACGAATGGCTTTGAGGTCAGCCTTGCCGTTGGGCCCGCGGTCCATCGCTTCGACGGTGATGATTCGCCGGGGCGCCTTGTAGGTTGCGAGCCGGGTCCGCACGAAGGCCATGACCTCTTGCGCATCGATGGCGCATTGCTTCTTGGGCTCGACCACCGCCAGAATCGACTGGCCGAAGCGTTCATCGGGAATGCCCATGACCACTGCGTCATAGATTGAATCGTGCGACTTGAGCACGACTTCAACTTCGTCGGGGAACACTTTCTCGCCGCCGGTGTTGATGCACTCGGACCCTCGCCCAAGCAGTCTGACCGTGCCGTCCACATCCATGGTGGCCCAGTCGCCGGGCACGGCATAGCGCTTGCCATCGATCATGCGGAATGTCTGAGCCGTCTTGCCTGTGTCCTTGTGATAGCCCACTGGCTGTCGCCCGCCAATGGCCAGCAAGCCGCGCTCGCCCGAGCCTGGCACCACGTCCTTGCCGTTCTCATCGATGACACGGGTGTTTGACTTGGCCTGAAACGAGCCGGTGGCAACGGGCTTCTCTTTCTTTGAGGTGATCGACCGCCCAAGAGACATGGTCTCGGACGAGCCGAAGATGTCCGAAATGGTCAGATCGGGCAGATGGCGCAAAAGCGCGTCCTTGACTTCAGCGCTGAAGATCACACCGCTGGACATCACGGTCTTGAGGGAGCTTAAATTCCAGCGGCCCGGATTCGCGTCGAGTGTGGCCACAATCGGGCGGGCAAAGGCATCGCCCACCCACATCACGCTGGCAACGCGATCTCGCTGCACTGTGTCGAGCAGATCGATGGGGTCGAACGAGCGCTTCTCCAGATGCGAAATGGAGCCGCCACGCGAAAGGATGAGAAAGCAGGTCAAGAGCCCCGCACCGTGCATCAAGGGGCTGGCTGACAGATGGGGCCGGCCCTTTTTGGAAACTCGATCGCGCACAAACTGCATGTCGGTCTCTTCGGGGTAGATGTCGCCGCGCTCGGTGTTGAGGCGGATGAACAAGTCATCCTGGCGCCACATGACGCCTTTGGGCATGCCGGTGGTGCCGCCGGTGTAAATCAGGATGTGATCGTCGCCACTGCGCTGCCAGACTGGGGCTTCGCCCGTCTCGCGCTTGCCCTGGGCAACCTCTTCATAAGGCGTGGCCCAGTTCGGACACGGGCCGCTGCCGTCGTCCACCCACAACCAGACCTTGACGGTGGGCACGCGCGATTTCATGGCCTCGATGGTCGGCGTGTAGGTGCCGTGGAACACCACTGCCACCGCGTCGGCATCGTTCCAGAGATAGGTGAGCTCGTCCGGGCCGTAACGATAGTTCGTGTTGAAGGGCACGAACGAACCTTTGAAGCAGGCAATGAAGGATTCGAGGTACTCGGGCGTGTTATGTAGGTACTGGGTGACACGGTCATGGCGCTGCACGCCATTTGCATCGAAGTAACGCGCCACGGCGTTGGCACGGCGATCGACCTGCTCCCAGGTTAGGACCCGGGCCCCATGGATCAGCGCCGGCGCCTGGGGTATTTCATTGGCGACCACCTCGAGTACGTCAGCTAGATTCCATCCCGCCATATACCGCCACTCCTGTCGAAAGCGGCCGCCCTATCGCCGCCACCGTGTCCGAAATGTAGCCGGCAACGCACATATTGTCAACAGAAGTGTTGATAGCATATGCAAGCGTGCTTTCCTGACCGTACAATTATCCACGCCGCTCGCACGCTCGGCACATTGCGCACAGGAAGGTTCCCGACAAGATGGCCAGCAACATTTCCAACCGACGCATCAACGCCCGCAAGGCCGCCGACGATGAGTACGAAAAGAGACGGGAAAAAATCCGCCTTGCGGCAGCCACCATCTTTCGCGAGAAGGGCTACCAAGCGGCCAACGTGGACGACATCGCCAAGAAGGCCGGCCTGGACCGCGCCTCGATCTACTACTACTACAAGGGCAAGAAAGAGCTGTTTCGCGAGATGGTAGAAGGCGCCATGACCGGCAACGTGCTGATGGCCGAGGCCATCGCAGCCACCGACGACGCCCCCGTCAAGCAACTGCGCATTCTGATCGAACGTCTGTTTGAGTCATACGAAAGGCACTACCCTTACCTTTTCATCTACGTGCAAGAGGACATGACACGCCTGATGGGCGACCGCACCGCCTGGAGCACCAAGATGAAATCGCTGGGCAAGCGCTTTGACCATGCGGTGGTCAAGATCATCCAGGACGGCATGGACGACGGCTCTATCCACACCAAGGGCGACGCGCGCATCATCGCCGCCGGCATCACCGGCCTGTGCAACTGGAGCCATCGCTGGTTTCGGCCCGACAAGCACGACCGCGAGCAGATCGCAGTCGCCTTCTCCGATATGGTGCTCAACGGCTTGTGCAGCCCAGTGCCTACGGGCATTGCCGGTTGACGCAGCCACAGGTCCAACCTACGATTTCCCTTCGGCTCCTACAACCAGAACAAGGCACCCATGCAATCGACTACCAGCGCCACTTCATCTGACACACGCACGGTGCCCAGCTTCTGCCGAAACTGCACCGCCTACTGCCCCATCATGGTCACGGTGGAAAATGGCCGCGCGGTGAAGGTCGCCGGTGATTTCGAAGCACCCGCCTACGACGGCTACACCTGCCCCAAAGGGCGCGACATTCCAGCGCAGCACAACCACCCACAGCGCCCGCTGCATTGCCTGGCCCGTAAAGCCAACGGGCAGCTTGCACCCATGCCATCGGACACACTGCTTGACGAGGTGGCACGCCGCATACAGGAGATCACCCGGCGGCACGGCCCGCGCTCAGTGGCCGTCTACTACGGCACGGGCAACGTCACCAACCCGGTGGGCTCAGCAATGGCCCGCGCTTGGCTCAACGCGCTGGGCTCGGACCTGATCTTCTCCGCCATGGCCATCGACAAGCCGGCCGCCAACATCTCGCTGGCCATGCACGGGCACTGGCATGCTGGCGCGCGCAGTTTTGAATCATGCGAGGCCTGGATGATCGTGGGTGCCAACCCGGTGATCGCCAAGTCCAACGGCGCACCCATGAACAACCCCGGCCAGCGGCTCAAGGAGGCGGTCGAGCGCGGCATGAAGCTGATCGTGATCGATCCGCGCCGCACCGAGACCGCGCGCCGCGCCACGCACCACCTGCAGGCCAAACCGGGCGAAGATGCGACTTTGCTGGCCGGCATCGTCCACATCATCATTGCCGAGGGCTTGTACGACAGCGCCTTCGTTCAGGCCAATGCCGAAGGCTTTGACGCCCTCGCCGCGGCCGTGGCACCCTACACGCCCGAACATGTGGCGGCGCGTGCGGGCATTGCAGTCGAACAATTGCTGGACGCAGCACGCAGCTTCGGCCGCGCGCGCCGCAGCGGTGTGATCTGCGCCACCGGCGCCAGCTTTTCACCGCACAACAATCTCACCTTCTACCTCAGCCTGTGTCTGAACACATTGTGCGGCGGCTGGGCAGCCGAGGGCGAAGACGCACCCTACCCCAATGTGTTGCTACCCGCTTTTCAGCCGCGGGCGCAGCCCTATGCGCCCTTCCCGGTTTTTGCCAAGGGCACCATGCCTGCCACCGGCTTTCGCGAGAGCGCCTCTGGCATGCCCACTGCCGCCCTGCCAGATGAAATCCTCAAAGGCGGTGACAAGGGCATCAAGGCGCTCATTTGTCTTTCGGGCAACCCGATTCTTTCCTGGCCCGACCAACGCAAGACTGAAGCGGCCCTGAAATCATTGGAACTTCTGGTGGTGATGGATCTGCACATGACCGCCACCGCCAAGCTGGCACATTACTTCGTGCCCGCGCCCCATCAGCTCGAAACCGCCGCATCGACCAGCCGCGTCGAGTCGCTCAAATACGTGGGCGCAGCGCGCGGATTCACCATCCCCTGGGCGCAGTACACGGCCAAGGTGGTCGAGCGGCCCGCCGGCTCTGACCTGCTGGAAGACGCTTCCTTCTTCTACCGGCTCGGTCAGCGCATGGGCCTCAAACTGACCTTGAGCAACACCTTCGGCTACCGCGGCCATATCGAGAACCCATCAGCCACCTTCCCGCTGGACATGACACGCGAGCCCAGCAATGAAGAGTTTGTGGAAATGACTTGCGCTGGCTCCCGTATACCGCTGGCCGAAGTGCAAAAATATCCGCACGGCCATGTGTTCGAGAACGTTGCCATGAAAGTCGCGGGGCGCGAAGCAAGCTGCACGGCACGGCTGCAACTGGCCGATCCGATGATGATCGCCGAACTCGCACAGGTCAGGCGCGAGGCGCCACCCGAGTTGCAGGCGCACCAGACTCACCTGCTGATTTCACGCCGCATCAACCAGGTAATGAACTCTGTGGGCCATCATGTTGCAGAGCCAGCCGACAAGAGCGGATACACACCCGCTCATCTGCATTCAGCAGACTTCAAACCCCTGGGGCTGGCACCGGGCGACGTCGCCATGGTGCGCTCGCGGCACGGCGCGATCCAGGTCAAGCTCCAGGCAGACGACTCTCTACGCCCGGGGGTGATCTCCGTCATTCATGGCTTCGGTGGTTTGCTGCAAGACGCCGCCAAAAACCCAGGCCGCTCAGTCACTCAGTTGGTGGACATGGACGAGGCGGACTCCATCTCAGGCATACCCCGCATGAGCGCCATACCGGTTGCCATCGAGGCCATGGCGGGCACCGCGTAGCGGCGCCGTTTCTAGGTTCAACTCACTCAGGCTTGATGCCCGCGCCGCGCGTCACACGGCCCCACTTCTCGTACTCACTCGTGATGTACTGATTGATTTCGGCGGGCGAGTTGCCGCCGGGCTCCACGCCCATGGCGCGCAAGCGGTTCTGGAACTCAGGCTCGCGCATCACTGCCTGCAACTCGGACAGCAGCTTGTCCGAGACATCCTTGGGCGTGCCGTTGGGCACCGCAAAGGCAGTCCAGCCCATGACCTCGAAGTCGGGCAACACATCCGCCACCGGCGCCACATTGGGAAGCACAGCCATGCGGGTCTTGCTGGCCACGCCGATGATCTTGGCGCGGCCACCGTCCACCATGGTCTTGGCTGTGCCATACAAATCAAAGTAGGCGTTGACCCCGCCCGACAGCATGCTGGTGTAGACCTCAGCCGAGCCCTTGAAGGGCACATGGGTCAACTGAAGCGGGCTGGACTGCTTGAGCAACTCGACCGCCAGGTGCGTGGTGGTGCCAATGCCCGACGAGCCGTAGAACGCCTTGGTCGGATTGGCCTTCATGTAGGCCATGAACTCGGACACGTTGGACACCGGCAGACTCGGCGGCACCACCAGCATCAGAGGGCCGGCATACATCAGCGTGAGCACCTGGAAGTCTTTGCGCACGTCAAACGGAAAATCCTTCACCGTCCAGGGCTGAATGGTGCTGCCCGACTGGACCAGGCCGAATGTGTAGCCATCAGGCCGCGCGGCCTGCAATGCCTTCAGCGCGACAATACCGCCCGCACCGGTCTTGTTGTCCACGATCACTGGCTGTTTGAGGCGCTCGGCCAGGCGGTTGGTCACCATGCGTGCGATGTTGTCGGTGATGCTGCCACTGCTGAGCGGCACGATCAAGTGCAAAGCCCTGTCGGGATAAGCTTGCGCCTGCACGCCTAATGCAGCGCAGGCGGCCAGACCAACCAGCGCACGCCGAAGCAGTGAAGCGGGTAGAGAGTTTGATTTAAGTGCCATAGGGCTTTGCTCCAAGTTCTTGCGTTTCGCTTGCGGCAGTGGCCCCACGCCGAAATGGCGCCTCGGGCCTGTCATTCAATATGCCGAAAGGTCTTTCGACAGTGTAGTCACTCGACATCCGCTTGTAAAGAAAGCCCATGCACCTCCAGGCCCTTGCCAATGCACGCCAAATGCTTCCGATGAGGGTCTAATACCCTCTGAAACGACGCGGCGCAGCCTTTACACAGAAGGCCCACGCAATTAGAATACCGTAAGGAATTTCAATATGCCGAAATGTAGGAACACGCCTCGCGCATCACCCGCGGCATTGAAGCTCAAGCGGGCGCCATCGCCTGGCCCGCTCGCGTATTGGCCCCAGCCCCAAGGAATCTGAACAATGCCTCAACTCAAGCCCCTCGATGGAATTCGAGTGGTCGACTTCACATCCATGATGGCCGGTCCATTCGCCACACGGCTGCTCGCCGATTGCGGCGCCGAGCTGATCAAGGTGGAGGCACTGACCGGTGACTACATGCGCTATCGCTCACCGGTTCGCGATGGACGCAGCAGCTACTACGGCCAGATGAACGTCGGCAAGAAGAGCATCGCCATCGATCTAAAAACGCCCAAGGGCCGCGAGATCGCCCGAAAGCTGATCGCCAAGTCCGACGTCGTCGTTGAGAACTATCGCCCCGGCGTGATGCAGGAGCTCGGGCTCGACTATGCAAGTCTCAAGGATGAGTTCCCCAACCTGATTTACTGCTCCATCTCCGGCTTTGGCCAGACCAGCAGCCGCGCGCGCGATCCAGCCTACGCGCCCATCATTCATGCGGCCAGCGGCCTTGACATGACCCACATGCGCTGGAATGCCCACCTCGACCGCCCGCCCATCACCGGCGTCTTCACTGCCGACGCGGTCGCCGCCATCTACGCCTTCGGCGCCATCCAGACTGCCCTCTTGCACCGCGAGCGCCACGGTGGCGGTCAACATGTGGACGTGAACCTACTTGACTCATCACTGAACCTGCTGGTCTATGAGTTTCAGGATGCGCAGTTTCCAACCGTCACAGAACGCCCCTTGTACACACCGCTCAAGGCCAAGGATGGCTTCGTGATGGTGGCGCCGGTCAACCAGAAGAACTTTGAAAACCTCGCCGACGCAGTGGGCCATCCCGAATGGAAGAGCGACAAGCGCTTCTCGCACAACAGCCAGCGCGAGAAACACTGGAGCCAGTTGATGGCCGGCGTGGAAGAATGGACACAGCAACGATCGGCCATCGAATGCGAGGAAATCCTCATGCGCGCGCACGTGCCCTCGTCGCGCTTCAAGAGCGTCCCCGATCTGTTGGCCGACCCCGAGTTGCGCACCAACGGCGCGTTCGCCGAAGTGGCCGACGCTTCGGGCAAATACCTGGTGCCCAACCCGCCCTTTCGCTTCTCGAATGCGGATGTCCATGCCCGCGAGTGGGTATCCGATGTGAGCGAAAATCGAGCGCAGATTTTGCGCGACATCGTCGGCCTGAACGACGCCGAAATACAAGAGCTCGAACGCAGCCGCGTCGTCGGCTCTTGAGAGCACACCCTAGTGTAGTGTTTCACTCTATGCAGCACATAAAACCGCGTCTTTGCCGCCCTGGCGTCGTTGCAAATCCGCGCGATGCCACTGGGCATCGCTGTGGTTTGCGCCTAGCCAGGACGACAAATCCATCGGTTTTATTAAGTGCTGC
>CANJPU010000019.1 GCA_947476285.1 Comamonadaceae bacterium | reverse complement strand
GCACTTAATAAAACCGATGGATTTGTCGTCCTGGCTAGGCGCAAACCACAGCGATGCCCAGTGGCATCGCGCGGATTTGCAACGACGCCAGGGCGGCAAAGACACGGTTTTATGTGCTGCATAGCGTGAAACACTACACTAGAGTTACCGCCTCGCTCGCGGCGCTACTCCACCTTGATTTTCGCCAGCCTGAAGAGTTCGCGAAGTTGAACCGTGTCGGTAAGCGCACGGTGAACCCGTCTTGACAGGCACCGGGCTCTATACAGCTGTATGAAGATTGGCGCTCAGCCGGCCGGCACAAGGTCCTGCTGCAGGTCAATCTTGGACTTCAGGAGCATGGCTGCGGAAACGAGCGGGTAACCCGACATCACGATGGTGTGACCATCGGGTGCCGACTGCTGGACAGCCTGTAGGCCGATGAGGCCGCTCGCCCCGGAACGGTTCTCCACCAGGACGGTCCAGCCTGTCGCCTGCGCAAGCTTGGCGGCGGCGGCCCTCGCGACGAGATCAGCGTTTCCCCCTGGGGGATAGGGGCAAATGATGCGGATGGGCTTGGTGGGGTAATCCTGAGCGCCTGCCAACCCCAGCCACAGCATGGCAGCCAACGCGATGCACAGTGTCCGCAAGAATTGTTTGATCATCTCTGCCCTTTCGTGCGATCTCTCAATGCGCTTAGCCCGCTGCCGCGCCGCAGCTAGGTCAACAGGCCCTCGCGCGCGTGCGCTCGCAGTGCCGCCGCATAGTTCGGCAAATTGTCAAACGAGGTGCTCGACTGGTAGTGGATGCTAATCATTCCAAAATCTTCAATGCATCAATCGAAGCGGATGCTGCGCTCCTTGACGATGCGCGCCCATTGCACGCGCTCGCGCTCGACCATCGCTTGCAGCGTGGCCTCTGAGCCGCCTACGATCTCGAAGCCGATGTTTTGCAAGCGCTCGCGCAGGTCGCGCTCTTGCAAGGCCTGGTTCACCGCCTCGTTCAGACGCGCGAGCACGGGCTTGGGAACCCCAGCGGGAGCCAGCATGGCGAACCACGGCGCCACCGCCACTTGCACCGATTGTTCTGCAATCGTCGGCACATCCGGCAGCATCGCTGAGCGCCGGTTGCCCGAGACAGCCAGCGGCATCAGCTTGCCAGACTTGATGAGGCTGAGGCTGGACGTAATGTTCAGCGGCACCACTGACACATCACCTGCAAGCAGCCCCTGCAGCGCCGGCGCTTCTCCCTTGTATGGCACGTGGGTGATGTTCACGCCGGCCTCGGCATTCAACCACGCGCCCAGCAGGTGGCCGAAGCTGCCGTTGCCGCCTGAGCCCCAGGTGAACTTGCCGGGCTGGGCCTTGGCCTGCGCGAGAAACTCGGGCAGCGTCTTGAACGGCGCGTTGGGCAGCACAGCGAGCACGAACGGTGCTTGAACGACGTTGGCCACCCCAGTTAGCTCCGACATCTGGAACGGCATGTTGGGGTAAAGCAGCGGCAAGATCGTGAAGCTCGAGGACACGAATGCCAGCGTGTAGCCGTCGGGCGGCGACTTGGCCACGAAGGCGGTGGCCACCATGCCGGCGGCGCCAACCCGGTTCTCGACGATCACCTGCTGGCCAAGCTTGGGCGAGAGCTTTTCGGCCAACTGGCGCGCGGTGGCGTCCAGCGCACCACCGGCGGCGTGGGTGACGATCAGGCGGATCGGTCGGTCAGGAAACGTCTGCGCCTGCGCCGCGCCCGGTGCCAGCACTGAAGCGATCCAAGACAGGCCCAGGACAAGGGCTGGCAAGAATGCGCGGCGGCCGCAGCCGATAGCCCTTGCCTTCAAGACGGATGTGGATGTCATCTTCATGGCTCCCATGTTCGGATATGTGCGGATCTGTCACTGCGGCTTGATTGCGAGTTGCTTGATCAGTTTCGTCAGCATCTCGGCGTCACTCTGGATGTTCTGCTGGAACTGATCGGGCGTGCTGCCAACAACTTCAAAAGTGCGGTCGACAAGCGTTTGCCTGACCTCTGGCATCTGCAGAACGGCCGCGATCTCCTTTGAAAGGAAGTCGACGCGATTGCGCGGCGTTCCCTGAGGAACCGCCATACCGAACCACGACACATATTCGATACCGGGAATCGCTTCGGCAATAGTCGGGATATCCGCAAGTGCCGGCAACCGTTTCGGGCTGGAGACCGCGAGTGCTCGCAGCTTGCCGCTCTTGACCAGCGCCCCGGCAGCGGAAACAGTGATGAAAGCCATGTCCACCTCGCCGCCCAAGAGCGCGGTAATCGCCGGGCCCTCTCCCTTGTAGGGGACGTGCAGGACTTCCACACCCGTCTTCTGTGTGACCAGGCCCATCGCAACATGCCCGGACGATCCGATGCCGCCGCTGCCCAGGGTCACACCACCGGGCTTGGACTTCATCAGCGCGATCAGCTCTTCGACCGTCTTGACCGGCAGAGAAGGTTTCACCAGCAGCACCAGGTAATACTCGACCACCTTGGAGACCGCAGCAAGATCGCGCCCCATGTTGAATGAGCTCTGTCCCTCCACCAAATTGGAGACCAGGTTCTGATTCGAAATCAGGGTCACGGTATAGCCGTCAGGCGCCGCTCGGCTCCCGGCAACGACACCGACATTGCCGGTGACGCTGGGACGGTGCTCAATGACCACGGGCTGGCCAAATCGATCAGCCAGGCGCTGGGTGACGATGCGGCCGATGAAGTCGCCCTGACCTCCGGGTGCGTACGGCACGATCAGGGTGACGCGCTTGGTCGGAAATTCCTGGGCCGCCGCATCGCGGGCGAAGAAAGAATTGAGGGCAAAGGCCGCGAGCGCCGTACAAAGAACCGCACGCAGGGCGCGCCGGCCCGATGAGACATTTGTTTCCATGAAGCTTTCCGGTGAGTGAAGGGAATACGCGCTCTGACCAATGGTCACGCGCGCGGCTTGCTGTCGGGCGCAAGGATGCCTTCCTCGATCGCCTTGATCTGCATCGCGACGTAACGCGAATAGGTGCGGCAGTTGAAGAAGCTGCCGCCAACGAACCACAGCCCTTCTTGCGCGGTTCGCTTCCACATGTTGCTCATTTCGCCATCTGAGTCAAAACCCCAGACAGGGCCCACCTTCTTTGCAGTCTCTTCGCCCAGCAGTTTCGCAACCACCGCTTCCTGGGGGACAAAGCCCGTCGCCAGCACGATCAGGTCCGCCGGCTCAATGGTTCCGTCCTTGAGCAGCGCACCGGTCTGCACAAACCGTTCGATGCGATCGTATTGCAGCAGGCCGACCTCCCCGTCGATGAGCAACTGGGAGCAGCCGGCATCCAGGTAGTAGCCGCCATAACGCTGGCGAACTTTCCAGTGATGCCCCGCGCCGTCCTCGCCAGAGTCGAACTTGAAACCGCGGGCGATCAGGCCTTCGATCATCTTTTTGTCCAGGTCCATCATCCTCGCGGTGACGGCCTGCAGGCTGCGCTTGAGCATGGGCGCGGTGTTCGTCATCGACAGCAAATCGCCGTCTTCCAGTAGCACGCCCTGCCAGGTGGCGTAGGGGAGCTTCGCGGAAGGGTCGATGCTCAGCACCATGGTCGAGCCGCGCTGGACGATGGTGGTTGCGCACCCGCTGGCGTGCAGATCTTGTGCGACATCGTGGCCGCTGGTCCCGGTGCCGATGACCAATGCCTTCTTGCCCCGCCAGTTGGCGCCGCTGGTGAACTCGGTCGTGTGCATCACGTCGCCGGCGAAGTCCTTGAGCCCTGGCAAGTCCGGTATCTGCGGGAAGCCCACCAAGCCATTGGCAAAGACAAGATGCTTAGGATGCAAGGTGCGCTCAGTGCCATTCGTGTTGCGAACCACCGCATCCCAGCGGCCGGTCGATTCGTCGTATTTTCCGCTCACCAGTTCCGTGCCGGTCCAGAAGTTGATTTCCATGGCCCACGCATAAGCCTCGAACCAATCAGCCACCATGTCTTTGGGCAGGTAGATGGGCCACGACGGCGGAAATGGCATGTACGGCAGGTGGTTGTAGCGGGTGTCGTTGTGCAGCGTGAGCGCGTGATAGCGCTTGCGCCAGCAGTCGCCGACGCGCTCCAAGCGATCGACGATCAGCGTGTCGACGCCGATCCGCCCCAGGGTAGCCGCAAGGCTCAATCCGGCCTGACCGCCGCCCACGACCAGCACGGTGGGCTCGTGGTCCGAATATTCTTGCGCGGCCTGCCGCTGCTCTTTCCAGTTAGCCCCGCCGAAGTTGCGATAGTTGCCCGTTGGGCGCCGCTCCTCAATCTGCTCCTCGAATCCGGTCAGCTCGTGAAGCGTGGTCAGCAGTTGAATGGCCTGCGAGGGCGCCTCCACCGGCAGCCTCACCACACCCATCCCCCGCCCCACCCCCGTCTCGAACTGGAAAATCGCTTCGATCACGTGGATGCCCACCCGCTGCATGCGGCGCGGTGGCGCGTGTCCTTGGGCGATCGCAAACCCATGCGCCTTGGTGTTGCCCTGCTTGGCCACGATCAATGCGGCAATGTCCTGCGCGCCCTGCAGGGGCGTGATCGTCCAGGTGAACGCGAGGACGTCCCGCCAGTGGCCCTCAGGCGCCAGCAGCGCCGCGACGCGCGCAGGGCTTTGCGCTTGGAGCGCTTCATTGAAGGCACTGAGCCACTGCTGCACAAGCTCGTGATCGGATTGCGGGACGGCATTACTCTCCCTGCGCGACGTCGCGACCGTTTTCTCGGACATTTGTTGACTCGAAACGCTCATCATCACTCCTGCTATAGATAGATTCGTAACCTGCCTGCTGCGCTCAGGCCGCCCAAGCGGCGGGCCAGGCGCCAAGCGGTTGCGGAGGCGATGACCAGTAACCCTTGGTTTCTGAGAATTGCGCCACCGGCGGCAGATAGTGAAGCAGCCCGAACGGGCTTGGCATCACCTGGACGTTGTCGACCTGAGGCATTCCTGCAGGCACATCGGCGATCCGCTCTGGTGCAAACCGGCCCAGGTCCTGCACCCACATCGCGGCACCGGTCAAGGACGCCCTGACGTCGTACGCACCGCCGCCAGTTGCGCGGCGATACAGTGCCGATACGACTCCCGCAGCGCCGAGGTAAGAGCAAAGGAAATCGGCGAGCAGGCTCGATGTCGGCGATCGGGGAGCTTCGAACGAACCCTCCTCCACCGCGATGCCGCAAGCCGACTGAGCGTTTGGATCGAACCCGCGGCGGCCAAACCAGGGCCCGTCTCCGTAGCAGTCGATGGCCAGCGTGATGAGGCCGGGGCGCACGCGCCGAAGCTCCTGTGCAGACAGCCCGCGTGCGTCCAGGCTGCCAGGCCGCTGCGAACTCACGAACACGTCGCACCCTGCAACCAGTTCCTTCAGTCGCAACACATCGGCGGGAATGTCCAGGTCCAGAAACGCCGTCTTCTTTCCGAAGCCGGTGTCGACGATCATGTAGTGGGGATCGTTGGCAATGGGCGAGGAGATGCGAATCACCTCGGCGCCTTGTGCGGCCAGGGAGCGTGTCGCACCTGGACCGGCCAGTATGTGCGTGAGCTCCACCACGCGAATCCCGGACAGAGGTCGCTCGCCGGGGCCGAGTGGCTCAGCGGGGCTGTCGCCCACTTTCCTTAGCGACACAACTGGCTGCTGCGCCAACGCGCGCCCCTGCGGGTGGGCGCGCCACTCTTGCTCCGTGCGGATCAGCGTGCAGACCAGCCCTTGTTCGGCGCACACATCTTCGAGTTCCTGCCCGTTCCATTGCAAGATGGCCTTGGCAATCGCGTGCGGCACATTGCCGCAGCCCAGCAGGTCCAGCATGCGGTCGCGCAGCCGGGGCCGGGAACCCACGGTCCTGACCCACCGCCCGTCGCGGGTCTGGAAGTATCCGGTCAGCGGGTCCGTCGGCGCGAAGCCATATCCGATGGGGTAGCCGCTCTGCTTGATGTAATAGGTCGAGTTGACGGCCGCCCCGGCGGCCTTGAGGTTCACCTCGATGGATTGGCGTCGATCGGTGCGCGCCCTCCAGAGCGCGGCGACACCGATGGCCTCCGCTGCAATCGGAATGGCCATGGCCGACGCGATACGCAGGCGACTGCGAAATACGGGCTCCTGGCCCGTGAAGGCAAAGCTGGCGCCCGCGTCGTCCAGGCTGATGCCAAGCAGGCCGAGAAGGCCCTGCAAGGCATTGGACAGGACCTCTTGGTCGCGTGCTGGGTCGGTGTTGGTGTTGGTGCTGGTGTTGGTGTTCATGGGATTACTGTGCCTTGAGTCCTGCTTCGCGGACCATCGCCCGCCAACGAATGAGTTCGCTCGCAATCTTCGCCTCGAACTGCTGCGGTGAGCCACCGGTCGGTCCAAGCGCGTTGCGGTTCAGGACGGCGAGCACCTGCGGCTCTTTGAGCACTTGGTTGAAGACGGCGTTGAGCTTGGCGACGATATCCCTGGGGGTTCCCCTGGGAGCAAAAAAGCCGGTCCATGTCAGCAGATCCGCGTTGACGCCTTGTTCGGCAAATGTTGGCACGCTCGGAAGGGCCTTCGAGCGCTCTTTCATCGGCACGCCAATGGCTTTGACCTCGCCGCTCTGCACACGCGAGGCCAGCACGGTGACCGTATCGGCGAGCATGTGCACGTCACCGCGCAAAAGCCCCAGCATGGCAGCTGCGTTGTTCACGTAGTTCACCCCGACCAAGTTCAGCCCCGACCCCTTGCGCAAGGCCTCCATCGTCAGGTGCGCTGACGAATGCGGCACGCCGAACCGCAGCTCGCCGCCAGGCAAGGTCTTGGCCTTGTCGGCAAGATCCTTCAGGCCCGCCACCGCGAAATCGGGCATCACGACGACCACCAGCCCGCTGGTATAGAGATCGATCACGGGCTCGAAATCCTTGACTGGATCAAAGGGAAGGTTGGCGTAGAGCGCCGGGTTGACCGCGTGCGTGCCGCTGCCGCCGGACAAAAGCGTGTAGCCGTCCGGGGCAGCCCGCGCCGCAGCTACAACGCCGATGTTCCCCCCTGCCCCTGGGCGAGACTCGACAACGATGGGTTGGGACAAATACTTGGCCGCATGCTCGGCGACCAGGCGTGCGGTCAGGTCGGGCGAGCTGCCGGGCGCAAACGGCACGATCAGCTTGATCGGCCTCTCGGGATAGCCCTGCGCGATCGCGGCCGCAGGCGCAAGCAGCACAGCAAAGAGCATCATGATGAATGTTCGCTTGACGCGCATGTCGATCCTTCTCGGATGACTCTGTTGCCAGCCTGCCGGCTTCACGCCACGGCTTCCGAGGGCTGCGTCGGCGTCACGGCGATGGCCGGATCGTCCACCGACACCGCCCGCAGAGCACGCTTTTCCTTTGGGTCGAAGGGTGTGCGCGCGTGCTGCACGGCGATGTTGTCCCACAACAGCGTGTCGGCAATCTGCCAGCGATGGCGGTAGATGTACTGCGGCTGCTCTATGTGCGCCCACAGCGCTTTGAGCAGTGGCCTGTACTCGGCCCGCTCCATGCCGATCACCTCTTTGGTCACGGCGCGGCTCGCCGCAATGAAGCGACGCCCTGTCTGCGGATGCGTTCCGATCAAGGGCCGCACAAATTCGACGACTTCACTGCGGTCGCCAAAATCGTATGTGGCGCAAAAGCGGGCCTGCAAGGGCTCGACCGCTGCCTTCAACTGCGGCGCAAGTTCGTCGTAGGCCGCCTGCACATCGGAGAACAAAGTTTCTCCGCCAGCCTCTGAATAAGTCGGAAGGATCAGTGCATGCAAGGAGCGCGCCTTCAGGATGTGCGGTGTGAAACTCAGATCAGAATGGAACGACAGCTCGCCATCCCCGAAGAGGCCACCTTCGTGCGCATTCGAGACGAGGGAAGATTTCTGGTCCGGATCCGTGTAGTTCCCATACCCGCGGTACGTGAGCACACCAGCAATCTGGGTCAGGCGCACTTGCTGCTCTTCGCCCAGGGGCTTGCCGCGAAACAGCAGAACGTGGTGCGCTTGCAAGGCCAGGCGCAGTTCACCGGTAAGTGTTTCGTTGAATTCGTCGCGCGGATCGAAATCCAGAATCTCGGCGCCAAGATGCCCCGAGAGAAGGCGAAAGTTCAAGGTCATGGTGTGAGGTCAGCCTGGCAATTCGTCGCACAATATTGTCTTAGCGCAAAATTAATTGCGCCAAGACACCAGTTTATCGACCTTTGTCTAAATTCGATCAGGGAATGCCACTACTCATCGAGCCTGATAGTCGCAGGTGCTGCGCGCATACCCGGCCGTGCGCTTCGGTCGTGGTCAGCGGAACACTTGCCGCGCAATCGCGATCCGGTCCAGCACCGCCTCGTCGAGCTGCGCGCCCAAACCCGGCAGCATCGGCACCGTGGCGTGCCCGTCTTTCAATTCCACCGGCCGGTTCTGCACCAGCGGATCGACATCAACCTGCGGCAAGCCCATCACGAACTCAGCGCCGAAGACGTGATTCGGTACGGCCGCACACAGGTGCGCGCCGGCAATGGCTTCGAGGTACGAGCCGTTGGCCGTGCCGGCGCAGTTCATGCTGCGCCCCACGGCATCGGCGATTGTGGCGATCTCGCGCGAGCGCCTGAAGCCACCCGACTTGATGAACTTGTTGGCAAGCACATCGAATGCATCGCCCGCCGCGATCGCAAGCGCATCGGCGATGCCGTAGACCGACTCATCGGCCATGATCGCGCAGCGCGCACGGCTGCGAAGCACCGCCGTGTCGCGCAGCGCACGCACGGCAAGAGGCTGCTCGAAATAGGTGATGTCCGCGTCCTGCAGGCGCTCCACCAAATGGGTCGCGGCGACCAGGTCGTAGCTGGTGTTGGCATCCATGCCCAGCTTGATGTGCGGCCCTACCTCCTTGCGGATGCGCTTGACGGCGCGGACGTCTTCTTCAAGGCGCGGCGACGGGCCGACCTTGACGCACAAGTAAGGCACCTCGTAGCGCTCGACCGCCATGGCGGCCTCGCGCACCATGGTCTCTTCATCCGAGAGTCCAATCGACCACTCCATCGGGATGCGATCGCGGCAGGCGCCGCCCAGAAGGGCATGAACAGGCACACCCACCGCGCGTCCGACCAGGTCGTGCAGCGCCATATCGAGCAGCGCCAATGGCACCGGGTTATCCGGCAGCATGGTTTCGCATTGCCGCAAGATCGCGACCGAGCGCCACGCGTCTTGCCCGATCACTTTGGGCGCATAGAAGTCTCGCAGCGCCGCGTAGGCACCGGCTGCGGTGTCGCCCTGATAGGGATTGGCCGGGCGCAGTTGGCTCCATCCCGAGAAACCGCCCGCGCGCACCCGCAGGAATACGGGCTTGCCCATGGGGCTTTTCGCATCTCCGTAGGCGAGCTCTCCGGTGGATATGCGCCGCTTCAGGCGCGGCGTCGTGTCGAGCAAGACCAGCTCGATCTCATCGATGCGAAGGCCAGCACCCGCCGGCGGGAGAGATATCGATTGAACGTTCTGTTGCGCTGTCATGGAACCTCGCGTGCTTCAGCCCAGCAGGGCAATGATCGAGGCGACATCGTCCACCTCTTCGATCTTGTGGATGGCGTCGCAGACTTGCGCAGTGGTGGCCGGTGAGATTGGGTTCGCTGCATGGCGTGCGCATTCCGAGAATTTTTCCACGAGGTCGATCCACGTCAGCGGGTTTGCCGCACTGCCGCGAACATTGTCCGAATGGCTCTCGCAAGACAAGCTCTGGCCCGACCGCGTGACAATCGTGACCCTGCCGCCGGGCAGGTGCATGCTCCAGTTGTACTGCGGGTCGGTGACGAATTCCACTTTGTCCGCCACGCGCAGCACCTCGGGATCGCGCAGGGCTGCTTCAGTGAAGTCGCCCAGACCGACACGCCCGCGTGCCACGGCCTGCGCCACCGCATAGGGAATGCTGAACTTGGAATCGACGACGGTAGCGGGCCGGCGCCTGGCGGCAAGCGGTTCGCACAGACGCTGCGCGAAGTCACCCACGTGGACGATGACTTTTTCAATGTCGGCACCACCAAGTGGGTGTGCAGCGAGCAGCTTGAGCGTGGCATCGATGTACACATGCGATGCGCCGCAACTGGGCCAGGGCTTGTACATGGTGGCGGCACCTTGGTAGTCGCGCCCGAGCTTGGCGACCATAGCTTGCTTGTCCCACTTTCCGTCAAAGTACACCGGCATCACACCGGCCCTGCCCTCGAAGGCGGTCTGCACGCCGGTGATGCCGCGCTGCGCGAGCAACGCAGAAAACACAGCGCCTTTGCTGGCGAATGCGGGGTACATGCCGCGCAGATCGCTGCCAACCCCGTAGCCCAGTTCCATCGTGCATGCCGACTGACAGGTCGCGATGCCCAGCGCGTTCACCATCTGCTTTTGATTCAAACCCAGCAGCTTGCCGCAGGCCGCCGTCGCTGCGTAAATGCCGAGCACCGGCGAGAGGTGCCAGTCCTGCTTCCACTGAACGTTGCGACGCAACCGGGCAAAGATGTCCTGACCCAGAGCGATCGCGGCGAGAAAGTCCTTGCCATTGACGTGGCCCAGCCGCTCGGCCACTGCGAAGACGGCAGGCACGACGGCACTGCTGGGATGGTGGCCTTCGGGCATGTGGTCGTCGTAGTCCAGGCAGTGCGCCATCGCACCGTTGGCAAACGCGGCCTCCCAAGCAGGCACGCGTGCGCCGAAGCCGATGATGGTGCTTTCGGGCTTGCCGCCAGCTTCGCGCAAGAGCTCGACGATGTTGCGCAGCGCTGGCACGAAACCGGTTGCGCCAACCATGCATCCAAGCGTATCGAGCGTGCTGGAGCGGGCGGCCTCGACGGCAGCAAGCGGCAGTGCATCGAAAGTGGTATCGACTGTGTGCCGCGCAAAGACGTCGGCCAGGTCGGCGCTCTCTTGTGGAGGCTGCATTTCTTTGGCTCCTTCTATTGCGATTTGCTGCCCGACCGCTTGACCCCATCGCGAGGGAAATGCTTGTATCCGCGGATCGTGAGCGCAGCCAACTGTAGCAGTTTGAGACGTGCCTGTCGCAGCGAAACCCCGTTGATGCAGCGCGATACGCGCGTGCCAGGAGCTGACCGCATCACTGAAGCGTTTGCCTCAGTAAACGCCTATCGCATTCGGGGCAGCCCGCTGGCGGTGCAGCGCAGTCGCTGGTACATTGCCTGCTGCGTCATGCCGTTATTTGGTCATTGTTTTGTCGGTTCGTCATCGAGAGGTGCCCAATGAGAATGCTCTTGCGATTGGCTCAGTCACTGTGCATGTGCGCAGCACTGGCCCTTACCGGGTCGATGGCGGCTGCTCAGCAGCCTGGCAAGCCCATACGATTGTTTGTGCCCGGCCCTGCCGGTGGGTCCACCGACATCCTCGCAAGATTGATCGGCCAGTACATGTCCGAGGATCTGGCTTCGCCGGTGATCGTTGAGAACCGACCCGGTGCGACGAGCATCGTGTCGATGCAGGCTCTTGCGAACCAGCCTGCGGATGGAAACTCCATCCTGCTGATTTACACCTCGCACGTCATCAACCCACTGATCATGCCGAACGCTCTGTTCGACCCGATCAAGGATTTCGCGCCCATCGCCACGCTCTCAAGCGGGCCGTATGTCTTGACGACCGGGCCAGCGGTGCCGGCCAACACGGTTGCGGAGTTCATCGCCTTTGGCAAGAAGGAAGGCTCCATCAACTTCGGGTCGCCCGGAGTGGGGTCGTCCAATGGTCTGGCTACTCAGATGTTCGGCGACGTGGTGGGCTTGAAGATGCAAGAGATCCCCTACCAGGGGGCCGCGCCCATCCTGGTTGACCTCATCGGGGGACGCATCCATTTGTATGTCTCTTCCGTGCTGTCGGTCCTGCCGCACATCAAGTCCGGAAAGATCAAGGCGCTGGCGGTCGATAGCGAGACCCGGGTGTCGCTTCTGCCAGACGTGCCCACGCTTGCCGAGGCGGGCGTGCGCCCAATGAACATGCAGTTATGGTTCGGCATCGTGGCCTTGGCGGGTACACCCAAGCCGATCGTCGATAGATACTCTGCAAGCATCAACAAAATTCTGAAGATGCCCGCCGTGGTTGCGAGACTGGAGAGTCAGGGCGGGCAGCCTTTCATCTCGACCCCCGAACAGTTCGAGTCCTTCCTCAAGAATGAGACGGCTAAATACGCCAGCGTTGTGAAGAAGCCCGCAGCCGAAAAGAAGTAGTCCTGCGAAGCACTTCTGCATGAAGGCCCTGAAAGCGCAAACGCTTAGAACACGCAATGACGCGCGTGCGGTGTTCGACGACATGTACAGTCGCGGCTTCACCGATGGCTTGCCGGTGTTGCCACCCACTCAGAGTGCCGTCTGGGAGATGATCGACCATGTCGGGTTGCCGCCCGATGACACAGTTGCGACGCTGATGCCCAATGACGAGCCTGTCACTGTGGAACAGGTCGCGATCAATGCGGTCATGGCGGGCTGCCTGCCTGAATATCTTCCGGTCGTCATCGCTGCAGTGAAAGCGGTTTCCAATCCCGACTTCAACCTGCTGGGGATCCAGACGACGACCAATCCAGTCTCTCCGGTCTTGCTGGTCAATGGCCCGATACGGGGCGAGATTGACATCAACTGCGGCCGCAACTGCCTGGGACCGGGGTGGCGCGCCAACGCCACGATCGGCCGCGCACTGCGACTGATTCTGCTCAACTGCGCAGGCGGCTCACCAGGCGACGTCGACAAAGCCACCCACGGGATGCCGGGCAAGTTCACCTGCTGCTTTGGTGAACTGCAAGAGCAAAGTCCCTGGGATCCGTATCACGTCGAGCATGGCTTTAGCGCCGACCAAAGCGCCGTCACCGCGTTCGGCGGACAGGGCACGACCAACGTCATTGCCATCTACCAAAAGCCAGAGACCATCGTGCATGTGGTGGCCGAGTCGATGCGCTGCGCCGGATACAACGCATACCGCAATGCCTGGGGCAGTCCATTGCTGCTGCTGACACCGGGGCACGCGAAGATTTTTTCGGAGCACGGCTGGGACAAGTCGCGCGTCAAGCAAGAATTGTTCGAGCGCTGCAAGATTCCCCGCTCACGCATGCCCGAAGAGCGGCTGCTGGTAGGCGCCATCTATGACAACTACGCGCCTGACGAGATGTGCCTGGTGTGCCGCAAGGCAGAAGACATCGCCATCGTGGTGGCCGGCGGACCTGAGGCCTACCACATCACCTACATCCCGAGCTTTGGCCACACTGATCCAGTGACCGTCGGAATCGATCTTCCTGCCAGGAGCATTGAATGACTCAGATGAATCCGCCTATGGAGATTGAGTATCTCAATCCCACTTCGCCCAAACTGGGCCGGCAATTGTTTGTGCCCAAGGTTGGCGAACTGAAGGACAAGTGGATTGCCTTTGTCAGCAACGGGTGGGTCAGTTTCGGAAAGATCGGCCTGCGCATGGAAGAGTTGCTCAAGGAGCGCCACGGCATCGCCGGACTGCGGGTCTATTCAGTACCCACGCAACCGGCGCCGCCCCCGGAATTGCTCGACCGCATAGCCAAGGAATGCGCCGGCGCTGTCGTCGGCTTGGCCAACTGAGGTTCGTGCACGTCGTGGAGTGTCCATGACGCAGCACAGTTGATCAAGCGCGGCATGCCTGCGGTTGTGGTGTCCACGGGCCAGTTCAACAAGCTCGCCAAGACCGTCATGCATGCTCAAAAGGTTCCCGAATCGGTTTGCATCGAAATCAAGGAAAACCCAGAATTCATCAGCGAGGCCGAACTCTTGGAAGTCGCCGACATGGTGTGTGACGCGGCCGTCGCACGCCTGACCAAAGAGCACGCGGGGCGGAATTTTTCGTTTTGAAGCTCAGTGTGGCTAACGCATCTTCATGCCAGAGCGCTCAACGACCGTCTTGAACTCGATGCTTTCCGCCTCGATTTCCTTGGCGAATTCTGCCGGCGAACTGCCCAGAACATTGACGCCCACGACTTCGAGTTTCGCGATGATCGCCGGCTCTGCCAGCACCTCCACCAGCGCCGCGTAGACGCGGTCGACGATCGGTTTGGGTGTGCCCGGTGGGGCCAGCAGGCCGGTCCAGCCGGTCGACACCAGTTTGCTCACGCCCGGCACACCCGACTCGTTGAACGTGGGCACGTTGGGCGTCTGCGGCGTGCGCTTGTCGGTGAGGGTGGCGACGATGCGAAGCTGCCCGGACTTTTGAAAAGGCAGGGCACCGGACACACTGACAAATGACATCGGCACTTCGCTTGACAGCACTGCGGTCATGTTGGCTGCTGCGCTCTTGTAAATGACGCCTTGCGCATCCAGGCCGGTCTGCAACCTCAATTGCTCGAAGGCGACATGACCCGAGCTGCCTGTCGTGGAAATTCCGACGTTCAGCTTGCCGGGATTGGCCTTCGTCCAGTCCACGATTTCCCGAGGCGTTCTGGGTGCGAACGAAGGATGCGCTGCAATCGCGATCGCCTGGGTCGCCACTTGCGAGATGGGCACAAAGGTGCGCGGATCGTAAGCCACAGTCTTGACCAGGTGAGGCGACAGTGCAAATGCCGCATAGCCCATGAGAAGCGTGTAGCCGTCAGGCGCTGCCTTGGCCGCCAGTTCGGTACCGACAATGCCACCGGCACCGGGCTTGTTGTCGACGATGATCGTCTGCCCGAGTTTCGCGGCCAGCCTTTCGGTGACGATCCGGGTGATCACATCGGTGCTGCCACCCGCGCCAACTGGCACGATGATCCGAATCGGCTTGTCAGGGTATCGGCTAGCGCCGGTCTGCGCGGCTGCGCTGGCCACCCATGAAACCGCTGCAAAGGCGAGCAATGCCTTGGGGAACTTCGAAGCACGCATAAACTGCAACATCTCTGCCTCCTGTGATGAACTACTGGTCTGCAATGTACAGATATCGGAGCGGGTGCGCCAGCGTTGGGATTAGCGTTGGGCTCAGTCTTTCAGCGGCTCTTCTGCGGCCGCCATTCGGCCAGCGTATCGGCCAAACACAATGCCTTCGGCCAGATTGCCGCCGCCCTGATAGGCGAACTGAAAGACCGAAGCGATTTCTCCGGCAGCATAGAGCCGAGGAATGCGCTGATCCTGCCAATCAAGCACCTGGCGCTGTGCGTTCACCGAGAGCCCCCCCTTGGTGTTGGGGCCGCCGGGATACAGAGGCAAGGCGTAGAAGGGCGGCCTTTGCACGGGGCCCAGTGAATCTGGCTCGCGATCGAAGTCGGTGTCACGCCCCCGAGCGCAATGCGCGTTGTAGGCTGCAATTGCGCCCTCCAGAACGCCCGGCTCCATGCGCTCGCGGTTGTCCGGGTGTTGGCGAATCTTGTGCGCTAACTCCTGCAGCGTGTCGGCCTTGAGTATCCAGCCTTTCTCGATCGCGTTGAGATTGCCATCGTCCCAGTCGATGCCGTGATACGACGCTGCCGCCGTGCGCACCACCGGCCCCTTGCTGCGCAAGTCTTCGTCGAACACCATCCATGAAGGGATGCGCGGATAGTCGAGTGCGATCGTGTCGAACAGCAAGGCCTCCTTGTAGAAGTGATAGCGGCTCGGGTCTTTGGTGATGCGCCTCTCCGATGCAAACCGGCGCCCGTAGCTGTCAACGACGATCTCATTGGGCTTGCCCACACCGTTCGTGTTAAAGCCCACCTTGACCCCATGCCTTCGCTCAGGCACCGCAGCGATGATCCGCCCGGCCACACTACCGATTCTGGACAAGGCCGCGCCCGTCTTGAGCGCCATTCGGATGCCGTCGCCCGTATTGGCCATGGTTCCATAGAAGGCCCAGCCCTCCACGCTCGGGCCGTCCAGAAAGGCCTTGCGCATGTTCAGGTTGTACTGGTAGCCGCCTGAGGTGAGTATCACGCCGCGCCGCGCCCGATACCTCACTGGCTCGCCGCAGTGCAGCGCATTCACACCCACGACTGCGCCTTCGGCATCGGTGATCAGGCCGCTGGCCGGTGTGTCGTAATGAATGGGAATGTTTCGGTTGCGCAATCCCGTCTGCAGGCAGGCGTTGAAGGCTTCTCCCGATTCCTTCTCGCTCTTGTCGAGCTTGCGTGTCAGGCGAAATTGCGTCGCCTCGTCCCTGGTGCCGGTGTAGGTGCTTCTCACAACCGCATAACCAGACTCTTTCGCGCCCGGAAAATCCGGGAACGCGACGCCAGCCATGCTGACGGTCTTGAAACTCGGGTCGAGACCGCGCATGAATTCCTCATTGCCGGGAGCCTGTGCGGCCCATATCTGCGCCAACTCATCGGCATAGGGTGCATGCCCGCCATCCAGCCACAAGGGCAGCCCCACGCCGGAAAATAGAGCTTTCGCATAGGCTCTGAGCGCCTCAGGATCGCCATCGCGCCTTGGGCAGTGAAAGCCGCCTCCGCTCATGCGGGTGTTCGAGTGGTGCGAGTCAGCCGGCTGCTTCTCCAGCACCACGACCTGGGCACCCTGGTCAAATGCCTCAATGGCCGCGCAACTGCCGGCGCAACCGCAACCGATAACGACCACATCCACTTCATGCGTGCGCGTGTTGCTCACCGAGTGTCTCCTTGTCTTGATCGAACCGATGTACGCCGATGCGTACCGATGGACTTTGCAAAGCATGTGCCAGCAAATTGCCCTATCCACTGTTGCAGCGCAGCAGATCAAGATGCCATCGAATCACACGCGAGTGTATCGACCCGATACATGCAGGGCCAAGATGTCCTCATGGAGAACAATCATGGACAAACAAATAGTGTCTGCTCATTGGTAATTGCGCGAACACATTTCATCATCGCGTGTGGCATATTCCTTGCTGACCACCATAGCTTGTGGAAACAACAGAAGTACTATTTTCGAGGAGTCAGAGATGCACACCCCTGTGATGGAAATGTTCGGATTGACCGCGCCGATCTTCGCGTTCTCACACTGCCGCGATGTGGTCGCGGCGGTCAGTCGCAGCGGCGGCATGGGAACGCTGGGCACTTCGCACTTCACCGCAGATCAGCTTGAACTCGAACTCAGTTGGCTGGACCAGCACTGTGACGGCAAGCCCTATGGTGTGGACGTTCTGTTCCCGTCCAAGCAGCCCAAGGAATATGAAAACCTGACACCCGAAACAGTCAATCAATACCTTCCCAAGGAACACCGGGAGTTCGTCGCCGCCTTGATGCGCAAGTACGACGTGCCCGAACTCTCCAAAGAGCAGAGCGAAGAGATGATGCGTGAGTACATGTCAGATCTGACACGCACGCACCGCGAGGCCGAGAAGCGCCTGGAAGTCGTGTACCGGCATCCCCAGGCCCGCATGATCGTCAGCGCGCTGGGCGCACCGCCTGCACACGTGATTGAGCGCGCGCACTCGCTGGGCTTGAAAGTCGCCGGCCTGATAGGGCACCCCAAGCATGCCAAGACTCAGGCCGACGCAGGCGTTGACATCATCGTCGCGCAGGGCTGGGAGGCAGCCGGCCACACCGGAGAGATCTCTACGCTTGTCCTGGTTCCCGAAGTGGTGGACCTGGTCTCACCCATCCCAGTGCTTGCAGCCGGTGGCATCGGCAATGGACGTCAGCTCGCAGCCGTGCTTGCGCTGGGCGCGCAGGGCGCATGGACGGGGACTGTGTGGCTGGGCACTGCCGAGAGCGAGGTCATCCCTGAACTCAAGAAGAAACTGTTCGCAGCGACTTCCAGCGATACGCTTCGCTCACGTTGTGGCACCGGAAAGCCCGCGCGTCGTCTGCGCTCGGCCTGGGTGGAAGCCTGGGAGGCCGAGGGCGCACCCAAGGCGCTGCGCATGCCGCTGCAGTCGATGCTGGTCAACGAAGCGCTGGAGCGCATGGTGCGCTTTCGCTCAGAACCGCTGCTGTCCTATCCAGCCGGCCAGGTCGTCGGGCAACTGCGCGAGGAAACCACCGTCAAGCAAGTCGTCTACACCATGCTCTCGGATTTCTCGGACACCATGGACCGGCTTAACGGGGCCATGGAGTCTTGAGGATGTCCTCCATCAGCTTTCCCTTGCAGCAGCGCACCATCGGCCAGGTGCTCGCACGGCAGGCCGAGCAGTTGGGCTCAAAGGTGTTTCTCAGCTTTGTCCCAGATGGCCGCACTTTCACCTACAGGGATCTGGACCTGCTCTCGAATCGGCTGGCGAGCGGGCTTCTTGCAAACGGGGTGAGCAAGGGCGCGCACGTCGCGGTGATGATGGAGAACTCGCCCGAACAGCTTCTTCTCTACTTTGCGCTCGGCAAGCTTGGCGCGGTGGTGGTGCCGGTCAACACAGCGGCCCGCGGCAGCCAGCTGCGGCATCTGGTGAATCTGTCCGACGCCACCGTGCTGGTCGTCGATGCCGCATTGCAAGAGAGCTTCACCGGCACCGACAACGCGGCGCCCCTCGCCTTGAAATCCATCATCGTCCTGGGCGAGGGCCCATCGCCTGTCGCTTCCCCATGGCCCGAGGCTGCCTGCATTTCTTTCGCCGAGCTCGAACAGCATGGTGATTCCCCGATTGATTCGCAGGTTCGTTTTACCGACCTCGCATTCCTGTCCTACACCTCCGGCACGACCGGCCCTTCCAAGCTGAACATGTACCCGCATGCGCACTGCCTGGGGTATGCGGCGAACAATGCGCAGGAGCACGACTATCGGCCTGAGGATATCGCCTACGTCTGCCTGCCCATGTTCCATGTGAGCGCCCTGTTCGGCGTCACCTATGCGGCGATGCTGGCGGGCGCCAGTGTGGTGATGACCCGGCGATTTTCGATGAGCCGCTTCTGGCCTGACATCCGCGACTACAAGGTCACGCTGTGCAACGCACTGGGTGCCATGTCCGACATCATCATGAATCAGCCGCCCTCAAGCGACGATCGTGCGCATTCACTGCGGCTGTGCCGAATGGTTCCGGTGCCGCGCTACGGCAGCGAGTTCGAGGCGCGCTTCGGCGTCAAGATCGTCAGCGGCTATGGCCTTTCGGATTTTGGGCAGATCGCCGCGTTCACCGCGGCAGACCCGCGATCCAAACTGGGCTCGGCTGGACGGCCCCGGCGCGGCATCGAACTGCGCATCGTGGACGAGGACGATCTTGACATGCCGTCTGGGCAGCCTGGCGAGATCGTTGTTCGCAGCAACAACGTGTGGAACACCTCGCAGGGCTATTACAAAATGCCCGAAGCCACACTGGCGGCCATGCGCAACATGTGGTTCCACACAGGCGACCTTGGGTACCTTGACGCAGACGGCTACCTTCAATTCGTGGGACGCAAGAAAGACGCAATCAGGCGACGCGGCGAGAACATCTCCTGCGCCGAGGTCGAGCAAGCCATCGCCTCGCACCCAGCCGTGGGGGAGGTGGCCGTCTACGCCATCACAGCGGAGTTGAGCGAAGAAGAAGTGGCGGCGAGCATCGTGTGCAAACCCGGCCACACCCTGACTGAGATGGAGTTGCTCGAATTCTGCAGCAAGAATATGGCTTACTACATGGTTCCGCGTTTTGTTCGGCTGGTGGATGATCTGCCGCGCACGCTCAGCCACAGGGTCCAGAAATTCAAACTGGTCGAACAAGCGCAGGCAGACCTTGCGTCCATGTTCGACCGCGAGAAGTCCGGAATCGTTCTGCGTCGCCCCGGCGCGCGCTGAAAATTCCGTCACCACCATGGGACCTCTTTCCGGCTTTCGGGTCATCGAATTCCAGGGCAGCGGGCCAGGGCCGTTTGCGGGCATGATGCTCGCCGACATGGGCGCGGACGTGCTTCTGCTGGACCGGGTCGGGCCACCGGGCATGGGCAAGTATGGTGAGCGACGGTTCGAGACAATGATGCGGGGCAAGCGCTCTGTCATGGTCGATCTCAAGGCAGATGGTGCAACTGAGGCGGTGCTCACGCTGGTCGAGCGCGCTGACGCGCTGATCGACGTGTTCCGACCTGGGGCTCTTGAGCGGCGCGGGCTGGGTCCGGATGCATGCCTGGCCCGCAATCCCAGACTCATCTATGGGCGCATGACAGGCTGGGGGCAGTCTGGCCCGCGTGCGGCCACCGCAGGGCACGACATCAATTACATCGCATTGGGCGGAGTGCTCGGCGCAATCGGCCGCGCCGGCGAGCCACCCACCGTGCCGCTCAACTTGCTGGGCGACATGGGTGGCGGTGGGATGCTGCTGGCCTTTGGAATCGCCTGCGGCCTGCTGGAGGCGTCGCGCACCGGCAAGGGCCAGGTGGTGGATGCTGCAATGTTCGAAGGCGCGTCGCTGCTGGGCACGCTGTTCAGCGGCATGCTTGCATCCGGTCGATGGAAGGACGGACGGGGCCAAAATCATCTGGATGGTTCGGCGCCTTGGTATGCGACGTATGAAACCGCCGATGGCCAGTTCATGGCGGTGGGCGCCAACGAAGACGAGTTCTATGCCTTGCTGTTGAAGGAACTCGGCCTGAACCCGGCAACGGTACCGGACCGCAAGGACCGCTCGCACTGGCCGCAGATCGGCACCATCATCGCGCAGGCATTCAAGACGCGGACCCGATCTGAGTGGCGTTCGGTTTTCGATCACTCGGATGCATGTGTGACGCCGGTGCTGTCCTTCGCCGAGGCCAGAGCAGATGCGCACGCCGTGGCACGCGATTCCTTCGTCGAGGTCGGCGGCGTTGTGCAGCCCGCACCCGCCCCGCGCTTTTCGGGCAGTGCCGCCCACACACCCACACAGCCGCCGATGCGCGGTGAAGGCGGCCTGCAGGCACTGCGTGACTGGGGTTTGAGCATGGAATCCATCGCGTCGCTTCGAAGTCACGGAGTGAGCTTGCTGGACGAATAGAGCAAGCAAAACCAGTAGATTGAGCGCGATAAGATGATCGCGTGACTCGCCCCACGCAAACCCCTCAGCACCAAGAGCCGATAGACCCACAACAGGCACGGCAACTCTTGGCCGAGCTGCTGCAAACCGGGCTGGCCTTACATCAACAGGGCAGGCTGACTGAGGCAAGGCCGATTTACCAGGCCGTGCTCGCGCAAAGCCCCGAGCACTTTGAAGCACTGCACTTGCTCGGCGTCATCGCGGGCCAGACTCAGGACTTTGAAGCGGCTGTTGCGTTCTTTGGCCAAGCCATCGCGATCGACCCTTCCCACGCTCATGTCCACAACAACCTGGGAAATGCACTCAAGGAGTTGACGCAGCGAGTTGCCGCCATTGCCAGCTACGACACGGCCATCAGCCTCAGACCCAATTACCCTGAGGCATACAAGAACCGTGGCAATGCCTTACGAGAGCTCAGCCGCTTCACCGAGGCGCTGGCGAGTTACGACGAGGCCATCAGCCGCAAGCCAGACTACGCAGACGCCTACAGCAATCGCGGCACTGCCTTGAGAGGACTCAAGCGCCTGGACGAGGCGCTGGCGAGTTACGACGAGGCCATTGAGCTCAAACCGGACTATGCCGCAGCCTACAACAATCGCGCCCATACCTTGATAGGACTTGGGCAGCTTGCCTTGGCCATTTCCAGCTACGACACGGCCATCAGCCTCGGGCTCGAATCCCCCGAAACATACAACAACCGTGGCAATGCCCTGAGAGAGCTCGGCCGCCTGGACGAGGCGCTTGCGAGCTACGACAAAGCCATCAAACTCAAGCCTGACTACGCCGACGCCTACAGCAATCGCGGCCAAGCGCTGAGGGATCTCAAGCAAGTAGATGCCGCCATCGCCAGCTACGACAAGGCCATCAGCCTCAAACCCGATAGCCCCGACGCATACAACAGCCGAGGCAATGCCTTAAGAGAATTCAAGCGCCTGGACGAGGCGCTTGCGAGTTACGACAAAGCCATCGCACTGAAACCCGATTACGAGTTCTTGCTTGGGAGTCGACTTCACACACAAATGCAGATGTGCGACTGGCAAGGCTTTTCAGAACGCCTCAGCGCAGTCGAATCTCAAGTTAGATCCGGCGCCACAGTCTCGTCGGGATTCCCCTTGCTCGCGGCGTGCGACTCGCCGATGCTGCACAAGTTGGCAAGTGAGATTTGGGTCAAGACCAAAGCTCCCCAGAACAGTGCTTTAGGCGTTATTGCGAGACGCGTGCCCAGGCAGAAGATACGCGTGGCCTACTACTCAGCCGATTTTGGCGAGCATCCGGTTTCTTTCCTCTTGGCGCAGTTATTCGAATCGCACAACAAAGATCGCTTTGAGACCATCGCCATCTCATTTGGCACCGACACCCAAAGCCAGACACACAAGAGAGTCGCCAAGGCGTTTGACGAATGGGTCGATGTGCGATCAAAGAGCGATCAGGCAGTCGCCCAATTATCCAGAGACCTGGGGGTTGACATTGCAATCGACCTTGGCGGCGTAACCGCTGGCGCCAGAATGGGAATTTTCAGCTATCGCGCCGCACCCATTCAAGCAAGCTACATCGGGTACTTGGGCACGACGGGCGCGCCCTATATCGATTACCTGCTTGCCGACAGAGTCATCGTCCCTCAAAGCCAGCACAGGTTTTACACCGAGAAGATCCTGCATCTTCCGTCCTATCAAGCGAACGACTCCACGCGCGTCATTTCAGACAAGACGTTCTCACGGCAGGAACTTGGGCTGCCCGAGGATGCGTTTGTATTTTGCTGCTTCAATAACAACTACAAAATTACACCCGATACGTTCAGCCGCTGGATGCGCATTCTCAAGGCGACTGACAACAGCGTCCTTCTTCTTTATGCCGATAATTCACATGCGCCGACCCACCTCAAAAGACAAGCGCAGATGCGCGGTGTGGCACCGGAGAGATTGGTTTTCGCCAAGCGCCTGCCAAGGGACGAGTACCTTGCACGGTACAAGGCGGCCGACTTGTTCCTGGACACCTCGCCATACAACGCCGGCACAACGGCCAGCGACGCGCTCTGGGCCGGACTGCCGGTATTGACCTTGATGGGCGAATCATTTGCCAGTCGGGTCGCAGCCAGTTTGCTCACTGCGATTGATCTTCCTGAACTGATCGCCAGTTCACCGCAGCAGTACGAAGCCATAGCCCTTGAGTTGGCAAGCCATCCTCAAAAGCTCGCCCTCATCAAGCACAGGCTCGCTGAAAATCGATTGACCCAAGCGCTCTTTGACACGCCGCGCTTTGCCCGAGGCCTCGAAGCAGCCTATGAGGCCATGTACGACCGCTATCAGGCAGGGCTGGCGCCAGATCACATCTACATCGGCATGTGATTGCACTTGTTCTCGCAGCGTGTTGCATGAATGCGCGTCGGCGAGTCACAATGGCCACGTGAAGCTACTGCACACATGCTTGGTTCCGATCTGCGCCCTGGCCTTTGCCGCGGCCAGCGGTCTGGCGAGCGCCCAAACCTGGCAAGTGCGCCCTGATGGCCCGGACAGTGAAAAACTGGGGCAGGCAGCTGCCTACCCCACATGCGCTGCGGCACTGACGCGGCCCGAGTGCCGAGTGGGCACCTGGTCGGCCAGTGACAAGGTGGCCCGTAGCGCCATCGTGCATGCGGCGCCCGAGCCGTGGGCACTGCCGCATGCCCAGAAGCCACCCGAGATCAGCTACCGCTGGGGGTTCTTCAACAAGTCCATCGACGACTTCATGGCCGATACCAAGACCACGGGCCTCTTGGTGATCAAGGATGGACAGATTGTGCTGGAGCGTTATCAGTACGACCGCCAGCCTTCGATGCGCTTTCGGTCATTCTCGATGGCCAAGACGGTCACCTCCATGCTGGTGGGCATTGCCTTGCGCAAAGGCATGATCAAGTCACTGGATGACAAGGCAGCAGACTACTGGCCCGAGATCGCGCCGTCGGCCTATGGCCAGACGACGATTCGCAATCTGCTGCGCATGGCATCGGGCGTCGCGTTTCGCGAGCTCTACACCTGGACGTCCGATGACGATAGCTGGGCCTGGGCCCGGGTGCTCTACCTGCCTGCCAATCGCCGCCAACCAGAGAAAGTTGTCCAGTACCTCAATAGCAAAACCGAGCACCAGGCCGAGCAAGGCACTCGCTTTCAATATGCCTCCATCGAGACCGAAATTTTGGGTCGGGTGCTGAGAATGGCCACTGGCCAGAGCGTGGCCCAACTGACCGAGGATTGGCTGTGGAAACCCATGGGCGCGCAGTCCGAGGCGCGCTGGCTGCTCGCGTCCACCGATGATGTCGAATCGACCGGCGGTGGTTTCAACGCCACGCTGCGAGACTATGGCCGCCTTGGCATGCTGCTGGCCAACGACGGCGTGCGCGATGGCGTCGAGATCGTCCCCAAGGACTATCTGCTGGATGCGACCGATGCTTCGCGTCAGCCCCCTGCGTTCAAGCCGCGCTCGGCCACCCCTTACATGGGCTACGGCTATCAGACCTGGATCCTGCCGGGCAATGAGCGCAGCTTTGCACTGCAGGGCATCCACGGGCAGAACATCTTCGTGCAGCCCAAGTCTGGGATCGTGATGGTTCAAACCTCGGTGAACGACCAACCCAGCGGCCGCCAGGACGTACTGCCATACCGCCACCGTGATGCGCTGTGGCAGGGGGTGCTCAGAAGCCTGGGTGGGGTGACCGATTGAGCGCTCCCGGCATGTCTGAGACTGCCTCCGCGGAACTTCCGCTGTCTCGCTACAAGGTCCTTGATCTCACTGTGGCGCGCGCCGGCCCGGTCGCGGTCAGGCTGCTGGCTGATTGGGGCGCCAAGGTCATCCGAGTGGATGCGCCAGCCGGCAAAGACCGCGGCTCCTTGACCGGCAAACGCCGTGGATCCGATGAGCAGAACATGCATCGCAACAAGCGCAGCGTCTGCATCGACTTGAAGACGCCCAGTGGCTCCGAGGTTCTCAAGCGCTTGATTGCTCAAAGCGACGTCGTCGTGGAAAATTTTCGGGCACCCGTCAAGCAGCGGCTTGGTCTGACTTACGAGCAGCTCAAGCATTCGAACCCGCGCATCATTCTGGCCAGCATCTCAGGGTTTGGCCAGGACGGCCCCTACAGCGAACGCCCGGCTGTCGATCAGGTCATACAAGGCATGAGCGGACTGATGTCAGTGACTGGCCAGCCCGATCATGGCCCGATGCGCGTGGGGATCGCCATCTCGGATACCGCGGCGGGCATGTTTCTGGGCCAGGGCATTTTGCTGGCCCTGCTGCACCGTGAGCACACGGGCCAGGGCCAGTGGGTCCACACCTCGCTGTTCGAAAGCATGCTGAACAAGCTCGATTTTCAGGCGGCGCGCTACACCGTGTCCGGTGAAACGCCTGGCCCGCAGGGCAACGGGCACCCGACACAGGCACCCATGGGCGCCTTCAAGTCCCTCGACGGCATGGTCAATATCAGTGCCCACACCGACCGCATGTGGCTTGCTTTGTGTGACGCAGTGGACTGCGCGGCATTGCGGGACCATCCGAACTACCAGACACATGCCTCACGCCTGGCGCATCGGCAACAATTGTGCGAAGACATCGACAAGGTAACGCAGCGCTTTACCAGCGCGGAGCTGGTGAAGCGGCTGACTGCGGCGGGCGTTGCCAGCGGGCCGATCTATGACATTGGCCAGGCTTTCGAAGATCCGCAGGCCAAACACTTGCGCATGACTCGCCCAGCCATGCACAACACGCTTGGCGCAGTCAATTTGATTCGCTCTCCCATCAATCTGTCAGCGTTTCCCCATCCTGAGCGATTCCATCACGCCGGGCCTGATCCGGGAGAACACAGCAGGGCCATACTGCAGGAGCTCGGATACGACGCGTCCGCGATCGACCGAATGACACAGGAAGGTGCCGTCTCATGACAGCCAGACAACTGGAACTGGGTACCCCGAAGCTATGTGCGAGCGTGCAGGACCATGTGGCCTGGCTGATGCTGAACAACCCTGAACGGCGCAACGCAGTGTCGATGGATATGTGGCGCGGCTTGGCTGGTGCGGCTGACGCCTTCGACAAGGATGATGACGTCCGGGTGGTGGTCATCCACGGAGCGGGCGGAAAATCGTTCGCGGCCGGGGCCGATATTTCCGAGTTCGAGAACCACCGTGCCAACGCGCAACAAAAAGAAGGCTACTCCGAGCTTGTCTCGGGCGCCCTGCTCGCTCTCACGCGCATGAAGAAGCCACTGATCGCGATGATTCAAGGCTATTGCATAGGCGGCGGCCTCGCGCTGGCATTGACGGCGGACCTTCGATTTGCCAACGCTGCATCGCGCTTCGCCATCCCGGCAGCCAAGCTGGGCATCGGGTATGAATACGAGGGCGTCGCGACGCTGGCACGCCTGATAGGTCCGTCATCGACCCGAGACATGCTCTTTAGCGCCCGCTTGCTTCATGCGGACGAGGCATTGCGCCTCGGGCTGGTGAATTTTGTGGATGAGGACGAGCAGCTTGAAGCACACGTGCGCGAATACGCCGCGGGCGTCGCAGCTAACGCCCCGTTGACGATTCATGCTGCGAAAGCAGCGGTGCTGATGTTCGAGCGCTATAGCGGCACCGACGCGGACCGCATCGTCGGTGCCTTGACGGCCCGATGCCACGACAGCCAGGACTACAAGGAAGGCCGCACGGCCTTCATGGAAAAGCGCAAGCCTGGATTCACTGGCAAGTGACACGCGCGGCCTTGGCTCGCCCACGACGAAAGCTTGAAGAATCATGCGGACAAACTGTCTCCCACGGGTGTGTGCGCCAAGCCTGCTTGTGCTTGCGCTGCTCTTGTGCGGGTGTGATGGTTCACCATCGGGCGCAAGCTCAAGCGACAGCACCGCGGACAGAGTCGATGAGGTCGCGCAGAGGTTGCAGGGCACTTGGCTCAGAGAGTTCAAGGAAGCAGGCATTCAATCGCGGCGCATCCTTCGGCTTGAATCGGACGGCGCGTTTCGCGAAACCGTGCGCATCATTGACCCTGCTGGCGTGGCGACCGAGCATCTGCACGAGGGCACCTGGCTGTATGACGGCACCAACTTGAAACGCAAATACACCACCATCGACGGTCATCCACCCTCGCGACTGAACCCGCCGTTTGTCACCTTCGCAATCGAATTCGAATCCAGGAACGAGTTCGTGGGCATCGATCACATTCATGGCAACCGGATTCGCTACGCACGGGTGTCACCTGAGACCACGCCCTGAGGCGCACCCAAGCGAGCGACCCTGCCGGTATAAGAGCAAAATACTGCGCGTACACGCCGGGTTGGAGAATATCGACGACTTGATCGCCGACATGCGCCAGGCCCTGAACCACGCGGCCAAGCTGCGTTGAGCACGCCTTCACATCACCGAGAGGAACCATCTCATGCATCCGACCCGCCGCAGCACCTTGGCCGCACTCGCCACACTCGCACTGACCACTGCAGGAGCGTGGGCGCAGCCCGCCGGCGCAACCATCAAACTCGTGGTGCCCTTTCCGCCCGGTCAGGGCGCCGACACCATCATGCGGCTGCTGGCCGAATCTCTGACCAAGCGGCTCAAGCAGCCCATCGTCATTGACAACCGGCCCGGCGCTGGCGGCGCCATTGGCACCGACTACGTCACCAAGCAGCCGCCGGACGGCTTGACCTTGCTGATGGGGTCAAGCGGCGCACTGGCGATCTCGCCCACGCTGCAGCCCAACGCTGCGCGCTACAACCCACTGAAAGACTTTGAGCCCATCACCGGCGTGGCCGCGGTGGCCCAGGTGTTTGTGGTGCTGGCCAATTCACCCATCAAGGATTTGAAGGGCCTGATCCAGGCCGCCAAGGATGCACCGGGGCGCCTGAGCTATGGCTCCGCAGGCAATGGCACCACGCAGCACCTGTTCATGGAAAGCTTTGCCCATGCGGCCGGCATCAAGCTGCTGCACGTACCCTACAAGGGCGGCGCGCCGGCCTTCAATGACTTGATGGGTGGCCAGCTCTCCCTGATGCCCGACACCATTCCGGCCATGCTGCCCCACATGAAGGCCGGCAGCGTGCGCGCGCTGGCGGTGACATCGGCCGAGCGCTCGCCGCTGATGCCCGAGGTGCCCACCATCGCCGAGAGTGGCCTGCGTGGTTTCAGCGCGGTGGGCTGGATCACCGTGGTTGCGCCCCCCGGCCTGCCCGCCGCACTGGCCGACAAGCTTGACCATGAAATCCGCGCCAGCCTGGCCGAGCCCGCGCTGGCGCAGAAAATCCGCGACATGGGATTTGTTGAAATGAAAGAGTCGCGCGCCGCCTTGCGCGGCTTCATCGGCACTGAGCTGGCCAAATGGAAGGCCGTGATTGACAGCGCTGGCATCAAGGTCGAATAAGGCAAGGCCGCATCAACATGAACAGCATCTACCGTGACAGCATCGTCTTTGACGGGCTCAACATCTGCAACTGGTCGCGCGAAATCTTTCAGGAGTGGAATGCGGGCGGCATTACCGGTGTGTCGGCCACCTGCGGACTGTGGGAGAACTTTCGCGAGTCCATCGGCAAGGTGATCGAATGGAAAGGCCTGTTCGAGCGCAACAACGACTTGATCTTGCAGGCCTACAGCACCGAGGACATCCGGCGTGCCAAGCGCGAGGGCAAGACCGCTGTGGTGCTGTCATGGCAAAACACTTCTGGCATTGAAGACCGGATGGATTTTTTGCAGATCTTCAGCGAGCTGGGCGTAAAGATCATGCAGCTCACCTACAACACACAGAACTATTCGGGCGCTGGCTATTCCGAAACACGCGACGGAGGCCTGACCGGCTTTGGCCGTGAAGTGGTGGACGAGATGGCGCGCGTGGGCATCGTGTGCGATCTGTCGCATGTGGGCGCACAGACCAGCGCCGACACCATCGAATACGCAAAGAAGCCGCCTTGCTTCACGCACATACTGCCTGCGGGCATGAAGAACATCGGGCGCAACAAGAGCGATGAGTTGATCCGGGCCGTCGGTGCGCGGGGCGGCATGATTGGCCTGTCGCAATTCGGACCCTTCATGCAAAAGGGCAACGATTCGACCATCGATGATTACGTGGCCGCGCTGGACTACGTGATCGATCTGGCCGGCGAAGACAACGTGGGCGTTGGATCGGACGCCTCGCAGGGCCACGGCCGACCCAGCACCTTCATGGAATGGTGCAACCACGACAAAGGCTATGCGCGCCAGCTCACGCCGTTTGGCCATGAAAAGGTGGTCAAGCCCCTGGGCCCGCTCAAGGACCGACCCGCATTGGCCGACGCGATGCAGCGATCGGGCTGGTCCGATGAGCGCATGCGCAAAGTATTGGGCGAGAACTGGATGGCCTACCTGCAACGCGTCTGGGGGAAGTGAAGATGGACCGCAGACAAAGGCTGGAAGCCGCCATCACCGGCGGCACACCCGACCGCGTGCCGGTGAGCGCATGGGGCCACTTCTTCACGCGCGAAACCAGCGCGGCCGGCTTGGCCGATGTCATGGTCGAATTCTTTGATCGCTATGACTGGGATTTTCTGAAGGTGCATGCCCGGGCGAGCTACCACGTGGAGGGCTGGGGCTTTAGCTATCAGCCCTCGCAAGATCCGGCCAAACTGCATGTGTGTACCGGCCACCCGATTGACTCGGCGCAGGCCTGGCGAAAATTGAAACCTCTTTCGCTTGACACGCCCGCTTTGGCCGAGCAGTTCGAGGCGCTGCGCCTGATCCGCAAACGCATCGCCAAAGATGTGCCGCTCATCATGACTGTGTTTTCGCCTCTGGACAGCGCGGAGAAACTGGTGGACCGCAATGCCGCCCTGCTCAAGTCGCATATCGAGCAAGCCCCCGATGCACTGGAGCAAGGCCTCGCCGCAATTGCCGACACCTTCGAGCGCTTTGTGAAAAAGCTGGTGAGCGAAGGCGTGGACGGCATTTACTTTTCCACCAAGTGGGCCAACAACGTCAAGCTCTCGTCTGAGCAATACCAGCGCCTGGTACGGCCGTTTGACCTGCAGGTGCTGCAACCGGCCGGCGCGATGTGGTGCAACATCTTGCACCTGTGCGAAGACTCGGTGCAGTTGGACGCCATGGCGGACTACCCGGTGCATGTGTTTCACTGGGATTCGTACACGCCGAACAACCCCACTCTGGCAGAGGGTCAGCGCAAGCTGGGCCGCGCGGTGGGAGGCGGTGTCGATGCGCCGAGCCTGGCACGCTCCACACCTGCGCAAATCCGCGCCAAGGCCCGCGCCGCCATTGAGGCACAGCAGGGCCGTCATCTTGTGCTGGGGCCGGGGTGCTCGGTGCAGGTGGCCACCACCTCGCATGAGAATCTGATGGCCTTGCGCCAGTCGGTTGTCTAACAGTCCCCCGCGCCCCTCGCTCTTACACCTGTATCAGGTGTGAGAAATTGTATTGGCGCGGCGTATGCAGTCGCAAGAAATGTATGCTGAGGTAACCACTGCCTCGGTGGGAATGAGGGGCCGCATGAGCCCCACAAGAGACACAACAAATGAACGATCGCTACCCACGGCTCAAGTGCGCCTGCAAGGTCAAGATCTATCGACTCGTCGGCCCCCTGTGGTTGCGGCTCCTGCCATTCAGCCGGCTCTACAAATGCGCGGGCTGCGGCACCAAAGAGATCGCATTTCGCTGGAGAAATTCGGTCCGCCAGGAAGGCTGAGCCTGCCCGCCCAGCCCATCGCCTGACGCGCCGTCCGTGACTGGCTGAGATACCCCCGGGACATCGCTGCCTGACGGGTCCGCGCTCCACTGCGCGCCCGGCCACAGACCCGCAGCGTCTTCCCGGACAATCAGCACTCCATGCGCACACGCCATTTCGTCCAGCTCATATTTCTCTCGGCGCTGTGGGGTTGGTCTTTTCCTCTGGTCCGCATCGCCAGCCCGGCCTTTGGCCCGGTGGGATTGGCGGGCATTCGGTGCGCGTTCGCGGCAGTGGTGCTGGTGGTGCTGATGCGGGTGCTGCGTCAACGCTGGCCTGCGCGCGGCACCTGGAAAGGCATGACGCTGCTGAGCCTGCTGACCGTGGTGGCGCCGTTCGTGTTTGTCAACTCGGCAGGCCTTGTACTGCCATCGGGTTACTCGGCGGTGTTCAACGCCACCACGCCGCTGTTCGGTGTGATGGCTGCGGCGGCCATGGGCGAGGAGCGGCTTACGCCGGCGCGGCTGGTGGGCTGCGCCCTGGGCTTTCTGGGGGTGATTTTGCTGGTTCGGCTGGGGCCGATGGCGGTTGACAAGTGGGTGGTGCTGGGGGCTTTGGCCTGCATCGTGGCATCGGCCAGCTACGGCTTCGGCACGCTCTTGATGAAGCGGGCCGCCATGGCGCATCAGCCCTTGCCCACCTCGGCCATGGTGCATGTTGCCGGCAGCCTGGTGCTGCTGGTGCCGGCCACAGCCACCATTCCCCTGATGCATCCCACCTGGGGCGCGCTGGCCGCCGCAGCGTTCATAGGCGCGGTGACATCGGGCTTCATGTATTGGTTGAGCATGCGGCTGCTGCGCGAGATTCCGGCCAGCGCCGCAACATCGTCGGCCTTCATGATTCCGCTGTTCGGTGTGGCCTGGGGCCGAATCTTTCTTGACGAGCCGGTCACCGCCGGCATGCTGCCCGGCTGCCTGCTGGTGCTGGCCGCCATGGCACTGGTGACGGGCTTCAACCCTTTCAGGCGCGCGGCTTGAATCGATCTGCATAAAACCGGCGCTTGCCCGCCTCGGTGCACAGCACATAGTCAGGGGTTTTCACCTTCATGGCTGCGGCGGTGCAGGCGATAAGATCATTGCAGGCGCCGGCCAGCCCTGTGGCGCGTTCTCAGTTTCAACGAAAGACTCTCATGACGGCACTCCCCCGTTTCCTCGCCATCCTGGCCGCTGCCGCGATGTCGCTGCCGGCGCTGGCGCAAAATTTTCCGACCAAGCCCTTGCACTGGGTTGTGCCCTTCGCACCTGGTGGCCCGACCGACGCCTTCTCGCGGGTGGTGGCGCAAAAGCTGGCTGAAGTCATTGGCCAACCGGTGGTGATAGAGAACATGCCCGGTGCCGGCGCATCGCTTGGCATGGACAAGGTGTCCAAGTCGGCTCCCGATGGCTACACCATCGGGCTGGCCACCACCGGCACGCATGCGATCAACCCGCACCTGTACAAGAAGCTGCCGCACGACACCACCAAAGATTTCACCCCGCTCACACTGGGCGTGCGCTACGCCAATGTGCTGGTGGTCAACCCAGCCGTGCCGGTCAACAGCGTGGCCGAACTCGTGGCCTATGCCAAGGCCAACCCAGGCAAGGTCACATTCGGTTCAGCCGGCAACGGTGCGTCCAACCATTTGTCGGGCGAAGTGCTGCGGTTTCTGACCAACTCGCCCATGAAGCATGTGCCCTACAGAGGCAGCGCACCCGCGCTGAACGACGTCATCGCCGGCAACATCACCTTTATGTTTGATGTGCTTGTGACAGCCTTGCCGCAAGTGCAAGCCGGCAGAGTCAAAGCCCTGGCCGTCACCAGCGATCAACGCTCGCCCTTCGCGCCGCAGATTCCATCGATGGTGGAGGCAGGCGTCAAAGGCTTCAATGAAGCCGGCAGCGACTTGTGGTTTGGCATCGTCGGCCCAGCCGGCATCCCCAAGCCTATCGTCGCCAAACTCAACCAGAAACTCATCGAAGCCCTGCGCCACCCGGACACCCGCCAACGCCTCAGCGCCCAAGGCTTCGAACTGCTCACCAGCTCCCCCGAAGAATTCGCCAAAGTGATCGTGAAGGATCGGCAGAACTGGGGGAAGATTGTGAAGTTGTCTGGGGCTTCTATTGATTAGTGTGGGCGGCAGACAGGCTGACACGACAACTACTTCGCCAACGCTCGTCGAAAGTCCGGGTCGTCGACCAATTTCGCAACCAGCGCCTTGTACAACGCGCCATACTGGTTCATCGCCTCTGGAATCGCCACCGCGCCTACGAACGATGACTCCCAACTCGCATCGGCCGCGAGCTCTTTGTCATACACCAGGCGGCCACCGTTCGTGATGGTAAAGCGCGCGGCCACGCGGCCGGTGCCGGTCCCGATGGCAGCGTCGACCTTGCTGTCGGTGAGCTGCCCTTCGATCACGGAACGAGATGCCGAGTCATATAGCCCCGCAGCCGTGAGCTCGATGACCAATGAGTCCTTCAGTAGTTGCGACCAACTTCCCTTGGCGGGAGCCAGGGTGCTACCCCGTAGACCGCTTAGCGCGGTGTCCATAGCGGGGTCCCGGCCGGGGGCGAGCTTGAACGCCCCTGCCTGAGCCGGTGCCAGATTGGCTGCCCTCAGCTTCTCTACAGTGGCGGCCGTGGCGCCAGTGGCGTCAAGTTTGACGTTGGCGCAAGCGGTGACAGCAAGAGCGATGGCGAGTGCGGCTGAACGAAGTGCGAGACGAATCATGGGAATGCAGTGTCCTGAGAAAGATTGTTGAGAGTGCGGCTGATCAGTTGGCGGAGCATCGCAGTGACGGCTTCGTCGATGCCTTCCATCTTGTGTGCGCCGGACGGCGGGGTGCCAGATCCGATGCTTGTGTATATAACGTGCTTTCCGCGACGCTCGACCGGCGCAGCGCCGCTGGGCCCGTGCATGTAGCGCAAGGTGCACTCGTAGCCGTCGCCCACGGTCTGGCCAGCGATGCCGAAGGTCAGGCCGGCGACAAATGCCTTGCGATACGCATCATCAGACAACGGCACGTTGTTGACGATCACCGAAAGCAACGCGCCACCGGCAACGGGCGCGTCGCTGACCGTCTTGAACAGGCCGCTGGCTGCGAACTGATCGCGAACGCGAACCTTTAGCACGTCTGTCGCCCGTGCGTTCGCCACCCCCTTGGTCTGGAATTCCCAGACTAGCTGCACATCGGCCGGGGCAATCGGTTTCTTGTATTGGGCGGCCGGAACCTCCGGGGCATTGCCGTCCACGTAAATGGCAGCACAGCCGCCCAAGAAAGATATCGTTGCTGCCAGCAGCAGCCAGCGCAGTGCGTCGCGAACGCGGGTCATGAGTTTCTTCTCTTCCAAAATTTGAGGTGCGATTGTAGATGTTTATATTCAGTGTCACTTGAAAAATAAATATGTTAGTTTTAAATTACAGAGTCTGGCTTCGATCTTTTGCGTGTTTGAAATACGGAAAAGTTAGATCGGCCTTGCGTTTTCGCCGATTGAAGGCTAACTTTCGCGTATTTGAAACACGGAAAGGTTATAAGAATGCCGCTCCATCTCGTTGGCGAGACCATCGACAAGACCCGCAGCCACTATCTTGCGGAGACGGGCATCCTCAAGCCCGCTGGGACAAGCGGGTTCGAAGCCTTGGTGGGGCATCAAAGCCCGTGAGTAGCTTGTCCACCACGATCAGCAGCTTCATCTGGCCCGGCTCGGTGATGAACTTCTTCTTCACCTGCGTCTCGAAAGTCTCCACCTTGCTGATGGCCTTCTCAGGCGGCTCACTAAACCAGTCGGCCAGCATCTGGCTGTACACCGCGTATTTTTGCAGGTTGTCAGTCTCGCCCGCGCCGGTGGTCTCGCCCTTGGTGTCGGCGATGCTGGGCGCGTAGCTGGTCACGATGGCGCACTTGCCTTTGAGCACCGTTTGGGCGAACAGCTCATAGAACTTGCACGCCTCATAGATGCTGCCCGCCACCAGCATGGCGTTGCCATGGCCGTCCATCAAGCGCGGCTTGGTCAGCATGTCCATCAGGATGTCGGCGACGATCTTGCTCAGCCTGTCCTTGCTGGAGAGCACCCGCTGCATGGTCCCCCACTTCTGCTTGAGCTGCGCCTTGGCAAGATCGTTCAGGCCTTTGGTGTTGGCGTCGAACCACTGGTCAATCTTGGCTGTGTTGGTCAGGGTCTGGTCGATGTCTCGGGCCTCATAGCGTAGGTCGAGCACCACGCCTTCGCGCACTGCCTGGTCAAACTTGTAGGTGTGGATGTAGCGGCCAAAGACTTCGATGCTCTTTTGCTTGTCGGCCTTGAGCAGCGGCGTGCCGGTGAAGCCAATGAACACCGCATTGGGCAGCAAAGCCTTCATGGCCTTGTGCAAGTCGCCACTCTGAGAGCGATGGCATTCGTCCACAAAGACGTAGATGTCGCCCTTGGCCTTGAAGTCAGGTGGCAACTTCTTGAGCGACTCGATGAAGTCCTTGGCGCCTTGGTCCCCTGCAGCGTCGTCTTCCTTGCCGCCGAACTTGTGCACCAGCGAGCACATCAATGATTCCTTGGTGCCATTGAGCTTGGTAACCAAGTCGGCACCACTGATGGTGCGGTCAATCTGCTCGCTGACGCCCTTGAACACCTTCTCGATCTGTTCGTCCAGCTCGGTGCGGTCGGTGATGATCAGCACTCTGCCGCCTTCGCGGTTTTCGCGTATCCACTTTGCCAGCCACACCATGGTCAGGCTCTTGCCGCTGCCTTGCGTGTGCCAGATGATGCCGCCCTCGCGGCGCTGAATGAATTCTTGCGCGGCCTTCACGCCGAAGTACTGGTTCTGTCGGCACAGCTTCTTGGTGCCCGCGTCAAACACCACAAAGTCATGGATCAGCTCAAGCAGCCGGGCCTTGTCGCACACCTGCAGCAGATGGCGGTCAAGCAAGTTGGCTTCACCGGCATAGGAGCCCGTGTCTTCAACCCAACGCAGGTAGTATTTCTCTGGCGTTTCGATGGTGGCGTAGCGCAGGCCCTCGGTGTCGTTGCCGGCCATGACCCACTGCATGGTGGAGAAGAAGGGTTGGATAAACTCTTTCTTCTGGTTGTCCAGGTTCTGGCGAATACCCTCGGCCACTGATACGGTGGACCGCTTCAGCTCCAGCACGGCCAGCGCGATGCCGTTCACGTAGATCACCACGTCCGGCCGCTTGGTGCTGGCCTTGGCATCCGCGCCTTTGACTGTCACTTCTTCGGCAATGGCGAAGTGGTTGTTCTGCGGGTGCTTCCAATCAATCAACCAAACGGTGACGCGGTTCTCGCCCATGCCGGGCTGCACTTTGACGCCATAGCGCAGCAGGTCATAAACCTCGCGGTTGCGGTCATACAGGCTCTTGCTCGTGTCAGTGGCAACCCGGTTCAGCTCGTGCAGGGCCCTGGCGATCAGCGTCTCACTCACCTTCTGCTTGACTAGCCATGCGGTCAGCAGCGCCTGCTCGATGTTGCGGTTGTCCAGGTCGGTCTTGTCGCCAAGGTAGTCGTAGCCAAGTCGCTGCTGGAACAGTGCGACGACCCGGGCTTGGGTGCGCTTTTCGATCTGGCCGACTGAACTCATTATCAGGGCTCAAAACGGGGGATGGCACGGCGCATGAATTCATCGAACAGCGGCACCGTGAAAGCCATATCGCCATGCGACGGGCTGTACACCATTCCCTTTTTGATCAGGCTGGCGCGAACCGGACCCAAGGTGTTGATTTTGACGCCAAGTGCGTCAGCTACATCGCCAGTGCGGTGGGGACCAGGCCCTAGTTCTGCCATGGCTCGCAGATATTTCTTTTCTTTCGGTGTGAGACGATCAAACCGGACCCTGAAGAAGTTTTCATCCAATCGTTTGGAGACCAGTTCGCTCGTCTCCTGCACAACCTTGAGACTGATTGGCGAAGCAGGCGCGTGGTTCCATGCCTGATATCCCCACTCCTGAAGAAAATAGGGATAGCCGCGTGTCAGCCGGAAGATTTCATGCAACGCTGCCGGATCGAATGCCTCATTGGCTTCCAACACGGGGTCTTGAAGTGCCTTGATCGCATCGGCTTCTGGCAACGGGCCAATATCCGGAAAGCTGAACAATCGCTCGGCATAGGATTTCGACTCGCCCATCAGACCGGGCAGAATTGGTAACCCAGCGGCAATCAACACGACAGGTAGCTGGCGCTGTTGCATCTTGTGCATCGCCATGATGAGTGCGCTCAGCTCTGCCGCACTGAAGTACTGAATTTCGTCAATCAGCAGCGCAACCGCCACGCCACGCTCCTGCGCTGCTTCGCCAACAGCCATAAAAAGACTTGGGAGATCGACCTCCAGATCACCGCTATCGGCAGCGCCGGGTTCAGGCTCTATGTCCAGCCCGATATCTATATCACCGACTTTGATCTTGATCGCCCCAACGAAACTTTTTAGCACTGCGATGCCACGCCGCACCTTGTCACCAGCTCCCGCAATCCGGTCCAGATCAAACAACAATCGACGCAGATGAGGCGCCAGCAAAACAGCGAGCGACTTGCCCTCGTGGGCCTCAACAAGAATCGTGCGATAGCCAGCAGTCTGGGCTAAGCGCTCAATTTCATTGAGCAGAACAGTCTTCCCTACGCCTCGTAAGCCCGTCAGCAGCAGGCTTTTCTCAGGGCGCTTTGCAAGAACCCGTCCAAGCAGGACGTGGGCTTGTTCCAAAATGCCCTCCCGACCTGCAAGTTCTGGCGGCGGGGAGCCTGCACCGGGAGAGAAAGGGTTTCTGATCTTGTCCATAGGATGCTCATTTATAACGATTTATCGCATTTATAAATCAAATTCCATATACATTGGAATAAATTGTTATAAAAATTCTGCATTCATGCCCGGCAAGGGCTAGACGAGGCGAATCCTTCCGGTCAGTAGTTCCTGCATCATGCGGTGCTTGAGGGCCCGGGCTTGGGTACGCTTTTCGATCTGGCCGACGGTGGTCATAAGGGCTGAGTCCTGCGTCTATTCACTTCCGAAGCCTTCAACAGCGCATCTGTAATTTCCCCCACTCCCATCGCCCAAAGCAACCGGACTGAACCTATTAGTCGCCGTACAGGCCACCGACGGCTATGGCGCGAATTCGGTTGAACGTACAACGCAAGTGCGCCCGAGTCGGCGAAATCGTATGACGTCAATCCGGGGAAACAGCGTCGACTTTCTGATATTGTGCGACGGATAATTTGGCAGGGTATTACGGGAGTGAGGCGCGCAACACCAAGCCATTACCTGTTGTCCGTGGGATGGGACCGGCTGCATTACGCGTACTGCGCAGCCCTCGTCAGTCAAATTCCACTTGGCAATCAGCAAGCTTGTACGAGGACCCATCGTCAAGCACAAGGTTGCCATCAACCATTCGACCGAGCGTCGTGTTCAACGCCGCCGCGCCCTGTGTCACCTGCTGGCGCCAGCCCTCGATGTCACCGCGATACGAGAGCGCTTGGAAGCGCCGACCCCCAGGCACCGTCAAGACGCACCCTTCGATTAGGGCGCCGCCATCCTTCATCACTGGTGGATTGACATGACGCACCAGACGCCTAAAGAACGCTTCGAATGGGTCGTTGCCGTTTTCCTCAACGTAGCGTACCTCTCGATGATCTACAGGCACCACGCCGGGCACTTGTCGCCTGGTTTCAAGATGCCCCAGTTCGCGGAAGTGCTCCTCGGTTGTTTGTATGCGGCTCATGGCTTGCTCCTTAGGGCTTCAACGTGGTTGACGGTGTGATTACGAACTTGAAGTTCGTTGCCCCCGCTTTCTCAAACAAGGGAGCGTAATGGTTCGCCAATTCGACACTGTTCGTATGGTAGATGGTTTGCTCGAACGCCCCGTTGTACTTCACTGCTTGGTCGATCATCTTCTGCCGCTCCACCACAGCCCATGGCCGACTGCCCTCAGGGCTTGCGGGGTTCCGCAATGAGTTTGCCCAGTCATCGACGTACTTGGCTTCGATGGCAGTGTTCCTTCCATTCAGCATCGCCACATTGTCCGCCACCCCGGCAACCCACCTACCGTTTATAAACGCCTCGTATGTGCGCTGCTGGAACGGCATTTCTCCGTAGAGACTTCGAACATCAGCCTCATACTTCTTTGCCAAGTCGATCGGCCGCGAGCCGCGCACGCGACCAAAGCGCGAGGCCGCACTGCCGCCCATCGGAGCCATGAGGCTAGAAGGCGATGATTTCAATGAGCCTGTGTCCGACTCGATGCGCGCTATTTTGGATGGCCACATCGTGCTGTCGCGCCAACTAGCCCATGCCGGCCAGTACCCGGCGATCGACGTCTTGCAAAGCACCAGCCGCGTCATGCCTGACATCACGCCGATCGCGCAGCGCGAGCTGGCCAGTGCGGCAGTGCGCCTGATCGCGCTACTCGAACGCAATCGGCAACTCATCGACATTGGCGCCTACGAGAAGGGCAGCCATGACAAGTCCCTGTATTGGTGTGTCTCAACCAGCAAGCACGCTTGCAGGGCCAGGCAGTGCGGCGAGCCCTTGGTTCAGCGGGTGCGCGGGGCCACAGTCACGCGCAGTGGAGGCGCATGGTGCTGGGGGCGCTGCCAACTCAGTCTGGGTGGCGCACCCTTGCACTGCAATAAGGAGGCAGGCACTTAAGAGTTTGAAGGAGTTCATGCTTGCCTCCTATTTGGTAGTGACAGTGCTAGAGTTCGTCGTGTTCGCTGGCGGGAACAGGACTTCGATCAGCGTCGCTGCGGAGAAGATAATGCCGATGCCCAGCACCACCACGATGGCTCGGCTCCACTCCACGCGCCCCGTCAGCGCCATGATGCCCATGCCAATGATTGCGAGCACCGCCATCATTCTGGCGACCTTGCCGGTTAGCATGTCCACCAGTAGGGACAGGCCTTTGGCCAGAGCGGAATCGTCCAGAGTTACTGCGAGGGCCAGGTCGCAGGTGGAGAGCAGTGCCACCATCACTGCGAACATGGCCAGTACGCGTCCACCGCTCAATCGCATGGAACACTGCCCTGACCCGCTGAAGTTGTATCCGTTCATAATGATTTCTCCTATAAAGCTTCGACGCTGCCATCAAAGTCCCCCATGGATTTGCGACGCGCCGTGCAGTAAATCTAAACACTCGCATTCGTTGCCACGTGTTGCGGGAACGAACTGCAGCAACAGATACATGAAGCGACGCAAAATGAACTCAAACCGCAAATGCACATTGCTCGCTGAGCGTGCAGTGGGAGGTGGTTGTTGCTGGTATGCGCTTTATTTGACCGCGACTTCAGAGACGGAAGGCTGAGTGGGGGCGCAGCGAAGATGTTTTCACATCACCGCCTCTGTGATGTTGCTTGCGCTGGTGTGCTCAGCAAGTCAATGCAATCGGATGGCTGCAGATGTGCACTTGACGCAGCAAGACTCGCGCCGTGGTTGATATGCCACAACCCAATGTGACCACTGATTTGCCGTGATGAGCGGTCATCGCTTTGCGCCGCATGCACGTGAGCTGCGTGTGATGCAAATGAGCCTGCATCAAAACAAAAACGCCCACTTGAAAGTGGGCGTTTTGTACAGCTCAGTTAGCTGCCATGTTGGTTGCGCGAGCAAGATTTGAACTTGCGACCTTTGGGTTATGAGCCCAACGAGCTACCAGGCTGCTCCATCGCGCGTCAGTGGTCGAATTATACCGCGCCTTGCGGTCTTATTCTGAAATTGCTGAAGACTTATTCTGCTGCTGCAGTGCCTGATTCGTCAGCGGGCGCAGGACGATCAACCAGCTCCACCAAGGCCATTGGTGCGTTGTCACCCACGCGGAAGCCCATCTTCAAGATGCGCGTGTAGCCACCCGGACGCGCCTTGTAGCGAGGCCCGAGTTCACCGAACAGTTTGGTGACGATGTCGCGGTCACGCAGGCGGTCAAAGGCCAGGCGCTTGTTGGCAAGCGTGGGCTCTTTGGCCAGCGTGATCATGGGCTCGACCACACGGCGCAATTCCTTTGCCTTGGGGACGGTGGTCTTGATGACTTCGTGCTCAAGCAGCGAGATCATCATGTTGCGCAACATGGCGAGACGGTGCTCGCTGGTGCGATTCAGTTTACGAAGGCCGTGGCCGTGACGCATGGTGTGTTCCTTTCATTATCAATAAAAGGCAGCCGGATCAGGTACTGCCAGTTCACCATTTAGAGAGCAAGGCATGCCGAGCGGCTGCCTTGCGTGACTCCGATTAACGCTTGTCGAGTCCGGCCGGGGGCCAGCTCTCCAGTTTCATGCCCAAGGTCAGCCCGCGCGAAGCCAGCACTTCCTTGATTTCGTTGAGCGACTTGCGACCCAAGTTCGGGGTTTTGAGCAACTCGTTTTCAGTGCGCTGAATCAGATCACCGATGTAATAAATATTCTCTGCCTTGAGACAGTTGGCGGAGCGAACCGTGAGTTCGAGCTCGTCAACCGGGCGCAGCAAAATCGGATCAAACTGTTGCGAGCTGCGTTGCACCGGCTGGTCGAATGCGGCCAGTTCGCTGCCTTCAAGCTGTGCAAACACAGCAAGCTGCTCAACAAGAATTTTGGCCGAAGCGCGCACCGCATCTTCTGCTGTGATGGCACCATTGGTCTCGATCTCGACGACGAGTTTGTCCAAGTCTGTGCGCTGCTCGACGCGGGCGCTCTCCACGGTGTAGCTCACACGCTTGACCGGCGAGAAAGACGCATCCAAAACAATGCGCCCAATCGACTTGGTAGGCTCGTCACCATAACGGCGCATGGTGCCGGGCACATAGCCACGGCCCTTTTCCACCTTGATCTGCATGTCGATTTTGCCGCCGTGTGACAGGTGGGCAATGACATGATCAGGGTTGATGATCTCAACGTCGTGCGGCGTCTGGATATCAGCGGCGGTGACGATGCCTTCGCCATCTTTGCGCAGGCTCAGCGTGACTTCGTCGCGGTTGTGCAGCTTGAAGACCACGCCCTTGAGATTGAGCAAAATGCTCACCACGTCTTCTTGCACGCCGTCAATAGACGAGTACTCGTGCAGCACGCCAGCGATAGTGACTTCGGTCGCCGCATAGCCCACCATGGACGACAGCAGCACACGGCGCAGGGCATTGCCCAGCGTGTGGCCGTAGCCGCGCTCGAAGGGCTCCAGGGTGACCTTGGCACGGTTGATGCCAAGCTGTTCCACGTTGATGGCTTTGGGTTTCAGCAGGTTGGTTTGCATTCAGGACTTCCTCTCAATACCCCCGGCTCGTTACACCGGTAAGGCTGGTGAAGCGCCCGATCGCGGTGCACCGCGTCGGGAACAAAAAAAACTTTAACAATGACGTAGTCTGGTCGATTAACGTGAATACAACTCGACAATCAGCGCTTCCTTGACGTCGGCAGCGAATTCATCGCGGTCCGGGACTTTCTTGAAAGTGCCTTCGGCTTTGTCGGCATTGACTTCCACCCAGGCCGGAATGCCGACCTGTTGTGCCAATTGAAGCGCCTCGACCACGCGATTTTGCTTCTTGGACTTGTCGCGCACCGCAATCACGTCACCGGTTTTGACCAGGTAGGACGGGATATTGACGGGCTGACCGTTCACCGTGATCGCCTTGTGCGACACAAGTTGACGCGCTTCGGCGCGGGTAGATCCAAAGCCCATGCGGTACACCACATTGTCGAGCCTGGATTCCAGGATGAACAACAGGTTTGCGCCGGTGTTGCCCTTGCGGCGGTCGGCTTCTTCAAAGTACCGGCGGAACTGACGCTCCAAAATGCCGTACATGCGCTTGACCTTCTGCTTCTCGCGCAGTTGCAAACCGAAGTCAGAGGTGCGCTGTCCAGAGGTACGGCCATGCTGGCCGGGCTTTGAGTCGAATTTGGCCTTGTCCGCCAGCGAGCGGCGAGCGCTCTTGAGGAACAGGTCCGTGCCTTCACGGCGTGAGAGTTTGGCCTTGGGGCCCAGGTAACGTGCCACTTTGCTTCCTTTTCATCTACTACTACCGCAGCCTGTTGCTGCGGGAGCCATCCGACCGAAGTCGATGGCGGTGGGCTTGGTTAGAAATCAACCAGAAAAACATCTGATCGCAATGCGATCAGATCCTGCGGCGCTTCTGCGGACGGCAGCCATTGTGCGGAACCGGTGTCACATCGGCGATGGATGTGATACGGATGCCCAGGGCAGCCAACGCACGCACCGACGACTCGCGACCTGGGCCGGGGCCTTTGATCTCGACGTCGAGGTTCTTGATGCCTTGCTCGATCGCGGCGCGGCCAGCAACTTCCGATGCAACCTGAGCGGCAAAGGGAGTCGACTTGCGCGAACCTTTGAAGCCCTGTCCACCCGAAGACGCCCAGGACAGAGCATTGCCCTGGCGATCGGTGATGGTGATGATCGTGTTGTTAAAGGACGCATGCACGTGACAGACGCCGTCTGACACGTTCTTGCGAACCTTCTTGCGCACACGTTGTGCGGCGTTATTGGCGGGAGCTTTTGCCATGACTGTTCTCTTTCCCGATTATTTCTTCAGTGCCTGTGCGGCCTTGCGCGGGCCCTTGCGGGTACGGGCGTTGGTGCGGGTGCGTTGGCCACGCATTGGCAGGCCTCTGCGGTGACGGAAACCACGATAGCAGCCGATGTCCATCAATCGCTTGATGTTCATGGTGGTCTCGCGGCGCAGATCGCCTTCGATGGTGAAGTTTGCAATCTGGTCGCGAATCTTCTCCAGGTCCGAGTCCGTGAGATCCTCGATCTTCTTGGAGTACGGAATGCCGGTGGCTTCGCAAATTTTGCGAGCGCGCGTGCGACCGATGCCAAAAATAGCCGTCAGGCCGATTTCAGCGTGCTGATGCGGCGGAATGTTAATGCCAGCGATACGTGCCATATGCGTCCTCTATAACTCTGTGATCAGCCTTGGCGCTGCTTGTGACGCGGATCGGTACAGATCACGCGGACAACGCCCTTGCGGCGGATGATTTTGCAGTTGCGGCAAATTTTCTTGACCGAAGCCGAAACTCTCATGTTCGTTTCTCCTAAAACCTTTTACACCTGACCAGATGAAGGCAGATCCAATTGCGATGCAAGCTGAACCTGCCTCCAAGGGCCTTACTTAGCCCGGAACACAATACGTGCCCGCGACAAGTCGTAGGGCGTTAACTCAACGGTGACTTTGTCACCCGGAAGGATGCGTATGTAGTGCATGCGCATCTTTCCCGAAATATGTCCAAGCACCACGTGCCCGTTTTCCAACTTCACGCGAAACGTCGCGTTTGGCAGGTTCTCCACAACCTCACCCTGCATCTGGATGACATCGTCCTTCGACATGATCTTTCAACCACCGAGTGAGGTCTTGAAGTTTGCCTTTTTGAGCAGCGATTCATACTGCTGCGACATCAAATAATTCTGAACCTGGGCCATGAAGTCCATCGTGACCACCACGATGATCAGCAGCGAAGTTCCACCAAAATAAAACGGCACGTTGTACTTGAGAATCAGAAACTCGGGCAGCAAACACACGAAGGTGATGTAAACAGCCCCAGCCAGAGTCAGCCGAACGAGGATCTTGTCAATGTAGCGAGCCGTCTGATCCCCCGGGCGAATGCCCGGAATGAACGCACCGCTCTTCTTTAGGTTGTCTGCCGTCTCTCTGCTGTTGAAGACAAGCGCGGTATAGAAGAAGCAAAAGAACACGATGGCGCTGGCGTACAGCATCACATAAATAGGCTGACCGGGTGTCAGTGTGCCGGCGATGTCCTTGAGCCAGCGCATTCCGTCGCCGGTGGAAAACCAGCTCACCACCGTGGCTGGCAGCAAAATGATGGAGGAGGCAAAGATCGGCGGAATCACGCCGGCCATGTTCAGCTTGAGCGGAAGGTGCGAGGACTGGCCGCCGTAAACCTTGTTGCCGACTTGCCGTCGCGCGTAGTTCACCAGAATCTTGCGCTGGCCTCGTTCGACGAACACCACGAAGTACGTGACCAACGCGACCACTGCGACGATGATGAGCGCAATCAGTATATTCATCGCACCGGTGCGAACCAGCTCCAGCAAGCCGCCAATTGCACTGGGCAGCCCAGCCGCAATGCCGGCGAATATCAGGATGGAAATGCCATTGCCCAGACCCCGCTCGGTGATCTGCTCACCCAGCCACATCAGGAACATGGTGCCCGCCGTCAGACTGACAACCGAAGTCATGCGAAAGCCAAAGCCAGGTACGAGGACCAGACCGGCAGAAGCCTCAAGAGCCATGGCGATGCCCAGCGACTGAAACAATGCCAGCCCCAGAGTACCGTAGCGCGTGTATTGGGTGATCTTGCGACGGCCAGCTTCGCCTTCTTTCTTGAGTTGCTCAAACGTTGGGACAACGTAGGTCAGCAACTGCATGATGATGGAGGCGGAAATGTAGGGCATGATGCCCAGCGCGAACACAGTGAAGCGTGACAGCGCGCCACCCGAGAACATGTTGAACAAGCTCAGGATGCCGCCTTGCTGGCCCTTGAACAACTGCGCAAGCTGATCGGGGTTAATGCCAGGCACAGGGATGTGCGCGCCGACGCGGTACACGACCAGCGCAAGCAGCAAAAATACCAGCCGGCGACGCAGGTCGCCGTACTTGCCGGTCTTTGCAATTTGTGCAGCGTTGGTTGCCACTCGTTATGTCCTTGCGCTAGGCCTTGATCAGGCGACGCTGCCGCCAGCAGCTTCAATAGCCACCTTGGCACCTGCCGTGGCCCCAATGCCATTGAGCTTGACCGCGATCTTGATTTCACCAGCCTTGATCACCTTGACCGACTTGATCAGCTCGCCAACCAGACCGGCTTGCTTCAGACTCAGCAGATCCACATCTGCGGCGCCCAGGCGCTGCAGATCAGCCAAGCTCACTTCGGCATTGAATTTTGCCGACTGTGACTTGAAGCCGCGCTTGGGAAGGCGCCGCTGCAGCGGCATCTGACCGCCTTCGAAACCCACCTTGTGGTAGCCGCCGGCACGGGACTTTTGACCTTTATGTCCACGTCCCGCTGTCTTGCCCAGGCCGGAACCGATGCCCCGACCGACACGTCGCTTTGCGTGTTTTGCGCCCGCTGCGGGCTTGATGCCATTCAATTGCATATCGTACTTTCAGTCAGCGAAGAAACCAGCTTGCGCTTGTGCGTGCAGTCCGCTGTGTTTCGCCATGTCATTCAAAGAACCTTGACCAGGTAGTCGATCTTGTTGATCATGCCGCGCACTGCGGGCGTGTCTTGCAGTTCGCTCACGCTGTTGAGCTTGCGAAGGCCCAAACCACGCACCGTGTCGCGGTGTGATTGCTTGGTGCCGATCGGGCTGCGAACCAGCTGGACCTTGACGGTTTTCTGTTGGGTAGTCATTTGTAGGCTCCGATCAGTTGCCGAAGATTTCTTCAACCGACTTGCCGCGCTTTGCCGCCACCGCTGACGGGGTTGTGCAATTGCGCAATGCGTCTAATGTGGCGCGAACCATGTTGTAGGGGTTGGTCGAACCATGACTCTTAGCCACGATGTCGGTGATGCCCAACACCTCAAATACTGCACGCATGGGGCCGCCGGCGATGATGCCGGTACCGCGCGGTGCGGGAGACATCATCACGCGGGCAGCGCCGTGCCGCCCAAATACGCTATGGTGGATGGAGCCGTTCTTGAGCGACACCTTGAACATGTTGCGACGGGCTTCTTCCATTGCCTTCTGGACAGCAGCGGGCACTTCCTTGGACTTGCCCTTGCCCATGCCGACACGGCCGTCACCGTCGCCAACCGCGGTGAGTGCAGCGAAGCCGAGGATACGGCCACCCTTCACCACCTTGGTCACGCGGTTGACCGCGATCATTTTCTCACGCATCCCGTCTTCGGGACCGTCACCTTGGGTTTTTGCCTGAACTCTTGCCATGATGTTTTTCCGTGTCCGTTAGAACTGCAGGCCGGCTTCACGCGCAGCCTCGGCCAGCGCCTTGACGCGGCCGTGATACGCAAAGCCCGCGCGGTCGAATGCCACTTTCTCGACGCCAGCGGCCTTGGCCTTCTCGGCGATCAGCTTGCCAACTTGCTGGGCCGCGGTGGCGTTGCCACCCTTGCCCGAACCGCCAAGCGACTTGCGAAGATCGGCCTGCGCCGTGGATGCCGTAGCCAACACCTTGCTGCCGTCGCCAGAAATGACTGTGGCGTAGATATGCAAATTGGTGCGATTGACCGTCAGTCGCGCCACGCCTTGCGTGGCAATACGGATGCGGGTCTGGCGGGAACGGCGGAGACGTTGCTCTTTTTTGGTCAACATGATTGCGCCCCTTACTTCTTCTTGGTCTCTTTGATCGTGATCTTCTCGTCCGAATAGCGGATGCCCTTGCCCTTGTAGGGCTCGGGCGGACGAATCGCACGAATCTCAGCAGCCACCTGGCCCACCCGCTGGCGGTCTGCGCCCTTGACCACGATTTCCGTGGGTCCCGGGGTGGTGACAGTAATGCCCGCAGGCATATCCTTGTTCACTGGGTGCGAATAGCCGACGGTCAGGTTCAGCTTGGCGCCCTGGGCCTGCGCCCTGTAGCCGACGCCGACCAAACTGAGCTTCTTCTCAAAGCCCTTGGTCACGCCCACCACCATGTTGTTGACCAACTGGCGCATGGTGCCGCTCATGGCATTGGCTTCACGCGATTCATTGGCGGGGACGAAGCTCAGCTTGCCCCCTTCACTGCTCACCTTGACCAGCGCATTGAGGGTGAGCGACAGTTGGCCGCCCGCACCCTTCACGCTGATCTGGTCTTCCTTGATCTGCACGTCCACACCTTGTGGAACGGCGACCGGCATTTTTCCGACTCGGGACATTTTCTTTTCCTTCCCTTTAGGCGACGTAGCACAAGACTTCGCCACCGACACCGGTAGCGCGCGCCTTGCGGTCAGTCATCACGCCACGCGGGGTGGTGACAATCGCCACGCCCAGGCCGTTCTGCACTTGGGGAATTGCGTCGCGGCCCTTGTACACGCGCAAGCCGGGTCGGCTGACCCGCTCAATGCGCTCAATGACCGGGCGGCCAGCGTAGTATTTAAGGGCGATTTCAAGTTCGCTCTTGCCTGCTTCGGTCTTGACCTGAAAGCTGTCGATGTAGCCTTCGTCCTTCAGGACTTGGGCAATGGCCACCTTCACCTTTGAAGACGGGACCGACACCGTGGGCTTGGCCACCATCTGCGCGTTGCGGATGCGGGTCAGCAGGTCGGCAATGGGATCACTCATGCTCATATCTGTTACTCCTGGCCTTACCAGCTTGCCTTGATGATGCCGGGGATTTCGCCAGTAAAGGCCATCTCGCGGATCTTGGCACGGGCTAGACCGAACTGGCGGAAGGTTCCGCGCGGCCGGCCCGTGATTGCGCAGCGGTTGCGCTGACGGGTGGGATTGGCGTTACGCGGCAGCTTCTGCAGCGCCAGCCGCGCGGCCGCGCGCTCTTCGTCGCCCTTCTTTGCGTCGCCAGCAATCGCTTTCAGTTCCGCGTGTTTCTTCGCGTACTTGGCGACCAGTTTGTCTCGCTTGAGCTCGCGCTCGATCAAAGCCATTTTTGCCACTGGTAACCTCAGTTCTTGAACGGGAAACGGAACCCGGCGAGCAGTGCCTTGCACTCTTCGTCGTTCTTGGCCGTCGTCGTGATGCTGATATTGAGACCGCGCACGGCATCGACCTTGTCGTATTCAATCTCAGGGAAAATGATCTGCTCTTTGACGCCGATGTTGTAGTTGCCACGGCCATCAAAAGCGCGACCAGAAATGCCGCGGAAGTCACGCACTCGCGGCAGAGCCACAGTGACGAAACGATCCAGAAACTCCCACATGCGCACGCCGCGCAGGGTAACCATGGCTCCGATGGCCTGACCTTCGCGGATCTTGAAACCGGCGATTGCCTTTTTGGCCTTGGTCACCACCGGCTTCTGGCCGGCGATTTTGGTCAGGTCGCCCACGGCGTTGTCCATGACCTTCTTGTCAGCCACAGCCTCGGACACACCCATGTTCAGGGTGATCTTGGTCAGGCGAGGCACCTGCATTGGCGACTTGTAGCCGAACTTGGCCATCAGCTCTGGGGCTACTTTTTCGCGGTAGTGTTTTTGAAGTCGTGCCATGATTTTTCCTTAGGCCGCCTTGATTTCGTCGCCGCTGGACTTGAAGACGCGAACGCGCTTTTCGCCAGAGAGCTTGATGCCTACGCGGTCAGCCTTGCCGGTGGCGGCGTTGTAGATCGCCACGTTGGACTGATGGATGGGCATGGATTTTTCAACGATGCCACCGGTCGAGCCCTTGAGCGGGTTTGGCTTGGTGTGCTTCTTGACAATGTTGATGCCTTCGACGACCAGATGGTTTTCATCCTTGCGAAGGGCAACCTTGCCGCGCTTGCCTTTGTCACGGCCCGCGATCACGATGATCTCGTCGCCTTTGCGAATCTTGTTCATGAGGCGTCCTCTTACAGAACTTCGGGAGCCAGAGACACGATCTTCATGAACTGCTCGGTACGCAACTCACGCGTGACCGGGCCGAAGATACGCGTGCCAATTGGCTCGCCTTTGTTGTTGAGCAATACTGCGGCATTGCTGTCGAACTTGACCAATGAGCCGTCGGAGCGGCGAATGCCTTTGGCGGTGCGAACCACCACAGCGCTATAGATCTCGCCCTTTTTGACGCGGCCGCGAGGCGCAGCTTCTTTGATGCTCACCTTGATGATGTCGCCAACGCTTGCGTAGCGACGCTTGGAACCACCGAGAACCTTGATGCAAAGAACTGACTTCGCACCAGTGTTGTCGGCGACTTCGAGCCGGGATTCTGTCTGGATCATTTCAAATATTTCCCAACTTGTACCCAGGGCCGAAAATAAATCATTCCCGGCTTTGGGTCAGTCTTGGGCCCGTCGTCATCGCAGTGAACCACTCATCGCGATTTCGCTTGGGGCGGATATGCGCCTTTAAAAGCGCAGCCCGCGATTATGGCAAGTCGTTTATAGGCTGTCAATAGCTCACTTGCCAATTGATCAATAAACTGAGGCCTTTATCAGGCGGGCAGGCTCAAGTAGAGTTTGGCGAGGTCTTGGAATTCCTGGACTTTTGGGTCGCGGCCGGTCTCTTCACGCAGGACGACGCCCACCTCATTGGCCAGCGCCCCGGCATACGCTGCGTCCAGAAACAGGAGCCGCCAGCGCCTGGCCAGCACATCTTCGACAGTGCGTGCGTATTCATGGCGGGCAGCAAACCGGACCATTGCCTCGGTTAGCCCGGCGCCAATTTCGCGATCCGCACCCGGCAGCGCCAAGACAGCTTGGGCCTCGCTTCCGTAGCAATGCAGGCCTTGCGGCTCGCTCAGCCGATGCTGCGGACCAGCAGCGCGGCCGGCCCCCACGAGTTTCAAGTTGGCGGTTACTCCGGCGGAAATCCTTTGCAGTAGCTGTCGCTCGAAGCATTTCTCCAGCACATCTTCGGCAATGGCACGGTAGGTGGTCCACTTGCCGCCGGTCACGGTAACCAGCCCGCTTTGACTAACCAGCACCGTATGCTCCCGGCTCAAGCCCTTGGTGTCTTCCCCATCATCTCCTTGGGGCTTGACCAATGGTCGCAGGCCGACCCACACGCTCTTGATGTCCGTGCGAGAAGGCGCCCTGGAAAGATAGCGCGCCGATTCACTCAGAATGAAGTCGAGCTCTTGCTTGAAGGGCCGGGGTTCGCGCGCCAAGTCGTGGCGGGGGGTATCGGTGGTGCCCAGGATGACCTTGCCTAACCAGGGCACAGCAAAAAGCACCCGACCATCAGCAGTTCTGGGTACCAACAGCGCGTGTTCTGAGGGCAGAAACTCCCGGTCGACAACGATGTGCACGCCTTGGCTGGGCGCAACCATGTCCTGCACCGACCGGCTGATGGCACGGCCATCCTGTTGCCTGAGATCATCCACCCACACTCCTGCGGCATTGATCACACAGCGCGCCGCAATGCCAAACTGCGCACCGGTCTCACCGTCTCGGCAGCGCAAACCCACCAACTTGCCCCCTTCGTGCACAAGTCCGGTCGCGGCGCAGTAGTTGATAACCAGGGCTCCATTTGCGGCGGCTGTGCGCGCCAGCGCCAACGCCATCCGGGCGTCGTCGAATTGAGCGTCCCAATACCGAACGCCTCCTTTGAGGTTCTTTTGCCGAATGGTTGGCACAAGGGCCAAAGCCTGCGCGGGGCTGAGGAACTCGGTGGGGCCCAGCCCCGCCTTGCCGGCCAGCAGGTCATACATCTTCAGGCCCAGGCCGTAGAACGGTGCCTCCCAGAACCTGTAGGCAGGCACCACAAAGGGAAGTGGCTGGCACAGGTGGGGCGCGTTATGCAAGAGCGTGGTGCGCTCATGCAAGGCTTCGCGTACTAGGCCGATGTTGCCTTGGGCCAGGTAGCGCACACCGCCATGAACCAGCTTGGTCGCGCGCGAAGAGGTTCCCTGGGCAAAGTCGTGCGACTCAATCAGCACCACCGAAAAACCCCGTGCCGCGGCATCCAGTGCCACGCCCAGGCCGGTTGCGCCACCACCAATGATGGCCACGTCATAGTCAGCGTGCCGGGCTAGCTGCGCAAGCAGGTGTTCTCGGTTCATTGTCCGTATTCTGGCTGACGGCGCTAGACTTGCGGCATGACAAACACGGCCACCGGCACAATGGACACAAGCCGCCCCATCGCCTTCATAGGCGGGGGCAATATGGCCACTGCAATCATCGGCGGCTTGCTGCGGCAAGGCTTGCCGGCCGCACAGATAGAAGTGGTTGAACCCTTTGACGAGGCGCGCGCGAAGCTGGCTCAGTCATTCGGCCTGGCGCCTGTGGCTGCGGCAGGCCCGGCGCTGTCTCGCGCGGCCTTGGTGGTGTGGGCCGTGAAACCCCAGACATTCAAGGAGGCCGCGGCCCAGGCCCAGGCTCACACAGGAGCGGCCCTGCACTTGAGCGTAGCGGCCGGAATCCGCTCTGACAGCATTGCCCGGTGGCTGGGTACGCAGCGGATTGTGCGGTCGATGCCGAACACGCCCGCCTTGGTTGGCAAGGGCATGACCGCGCTGTACGCGCGGCCAGGCGTGAGTGCGCATGACCAGCAACAAGCGGAGCAAGTGATCGCCACGACCGGCGAATTCCTTTGGGTCGGGGAAGAAAGCCAGCTCGACGCCGTGACGGCCTTGTCCGGCTCAGGTCCGGCTTATGTGTTCTTCTTTCTCGAAGCGATGACGAAAGCTGGCGTTGAGATGGGGCTCGCGCGCGAACAGGTCTACAAGCTCGCGACGGTCACCTTTGCAGGGGCCTGTGAGCTCGCACGAGCTTCCGACGATCCACCAGAGGTTCTGCGTGAGCGTGTCACTTCCAAAGGCGGCACCACCTTTGCGGCCCTCACATCCATGGAGCAGGATCAAGTCGGGGCTCTGTTCATCAAGGCCATGCATGCCGCTCACTTGCGCGCCAAGGAACTGGGTGACGAGTTTGGCAGTTAGGCTGCTATGCCAGTGCGTAGCCAGCGGCCACGCCCGCAAACAGAGTCATGCCCACCCAATGGTTCAGGCGAAAGGCTTTGAAGCAGCCGTCACGCTCGCGCTTGCGGATCAGAAAGAAATGCCAAACGGCCTGCGCGGCCGCCACTGCAAGTGCGGCAACAATCGAGGCGAAGGGAATGCGCCCGGCCAGTGCCACCGCCCAGAGCGATAGGCTGGCAGCGTAGCAAAGCATGATCACCGGCACGTCGGCGCGGCCCAGCGTGATGGCCGAGGTCTTCATGCCTATCTTCAGATCGTCATCGCGATCGACCATGGCGTATTCGGTGTCGTAGGCCAGCACCCAGAACAAGTTACCCAGCACCAGCACCCATGCCAGCAAGGGCACCTGCGCCTGCACCGCGGCGAATGCCATCGGAATACCGAAACTGAAGGCAAGGCCCAGTACCGCCTGCGGCATGGAGACAAAGCGCTTGGCATACGGATAGACCAGGGTGATCGCCAAGGCCGCAAACGACCATGCAATGGTCAGTGTGTTGGTGGAAAGCACCAGAGCAAAGGCCACCAGAGCCAGCAGGGCACCTAAAAGCAGCGCCTCGCGTACCGAAACCGCCCCCCTTGTGACTGGCCGCTGCGCCGTGCGCTTGACATGGCGATCGAACTCGCGGTCGGCTACATCGTTGATGCAGCAACCGGCACTGCGCATGAGGATCGTGCCCAGCGTGAACACCAGCACAAGATGCCAGCCCGGAAAACCTTCTGCGGCGATCCACAAGGCACTGAGGGTGGGCCAAAGCAGCAGCAGCCAGCCGGCTGGCCGGTTCCAGCGGATCAGGTCGAGATAAATTTGAAGCTTGTGACGTGGCACCCGCGCAGCCCCGCTACTGGACCGTCAGGGCAATTCGTGATGCGCGCAAATCATCCGAGCCGCTCAAGGGTTACCGGTGGGCTCGGGCGCGCTCATGCCCGCGGCGCCCAGCATTCCCCGCAAGAGATTGGCGTCGCGCCCAACCAGCATTTGCGTTCCTGCCACAGTGGTGGGCAAGCCGCGCGAACCCAGTGCGTTGAATGCGTCTTTCGCCATGCTGCTGGAGGTGACATCCATTACTTCCAGACCGGCTCCAGATGTTCTGCGCGCGTCTTCCACTGCGTCAAGGCACTGCCGACAACCAGAAGCCACGAACACGACAACCGTCTGCCGCCCCACCGGCAGTTTGTCCACCCGGTTCAATACATACGGCGTGCTCAATCCTGGGCCGTGGCCGAAAATCGGCCCAAACCCAGGTATGAACAGTCCCCCCGGCGTCGCCGCAGGCGCTGCGGGCTGGCCGCGGCCGAAAAGGCGCTCAAGCACGCCCTGCGCTCCAGCCGGCAAGGCCAGCAATGCACTCGCCAACACCAGCGATGTAGCCAGTTCGCGCCTGATGGTCATGTAAGTCTCCCAAGTTCATCTCTCTGATATTAGCGCGCCAGCCACGTCATGGGTTGACAGAGGCACCTTGGCAGCTCCGTGGCGAGTCTTTCACGACAAACGCCTGACACCCGGCAACTCACACGCGTAGATCGCGTTGCGCAGGGCGGCTATGGCCTCATACCGCGTGAAACTGCGGCGCCAGACCAGCACCACCCGACGCACGGGCGGGTCGCCATCGAAGGGAATGTACTTGACAAAAGCCTGGTCGTCTTTGCGCCGACGCTGCCGAGACTCCAGTGCCGACTTGGGCACCGAAAGGCGCGGCACCAGAGTCACGCCCATTCCAGCAGCCACCATGTGCTTGATGGTCTCTAACGAGGAGCCTTCGAAACTCTTGCGTATGCCTTCGGCGTTGCTGGAAAAGCGGGCGAATTCAGGGCAAACCTCCAGCACATGGTCACGAAAACAATGGCCGGTGCCCAGCAAGAGCATGGTCTCGCTCTTCAATTCCTGGGCGGTCACGGTTTTCTTGGTTGCCAAGGGATGGGTACTGGGCACGGCCGCAAGAAAAGGCTCATCGTAGAGCTGCGCCATGGCCAGCCCGGTATCCGGGAACGGCTCGGCCATGATGGCGCAGTCGATCTCGCCTGTGCGCAGCATCTCAAGCAGCCGCACCGTGAAGTTTTCCTGCAGCATCAGCGGCATCTGCGGCGTGCGGTCTATGGCCTGGCGCACCAAGTCTGGCAGCAAGTAGGGGCCAATTGTGTAGATCACGCCCAGCTTGAGCGGCCCGGCCAGAGGGTCCCTGCCGCGTTTGGCGATCTCCTTGATGCTGGCGGCCTGCTCAAGCACGCTCTGGGCCTGCCGCACGATCTCTTCACCCAAAGGCGTGACGGTGACTTCGTTGGCGCTGCGTTCGAACAGTTTGACTTCCAGCTCGTCTTCGAGCTTCTTGATTGCCACCGACAGCGTCGGCTGCGAGACAAAGCAGGCCTCGGCCGCTTTGCCGAAGTGCTTTTCTCTCGCCACAGCGACGATGTACTTGAGTTCTGTCAGGGTCATCGGGTCTTGTCTCGTCAGGCCTTCAGGTATTCGGATTTTCCACCCAGCCAGCGCGCCATGTGCAGTCGGGACAATTCGGGATGGCGATCAAGCATCATAGGGGCGAGCTTTCGAGCCCATTCCAGCAGATCGGTGTCGGTGGTCAGATCTGCAAAGCGAAGCAAGGGAGCACCTGACTGGCGCGCGCCGAGGAACTCACCGGGGCCTCGGATTTCGAGGTCGCGCCGGGCAATCTCGAACCCGTCGGCAGTTTGCGCCATGGCCTTGAGGCGCTCGCGCGCGGTCTCTCCCAAGCGACCCGACTGTCCCGGGGAATAAAGCAGCACGCAAGCCGATGCCGCAGCACCGCGGCCCACGCGGCCGCGAAGTTGGTGCAACTGGGAGAGCCCGAAGCGTTCCGCATGCTCAATCACCATCAACGATGCATTGGGAACGTCCACGCCCACCTCGATCACTGTCGTGGAAACCAGCACGCCCATCTGCCCGCTGGTGAAGAGCGACATCACCGCCTTTTTTTCCCCCACAGGCATGCGCGAATGCAGCAGCCCCACCATCACCCCGGGCAAGGCCTGGCTCAAGGCCTCATGCGTGGCTGTGGCATTGCTCAAGTCCAGGGCTTCGCTCTCTTCAATCAAAGGGCATACCCAGTAGACCTGCCGCCCCATGGCAACCTGGCCGCGAATGCGTTCGGTGACTTCATCGCGGCGGCTGTCGGCAATCAGCTTGGTGACCACTGGCGTGCGGCCCGGCGGCAATTCATCGATGGTGGAGACATCGAGGTCGGCGTAGTAACTCATTGCCAGAGTTCGGGGAATGGGCGTTGCCGACATCATCAGCAGATGAGGCTCCTGCCCGGGTTCAGTCATCTTGGCGCGCAGCGCCAGGCGTTGCGCCACGCCAAAGCGATGCTGCTCATCGATCACGGCCAGACCGAGCTTCTTGAACTGAACCTGATCCTGAATGACGGCATGCGTTCCCACCACCAACGCCGCTTCGCCACCAGCCACCAGCCCCAGCATCTGGGTGCGCTCTTTCTTCTTCTGGCTACCGGTGAGCCATGCCACTCGCAAGCCGCGCGGCGCGAGCAGGGGCTCCAGCCAGCCGATGAGCTTGCGAAAGTGCTGCTCCGCCAGGATTTCAGTGGGGGCCATCAGAGCGCATTGCCAGCCCGCATCAATAGCGATGGCGGCGGCAAATGCAGCCACCACCGTTTTGCCCGAGCCCACGTCACCCTGCAGCAACCTGTGCATGGGCACGATGCGCCCCAGGTCGCGCGCAATCTCTTCGCTCACCCGCTGCTGTGCCCGCGTGAGCTTGAACGGCAAGACCGCAAGCAGCTGCTCATGCAAACCCTGGTGCTGGGCGAGAAGTTTTGGCGAACGCAAGGTGTCACGCTCTCTCTTGCTTTGCAGTTGCGAGAGCTGCTGGGCCAGCAGTTCTTCAGCCTTGAGGCGTTGCCAGGCCGGATGCCGGCGGTCCTCCAAGCTGCCCAGCGGCACGTCGGGCTTGGGCTGGTGCAGGAAATGCAAGGACTGCCCCAGGCTCCACAAGGCGGGCGGGCTAGCACCCGGCGCAAGGGTGTCCGACAAATCAGCACGGGAAAGCGCCCCCAGCACGGCCTTTCGCAAGTAGGCCTGGGGCAAGCTTGCCACGGTGGAATAGATCGGCGTCAGCGCGCTGGGCAGTGCGCCGCCCGCCGGCTTGAAGGTGGGATGCACCATCTGCCAGCCCAGAAATCCGCCTTTGAGTTCACCGCGGATGCGCAGCCGCGCACCCACAGCAAGCGCCTTTTGCTGCGAAGGATAGAAGCTGAAAAACCGCAGCACGCAGGTGTCGCTCCCATCGTCCACAGTAACCACCAGTTGGCGGCGCGGTCGATGAGAAATTTCGCAGGAAGTGACCGTGGCCTCGATCTGCGCGGTGTCGCCCTCGCGCGCATCACGCAACTTCACGATGCGGGTTTCGTCCTCATAACGCAGCGGCAAATGCAGCGCCAGATCGATGTCGCGCGTCAAGCCCAGCTTGATCAGGGCTTTTTGCGGTGGAGACAGAACCGTGGACTCGGACATGGGACAATTCTGCCTTCTCCTTGGAACGGGTCTGTCAAACCCTCAAGCATGCACACCTTCACTGCCGGCGATTTCGACTTCGCCCTTCCACCCGAACTCATCGCTCAGCATCCTGCCGCGCAGCGCAGCGGATCACGACTGCTCGATGGCACCGCCGCACTGGCACAAGACCGCGTGTTCGGTGAGTTGCCCTTCTTGCTGCAATCTAGCGATCTGATGGTGTTCAACGACACCCAGGTCATCAAGGCCCGCTTGTTCGGAGAAAAACCCACCGGCGGCAAAGCCGAACTCCTTATCGAACGGGTGCTGCACGACTGCGAAGTGGTGGCCCACATGAAGGTAAGCAAGAAGCCGCCCGTGGGTACCGCACTGCGGATGCAAGGCGGGTTTGAAGCGCAGTTGCTGGGGCGCTGGCCGCAAGAAGACGGCCCATTGTTTCGATTTCGACTCAGTGGCGAGCCGTTCGCATTGATGGAGCGGCACGGACATGTGCCCCTGCCACCTTACATCCAACACGCCGACAGTGAGGAAGACGCCAGGCGCTATCAAACCGTCTTCGCCAAGCACCCCGGCGCGGTGGCCGCGCCGACGGCCGCCCTGCATTTTGACGAAGCGCTGCTCGCACAACTGGCCGAGCGCGGCGTAAAAACAGCCAGCGTCACGCTGCATGTAGGCGCAGGCACCTTCCAGCCGGTCAAGACCGAAGACCTGGCGCAGCATCGCATGCACAGCGAGTGGTATCGGGTGCCACAGGCCACGCAAGAAGCCATCGCGCAAGTCCGCCAGCGTGGCGGCCGCATCGTCGCCGTGGGCACCACCACAGTGCGCACGCTGGAGTCATGGGCCCAGAACGGCCAAGCCAGCGGCGACACCAGCATTTTCATCACGCCGGGCTTCCAATTTCGGCTGGTGGACACGCTCATCACCAATTTTCATCTGCCCCGCTCCACCCTGCTGATGCTGGTGAGCGCATTTGCCGGCTACGATCACATCATGCATCTATACCGTCATGCCATCGCGCAGCGCTATCGCTTCTTCAGCTACGGTGATGCGATGCTGCTGGCCCGCGCCACCTGAACGCCATGCTCGATTTTCAAGTCTTTATCACCGATGGCCATGCCCGGCGCGGCCGCATGATCCTGAACCACGGCGTGGTGGAGACGCCCATCTTCATGCCCGTGGGCACCTACGGCACGGTCAAAGGCGTCACGCCGCGCTCGCTCGAAGAGATGGGCGCACAGATCATCCTTGGCAATACTTTTCATTTGTGGATGCGCCCTGGCATGGACGTGCTCAAGCAATTCGGCGGCCTGCACCGCTTCGAAGCCTGGAACCGCCCCATCCTCACCGACTCAGGCGGTTTTCAGGTCTGGAGCCTGGGCGGCAGCGACGGCACCGGACGCAAGATCACCGAAGAGGGCGTGAAGTTTTCATCCCCCGTCAATGGCGACAAGCTGTTCCTCACACCGGAGGTGTCGATGCAGATCCAGACCGTGCTGGGCAGCGACATCGTCATGCAGTTCGACGAATGCACGCCCTACGACACCCAAGGCCACATCACCACCGAAGACGAAGCGCGCCTGTCCATGGAGCTGAGCCAGCGTTGGGCCAAGCGATGCAAGAGCGAATTTGCGCGCCTGAAGAACCCCAATGCACTGTTTGGCATCGTGCAGGGAGGAATGTTTGAAAATTTGCGCCAGGAATCGCTGGAAGCACTGGTCCAAATGAAGTTCCCCGGCTACGCCATCGGTGGCGTCAGCGTGGGCGAGCCCAAGGAAGAAATGCTGCGCATCATGGCGCACACGCCGCACCGACTCCCGGCGGACAAACCGCGCTACCTGATGGGTGTTGGCACACCCGAAGACCTGGTCGAAGGCGTACTGAATGGCGTGGACATGTTCGACTGTGTCATGCCCACCCGCAATGCCCGCAACGGTCATCTCTTCACTCGCTATGGCGATCTGAAAATTCGCAACGCCAAGCACCGCTCCGACGAACGCCCGCTGGACGAAACCTGTAACTGCTACGCCTGTAAAGGCAGCACTTCACCTGACGGATCGGTCTCAGGCTGCTTCTCGCGCGCTTATCTGCACCACCTGGAGCGCTGCGGCGAAATGCTCGCGCCCATGCTGGCCAGCATCCACAATCTGCACTATTACCTGAATTTGATGGACGAAATACGGCAGGCCCTGGATGCCGGCACGTTGCGCCAGTTCGTCAAGCGGTTCAAGCAGGACAGAGCGCGAGGGGTTTGAGCTGAGCACGCAACTGGCGGCACCTCAAAGGGCAGCGCTACCTGAACACCGTCAGCACCCCGGTATAGCCATAGAGGTGATCACGCGCAATTTCGCCGCCGGCAAAAAACCCCACCAGCGGCACATCACCAAGGGCACGCCGCACGATCTGCAGCTCTGCGCTGGGTCCACCGAAATGCGGACCGCCACGCCCCGCGCAGCTCACATACACGGCGCCGGCGATTCGACGCGCCAGATTGGGCGCTGCCTGTGCCTCAGGCGCGGCCAGCGCCACCGCTACACGAAGTGGCATCTCTTGAGGCTCAAGCTCTTCGCGGATTTCGGCGCAGATGCGAACCAGGTCCGCACGCGCCGCTTGCGCGTTGCGCTGACAAAAGGCCATGCGCATGCCGACTTCGACATGCTCAGCCACAGCCACCCCGCGACGGTTCGGGTCCAGACCGATGATGTGGCGCACCACCACATCGGCGCCGAAGTGACCGGTGCGTCCCACCGCATCGCTACCCGGAGCTATCAGCCCTATCAGGGTTGCGCGCAGGGCCGCCATGGCTTTCTGAGGATGGTCCAGGGATATGCCGGTGTCCCGCAGCAACACGTCCAGCGCCGGCTCTGCGTCGATCTCGGTGATAAGCGAGCCTTGCGCTGCGGTGATGACCCGCTGCGCGGCCACCGGTTGGCAGCCCTGAGTAACGCGTGAGACCAGTGAAATCGCTTCGCCAAAAGCCACGCCCGACAAACCGCCGCGGAACACGCCGCGTGCTGCGCCCTGGCCCTTGATGTTGCCGTTGCCGCCCACCGCGAACTGCACTGCATCAAACCGGCTGGAAGCCAGCCCGCCGAACAAGTACCCGGTGGTGGTGCGCCCCGCCATCTCGACGATCAACTCTGCCAAATCGGGTGTGCCGGAATCCGCATGAACCAGCGCCGTATGCGGCACGAATCCACTCGCCCGGCCAGCACCCAGCGGCGCGACTCCGGAGAACACCCGGTATTGGTCACTGGGCAAATCGCACAGCATCACCGCGAGCGCAGGCTCATCGAAATACTCGACATTGCAAGAGGCGATGCCCACGCCCACCGTGCCAGACCAATCGGTAACCGCTGGCAACTCTGCGCTCAAGTGATCCAGAATCTCCTGCGCTGCGCCGGCATAGTGATCAGTGACATACAAGAGCCCCAGCGTGGGTGCACCGGCATAGTCGCGCGATGCCATCTGGGCTCGCAGTTGCGCCAGCACCAGTCCGGCCGCCATCGGCCACTGCGGGTGCGTTGCATGGGCAAAGGGGAAGAGCTTCATGCGTGAAGTCAAACGCCGGCGCAGGTGCTTACTTTTTGGCCGCCGGGCGCCTGCTGGGTCGCAGTTTGTGGCCCGCCGGTTGCGCGGCAGCGGCTTGGGCAGCCCCTGCCGCTGCTGCCGCGCCTTGCACGGTCGCATCCTTCATGGCTGCCTGAGCAATCTGCTGGAACTGCTGCGTCAGCGCGCCCCACCACTGCATTGGATCGACCACTCCGACTGCGGGCTGGGCCTGCGCCTGTGCAGATTTCTTCGCTGCCGGTTTGCGCTTGCCAGCCGTTGGTTCTGCCTGTGCTGAAGCAGCGGGCCTCTCGCTTGATTTGGGCGCACCACCAAACATGACTTCGGCAGTCTTGAGTTTGAGCGCGTCGGCCACTTCACTCATGTTGAAATTCATGCCCTTGAGCGTTGCCAAGGTCATCTTCTGCACTTCCAACGCCTGGATGGTTGCGCCCAAGGCCTTGGAGTTCTGATCAAGCCAGAAGTGAACCGCCCTGAGTTCGCCGATCCGCTTTTCGACTTCCTCCAAGCTCAGCGTCGGAGCAACCCAGTTCGAGAGACTGGGCATTTGCGGCAATGACTGAGAAGCGCCTTGGGTCAGACTCTGCAAAAAGTCGAAGCCGGGAACGAATTTGCCAAAGCCAAAATTCTGGTTGTCACTCATGACCGCGCTCCTAGTGTTGACAGCTTACCTGAAGCGCCTGCCGTTGGCGAATGTAAGATGCGCGTCAGTGACACGCACAATAAGCGCCCCGACAGTCAAGCCGACACCCTAGCGGATGGACGTTGTCAGCAACGTTTTTTCAATCCAGGAACGTGATGCCAGTATCACCCGAAGACCCTGTGATTTCTGCAGCCGCCCCCGATCCGGCCACGGCTACACAAGTGCAGGCCCGGCTCAGGCAAGAGTTTTTGCAAGGGGCGGCTCTGCATCAGCAAGGCAAATTGGCCGATGCAAGGAAGATCTATGAATCGCTGCTCGAGAGAAATCCCAGGCACGGCGACGCTCTTCACCGCTTGGGCGTTATCGAGGCTCAATCGGGAAATTCCCGACAGGCCGCCGACCTCATCGGTCAAGCCATTGCTATCGATCCGGCTAACCCAGAGTTCCACTGTCACTATGCCAACGCACTGAAAGAACTCGGGCAGCTCGACACTGCCCTTGCCTGCTATGACGAGGCCATTCGCCTCAAGCCCGACTACTCGGTCGCCTATTGCAACCGTGGTTTGGCGCTGGCAAAACTCACTCAGCCCGACGCCGCCGTCTCAAGCTATGACAAGGCGATTCAATTCAGCCCTGAATTCGCGCAAGCCTACAACTTTCGAGGGCTGACCCTGAAAGAACTCGGCCAATTTGAGGCCGCCATTGCCAGCTACGACACAGCCATCAAACTCAAACCCGACTACTCGCAGGCCCACATCAACCGCGGTCTCGCGCTCAAAGAGCTCGGCCAACTTGAGGCTGCCGTTGCCAGCTATGACATCGCGCTTGGCCTCACGCCCAACCAAGCCCGTGGATGGTACAACCGAGGCGTTGCGCTGGACGCGCAGAAGCAGTTTGAGGCTGCGGTTGCAAGCTATGACAAAGCCATTGCCCTTGAGCCAAACTTGGCTCAAGCCTACAGCAACCGCGGCGTCGCACTGGTGGAACTCAAGCAACTAGACGCCGCTGTCGCAAGCTATGAACAGGTCATACGCATCGACCCTGATTTCGCGCTGGCCCACTACAACCTTGGCCTTGCGCTCAACGCGCTCCAACAGTTCGACGCCGCCATTGCCTGCTATGACAAAGCCATCGGTATCGAGCCACAGCTCGCCGGCGCCCACAACAGCCGCGGTCATGCCCTCAAGGAATTGGGGCAGCTCGAAGCCGCAGTTGCCAGTTTCGACCAAGCTATCCGCATCCAGCCAGACCATGCTATGCCCTACTGGCACAAGGGCGTCACCCTGCTTCTGGACGGTGACTTCCAAGCCGGCTGGGAGCTTTGTGAATGGCGGTGGAAGACCGATTTCTTCAAATCATCGGGACGTGGTTTTCCCCAGCCCTTGTGGCTGGGGAAAGAATCGCTCAATGGCAAGACCATCCTGTTGCGCAGCGAGCAAGGCTTGGGCGACACCATTCAATTTATTCGCTATGCCGCTTTAGTCGCTGAGCGGGGCGCCAAAGTGATCGCTCGCGTGCCGCAACCGCTCATCGAGCTGTTGCGTGGCGTCGCAGGCGTAAACCAATGGATAGCGCACCCCGGGCGATTGCCGGCGTTTGACTTTCACTGCCCCTTGTTGTCATTACCCCTTTGCTTCAACACTTCGCTGACCACCATCCCGAGCGCAGGCGGCTACATCACCAGCAGCAGCAGCAAGGTAGCTTGGTGGCAAAGCAAACTTGGAAGCGGGACAAAAAAACGGGTGGGCCTGGTCTGGAGCGGCAACGCAGACCACAAACTCGACCGCTTCCGCAGTATTCGACTATCGTCCTTGATTCCGTATCTGCCAGATCATCTCGAATACATCAGCCTTCAGAAAGAGCTGCGCGAAATCGACAAGCCGGCACTTGAAGACTCGTCCATCAGGCACTTTGGCGCAGACCTTCACGACTTCACAGACACGGCAGCCCTGTGTGAATTGATGGATGTTGTCATCAGTGTGGATACCAGCGTCGCGCATCTGGCCGGCGCATTGGGAAAGACCACCTGGGTACTCTTGCCGTACATACCGGATTGGCGATGGTTGCTCAACAGAACCGATAGCCCCTGGTATGCATCCGCTCACCTATATAGGCAAGAGGCGAACCGCGACTGGCGACCTGTGCTAAAGGCGGTCATGGCGGACCTGGCGCAGCTCTGAACCTAGCAACAAGCCGGCGTTTGCCGTTGAGCAGCTTTTCTTGCGTGTCTTGCGCGATTGCGATCACTTCGTGGCGATATGGTGCCGACCTGTTCCGCGACGCAGCCCATTCGCGCTCATGACTGCCACCCAGCCAAGGCAGTTCGCATACTGCTGACACCGCGTTGGCTTGCAGATTGTGCGGGCGGGCCAGTAGGAGCGCATCAATGACCAGGAAACCCCTTGGTTTGAGCTGTCGGTCGCTTGGCAGAGGCCGCCGCTGGGCTGGCTCTGCCTCTGCCCTGCTCTTGGCTCTAGCAGCCTTTAACGCCCAGGCCGTGGACAATGAACACGGCGCAAACGCCCTCGTGCCACCCTTGCGCCTTGGCCCGCGCGTCCAACACCCGGTCGATCCCACCTCCTGGAGCAAGCCGCAAGCCTTGAACGCTCCCAAGCTGGCCCACGGTCACCCAGCCCCTCACGCCGGCCGCCTGGAAGCACAGATCAGTACGCGCAACTCAGCCTTGTCGCTGGATCGACACTTGCTGGGTATTGACCTGGACAACGGTGCACGCATCACGCTGCGCCGCAGTGGCGGCAGATCGATGATCTATTACGCCGCAACGGGGACAATCTTTTGATCGATGGCGCCGAAGACGCTCTGCCCGTCACGGCCCTTCATTTCAATGCGAATGGTGTCGCCGAATTTCATGAACTCGGTGGAAGGCTTACCGTCCAGGATGGTTTCGATAGCGCGCTTTTCTGCGATGCAGCTATAGCCCTTGGGCCATTCGATCCCACCGTCGGCGCGGGGCACGCCCTTGTTGCTGACCGTGCCCGAACCAACGATGCTGCCGGCACGCACATTGCGCGTCTTGCACATGTGAGAAATCAGTTGCCCGAAATGAAAACTCATCTCTTCGCCGGCATCGCACATGCCCACCTTACGGCCGTTCCACGTGCTTTGCAGTGTGAGGTGCACACGTCCCTGGTCCCAGGCCTCGCCCAGCTCGTCCACACTCACCGCAACCGGGCCAAATGCAGTCGCCGGCTTGCTCTGGAAAAAACCAAATCCTTTGGCCAGCTCGGCGGGGATCAGGTTGCGCAAGGACACGTCATTGGCGATCATCAAAAGCCGTATGCCGTCCAGCGCCTGCTCTGGCGACGCCTGCATTGGCACGTCGCCAGTGATCACCGCCATCTCTGCCTCGAAGTCGATGCCGTACTCTTCACTAGGCACCGCCACATCATCGCAAGGCCCTAGAAAATCATCGCTCCCACCTTGGTACATCAACGGGTCGGCGTAGAAGCTCTCTGGCACCTCACTACCGCGCGCCGCGCGCACCAGCTCCACATGGTTGATATAAGCAGACCCATCGGCCCACTGATAGGCCCTGGGCAAGGGCGCCATGCACATGGCCGGATCAAAGGCAAATGCATGGCGGGCCTTGCCGTGGTTGAGCGTCTGATACAAATCCTGTAATTGCGGCGAGAGAAAGCCCCAGTCATCCAGCACCTGCTGCATCCGGTCGGCGATGCCGGTCGCATAATGGGCCGTGCCCAGGTCACGCGAGACCACCACGAGCTGACCGTCGCGTGAGCCGTCCTTGTAGCTTGCAAGCTTCATGAAAATGCCCCAATGGGGTGAAATGCGTTAGAGTGCGGCGAAATCCGCCGAGCCAAATGAAGAAATCTGATCGCAATTGTGCACCGGCAGCAAGAACAGCCGCCATCAGCGCAACGCCTCGCATGGCTGTCAGGTCGGTCTGATGGGTCGCAGCCACCGCGTCCGTTTGCTCTTGCTCGCAGTTGGCGTGCTGACCGCTCATCTGCTGATGCTGCTGGGTTGGCCCGAGGCAAAGCGGCCAGCGCAGCCACTGTCCGTGCGCGCCATGAATACCCGCACCATCACCACGGCGCCGCCACAGACCCGCCCCCAGCCCGCACTCGAGGCCGACAAGGTTCACCAAGTTCGAGAGCGCTCGGCTGCGCCGGCCCAGGAATCGGTCACCACCGCGCTGGTGGCAGTGTCCGCTGAAAGCCCGACGATGCATGCCCAGGCGGCTGCCGCGCGCCCGGCGAGCACACAGCCCACGATACAAGCAAAAGTCGCCGGATCAGTGCGACTGCACTACGAAGTTGTGGCACGCGCTCGAGGCCTGACTCTTGACGGAAGTGGTGAGCTGCTCTTGCGGCACGACGGGAATGACTATGAGGCCAAGCTGGAAGTCAGTGCGCCCTTTGTGCCAACCCGCACTCAGCGCAGCACCGGGCGCATCACGGCACAGGGGCTTGCTCCAATTCGCTTCTCGGAAAAGGCACGCAACGAAGAGGCCACCCATTTTCAGCGCGACAAGGGCATGATCAGCTTCAGCAGCAATCAGCCCGACGCGCAGTTGGAGCCAGGCGCACAGGACCGCCTGAGTGTGATGCTCCAGCTTGGCGCCATGATGGCGGCCGCGCCCACCCGGTTTCCCGCCGCAAGCACCATTGAGATCCAAACAGCCGGGACTCGCGGCGCCGAGGAATGGCTATTCACCATCCATGGCGCTGAACAACTCAAACTGCCAGGCGGCAGTCTCGCGACACTCAAGATCATTCGCAACCCGCGTCGCGAGTTCGACCAGAAAATCGAGCTCTGGCTGGCTCCGGGCATGGAATATCTGCCGGTGCGCTTGCGCCTGACAAACCCGAACGGCGACTGGGTCGACCAGCAGTGGTCCTCCACAGAAAAGTGATAGCCCGCGCAAAAAATAAATCTGCCCTCTCGTTTTTCCGGTCCTCCTTGAAACTGGCTCAAACGTTGCTAGATAGAGTTGCAAAGGATACCCACATGCAAATGCTCTATGACTCAGACTCGTTTGTCGTCGTGCACATGCAGGCTAATGAACCCGTGCAGGGGGAGTCGGCCCCGCAAATTGCGCGCCACGGCTTCGAGATCGTCGACAAGCGCTCCAACAAGGAGGTCTACCTGGACGGCTCCTGGGCGGAAGCTTTCCAGCGCCAAATCAACACCTGGCAGCTAAAGACCCCCACCCAGGAAGAGGTCGAGGAAACTCTGGGCGGCTACGCCGAGCTGGCGCAAAACCCTCTTGTCATGCACTGAGTGCGGGGGGCAAGGCCCGGACGCTAACGTGAAGCCGAAGCCTTGCTTCGCCTAACGCTCAACCGGTAAATGGGCTCCACCAGCACCAGCACCGCCACCACCCGACAAATCTGGAAAGACGTCACCACTGGCACGCCCAGTTGCAGCACCTTGGCGGTAATTGCCATCTCGGCGATACCACCGGGTGAGGTGCCCAATACCATGGTGGACCAGTGCAGGCCTGAAGCCAGCCCCAGCAACACGGCAAATCCTGCGCACAGCAATACTGTCGCCACCGAGCTGAGCGCCGACATGGCGAGCCAGCGCGGTGCCGTACGCACAAAAGCGGGCGAGAACCGCACGCCAAGACTCACGCCAATGACAAGCTGAGCGCAATTGGTCAACCACTGCGGCATCGACGACCACTCAACGCCCGCCAAAGTCAAACCCATCGCAATCATCAAGGGTCCTGTGAACCAAGGGTTGGCGCGGCCCGTGAGTTGCATCAAATAAGCGCCCCCGCCAGTCACAGCCAACAACAAAAGCAAGCCCGGATAGTGGACCACGCGTGGGCCAGGCAGGGTTGCGTCCAGCCCATGCACACCCGACAGGCTCAGGGCAAAGGGCACAGACAGGGTCACGATCAGCAGGCGCACACTGTGGGCGGCTGCCACCAGATCGGCCCGCGCGCCCACACGTTCAGCCAGCAGGGTCATCTCGGATGCGCCGCCTATCGCGCCCGAAAAGCATCCGGTTGCGAGCTGCTGATCGGGCGTGCCCCCCATGAAGGCGCCGTTCGTGCGTGCGAGCCACAGCCCCAGCCCCCAACCTACCCCCAAAGCCCAGGCGATGGTTAAGGCAATCGCCCACCACAAACCACTGACGAGCGAGATGACCGCGGGGGTGAAGTAAAGCCCCACCGCGCAGCCAATGATCCATTGGCCGGCATTGCGAAAAAGGCTGAAACTGCGTGTGGGTCGACCCAAAACCGAGGCCAGGGAAGTCACCAGCAAAGGGCCCATCATCCACGGAATGGGCGTGCGCAGCCACACACATACCAGCGCGCCGGCCAGCGCCAGCAGCAAGGTCAGAGCAACGCGAACGGGAAAGGTGGAAGTCATGGGGCCGCAACGCTTAGTATCGCCGCATGTCCTTTCGCATGCACCGACTCATCGCCCTGGCAAGTGTTTTACTGGCCCATTGCGCGGCACCACCGCCTCTGCCGCTGGCTGTGCTTGAAAACGGTGCCTCGCTGACGGAGGATTTGATCTTGTTGGGCGAACAGCATGACGCCCCATTGCACCAGCAATGGCATGCCCAGACCATTGCCGCCCTTGCCGCCCGTGGTCAACTTGCCGCCGTTGCGCTGGAGATGGCCGAGCATGGCGCATCCACAGCCGGTCTGCGCCAGGATGCGTCCGACGCTCAGGTGCAGGCCGCCTTGCGCTGGAACGAATCGGCCTGGCCCTGGTCGGTCTATCGCGATGCGATCATGGCTGCGGTTTCGGCCGGGATACCGGTGCTCGGCGCAAATCTGCCTCGAACGGGCATGCGTGCGGCCATGGCGGATGAAGCACTGGACCGATTGCTGCCCGCGCCAGCCCTGCAGGCCCAGCAACAGGCCATACGGGCGGGCCACTGCAATTTGCTACCTGAAAGCCAGGTCGGCCCCATGGCCCGAATCCAGATCGCCCGCGACCGCAGGATGGCGCTGACCCTGACCGAGACGGCGACAAAAGGCAAATCGGTTGTGTTGATCGCCGGAGGGGGCCACGTCGATCCAGACCTGGGCGTTCCCCAGCATCTGCCCGCAGACACGCGAGTGCGGGCCGTGGTGTTCCCGCGCCAGCCGACGCAAACTGACTATTGCGCCCTGCTCAAGCGACAACTCGCGCCGGCTACGACGCGCTGAGCTTGCCCGGTTCAGGCGTTCGCCGAAATCGCGTCCGCCAGTGTGTTAACCAGCTGGTCGATGTGCTCTTTCTCGACGATGTAGGGCGGCGCGATCACAAGCACATCGCCGGCGGGTCGCACCAAAGCGCCATTGCGAAAGCACGCCAGGAATACGTCGAAGGCGCGCTTGCCTGGGCTGCCGGCAATGGGTGCGAGCTCCACCGCAGCAGCCAAGCCCAGACTGCGGATGCCGATCACATTGGGCAGGCCCTTGAGCGCGCCGTGCATGGCGTCACCCAGCACCTTGCCCATTTCACCGGCGCGCTGAAACAGGTTCTCCTGCTTGAACAGATTGAGTGTGGCCACTGCTGCCGCGCAGGCAACGGGATGGCCTGAGTAGGTGTAGCCATGGAAAAACTCAACCACATGCTCGGGCGCATCGGTCTTCATCATCGCGTCGTAGAGTTTGTCGCGACAGATGACGCCGCCCAAGGGAATGACACCGTTGGTCACGCACTTGGCGAAGTTCAGCATGTCAGGCACCACGCCGTAGAAGTCGGCGGCGAAATGGGTGCCCATGCGGCCAAAACCGGTGATCACCTCGTCGAAGATCAGCAAGATGCCGTGCTTGTCGCAAATGTCGCGCAGCCGCTTGAGATAACCCTTGGGCGGCAAGTACCAGCCCGCGCTGCCAGCCACCGGTTCAACAATGATGGCGGCCACATTAGACGGGTCGTGCAAAGGCAGGATGCGGTTTTCCAACTCCAGCAAGATGTCCTCCTGCCACACCGGCTCCTGGTTGTGGATGTACGCATGGTTGACCGGATCGTGGATGAATCTCATATGGTCCACCCGCGGCAGAAAGGCGCTGCCAAAGACCTTGCGATTGCCCGGTATGCCACCCACACTCATGCCGCCAAAGCCCACGCCGTGATAGCCCTTTTCTCGGCCAATGAAGAGATTGCGGTGCCCTTCGCCACGGGCGCGGTGGTAAGCCAGGGCCACTTTCAACGAGGTGTCGGCCGCCTCCGACCCTGAATTACAGAACAAGACTTTGTTCAGATCGCCCGGCGCCATCGCGGCGATCATCTCGGCCGCCTTGAAGGCCTGGTCGTTGGAGACCTGAAATGCGGTGGCATAGTCCAGCGTGTCCAGCTGTGTCTTGATGGCCTCGTTGATGGCCTGGCGGCGGTGCCCCGCGCCCACGCACCAGAGGCTGGAAATCCCATCGATGACCTTGCGGCCGTCATGCGTGGTGAAGTGCATGCCGTCTGCGCCCACGAACACCCGCGGTTCTTTGCGAAACTGGCGGTTCGGAGTGAACGGCAGCCAGTGGTTTTCCATTGAAAAATCGTTGTAGGCCATAGCGAAACTCCTGTGCTTCAGAGCAAAGGAGCATTTTGGCACCGTTGGCTTGGTAGCGCCGCAAATTCGCCCTTCCCTTGGGTCCGGTAAAGCGCCGTCCAATCGCTGCGACAATTGCGGCGATATGAATCACGTCTACATCTTGACCCTGTCATGCCCCGACCGGCCGGGCATCGTGCATGCCGTCTCAGGCTTTCTGCTGGAGCGCGGCGGCAACATCGAGGAAGCCGCCCAGTACAACGACCACGACACCGGGCTTTTCTTCATGCGGGTGCAATTCGCCTGCGACCAGCTCATCTTCGAGGATCTGAAGGCTCAACTGAAGTTCTTCGCTGAGTCCTACAAGATGGACTGGAAACTGCACGCCACCCAGCAGCCCATGCGTACCGTCATCCTGGTCAGCCGTGAAGGCCACTGCCTCAATGACTTGCTGTTTCGCTGGAAGAGCGGCCTCTTGCCTCTGGAGATCGCGGCCATCATCTCCAACCACCGCGACTTCTATCAACTGGCGGCCAGCTACAACGTGCCCTTTCACCATATCCCGGTCACCGCAGGCACCAAGGCGCAGGCCGAAGCGCGGCAATACGAGATCATCGAATCCGAAGGCGCCGAGCTGGTGGTCTTGGCGCGCTACATGCAGATCCTCTCGGACGACCTATGCCGCAAGCTAGCCGGTCGGGCGATCAATATCCACCACAGTTTCTTGCCCAGCTTCAAGGGCGCCAAGCCCTACTATCAGGCCCATGATCGCGGCGTGAAACTCATTGGCGCGACTGCACACTACGTGACGGCCGCCCTGGATGAAGGCCCCATCATCGAGCAAGACGTGGCCCGAGCGGACCACAGCAAAACCGTGGAAGACCTCACCGCCATGGGCCGCGACACCGAAAGCCAGGTGCTGGCCCGCGCCGTCAAATGGCATAGCGAGCACCGGGTGCTGCAGAACGGGCATAAGACAGTGATTTTCAAGTAAGCTCGCCACCGGCTGTCACCTTCGTCCGTGAAGCTGTGCAAAGATAGCTGGCATGAACGCTCCCGAAGACACCGCCGTAGCGGTCCGCGCTGAAAGTCAAGCTGCCGTGGTACGTGCCCTGTTGGCTGTGCTGCCGCCTGATGCACTGCTGTGGAACAGCGAAGACACTACCCCCTATGAATGCGATGGCCTGACCGCATACCGCCAAAGACCGCTGGTGGTGGCCCTGCCCGAAACGCTGGCCCAGGTGCAGTCGGTACTGCGAATCTGCCATGCGCTGGATGTACCAGTGGTGGCGCGCGGCGCAGGCACTGGCTTGTCCGGTGGGGCCATGCCGCACCCCATGGGCGTAACTTTGTCGCTGGCCCGGTTCAACCGCATTCTCAAGATGGACCCCGTGGCCCGCACCGCCACGGTTCAATGCGGAGTGCGCAACCTGGCCATCAGTGAAGCCGCCGCGCCGCACGGGCTTTATTACGCACCTGACCCCTCCAGCCAGATCGCCTGCACCATTGGTGGCAATGTGGCAGAAAACTCAGGCGGCGTTCACTGCTTGAAGTACGGCCTCACGCTGCACAACGTGCTGAAGGTGCGCGGCTTCACCATCGAGGGCGAGCCGGTGGAGTTCGGCAGCGCGGCACTGGACTGCGCGGGCTACGATTTACTCAGCGCCGTCATTGGCAGCGAAGGCATGCTCGCAGTCGTCACTGAAGTGACCGTCAAGTTGGTGCCCAAGCCCCAGCTCGCGCGCTGCATCATGGCCAGCTTTGACGATGTGCGCAAAGCTGGCGACGCAGTGGCCAGCGTGATCGCCGCAGGCATCATTCCGGCTGGCCTGGAAATGATGGACAAACCCATGACCGCAGCGGTGGAAGACTTTGTGCATGCGGGCTACGACCTCACCGCCCAAGCCATCCTGCTTTGCGAGAGCGACGGCACGCCCGAAGAAGTGGAAGAAGAAATAGGCCGCATGAGCGCTGTGCTGCGACAAGCTGGCGCAACGGCTATTGCGGTCAGCCAGGACGAAGCCGAGCGGCTGAAATTTTGGAGTGGTCGCAAGAACGCCTTCCCTGCCTCAGGCCGCATCAGCCCCGACTACATGTGCATGGACTCGACCATCCCACGCAAACGGCTGGCGGACATCCTGCTGGCCATCCAGGCGATGGGGGAAAAATACGGGCTTGCCTGCGCCAATGTCTTTCATGCAGGCGACGGCAATCTGCACCCTCTGATTTTGTTCGATGCCAACGACGCGGACCAATTGCGTCGCTGCGAATTATTCGGCGCAGACATCCTCGAAACCAGCGTGGCGATGGGTGGCACGGTAACCGGCGAGCACGGCGTGGGCATAGAAAAACTCAACTCCATGTGCGTGCAATTCAGTCCCCAGGAATGCGAGCAGATGTTTGCGCTCAAGCGGGCCTTCGATCCCAAGGGCCTGCTCAACCCGGGCAAAGTGATCCCCACCCTCAACCGCTGTGCGGAGTACGGAAAGATGCTGGTGCGCGGCGGACGCATCTCGCATCCCGAGCTGCCACGATTTTGAGCCATTGACGATCGCGCGCCTACGAGGCGCGCGGATCACCGACGGCACTGGTTGTCGTCAACGATGTTGTCTAGCCCCTTGCTGCTGGCCGTCTTCTTTTCCTCTTCCTTCAGCAGCAGCCTGACGAAGGTGGTCAGCGGGTTGGTTCCCAACTCCGAAACCACCCGGGCTGCCATCGCATGGTCGCCCTCCAGCAAAGCAGCAATCAAGTCCACCGTTGTGACTGGGGCAGGTGGCGGTGGCG
>CANJPU010000018.1 GCA_947476285.1 Comamonadaceae bacterium | reverse complement strand
CTCGCTCCAGCCCTCATAAGCTTCTTGAAATCTCATCTTCCGGTTCTCCTGCATGTAGCGGGTCCGGCTAATGGGGGCATCTTGCATCGCTCCTCCACAAACCGGACAGATTACTTGCTATAAACCGGACAACCTATTTACTGCCGACACAGGCCAGCACGCATTCTGGACGCACTCGAATCAACCGCGTACTATCAATCTATTGTTTGCATATGCACTGAATGGCTAATCCCACACGCACGCAAGTCGCCATCATCGGCGCTGGGCCCGCAGGCCTGCTCCTCGGGCAGCTCCTGTGGAAGGCCGGCATTGACAACATCGTCGTCGAGCGCCACAGCGCGGACTATGTGTTGGGCCGCATTCGGGCAGGCGTGCTTGAACAGGTTGCGGTCGATATGCTCACGGATTGCGGCGTGGGCGCGCGCATGCAGCGCGAGGGCTTGGTACACCACGGGATCGAGCTGTTATTCAAGGGTGCACGCCACCGCATCGACATGCAGGCGCTGACCAGCGGCAGCAGCGTCACTGTGTATGGCCAGACTGAAGTCACACACGATCTGATGGACGCACGCCAGGCGCAGGGACTCACCACTTTGTACGACGTGGGCGATTCGGTCAGCCTGCATGATTTCGACAGCGCCCATCCGATGGTGCGCTTGACACACCAGGGGCAGTCCCGCCAGATCGATTGCGACTTCATCGCTGGTTGCGACGGCTTTCATGGCATCAGCCGCGCCAGCATGCCAGCGTCGGTCCTCAAGACCTACGAGAAGATCTACCCATTCGGCTGGCTGGGCCTGCTGGCCGACGTGCCGCCGGTCTCGCCCGAACTCATCTACGCCAACACCGAACGCGGCTTCGCGCTGTGCTCCATGCGCAGCCGCACGCGCAGCCGCTACTACCTGCAAGTACCCCTGCAGGACAGGGTGGAAGACTGGTCGGACGCTGCATTCTGGAACGAGTTGCGTGCACGCCTGGATGGGCCTGCGCGGGAACATCTGGTCACTGGACCGTCTATTGAGAAAAGCATTGCCCCGCTGCGCAGTTTCGTGGCAGAGCCGATGCGACTGGGCCGTCTTTTCCTAGCCGGTGACGCGGCCCACATCGTGCCGCCCACTGGCGCCAAGGGTCTGAATCTGGCGGCCACCGATGTGAAGTATCTGTCGCAAGCCTTGATTGACCACTACCGCGACAAGAGCAGCAAAGGCCTGGACCTCTATTCCGAAAAATGCCTGTCCCGCGTATGGAAGGCCGAGCGCTTCTCGTGGTGGTTCACTTCGCTGATGCACCGGTTTCCAGACACAGGCGAGTTCGGCCAAAAAGTGCAGGAGGCCGAGCTGGAATACCTGGTGAGCTCACGTGCCGCTTCGACGGCGCTGGCGGAAAACTATGTAGGCTTGCCGCTGTAGTGTGGGCTAATCCGCAAATGTCCCAACGGAGCGGATGATCGGCCCCCATTTGTCGATCTCGGCCTTCAGCCAGGTCTGCAAACCTTCTGGGCTCAACTTGCTGTCGGGCGCGATTTCCGCGCCCAGATCGGCCATGCGCCGCACGACATCAGGGTCTTTGAGCGCGGCGATCACCGCCGCATTCATGCGCTCGATGATGAATCGCGGCGTTCCCTTGGGCGCATAGATGCCGTGCCAGACCAGCACTTCAAAGTCGCGCAGGCCGCTCTCCTGCAAGGTGGGTGCATCGGGCAAGGCGCGGATGCGGTTGCGGGTGGTGACGCCGTAGAACTTGACATTCCCGGCCTTGATCTGGGGAATGGTCTGGGTGGTTTGGTCGCACAAAATGTCAACTTGGCCGCCCAGCAAGGCGTTCATGGCCGGTGCCGTGCCCTGGAAGGGAACAGCCGTGAGCTTCACGCCAAGCGCCCGCTCCAGCAGCATGCCGCACAACTGCGACACGGCACCCAGGCCCGCATTGGCCAGGTTGATCTTGCTCTGGTTGGCCTTGACGTAGGCGATCATCTCCTGCATGTTGTTGGCTGGGAAATCCTTACGCGCCAGCAGGGTCATGGGCACATCGACCGCCTGGCTGACAAATTCAAAATCGGTGAGCGGGTTGTAGGAGAGCTTGCGGTACAGCGCGGCGGATGTCGCCATGCCGTTGTGATGGATGAAGAAGGTGTAGCCGTCGGGTGCCGACCGGGCCACATAGGCGCCAGCCACGGTGCCGCCTGCCCCCAACTTTTGTTCGATCACCACGGTCTGGCCCAGGGTCTTGCTCATGGAACCGGCCAGGGTACGGGCCACTACGTCGGTCGGTCCGCCGGCGGCAAAGGGCACGACCAGGGTGATGGGGCGGGTCGGCCAGGCCTGTTGGGCCGGCGCGGTCGATGCGCAAAGCAAGGCCAAGCCGGTCAACAGGACTTGAAGGCGTGTGTTCATGTACAGCGTTCCAATGACAAAACGGGCCGAGCATAACCCGACAACCCATTCCCTGAGTTGGTAGGTACCCGCGCGCTGTGGGGCTATTGACTCAGATCGGTTCAAGACACCAGCACATCCACCGCCACGCAAGCACTGCCATCGTCTCTCACAATCAGCGGATTGATGTCGAGTTCTCGGATTCGGTCTGGGTTGCTGATCGCGATATTGGACAGTCTGCAAAGCAGATCGGACAGCATCTCGGGAGGCACCGGCCCCAGGCCACGCACGTGGCCCAGCATCGCGTGGCTGCGTAGCTCGCCCGCCATCTCGCGCGCATCCAGAGCAGTGAGCGGTGCCACCCGGGTGCTGATGTCCTTGAACACTTCCGAGAATATGCCGCCCAGGCCCAGCATCACCGCCATGCCCACGCCTGGCTCGTGCTTTAGGCCCACAATGAGTTCGCGCTTTCCGCTTGCCATCTCCTGCACCAGAATGCCATCGGGATCTTGATCCTTTAGCTGCTTGCGGGCGATGGCAATGAGTTCATCGTAGGCTGCCAGTGCCTGCGCCGAATCCTTCAGGCCCAGCCGCAAGGCATCTAGCTCGGTCTTGTGCGCGAAGGCCTTTGACTCGATCTTGAGCGCAAGCGGAAACTTCAGTTGCGACAGCGCAGCCGCGAGATCGCCGCGCGAACGCACAAGCACATGGCGCGCGACTGCAATGCCCGCCTGCTCCAGCAATTCCCAGCCTGTGGTCCAGTGCGGCTTGGGCGGCGCGGGCTGATTTGCCAGCGCCGCCACGGCGGCCAGTCGTTCGTCGCGGGTGGACCAGTAATGGCGCCATGCGGCCACCGCACTGATCGCGTCCTCCACCCGTGTGTGCACAGCCATGCCGGCATCGTTGAATACCTCCAGGCCACTGCCCTGCGGTGCACCCGACAACCAAATGCAGACCTGTGCGATGTCGCTGCGCTCGGCCAGCGCGATGTTTTCCTGTGCGAATCTGCGCTCGATGTGATTGGCGGTGATGGACACGGCTGTGAGCAGCAGGTCCACCCCTCCGTCCTGCGCCATCGCATCGATGCAGCTCTTCCAGCAGTCGGGCTCATTGACCACCTGCCCCGTCATGTCCAGCGGGTTGGCCAAGGTGGCCACGCCGGGCAGACTGGCGGCAAGAAGTGCCTGCGTCTGCGGGGTGAACTGGGCCAGTGGGACGCCGTGCTCATGGCACGCATCGGCAATCACACCGGCCATGCCGCCGGACAATGAGCCCACGGCGATGCCGCCGCCGCGCGGCCGCCGGCCTGTGGCGAACAAGGCCGCGGTGCCGCACAATTGATCGAGCTGCTGCACGACGATCACCCCTTGCTGGCGCAAGGCACCGGTGATGACTTCGTAAGAGCCCGTCATGGCACCTGTGTGAGACAGCGCCACCCGCTGGCTCTCCTGCGTGCGGCCCATCTTCATGAGCACGATGGGTTTGCCGCGGCGCAAGGCCTCTTGTGCCACTTGCAGAAATCTCGCCGGGTTCTTGAAGCCTTCGACGAAGAGCGCGAAGACACGAGTGGCTTCATCGTCAAGCAGATATTCCACATAGTCGGCCACCTCCAGATCGGCCTCGTTGCCGGTGGCGATGATGTGGCTGAAGCCAGCGCCGGTTTCCATGCCGCGCGACGAGACACAGGTGCAGACATTGCCGCTTTGCCCAATGAGCGCGATGCCGCCCAGCCGGGCCGGGAACTCCAGCGAAGGCGCAAAGCCCAGCGCTGTCTTGTTGACCAGACTGAACACGCCATTGAGATTGGGTCCGCAAATGCGCAAGCCTCTGTCGGCATAGGTCTTGAGTTGCGCCTGCCGCGCCACGCCTTCGCCGCCCAGTTCGGAGAAGCCTGAGCTGAAGACCAAGGCTGTTGTGGCTCCGATCTCCAGTGCTTCATCCAGCGTGGCGAAGATGCGGTCTTGCGAGACCAGCACCATCACCAGATCGGGCACCTCAGGCAGAGCACGCAGATTCGGATAACAGGGCAGCCCGAGAATTTCTTCGTAGCGCGGATTGACCGGAAAGATGCGGCCGGGGTAGCCCTGGGTGCGCAGGTTAACGATGGGGCGCCCGCCTATGGCCTCGATACGGGGCGTGGCGCCCACGATGGCGACCGAGCGCGGTTTGAGCAGCGCCTCGATGCCCGCTGATGCGGATCGCACTGAGGCTGCGATGGGTGAGGTTGACATGAATCAAGCCTTGTCTGAACTGGAATAAAAACAGATGCGGGTTGCCTTGTGCGGCCCCGCCCGGTAAGAACCCTCTGGACTCGCCACTGCCAATCGGAATAGACTGGAACAATGGCCTGGACCCAGCTGCGAGGCGCCAATGAATCTGACTACAAAGGAGCACAAATGGAACGCAGATCTTTTCTGAAGACGGCCGGAGCCGGTCTGGCGGCCAGCGTGGCATTGCCGGCCTTCGCGCAGGCACCTGCCGATACGCGCACGATCACGGTGATCAACCCCTTCCCTCCCGGCGGCGGCACGGATACCTCCACCCGCATCATCATGAGAAAGCTGCAGGAGAACCTGGGCGTGCCCATCGTGGTGGACAGCAAGCCCGGTGGCAACACCGTGATCGGCACTGAGATGCTGGTGCGCGCCGCACCTGATGGCCGCACCATGGGCCTGATACTGAACAATCTTTCGGTGAACCAGACGCTCTACAAAGGCAAGCTGCCCTACGACATCTATACCGACTTGGTGCCCATCTCGCTCACGCACGGCAACGCGCATGTATTGCTGGTACACCCCTCGCTGCCAGCCAACACCTTTCAGGAATTCATGGCGCTGGCCAAGAGCCGGCCCGGCAAGCTCACCTTCGTCTCGGCCGGAAGCGGCAGCACCAACCACATGTGCGGCGAACTGCTCAAGACCATGGCCGGCATCGACATGCTTCATGTGCCCTACAAAGGCATAGGCACGCTGATGCCCGATTTGCTCAGCGGCCGGGTGGACATGCTGTTTGGCGCCTTGCCTATCGGTCTGGATCTGATACGCGACAAGCGCATGAAGATGCTGGCAGTCACCACAGCGAAACGCCAGCCGGAAGTTCCCGATTTGCCGGCCATTGCTGAGTTCTACCCGGGCTATGCTTTCAGCTCCTGGTTTGGCTACGCATTCCCCAAAGGCACGCCGCCTGCCATTCTCAACCGCATGAATGTCGAGTTGAACAAGGCAGTGAGAGACCCCGAGACCCGAGCCCGCCTGGCGGCCTTCGAAGTGTTCGGAAGCACCCCCGCGGAGTTCGTCGATTTCATCAAGGTTGAAACGTTGAAGGCGGCGCAGATCATTCAGACCGCCAACATCAAGGTCGATTGACCGAGCAGCCCCTGCGTGCTCAGGCATGCGAATACATGGGCTGCCCGGCAGTGGGCAGGCGCGCCATCAACACGGTGTGCGTGTCCGCCTCGGTGATGTAGAGCGTGCGCCGATCGGCTCCGCCATAGGCCACGTTGGTGGTCAGGCGGCCTTTGGGTGCCTGTATCTCTGCAACGGGCCGGCCCAGATCACTAAACACCCAGGCCGAGCCCATGCCGGCATGGGCCACTGCGATGCCGCCTGATTCATCGAGCGCCATGCCGTCGGGCCCCGCGCCGCCCGACATTTGAATCCACGTGCCCACCCTGCCCAGCGTGCCGTCGCGCCGCATGGGCACACGCCATATCGCATTGGCCCGGGTGACGGCCAGGTACATGAAGCGGTCATCGGGCGTGATCACCAGCCCATTGGGGCTGGGCACGTTGTCCAGCACAAGCTGCACTTTTCCATCGGCGCGGCGCACCCACACCCGGCCATTGGGTTTGCGCAGATCGCTCTCGCCCTGATCGGTGAAGTACAAATCGCCCACCGAGTTGAACACCAGGTCGTTCAGGCCCTTGAACGGCTCATGCATTGCCTTGCCCAGCACCACGCTGACTTTGCCTGTGGCCGGATCGAGTTGCATCAGCCCGTGCACATGGTCGGCGATGAAGATGCGTCCGTCTTTATGGATCTTCAGGCCGTTGGGCTCGCCGTCGTACTCGGCGATCAGTGAGATATCGCCGCCGGGTGAAATCCTGAACACCTGACCGTAGGAGACGTTGACCACATACAGGTTGCCCTCACGGTCGAACGACGGCCCTTCCAGAATGCTCATGTGGCTACCGGTCTTCCAGATGGACTTGGGGATTTGCACGAAGACTTCGGGCTTGATGATGGGTGGCGCTGCAAACATGAGGGTGGTCCTGGAATGGAGCGTAATTACTTGAAGTCGGCCTTGCGCTTTTGCGCGAAGGACAGTGCCCCTTCGATGGAGTCCTGCGTCATGGAAGACATCATGCCGCCGGTCATGGGCCCCCACAGCTTGCGTGCCTCATTGCCCGTGAGATCAAGCAAGCCGGCTTCTGCAGCCCGCTTGATGCCCGACACCACCACCGGCGAGTTGCCCGCGATCTTCTCGCCAAGCGCCCACGCTGCGTTCATCAAATCGGCCTGCGCTACCACCCGGCTGACCAGCCCCCATTCAAGGGCTTGCTTCGCGTTGAGCGACTCGCCAGTAAAGACCATGTCCATCACCACGGCGCGCGGCAGGCCGGCGCGCGTCAATTCCAGTGGCATCTGCGTGCCGCGTCCGCGGGTGACTTGCGGGTTGCCAAAGCGTGCGGTGTCCGATGCGATGCGTATGTCGCAGCCAATGGCGATCATCAAGCCCGATGCAAGGCAGTGCCCGTCGATGGCGGCGATCACTGGCTTGCCAAGCTGGAAGCTGCTGGGGTAGCCGTACTCGCCTGACAACTCATAGGCCGGACGGCTGCCATCTGCATTGATGTTCGCTGTCTCTTTCAGGTCGCGCCCGGTTGAGAAAGCGCGCCCACCTGCGCCGGTGATGATCGCCACGCGCAAGTCTTTGTCGTCGCGAAACTCGGCCCAAAATTCGGTCAGGGCCTGGCGCAGAGCCGAGTCGAGTGAGTTCAGCGCATGCGGCCGGTTCATGGTGGCGCATATGACAGCGCCGCGGCGCTCGCGCAGGAGAACTGAGTCAGTGCTCATGAGGGTATTCCTTGAAGTTGAAATCAGCCAAGCCCGATGGCCTTGGCAATGATGTTGCGCTGGATCTGCGAGGTGCCCGAGCTCACCATGTTCTGCTTGGCATCGCGCCAGTAGCGTTCCATGTCGTACTCCGGCAGTTGCGCATAGCCGCCCAGCACCTGCATGCCTACGCTGGTCGCGCGCATGCCCGCTTCCGATGCATAGAGCTTGGCCATGGAGGCTTCTTTCAAAGCGGGGATGCCGCGCGAGTCCATCCAGGCGGCCTGATAGGTCATCAGGCGGGCCGCATCGATTTCGGTGGCGGCATCGACGAGGGCATGTTTGATCGACTGAAAATCACCAATCGGCTGGTCAAACTGAACCCGCTCGCGCGCGTACTTCACCGCGTCGTTGATCGCTGTCTGTGCATTGCCCACGTACATCGCCCCACCCCCGATTCGCTCAGCCACCAGGAATGCGCCCAGGATCTTCCAGCCCTTGCCCACTTCGCCGATCACGTTTTCCTTGGGGACTTTCACGTCGGTGTAGAAACACTCGTAGGTGCCTGACATGCGGCGCGACAGCACCGGCATCTTGCGCAGCTCGATGCCAGGCGTGTCGTTGGGCACCAGCATCATGGTCAGGCCGCTGTGTCGCGCGCCATCGGGCGGGCCGGTGCGCGCCGCCAGCACGATCACGTTGTTTTTCGAACCGGCAGCGGTGGCGAAGACCTTTTGTCCGTTGAGTAAAAAGTGGTCGCCCTTGTCCACCGCCTTGAGCGCGATGCGGGTCAGGTCAGAGCCGGCGTTGGGCTCTGTCATCGAGATGGAGAAACGGATTTCGCCGGCCAGCGCCGGGGGGATGTATTTCTCGCGCTGCGCCTGCGTGCCAAAGCGCACCAGGGTGTCGATCCCCCAGCAAGTCAGGCCATAGACCGCGCCCATGTCGAATGCGTAGCGGGCCAGTCCTTCCTGCAAGATGGCGCGGTAGATCACATCGGCGCCCATGCCGCCGTGTTCCTCGGGCACGCACAGGCCGAACCAGCCTTGTTCCACCATGGCCTGGTAGGCCTTGTAGGGGTACTCGCGCTTGATGTCCATATCGCGTATGTATTCGCGCGAGCAATGCTCCTCCACGAAGCGATTGACCGTGTCGCGGAACATCTCGTGTTCCTCGGTGAAGAAGGGCAATGAGGTCAATTGACAATCCTTTTTCTGCGTCGGTCGCAGCAATCAGCCCATTCTGCACGGCTTGGCCGCGCAGCGGCATCCGCATCAACACCGATGGTGCGGCGGATGCCGCGCCCTCAAGAGCCAGCCAGTTGTTGACGGAAGTTGAACAATTGGTATGCCACCGCGGGGTCCAGGGTGGAGTTGAGGTTGTCTACCACCCGGCGGTTCAAGACCCTCTTGGTATAAGCCAGCACCTCGCGCGAGCGCGCAAGCAGCTTGTGAACCAATTCATCCACCGCGCGGTCCAGATCGGCCATGGGCACGGCCTGGTTGATCATCTTCAGGCGCGCCAGCTCCACCGTGGAAATTTCAGTGCCGAGCATGATGTATTCCTTGGCCATCGTGGGCGTCATGAACAAGGTGACGAAGGACAGTGCGCCATCGCCGGGCATCAGGCTGTAGGCCGGCCCCACGGGCTCGCCGCCCGCGCTGGTGCGCGCTTCGCCCAGCGACAAGTGCATGTCGCAGACCTTGGCATCGTCTCGCGCAATGACGAAGTCGCAGTTGAATAAGAGGCTCTGGCCGAAACCCATTGCGTCGCCATTGACTTTGGCGATGACAGGCTTTTCCATCTCGGCCACCGCCTGATGCGCGCGGATGATGCCGTGAAAGCGGCCCCATTCCGCACGTGGATCGCCCAGGCGGCCCGATTGCTTGTCGCCTGAGCGGTATTCGCTGGTGGGGGGTGGCACCATGAATTCGCCATCGACCTCGCCGGTGAGGATCACGATGCGGATGTCGTCGTCGATGCGAAGCTGCGACATCGCAAGCCCCATCTCCTCATGGATCTCGGCGTAGGGCTGCAGATTGAAGGACACCCGAAGGGGCTTCATGCGAACGGTGGCCACAGGCCCCTGTCGCTCAACGGTCAGTGCTCGGAATGTGGACATGGTGTGTCTGTGTCTCCTGTGCTTGAGGGTGCGCTCCATCATAAACGAGTGAACCGAACGCAAACCGTCGTTTCTGTATTAGAAACGCTATTTCTACGATTGAATTTCTCGCGTATATTGAGCCTCTTCTCATACTCGGGAGCGCGTGCTGTCCTGCAAGTGCGCAGGCACCGCCACCAGAGCCTGAGAGGCCACCAAACTCATGCACAACCCTCGACCAGGAGCACACACCATGACCAGACAAGTCCACATGCACGAGCCGATGCGCAGCACAGGCCACCGGCTGATCATGGGCTGCGTGCTGGCATCGGCAGCGCTGTTCGCGCATGCCCAGGGCTTCCCCGAGAAGACGATCACGCTGGTGGTGCCAGTCTCTCCGGGTGGTGCCACTGACAACACCGCTCGGCTGCTTGCCACCATCGTGTCCAAGCGCATAGGCCAACAAGTGGTCGTGGAAAACCGACCGGGCTCTGGCGGCGCGGTGGGCCTGGGCGCGGTGGCGCGGGCCGCGCCCGATGGCTACACGCTGGCATTCACGCCCAGTAGCTCAGTCACCTTCCTGCCCTTCATGACCAACCTGCCCTTTGACCCGGCGCGCGACCTGCAGCCGATCAGCCTGCTGGCCGCGTACGACATGGTGCTGGTGGCCAATGCCGCCCTGCCGGCCAACACCACCAAAGAGCTGGTCGACCTGGCCACCAGCAAGCCCGGCTCGATTCCAGTGGGCATCACAGCCGGCGGTGCCAGCGTGATGATGGCCTTGTTCTCCAAGGCAACCAACACCTCTTATCTCAAAATTCCCTACAAGGGAGGCGCGCCCACGCTGCTGGCACTCACCGGTGGCGAGGTCAGCCTGGGCGCGTTCGATCTGGCCACCGTGCTGCCCATGATCGAGTCGGGCCGAATCAAGGCCATCGGCGTCACCAGTTTGTCTCGTTCAGCCAAGCTGCCCAATGTGCCCACCATCGCGGAGACCTATCCTGGCTTCGAGATGAAAGGCTGGTTCGGTCTGTTCGCGCCGCGCGGCACACCACGCGATCGCATTGAAAAGCTCGAGCGCGAGTTCGCCGCGGCGATGCAGTTGCCTGAAGTCAGGAAGACTGTTGAAGGCCTGACGCTCAAGGTCGTGGGCAGCACCGCGGCCGAGCTGGAGAAAACGGTAGCAGACGAATACCGCGTGTTCGGCGCGGTCATCAAGGAAAACGGCATCCGGCTCGATTGATTCCGAGCCTACATTCTCAAACGCCACCAAGGAATCCGAAATGAAGATGGATGACATGATCATGATCAGCGTCGATGACCACATCATCGAGCCACCGGACATGTTCGAGCGCCATGCGCCCGCCGCGCTGCGCGACAAGGCGCCCAAAGTAGTGATAGCCAAGGGCGAGCAGTGCTGGAGCTTTGAGGATGAAGTGCTGCCCACCCGCTTCGGTCTGAACGCAGTGGCCGGCCGCCGGCGGGAGGAATACGGCATGGAGCCCACCGCTTATGCCCAGTTGCGCCGTGGCTGCTACGACATCCATGCCCGCGTGGGCGACATGAACGCCAATGGCACATTGGGCTCGCTTTGCTTTCCCACATTCACCAAAGTTGCGGGTGAAGTGTGGCTGGAGGCCAAGGACAAGAACCTCGCACGCATCATGATCGAGGCCTACAACGACTGGCATTACCACGACTGGTGCAATACCTATCCTGGCCGCTTCATTCCGCTGGCCACCGTGCCCGCGTGGGATGCGCAGCTTTGTGCCAATGAAGTGCGGCGGGTGGCGCGCATGGGATTCAAAGCCATCACGTTCTCGCAGAACCCCTCAGCCCTGGGGCTGCCCAGCTTCCACTCCGGTGCCTGGGACCCCATGTGGAAGGCCTGCTGCGATGAGAACATCGTCGTGGCCATTCATTTCGGTGCGGGTGGCGGCATGCGCTTCCAGTCGTCGGACAGCCCAATCGACACGGGCATTACCACCATGGCCCTGGGCATGGCCGACTGCGTGACCGATCTGGTCTACTCGCCAATTTTGCGCAGCTTCCCGACTCTGAAGATTGCATTGTCAGAAGCCGGCGTGGGCTGGCTGCCGTTTCTCATGGAGCGCGCCGACTTCGTGTATGAGCATCATCACCAATGGACCAACCAAGACTTCGGCGGCCTCAAGCCAAGCGATCTGATTCGCCGCCACATGCTCAGTTGCTTTATCGCCGATCAGTATGGCCTGGCCAACCGCCACACACTGGGGGTGGAAATGATCACCTGGGAATGCGACTACCCGCATTCCGACTCGACCTGGCCCGAGTCGCCCGAAGCGATGTGGCCCACGTTCCAGACCCTGCCTGATGACGAGTTGGACCAGATCACCCATCTGAACGCAATGAAGTTCTTTAACTATGACCCCTTCAAGGTACTGGACCGAAAGGACTGCACCGTAGGCGCGCTGCGGGCCAAGGCGCGTGCCGACGGCGTGGACCTGACGCCCATGCAAGGCCGGGGCGGCCGCGATGCAGCGTCCCAGGGACCCAGGCGCCCGGTCACGGCGGAAGACGTTCGCAAGCAGCTCAACCCCGGCGTGGTCACGGCCGGAGCGAGGTGATGGCTTGATGCCCCGGCGCAAGGCAACATGAGCAACCCTTTTGCAGTTCCCTCGACGATACTGGGCCACGAGATACGTGATCTCACCATTCCTGCGGTGGTGCGGGCCAAGGCAGAAAGGAACGGCGACAAGATCTACCTGAACCATGTGCCCGACGGGCGAAAGTTTAGCTACCGCGAAGTCCATCTGCTGAGCAACCGATTGGCCAACGGTCTGCTCGCGCGCGGCATCCGGCGTGGCGAGCATGTCGCGCTTTTCATGGACAACAGCCCCGAGCTTTTGCTGCTGTGTTTTGCCCTGGGCAAGATTGGCGCGGTGGCGGTGCCTGTGAACACCGCAAGCCGCGGCCAGTTGCTTCGATATTTTCTGGCGCAATCCGATGCGGTCGCGCTACTGGCCGAGGACGCGCTGCTGGCGCACTACCGAGACATTCGCCACGAATTTCCTCAGCTACGGTTGGTGGTGTCATTGGCCAGCGAAGGCGCTTGTAGACATCAGGGTGCTGGTGAGGAAGTGGTCGACTACCCCAGCTTGCTGGATTGCGCACCGACCGATCCAGCGATCGAGGTGAAGTTCAGCGACCCTTGCACCATTCTCTACACCTCGGGCACCACAGGCCCATCCAAGGGCGTGGTCTTTACCCATGCGCGCACATGGCTGTGGACGCTGACCTCCATGGAAGATTTCGGCTACGACCACACCGACACCTTCTATGTCTGTCTGCCGATCTTTCACACCAACGGCATGCACGGCTCTACGCTGATCGGTTTTATGTGCGATGGCAGCGTGGCGCTGACCCGGCGCTTCTCGGCTTCTCGTTTCTGGCAGGAAGTGCGCGAGAGCCGCGCCACCACGACCGGACTGCTCGGCTCCATGGGCTCGATACTTTGGGGCCAAGCACCCGCGCCCGATGATGCGGACAATCACCTGCGCATGGTGAAGTGGTCCACCGTGCCCGAATACGCGCTGCAGTTCGAGGCGCGTTATGGCACCCGGCTGATTGCCAGCTACGGCCTGTCGGATTTCGGCGTGCCCACAGTGCGCACCCTCAGCGATCCACCCGAGAAGATTCGCTCCTGTGGCAGGGTGCGGCGCGGCTATGAGCTGCGTATCGTCGACGAAGATGATTTCGACATGCCTGCAGGCCAGCCCGGCGAGATCGTGCTGCGCACCAGCATCCCCTGGGAAGCATCGGACGAATACTACAAAATGCCTGAGGCCTCACTGCGCGCGCGGCGCAACGGCTGGTTCCACACCGGCGACCGCGGCTATCTGGATGAAGACGGTTACCTGTGGTTTCTTGACCGCACGAAGGATTCGATCCGCCGGCGCGGCGAGAACATCTCGGCCTGGGAAGTCGAGAAGGCTTTGCTCTCTCACCCGGCCGTGGCAGACGCCGCAGTCTATTCGGTGCGCTCGGACATGCTGGAAGACGAAGTGGCCGCCACGGTGGTGCTGGCGCCTGGTCAGAGCGCGAGCTTCGAGGATCTCATCGCACATTGCCGTCGTAACCTCTCGTACTTCATGGTGCCGCGCTTCATGTGCATGGCGCAAGACCTGCCTCGCACATCCACCCACAAGGTCGAGAAATACAAGTTGCGCGACTGGGCTGAGAAGAACTCTTCCATGATGTGGGACCGAGAAGCGCCCCAGGGTGCAGGACACTAGTACGATGACCACATTCATGCGGCAATTGCCAGCGCTCTCCAAGGAAAACAGGGACTACTGGACCGGCGGGCAAGCGGGCGAACTGCGTATCTCGCAGTGCCCCGACTGCCAGCGCTACACCCACCCACCCTCCTCCATCTGCCCTTTCTGCATGGGCCGCGGCATGGCGCCGGTTGCGGTGTGCGGGCAGGGCAATGTCGTCACTTTCAGCATCAACCATCACCCCTGGTTGCCCGGCATGCCGGTACCCTTTGTGCTCGCCCTGGTGGCGATTGCAGAAGCACCTGAGGTCTGGGTTCTGACCAATCTCATTGACTGTGCGCCTGGCGATGTGCGCATCGGCATGCCGGTGCAAGTGCGCTTTGAGCAACATGAAGACGTGTGGTTGCCTATGTTCACACCGGTGCGACCATCATGAGCGAGCGCTTTCTTGAGAAGAATGTCGCCATCACCGGCATTGGTCAGTCGGCATTTGGCCGGCCCTCCAAAAGCAGCACACTGGAGTTGACAGTCGATGCCTGCCTGCAAGCCATTGCAGATGCAGGGCTGCAACGAAGCGACATCGATGGCATCGCCAGTTTTCCGGGCGAGTTGCCCGACACCTCTGGCCTGGCGCCGGTGGGCATCACCAGCACCATGCTGGCGCTGAACCTGAAGGTCAACTGGCACAGCGCCATCAACCGCGAGTCGCCCAGCCAACTCGGCTCAGTGTTTGCCGCCGCTGCAGCCATTGCAGCGGGCTTTGCCGATCATGTGCTGGTGTTTCGCACCATCGGCGAAGCCAGCGCCTGGGAGCACGGCAAAGAGGGCTGGGCCACGCGGCATGCGCATTCCGAGGGCGCAGGCGCGCCCAGGGTGGGCGGCACCTGGCAGTGGATGATGCCTTTCAACGCGTACTCGGCCACGCCTTGGTTCGCCATGTATGCGCGCTACCACTTCGACCGCTACGGCACCCGGCCTGAGCAATTGGCGCAGATTGCGCTCAATGCCAGACGCAATGCACAGGGCAACCCGAACGCGGTTTATCGCAAGCCCATGACGCTGGACGACTACATGGGCTCGCGCATGATTGCCGACCCCCTGCGCCTTTACGACTGCGACGTGCCCATCGACGGCTGCACTGCGTTCGTGCTCTCGCGCAAGGACATGGCACGCCACATGCGTAACCCGCCGATCCGTCTGGAGGCTATCGGCTCTGCTTTGCGGCATCGCGACACCTGGATGCGGCCCGAAAGCTTCGAAGCACCTGCATCATCGGACGCCGCCGCGATGATGTGGAACCGCACGCTGCTCAAGCCTTCAGATGTCGACGTAGCCCAGCTCTACGACGGTTTCAGCATTCATACGCTTTACTGGCTGGAGAGTCTGGGTTTTTGCAAGCGCGGCGAGGCTGGTGCATTCATCGAGGGTGGACACCGCATCGCCCGCGAAGGTGAGTTGCCGCTGAACACTGGCGGGGGCCAGTTGTCCGGCGGACGCTGGCACGGCCTGGGTCATCTGCATGAGGCCTGCACCCAGCTCTGGGGTCGGGGTGGGGAGCGGCAAGTGACTCGCGATCCCAAGGTGGCAGTGGTGGCCAACGGCGCGGCGGCCTTCGTGGGCTGCATGCTGGTGGTTCGTGACTGAACGAACCTGCTGCAATAATTCATGCACCCATGAAGAAAGAACCCGCATCGAACGCTGCGACGGTGAAAAAACTCCCTGCACGCGCAGCCGAAGACGGCGGCGCCACCATGAAGTCGCTTCGCGCATCACTCAAGCTTCTGGATCATTTCGTGGCTGGCACGCACCGCGATCTGAGTGTGGGAGAGCTCACAGCCTTGTCCGGCCTGTCCAAGGCTACTGTGTCAAAGGCGCTGTCAGCGTTCGCGCAAAGCGGCATTCTTGTGCAAGACGGTGAGTCGCGACGTTATTCGGTTGGTCCGCGCGCCTATGTGCTGGGCTCGCGCTTTCTGATGCAAGACAGCCTGTGCAGCATGGCCTTTCCGGTAATGCACGACCTGGTCGCCCGAACCGGCCACAGCGCCCGCCTGAGCACCATGGATGGCGACCGGGTGCTCTACATGCTGGGGCTGGAAGGGCCGTGGTTCGTCAACAGCGGATGGCGCGCTGGCACCTGGCTGGCCGCGCAGTCCACCACAGCGGGGCGGGTGATGCTGGCCTTTCTGGCCGACAAGGATGCCAAGCGCATCATGGCGCAAGCCATTCGGCCATTGACCGAGCACACCATTCTGGACAAGACCAAAATCCGCCAGATCATCGCCAATGCCCGGGTCACCGGATTCGCAGCGCAGCGCAATGAAGCCAATCGCGGTCTGGGCACCGTGTCGGTCCCCTTGTTCGGGCCAGGAAGAACCCTGCTGGGGGCACTCAGCCTGGTGTTTCCATCGCATGTCATTGCGCCCGAGCAAGACGCCGCGCTGGCAGCCGAGCTGCACCGCTCAGCCAGTGTCATATCGCAGCGTTCTGGATGCGCGGTCTACCCCTTCGGGCAGGGGCTGCCACAGCGCATGTCCGCTTGAGGCGCTTGGGCCGATGTCAGCCCAAAACGATCACTCTTGACTTGGGCACCGACGCATAAGGGTCATAGCCGATCATGCCCGCCCGCAGGATAGGCTCATGCCTTCGGGCGATGTTTCTGCGCTGCTCGGCCGTGGCTGTTCGCATGGCCTCCACCAGGTCAGGCTCGAAGCGAACCAGTATGGGCGCCGCATGCGTGAATCGCGCATGCGGATCGCCGTCCATCGTCCAGGAAATTGTCAGCGCGCCTGATTCGCTTTGCACAGCCTTGGCATGCGCAGGGAACAGGTACGAATAGGTCTCCCAGAAGGCGACTCGAATCTCATCCATGCCGCTATTGTGCTGCCATTGGCCGCACGATGCGGTAGCTTGCGTGGCTGCCGCTTCCGGGCGTGTCTGCTTTACTGGGCCGGACGCTGGTGCCGCTTCTTGCCGGCAGCACGCGCTTCTTCGGTGCTGAACTGGTGCGCGCGGCCGCTGGCATGCGCCGCACGGCCGCCCATGCCGGCTATTTCCCGCTTTTTCTCGGGCGTCATTGCCGCAAAGCCGCGAAGGCGACGCTCTTGGATCGAAGTGGATTGCTCCATGGCCTATCTCCATCTGTGACTAAGTCGCCATGTTCACTCAAGCTCTGCCGCAAACGTGTAGGACGACGCCGCGCTCTTCGAAGTACAAACTGGTCAGGGCGCAACTGGTATGCGCTGGCGCTGGTATTCCTTGCGCTTCATTGCAAGGTAAGTCTGCGCGTCCATCTCGCGCAACTGCTGCGGGTATTTTTCAGTCGCATTGAACCACCCCTGAAAGCTCTTTTCCATTCGCTGACCGGCGGGAAGAGACATCGTGTCCAGGAATGAATCGATGGCCAGGTAGTAGCGCATCGTGTTGCGCTCAGTCATGCCGCGCCTGCCACCTATGTAGCGCGGCGCCTGGCCAGGTGTGCCGGTCTGGGTGAAGCCGACTTTGCCGCTGCCTAGGGTGGCCAGATAGACATTCATCGCGAACTGGCTGGAAGCGCCCATGCCGAATGAATAAGCCATGTGGATGAAGGTTCGCCCATCCGCGATGGGGATGGCTTCCAACACGATGCGGTAGTCGCGCGTGCCAAGGGGGCCTTCGGGCGCATCCAACTCGATGTCAATGTAGTCGGGCCGCATAGCCACGGCCCGCCAGGTAAACAGGAAACTCTGCGCATCGGCCAGAGGCTGATCGAACTTGCGGCCCACCCGCAGATCAATGCGAGCGGGCGAACGGTCGGTGGTGCTGCGGCAGTATTTGGTGTTCTGGTGCAGGATAAGAATGTCGCACCAGATCGACGAGTCGCCCAAGGCGCTGCTTACCTCTGCGAAGGAATGCGCCACCACAGCATAGACATCGCCCTGATTGCTGCTCGATGTCTCCTTGGATTCCAGTATCAATGGCCCCTGAAAAGGGCTAGCGCTCAGGCGCGGTGCCATCGCGGCGTATTGCGCCCGCAAGCCCTCCGGCGAGAGCGTCCCTATCGCGTCTGCCGTGCCAGGCGACAGCAGCAACAGGCCCAGCACCAGCCACAGGCCTGACAACATGGGCTGCAGACCGCCGCGTGGCGAATTCGTTACGGCGTCTGGCTCAAGCAACGCGTGAATTTCAGCGTCTTTGTGCTGCCAGAGGTCCAGCAGCCATTGCTGGAACGCCATGCGAAACGCGGGATCGGTCTCATAGTCACCGGTGCAAAACTGTGCTGGTATGGCCACCTGCCGAATCCGTACTTGCACCCGCGGTGTGTCACCGCAGAGAAACCGCCAGAAGCCCGGCGCGCATGCTGCATAGACGATGGTCACGTCGACCAGGGAATGAAAGCGCTCGCCCATGGCGTTGAGAGCCAGCGCAATGGCGCCAGCCTTGGGTTTGAGCAGGTGGCGATAGGGTGAGTTCTGGGCAGCGTGCTTGGCGGCTGTGAAGCGCGTGCCTTCGGCGAAGTTCATCACGCTGGTGGGCACCAACGCGAATTTTGCGCAGGCCCGCCGGGTGGCCTGTGCATCCTGCGCACGAAGCTCGGGGTGCTTGCGCAGTTGCGCCTTGCCATGGCGTTTCATGAAGGGGAAATCAAGTGCCCACCAGGCCAGCCCGATGACCGGCACGTAGATCAACTGCTGCTTGAGAAAGAACTTGAGCATGGGAATGCGGCGGTTGAGCAAGTACTGCAGCACGAAGATGTCGGCCCAAGTCTGGTGGTTGCAATTGACGAGGTACCAACCTTCGTAGCGCAAGTCATCCAGTCCCTGTACATCCCACTGGGTGCGCTGGGTCAGCCGCATCCAGCCGCTGTTGCAGGCAACCCAGCAGGTGGCAATGGCATTGAGTATGGAGTCCGTCCTCACCCGCACCGCTCGAAATGGCAGCAGTAACTTGACCAGAGCGCAGGTGAACAGAAGTGAACACCAGAACAAGGTGTTGATCGCGAGCAGCACGGTCGCGATGACCCCGCGCATGAAGGAAGGCAGAAAGCCGAGCATGGAGAAAGTGGTCAGAAAGGACCCATTGTTGCCCAGCGCACCCGCGCCGGATTTGTGGAAGATCATGAAATGAGCCGGCAGCACCGCCGCTGCGATGCAGGCCGGCGCCGGGCCGCCCCACTCAGGGGTAGGCCTGGGCCTCGCTGCCCGACCCGAGCACGTCAACTCGGCACATACAGCGAGACCTCTTTCGCCGCGAATTCAGGCTGCCGCGCGCGCCCGTCGTGAGACGCTTGCGCGCGTGTTGAGGGTCACCTCACCTCCAATGTGATCGATCACCACGGGCGGGCGGTCAGGGAATCTGGCCACCAACTCCAACTTCCCGCCCATGCTTTCCACGTAGTGGCGCATCGTCGAGAGCAGCATGTCGCTGCGTTTTTCCAAACGGGAGATGGTGTCCTGTCGGACCCCCAGGGCAGCAGCCATTTGCTCCTGGGTTTGCTGAACTGCCTGCCGCAGGTCTTTGAGTGTGGCCAACTCCATGGCTCGCGCTTGCACCCGCTCTCGCCTGCCCTTGGGCAGTGCAGCCATCACGTCATCGAGTTTTCTTGCCATGTTTGGACTCCTTGCCCGTTCGATGCCCAGTGCTCAGATGGTCGTCGTACCGCTCATCTGCCACCGCGAGCAGGCGCTTGTAGAACCTGCGCTGATCTGCCCCGCCTTTGTCTCCCCCGACCAGCAAGATCGCTTGGCGCTGAGGATCGAAAGCGAAGGCCACCCTCCATACCTGACTGTTCCAGGAAAACCGAAGCTCTTTCATGTTGGCGTGCCGAGATCCCTTCAGAGTATCGACCGTAGGTCGCCCCAGATTGGGGCCAAACTCAGCCAGCAACTTCGCATGCGCCAACAGTTCGTCCTGCAGTTCCTCCACCAGGGCTTCATACTCAGCGTCGAAGGCATCGTGGAAAAGAACGGTCCAGGTCACGGGCGAATTATGGATTTAAATACATATGGAGTCAACTCCATATTTCGCACGCGGCGACCTTCAATTCAGGTGGACGGGCTCGTGGAGTGTTCCAACAGTTTGCTAGGTCGACCGGCGGCCACCAGGTTTGCCGGCCCCAGTAACCCGTGGCGGCAGCCCGGTGTGTTGCGTCAGCACGCGGCCCTTGGCGGGCGCAGGGGTCGAGTTCTTGCGGCGCGCGCTCTGGTAGGCCCCGTCGGTGAGCGGCTGGAACGAGGGTATCAAGTGGTGCTTGCCATTGCCGATCAGATCAGCCCTGCCCATGCTCTTGAGCGCCTCGCGCAAGAGCGGCCAGTTGTTCGGGTCGTGGTAGCGCAAGAAGGCCTTGTGCAGACGCCGGCGCCGATCGCCCCGCACGATGTCCACAGCTTCGCTGTCGCGCGCGATCTTGCGCAAGGGGTTGCGCCCGCTGTGGTACATCGCAGTGGCGGTGGCCATGGGGCTGGGATAGAAGGTCTGCACCTGGTCGGCACGGAAACCATTCTTCTTGAGCCACAGGGCCAGGTTCATCATGTCTTCGTCGCTGGTGCCCGGATGCGCGGCGATGAAGTAAGGCACCAGGTATTGCTTCTTGCCCGCCTCGGCCGAGTACTTGTCGAACATCGCCTTGAACTTGTCGTAAGTGCCGATGCCGGGCTTCATCATGCGTGTGAGCGGGCCTTGCTCGGTGTGCTCGGGCGCGATTTTTAGGTAGCCGCCCACGTGGTGCTGCACCAGCTCTTTCACATACTCGGGCGACTGCACCGCCAGATCGTAGCGCAGGCCAGAGCCGATCAGGATCTTCTTGATGCCCTTGAGCCCACGCGCCCGCCGGTACATGTGGATGAGCGCCGAATGGTCGGTGTTGAGGTTCTGGCAGATGCCGGGGTAGACACAACTGGGCTTGCGGCAGGCGGACTCGATCTCGGGGCTCTTGCAGCCGATGCGGTACATGTTGGCCGTGGGCCCACCCAGATCGGAGATGACGCCGGTAAAGCCGGCCACTTTGTCGCGGATTTCCTCTATCTCGTGGATGACCGAGTCTTCGCTGCGGCTCTGGATGATGCGGCCTTCATGCTCGGTGATGGAGCAAAAAGTACAGCCGCCAAAGCAGCCACGCATGATGTTCACCGAGAAGCGAATCATCTCCCAGGCCGGTATCTTGGTGGCGCCATCATGGCTGCCTTGTTCGTCGGCGTAGCTGGGGTGGGGGCTGCGCGCATAGGGCAGGCCAAAGACATGGTCCATCTCGGCGGTGGTCAGTGGAATGGGCGGCGGCGTGAGCCAGACATCGCGATCGCCGTGGGCCTGCACCAGGGCGCGCGCATTGCCGGGGTTGGTTTCCAGATGCAGCACGCGGCTGGCGTGGGCGTAGAGCACCGGGTCGCTTTTGACCTGTTCGTAGGACGGCAGACGGATGACGGTGCGCTCACGCGGGGGCAGACTGAACTTGGCCTTGGCCTTTGCATGCGGCACGAACACCATCGGTTGCGAGGGGATGGCGTCGCCTTGAACCGAGCCGCCCTCCTCGCGCGCGCAGCTCGCGCCCTGCGCAGCCGCCTGCTCCTGCGTGGTCTGGTAGGGGTTGATGTGCTCTTCGACGCGGCCGGGGGTGTCCACTGAGCTGGAATCGATCTGGAACCATCCTGGCGGCGTGCTGCGCTGAAAGAATGCCGTGCCGCGCACGTCGGTGATCTCGTGCACCGGAACCCGTGCGCCCAGCCGGTGGGCGATCTCGACAATGGCGCGCTCGGCATTGCCGTACAGCAGAAGATCGCATTTGGCATCTACCAGGATGGATCGGCGCACTTTGTCAGACCAGTAGTCGTAGTGTGCAATGCGGCGCAGGCTGCCTTCGATGCCGCCCAACACAATGGGCACGTCCTTGAAGGCTTCGCGGCAACGCTGGCTGTACACGATCGCGGCGCGGTCGGGGCGCTTGCCACCCACATCGCCGGGCGTGTAGGCGTCGTCGCTACGGATCTTGCGGTCAGCGGTGTAGCGGTTGATCATCGAATCCATGTTGCCGGCGGTGACGCCGAAGAACAGATTCGGTTTGCCCAGGGTCTTGAAAGCCTCGGCGCTTTGCCAGTCGGGCTGGGCAATGATGCCCACGCGAAAACCCTGCGCTTCAAGCGTGCGGCCGATTACCGCCATGCCAAAGCTCGGGTGATCCACATAGGCGTCGCCAGTCACCAAAATGATGTCGCAACTGTCCCAGCCAAGCTGATCCATCTCGGCGCGGCTCATGGGCAGGAATTTCGACGTGCCAAAGCGCGCCGCCCAGTACTTGCGGTAACTGGTGATGGGCTTGGCTGCGCGCGTGAAGAAAGAGACGTCGACTGGGGCGTTCATGTGGGGCAAGTCCGGGAAGAACGCAGGGCGCGTCTGGACGAAGGCCCGATTTTACGAGTTAAGTGTTCAGTGCGCGGATGGAAGGGGCATTGGGCGGGGCAATGTGCTTGGTTCCCGCAAAACCCTCGCTTCATTCCTTTACCCGTAAAATTCATACCAATCAATTACTTTGATAGCCTCATGCGCCGTTTAGCAAGCATGGCGCGCGGATGCATGAGATTTCCCCCTATGACACTTTCTCGGTAAGGAGCTTGAGATGACGGCAGAAGAACTTGCGCACGCGATACTGACAAAAGCAGGCGACCTTCAGATGGCAGGCCTTGACTTCCGCCTGCCAACGGAACAGCCGGACGCGGGGTTTGCAGACATGCTTCGTCTTCCTGACCACCGCACCTGGACTGATGACGAGGTGAAGAGACGGTTGGCAGGGATCAGCAACGCAGGTCAGCTTAATCGGTTCGTTCAAGATCATGTGTACGAGGTACTGGTGGTGCGAAGCCAAAGTTCAGAAGCGCGCTTGCCGATGCAGGCGACGAGCCAAGAGCATTCAGGCGCTAATGGTGGTCATCCGAGCGGCGGCCCCCGCAGCGGTTCACCTTACTTGCCGCCTGGCTACGTCCATTCTCAGGCTCCACAATCCCCGCCGCAAGATGGGCCTGGCCCCCTCGAACAGCCCGCCAAGAAGCCTAGGAGGTCACTGTTCAAGAGGCTGCGCGACAAGCTATTTGGATCCCGCGAACAACATAACCAGCCGGTGCCGCGGGCATGGCAATCTGAACCCGCTGCAGGCCCACTGCCCCAAGCGCTACATGGGCAACATCCCGGCGCGACCATGCCCCAACGTCACGCCCCAGGTGGCGCGCCTCAGCCTCTCAACTATGACCAGGTCATGCGAGCAAATAGCGGCAAATTCAGGTCGTTCAAACAGCTTCAGGCCGCTATCAACAGGACGGCAGGCCCGGGCGGCCCCCGTTAGTCTCGCCGCCCATTGATGTGTGCGTCATCCAAGGCGCGCACATCACTCCTGGAGGCGATCTTGTGCGCTTGCTCTTACGAGGTGGTGCGCATATCAAACTCGGTCTGCAGGTTCAACCAGAAGCGCGGGTCCATGCCGAAGAACATGCCCAGACGCAAGGCCGTGTCGGCGGTGATGGGCCGATTGGCATTGATCAGATCACTGATGCGGCTGGGCGGCACGTCGATATCCGCAGCGAGCTGGCGCGCTGTGATGCCCATGGGCTTCATGAAGTCTTCAAGCAGAATTTCGCCGGGGTGGATCTCGTCAAGCAATTTGGCCACGCAACGCTCCTGATGTAGTTGTAGTGCCCCAAGCGCTTACCGCACAACCTGCCCGCGGATCTCCCCACCCGGATAGCGGGCGGAATGGATGTTGATGTACCAGCGGCCAGCCGCCAGGTCGCCTGCCTGCTGCGCCGTGATGACCACTTGGCCCTTGACGGGCTGGGCATTGGGGGTGGCGATGGGAATGAGCACACCCGCGTTTTGCCCCGGATTGGCCGGCCCGTGAAAGTGTGCCACCGTGGCCGGACCCGTCATGCCGCTGTGGGTGATGGTCCAGCTCAAGGTGCTGGAGCGTGAGTCAAACACAACTTCAGCCGAGCCACTGCCCTGCGTAACGGCAGGGGGCACCTCTTGTGCGCCGTTGAGTGTGGCGCGGTACACGACCAGACTTTGCGAGGTCTGCATCTGGGAGCAACCCACTGTTGCCAGCAGGAGCAGGCCTGCGGCGAGTGAGGTACGAAGAAGGGTTTGGCGCTTGATCATGGGAGCGTCTCCTGATGAGAAATGAACGATGTGAGGGCGCAATTGTGGGCCCAGACACCCTGTCATGGTTTTAAGGGTATTTACGGCTTGCGAGGCGCCTGCCGGAGCCGCTTGCGCAAACGGTTAGCATTGCGCACCTTAAACTTGGCATTTATTCAGGAGAATTTCATGGGAAACAAGATCGTCACCGAAGCAGACCGCAAGCGCACCCCCGCCCCAAAGGCGATTGAGGGCTTTGTGCCCCACCGTGATGGCGGCGGCCAAAAGGGCAGCCAAGAGCGCGGCACCGCCACCCGCAGCAAGAAAAACCCGGGAAAGCGGCCACACAAGGGCGGTTGATCCGGCAATGGCCCGGTCTTTGGGCCCGGTCTGGCAACCGGGGCTTATTTGCCGCCCAGCCCCATCGCCCGCGAAATCACCTCTTTCATGATTTCATTGGTGCCGCCGTAAATGCGGTGCACCCGGGCGTCGGCGAAGGCGCGGGTGATGGGGTATTCCCACATGTATCCGTAGCCGCCGTGCAGTTGCACGCATTCGTCCATCACCTTGCATTCCAGATCTGTCGTCCAGTACTTGGCCATGCTGGCAGTGGCTGTGTCCAGCTTGTCCTGACATACCAGTTCCAGGCATTTGTCCACGAACACGCGAGCGATCTGCACTTCGGTCTGTAGCTCGGCCAGTTTGTATCGGGTGTTCTGAAAAGCGGCCACGGGTTGGCCAAAGACCTGGCGGTTTTGTGTGTACTGCACCGTCCAGTCGATCCCTGCCTGCGCCGCGGCCACCGCCATCACGGCAATCTGCATGCGCTCCCAGGGTAGTTGCTCCATCAGGCAGATAAAGCCTTTGTTCTCGTAGGCTGAGCCACCCAGCAGGTTCTCGGCCGGCACGCGCACATTGTTGAAGAACAATTCAGAGGTGTCCTGCGCTTTCAAGCCCAGTTTTTTCAGGCGCTTGCCTTTGTCGAAGCCCTCCATGCCCCGCTCGACCAGCAGCAAACTGGTGCCCTTGGCGCCGGCGGTGGGGTTTGTTTTGGCGACCACGACCACCAGATCGGAATGCCAACCGTTGGTGATGAAGGTCTTGCTGCCATTGAGCAGATAGCTGCCGTCGGCCTGGACGATGGCGGTGCTCTTGATGCCCTGCAGGTCGCTGCCCGTTGCTGGCTCGGTCATGGCGATGGCACCCACCATGTCGCCGCTGGCCAGCCGGGGCAGATACTTCTGCTTCTGCGCTGGGGTGCCGTAGTGCAAGATGTAGGGCGCGACGATTTCGCTGTGCAGGCCAAAGCCCAGCCCGGTATAGCCCGCGCGCGACAACTCCTCCATCTGGACCACCGAGTAGAGCTTGTCCGCATCTGATCCGCCGTATTGCTCAGGCAAGCTTGCGCAGAGAAATCCGTTGTCACCGGCCTTGTTCCAGACGGCGCGGTCCACATAGCCCTGCTCTTCCCAGGCCTCGTGGTGGGGGGCGATCTCTTTGTCCATGAAGCGGCGGAAGCTGTCACGGAAGGCTTCGTGTTCGGGGCTAAAGAGTGTGCGTTCGATCATGGGTGCTTCCTGTGCTGGCGGCGGTTCTCGCTGGGCTGACGCGCTGCGGTCGGCGCGCCGCTCAGGGAATGAATATACTGTTTCGTTGGCCTTGTCTCCCTGCCCCTCTTGCAAATGATCAGAGCAAGGCTCCCAGCTATCTCTCCCTTGCGGGAGACAACACGCCGGAGAAGTCATCATGACCGAAGCCTATGTGTACGACGCCATCCGCACCCCCCGTGGCAAGGGCAAGAAGGACGGCAGCTTGCATGAGGTCAAGCCAGTCAACCTGCTGGCCGGGGTGCTCACCGAACTGCAGCGACGCAATGATTTCGACACAGCCCAGATCGACGATGTGGTGATGGGCGTGGTCTCTCCTATTGGTGAACAAGGCGCGGTGATCGCCAAGGTAGCGGCGCTCAAGGCCGGCTGGGATTTTCGCTGCTCGGGCGTGCAGCTCAACCGCTTCTGTGCGTCCGGCCTGGAAGCCGTGAACATGGCGGCGCAGAAGGTGCGCTCGGGCTGGGAAGACCTGGTGGTGGCCGGCGGCGTCGAGAGCATGAGCCGTGTGCCCATAGGCTCTGACGGCGGCGCCTGGGCGCAAGACCCCGAAACCAATTGCGCCACCGATTTTGTACCGCAAGGCATCGGCGCAGACTTGATCGCCACGCTGGAAGGTTTCTCGCGCGAAGACGTGGATGCCTTCGCCATGGAAAGCCAAAAGCGTGCCGCGCGGGCACGCGAGGGCGGCCACTTCGCCGGCTCGGTCGTGCCGGTCAAGGATTTTCTGGATCAGGTGCTGTTGGCTGAAGATGAATTCATCAAGCCCCACACCACCATGGAGGGACTGGCCAGCCTGCGCCCAGCCTTCGACCAGCTTGGGGCCATGGGCTTTGACGACGTGGCCATCGGCCGTTACCCACAGGTCGAGCGCATTCGTCATGTGCACCACGCGGGCAATTCGTCCGGCATTGTCGATGGCGCGGCTGCCATCCTGATTGGCAGCGAAGCCGCCGGCAAGACGCATGGCTTCAAGCCACGCGCGCGCATCGTGGCGGCAGCTGTGTCGGGCGCCGACCCCACCATCATGCTGACCGGGCCGATGCCTGCGGCGCGCAAGGCGCTGGCCAAGGCAGGCATGAGTATTGACCAGATCGACCTGTTCGAAGTGAATGAAGCTTTCGCCGCCGTGCCGATGAAGTTCATGAAGGAGATGCACGTGCCGCATGACAAGGTGAACGTCAATGGCGGTGCCATCGCCATGGGCCACCCACTGGGGGCCACTGGCGCGATGATCCTCAACACCCTGATCGACGAGCTGCATCGGCGCAAGCTTCGCTTTGGCATGGCCACGCTGTGCGTGGGCGGCGGCATGGGCATTGCCACCATCGTCGAGCGGATCTGAGGCATGAAAACCATTCAATACGATCTGGCTGAGGGCATCGCCACCCTCACCTTCGATGAGCAAGGCTCGCCGGTCAACACCATGTGCGAGCAGTGGTGGCAGGACTTGACCCAAGCGACCGCGCAAGTGGTCAAGGACAAGGCGTCCATCACGGGCATCATCCTGGCCTCAGCGAAAAAGACATTTTTCGCCGGCGCCGATCTCAACGCGATGATGCGTTACACAGCCGCCGATGGGCACCGGATGTTCGAGGTGATCGAACGGATGAAGAAGAACTTCCGCACGCTCGAAACGCTTGGCAAGCCGGTGGTGAGCTGCCTGAACGGCGCGGCCTTGGGGGGTGGTTGGGAGGTGGCGCTGATCGGGCACTACCGTATCGCCGTGGATGACCCAAAGATCCAGTTCGGCCTGCCTGAGACCACGCTGGGCCTGATGCCCGGCGGCACCGGCATCACCAAGATGACTCGGCTGCTGGGCCTGCTGGGCGCCCAGCCCTTCCTGATGGAGGGCAAGCTCTTCGCACCGCGCGAGGCATTGGAGCTGGGTCTGGTGCATGAATTGGTGCCTGATGCCGCAGGGCTGCGGCCCGCAGCTCTGGCGTGGATTGCTCGGCATGGTGGCAGCGCTGTGCCCGCACACCACCCCTGGGACGGCAAGCACTACAAGATGCCCGGCGGAACCCCACACGACCCGCAACTTGCGAACATGCTCAGCGTGGCACCGGCCATGCTCAGGCAAAAGACTCGCGGCCTCTACCCCGCGCAAGAGTTCACGTTGGCCACGATGGTCGAAGGCGCTCAGGTGGATTACGACACGGCACTGCGCATCGAGTCGCGCTACCTGGCCAGACTGATCGTGAGCCCTGTGGCCAGGAACATGATCAACACATTCTTCTTCAACATGAACGCGATCAAGTCGGGGCAAAGCCGCCCCAAGGACGTGCCGCGCTACAAGCCGAAGAAGGTGGGCATTCTGGGTGCCGGCATGATGGGCGCAGGCATCGCCTATGTGCAGGCCAGCCGAGGCATAGATACCGTGCTGCGCGACGTGAGCATCGACAAGGCGCAGGCGGGCAAGGACTACAGCCTGAAGCTGACGCAATCGCGCGTGGACAAAGGCAAGATGAGCCCGCACGATCAAAGCGCCCTGCTGGGGCACATCGCGCCTACCGATTCGGTGCAGGCCTTGCATGGCTGTGAGCTCATCATCGAAGCCGTGTTCGAGAACCGTGAGCTCAAGGCGCGGGTTACGCAAGAGGCCGAGCCGATGCTTGCCGCCGGGGGCTTTTTTGCCAGCAACACATCCAGCCTTCCCATCAGCGGCCTGGCCAAGGCGAGCCGAGATCCGCGCAAGTTTGTCGGCATTCATTTCTTCAGCCCGGTTGACAAGATGAGGCTGGTGGAAATCATTCGCGGCAAAGAGACCGACGACGACACCATCGCCCGCGCCTTCGACTATGTGCAGGCCTTGGGCAAGCTGCCCATCGTGGTGAACGATTCGCGTGGGTTCTTCACCTCGCGCGTGTTCGGCTCTTTCATCATGGAGGGCGCCGCCATGTTGGACGAAGGCATTCCGGCCGCGGTGATCGAGCATGCCGGCACGCAGGCGGGCATGCCGGTGGGGCCGCTTGCGGTGCTCGATGAAACCGCGCTTTCTTTGTCAGCACATGTGCTGGACCAGACGCGCGCCGACTACCGCGCAGAGGGTGGTACCTACATTGCCACGCCGGGCGAACTGCTGGTGGAGCGCATGGTCAAGGAGTTTGATCGCAACGGCCGCGCTGCCGGCGCCGGCTTCTATGAGTACCCCGAAGAAAAGGGCGCGAAGAAATACCTCTGGCCCGAATTAAAGAATCTGTTTGAGCGACCCGCCATCGCCTGGCAGATGCAAGACCTCAAGGACCGCCTGCTCTATCGCCAGGCGGTGGAGACCGCGCGTTGCCTGTCCGAAAATGTGCTGACATCGGTGCACGAGGCCAACATCGGCTCCATCTTTGGCATCGGTTTTCCCGGCTGGACGGGCGGCGCCATGCAGTTCATCTACGGCATGGGCATCAATGCCTTCTGCGATCGCGCCGCGCAATTGGCGGACGCGTACGGCCCCGGCTTTGCCATCACAGCCAAGGTCAGAAATGCGATCGTGGCGCACCAGCCCACTTACTAACCAGCCGAGCTTTGTGCTTCGTGGTATGTTGGCGGCTTTGCATTTTCACACCACGAGCCAATGACGGTATCTCCACGCCTCCAAAACAAAGTTTGCATCATCACCGGCGCAGCCCAGGGCATCGGCCTGGCCACCGCCTTGAAATTCGCCCGCGAGGGTGCCACGGTCCTTATCTGGGACTTGAACCCATCGGCCATCGACAAGGCAGTGGCGCAATGCCGCGAGTCCGGTGCACCCGCCGCAGGCTGCGTGGTGGATGTCACCCAACGCGAAATGGTGGACGCGGCCGTCAGGCAAGCCAAGGAACAATTCGGCCGCATCGACGTGCTGGTGAACAACGCCGGCATCACGAAAGACGCGCGCTTGCAGAAGATGACGCTGCAGCAGTTCGATCAGGTCATCGATGTCAACCTGCGCGGTGTCTTCCACTGCGCGCAGGCTGTGGTTGACACCATGGTGGCCCAGGGCAGCGGCGTCATCATCAACGCCAGCTCGGTGGTGGGCGTGTATGGCAACTTCGGCCAGACCAACTACGCAGCCGCCAAGTTCGGCGTGATAGGCTTCACCAAGACCTGGAGCCGCGAACTGGGCCCCAAGGGCGTGCGGGTGAACGCGGTGGCGCCAGGCTTCATCATGACCCATCTGCTTGAGACCATTCCCGATAAAGTGCTGGACGACATGAAGCACCGCGTGCCGATGCACCGGCTGGGCACGCCCGAGGAGGTTGCCAATGTCTACTGCTTCCTGGCGAGCGACGAAGCCAGTTACATCAACGGCGCGGTGATCGAGGTATCTGGTGGCATGACGGTATGAGCTGCATGCGTCATCATCCATGGTAGCCCCTGGCCAATGACATGAGCTCTACCCCTGCGTCACCGCAAGATCCGTCGCCGGCACGACGCCCCCAGCCCGAATCCGTTTCGGATCTGTTCTTTTCCTTTTCCTTCCTGGCCTTGCAGGGTTTTGGCGGCGTGCTGCCGGTGGTTCAGCGCGAGTTGGTCGAGAAAAAAAAGTGGCTGACGCGAGAAGAGTTCGTGGAGGAATGGTCGGTGGCGCAGGTCATGCCGGGGCCCAATGTGGTGAACCTTGCCATGACCATAGGCGGGCGCTACTTTGGCTTACGCGGCGCCATGGCCGCCTTGGCGGGCATGCTGGCCTTTCCGCTGATCGTGGTGTTGTGCCTGGGCTTGATTTACGGGCACTTCTCGGCCAATCCGCAGGTAGCAGGCGCCTTGCGGGGCATGGCCGCTGTGGCGGCTGGCCTGATCGCCGGCTCTGGCCTGAAGCTGGCCGGCGCACTCAAGAGCAACGTGCTTGGCATTGTCTGGTGTAGCCTGTTCGCCGCGCTTAGTTTCGCGGCCACCGCATGGCTGCGTGTGCCTCTGGGCTATGTGCTGCTTGTCATGGGCGGGCTGGCTTGCGCGCTGGCCTACACAAAGCTGGGAAGGCCCAGGGCATGAGCCTCACACTGCACGCGTCCGATTGGCTCGGGCTCTTTGTTCAGTACATGATGCTCTCCATCCTGTCGGTGGGTGGCGCGATCACCACCACCTCTGACATGCACCGCTACCTGGTGGAGCAGCAGCACTGGCTGACCGATGCTCAGTTCAGTGCGTCAGTGGCCATCGCACAGGCTGCGCCTGGCCCCAATATTCTTTTCGTGGCACTGATGGGATGGAATGTGGGCATCAATGCCGGCGGGACGTCGCTGGCCTTCCTGGGCATGAGCATCACCATGCTGGGCATCATGATTCCCAGCACCACCCTGAGCTACCTGGCCACCCGCTGGGGCCATGAAAACCGCGAGGTACGAGGCGTGCGTGCCTTCAAGCAGGGCATGGCTCCCATCGTGATCGGCTTGCTGCTTGCCACCAGTTGGACGCTGGCAACCAGCGGTAACTACGACCGGGCCAACTGGCCGCTATGGGCGGTGGCCATCGTGACCGCGCTGATTGTGTGGAGCAGCCGCACGCACCTGCTGTGGCTGCTGGGCGCGGGTGCGCTGCTGGGCTGGATGGGGTGGGTGTGATCAGCTTCGCTGACGCAGTGCCTCGTACAGGCACACACCACTGGCCACCGACACATTGAGGCTTTCCACCGCACCACGCATGGGGATGCTGACCAATTCATCGCAGCTCTTGCGGGTGAGCTGGCGCATACCCGCGCCTTCTGCCCCCAGCACCAGTGCCACTGGCACCTTCAGGTCGGCCTGGTAGATGCTGCGGGGAGCATCGTCGCTGGTGCCTATGCACCAGATGCTGCGCTCCTTGAGCTCACCCAGGGTACGCGCCAGATTGGTCACCATGAAATAAGGCACGGTCTCGGCCGCGCCGCTGGCAACCTTGGCCACGGTGGCATTGATGCCAGCGGCATGGTCCTTGGGAGCGATGACCGCATGGGCACCGGCGCCATCGGCCACCCGAAGGCATGCGCCCAGGTTGTGCGGATCGGTCACGCCATCCAGTACCAGCAGCAGGGGCGGCCCTTGCACGGTGTCCAGCAGGTCGTCCAGCGAGTGCACCGTCGGCAATGCCTGCACCCGCGCTGCCACGCCCTGGTGGCCGTGGCTGCCAGCCAGCTTGGCAAGGCGCATGCCATCGGCCTCGATGATGCGGCAGCCGGCCTCGGTGACACGGTCAAGAAACTGCCGCATGCGGGCGTCCTTGCGAGCGGGGTCGACGTAGATCTCGATGATGGAGGCCGGCGCGGTCTTCAGGCGCACGCCGACGGCGTGGAATCCGAACAGTACTTTGGGTGATGACATTCGCGGATTATCCCCGGCGATCAGGGCACGATGCGTCCGGCCTCGATGGTGATGCTCCGCTCGCAGCGCGAGGCGATGGCCTGGTCGTGCGTGACCAGCACCAGCGTCGTGCCGTGCTCGCGATTGAGCTCGAACATCAACTCCATCACCTTCTCGCCGGTGGCGAAGTCCAGGCTGCCGGTGGGCTCGTCGGCCAGCAGCACTGCCGGCTCGACCACAAAGGCGCGGGCCAGGGCCACGCGCTGCTGCTCGCCGCCTGACAAGACCCTGGGGTAATGCGACAGGCGTGTGGACAGGCCCACGCGGGCGAGTATCTCGGTGGCGGCCTTGCGCGAGTCGCGACGGCCCGCTAACTCAAGCGGCAGCATCACGTTCTCAAGCGCGGTAAGGTTGCCAAGCAACTGGAAGCTCTGGAATACGAAACCGACCTTGCGCGCACGCAGGGCAGCCCGAGCGTCTTCGTCCATCGCGAAAATATCGCTGCCGGCCAGGTGCACCGTGCCCCGCGTGGGCGTGTCCAGACCTGCGATGATGGACAGCAGCGTGCTCTTTCCAGAGCCCGATGCGCCCACGATGGCCGCAGTTTCCCTGGGCGCCAGCGTGAAATCGATATCGCGCAAAATATCGAGCGTACCGGTGGAGTCGGTAACCGACTTGTGAACGTGCTCGACTGAAATGATGGGATCAGACATGTCTTTGGTTTGTTGGAGCCGGCGCCACTTTATCGCGGCCGCCTGGGGCACCTGCATGGCCGCAGATGCGGCAGCTGCAAGTGGACCCATTCTCGTTGTTGGCGATTCCCTGAGTGCCGAGTATGGCCTGAAGCGGGGCACGGGCTGGGTCGCCCTGTTGGAGCAAAGGCTGGCCGAGCGCAAAATGTCGGCCCGCGTGGTCAATGCCAGCATCAGCGGCGACACGACTTCGGGCGGGCGCTCGCGCTTGCCGGCCCTGCTTTCCCAGCACAAGCCAGCCCTGGTGGTGATCGAACTTGGCTCCAACGATGCATTGCGCGGCCTGCCGCTTGGCATGACGCAGGACAACTTGACGCAGATGACCATTGCCTCGCAAAAGGCCGGCGCCAGGGTGCTGCTGGTGGGCATGCAGATGCCGCCCAACTACGGACGCGCGTACGCGGATCGCTTTGCCGGCATGTTCGAACAGGTGGCCCGCTCGCACAAGGCTCCGCTGGTACCCTTTCTGCTCAAGGGCGTGGCCGACGCGCCCGACGCCGTGCGCCTGTTTCAGGCCGATCGCATCCATCCCCGCGAGGAAGCACAGGCGGCCATGCTGGACAATGTCTGGCCCGAGCTGCGCAAGCTCCTTTGAGTTTCCCTACGAAAATATCGCGTGAGCCTTCACACCATCCCCGCAGCCCAGGCAATTACCCAGCTTGGCGAATTCAGCCACATCATCGACGCCCGTAGCGAAGCCGAATACACGCTCGACCGCCTGCCTGGCGCACTGAACTGGCCCTCTCTGAACAACGACGAGCGGATCGTTGTGGGCACGCTGTACAAGCAGGTCAGCCCATTTGAGGCGCAAAAACTCGGCGCCGGCCTGGTCGCAGCAAATATCGCCCGCCACATCCAGCGCGAGGTGCAGGACAAGCCGCGCGACTGGCGCCCGCTGGTCTATTGCTGGCGCGGCGGCAAACGCAGCGGCTCCCTGGCGCTGGTGCTGGGGCAAATCGGCTTCAAGGTGACCCTGATCGAGGGCGGCTACAAAGCCTTTCGCAGCGCGATGCTGGAGGCATTGCCCACGCTGGCGCAAAGCCTGCGGTATCGGGTGGTCTGCGGGCCGACAGGGTCAGGCAAAACGCGATTGCTGCACGCACTTGAGCAGGCCGGCGCGCAGGTGCTGGACCTCGAAGACCTGGCCAGCCACCGCAGCTCGGTGCTGGGCTTGATTCCCGGCCAGGAGCAACCCAGCCAAAAGCGCTTTGACACCCTGGTATGGGACAAGCTGCGCAGCTTCGATCCGGCACGCGTGGTGTATGTGGAAAGCGAGAGCCGCAAGGTGGGTAATCTGGCTGTGCCGCGGGCGCTGATCGAGCGCATGCGTGACAGTGCCTGCCTGCGTCTTGAGTTGCCCGAGCAAGAGCGCGTTGCGCTCTTGCTGGAGGACTACGATTTTTTCGTGCAAGCCCCTGCGCTCTTTTGCGAACGGCTCCAAGCTTTGAATGAGATTCGCGGCAAGGCGGTGGTCCAGGGCTGGCAAGAGCAGGTCATGGCCGGCGCTATAGAAGGCGTGGTTCGCGAGCTACTGCTGCAACACTACGACCCCGGCTATGAGTCATCGATTTCCAGAAATTTCCCGCAGCACGCGAGCGCCCCGCAGGTGTCCCCGGCCGATCGGTCGATGGCGGCCATGTCTGCGCTGGCAGGAAGAATCCTGCAAGCTGAATGAAAACTGCGGCTGAGCCGCAGTGGGTTTGAGGGTCTGGGCGCCCTCAGGACTGTGAAGAGGTGCTCGGCGGCTGGCCGCTACCGGCCTCGCCGGGCTGACCAGATGACATGTCATCATCGCCTGGTCCACCGGTCTTGCGCTCAGCCTTGGCCTTCAGCTTGTCTTCTTTTTTGCGCTTCTTGGCCAGCTCTTTTTGTCTCTTTTCGTATCCGTAATTGGGTGTCGCCACAGGGCCTTCCGTATTTAGTCGCTATTGCTCCAATGTAAGCGATAAACCGGCTCGCGAACAGACTGGCCGGTTCAACTGCCGTTTCTAGGTTCAGCTCAAATGGGCCAGTGCCTGGGCAAGATCGGCGCGCAGGTCTTGCACGTCTTCCAGGCCCACCGAGAAGCGCACCAGCACCCCTTTGCTCCTCCACTGGGCTGCTTGCCCACTGCGCAAGGACGCCACCTGATACGGCACCACCAGACTGATCGGGCCGCCCCACGAATAACCGAGTTTGAACAGGCGCAGGCAGTCGCAAAAGGCATCGACTTGCGCCTGGCTGTAGCTCGGCTGGAACACGATAGAAAAAAGCCCCGCCGCCGCGTCTCTGGGGCCGCACAGACTGGCCCAGTGTTCATGCCCCGGCGCGCCTTCAATGGCCGGGTGAAGTACCTGCGCCACCTCGGGCCGGGTTTTGAGCCACAGCGCCAGTTCCCGAGCGGCCACGTCGTGCGCCCGGTAGCGCAGGCTGAGGCTGGGCAAGGAGCGCAACACCGCCTCCACGTCGTTGGCCCCCACCCCCAGGCCCAAGCGCATGTGGGTGAGTTTGATGTCCAGGTGCACCGACTCGTCCCGTGTGAGCACCGCGCCCATCAGCACATCGCCACCCCCGCTGGGGTATTTCGTCAAGGCATGGATGCTGATGTCGACCGCAAGGCCATGGCCGTCCAGATCAAAGGCGCAAAAGGCCAGGCCCGCGCCCCAGGTGTTGTCCAGGGCGCAGCGCACGCCGGCGGCGCGGCAAATTCGCACCAGGGCGGGCAGATCGGGGAACTCCATGGTGACCGATCCCGGCGCCTCCAGCCACACCAGCCGCGTCGCGGGGCCGATGCGCCGCGCCAGATCGGCGGGGTCCATTGGGTCATAGAGCTGATGTGTGATGCCCCAGCCCTTCAATTCGCCCTCTGCCAGTGCCTTGTTGGGCCCATAGGCGTTGTCAGGGATCAGCACTTCATCGCCGCTCTTGAGCAAGGCAAAGTCGACATTCATGATGGCTGCCAGCCCGCTGGGCGTGAGCAGGCATTGCTGGCCGCCCTCCAGGGTGGCAAGGCGCTCTTCCAGCATGAAGCTGGTGGGCGTGCCATGCAAACCGTAGGTGTAGCCGTCTTTGGTCTTCCAGTCGCGCGAACGCAAAGCGGCGGTATTTGGAAAGATGACAGTAGAGGCCTTGAACACGCCAGGCTGCGGCGCGGCAAAGCCCTCGGGGGGCACATAGGGATGGTGGATGAGATCGGTGATGGGCTTGCTCATGCAGGCATGGTAACGTGCGCGCGGGATCACGCGCCCTGCTCTTGCGCGGTCAGCAAGGCACTCGCTGCTCGCCGTACTTGGCCAAGTACCGTTCGCAGGAGTCAGCCCATGCCTGCGAGTGGATAGACCCGCCCTCACTGGCATGGGTGATGGCAATAGGCCAGGTGCCCAGGCGAAGGCCGGCTGCTTGCGCGGTGCGGCAGAAATCCAGATCGTAGAAGTGAAATCCCAGCGAAGGATCGAACCTCACCCTTGCACCCTGCAGACGTCCGGCACGCATAGCCATGAACACCCCGTCCAGCAGTTGTACGGTGGCCGGCGTGGGGCCATAGTTTGACACCTTTGCCTGGCCCGGCTGACCATGCAAAATAGCGCCGCTCAGGTATTGACTGTCGAAGGTGAGCATTTGGCGTTGCCCCGCTACGCAACGGCTGGGCAGAAGGTACCAGGTCTCCTGACCGTGCTGACGACGGCGGTTGCCCGCCACCCCCACCACGTCGAATGAAGCCAAAGCCTGCTCCAGCCGGATAGGGAGCATCCAGTCATCCAAGTGCACATCGTCATGGGCAAAGACGAGGGTGTCTTGCGGATCGGCTTCGTCGATGGCCTGGTTGTAGCATTCACCCAGCGGCCGGCTGTTTTGTTCGAACAGGCACAGCTTGACGCTGCTCATCATGCTCAGGGTGTTCAGCGAGCGAGCCAGCAAAGAGCTGCTCAAAAACGCATCGCGCGTCATGCGGGTCGCGGCCACGAACACCAGGCTCATATCTCTTTCCGACCGATGACCATGGCCCTCTCAAACCCGCCACTTCTCCAGCAGCTTCTCCGGCCCCATGCTGTCATAGGCTTCGAAGGGCTGGTGGATCCAGGGGTTGGTGGGCAGAAACTCGACCGAATAGTCGGGGCTGAACTTTGACAAGGCCTTGGTCCAGATCACCGCGCTGCGCAACTCGGTGATGGGTTGGTAGTTGGTGCGCAGCATCTCCAGCACCGCCTGCAGAGTCTGGCCCGAATCGGCCAGGTCATCGACCAGCAGCACGCGCCCGGCGATCTCGCCCTTGGGCGTGGTGATGAAACGGGCCAGGTCCAGATGGCCCTGCACCTTGCCAGCGTCGGCGCGGTAGGAGCTGGTGGACATGATGGCCAGCGGCTTGTCGAAGATGCGCGAGAGCATATCCCCCGGACGCATACCGCCGCGCGCCAGACACAAGATGGTGTCGAACTGCCAACCCGACTGGTGGATCTTGATCGCGAGCTTTTCGATCAGGTTGTGGTATTCGTCGTAGCTCACATACAGGTGCTTGCCGTCTTCGGTCAACATAGGCTTCCTTGTGTGATGGCGGGTTTCACTTGCGTCACTTGGCCAGGTAGGGATGGCGCATCATGATGGTGTGGTCACGATCCGGGCTGGTGGAGATCATATCGATTGGCACGCCGGTGACCTGTTCGATGCGCTGCAGGTACAGGCGCGCATTGACCGGCAGCTTGTCGTACTGGGTGACACCCACAGTGCTTTGGGTCCAGCCTTCCAGGACTTCATAGACCGGCTCGCAACGCGATATGTCGTCCGCGCCCAGGGGCAGGATGTCGGTGTGTTCGCCGTCAAGCTTGTAGCCAGTGCATAGCTGCAGCTCTGTGATGCCATCGAGCACGTCCAGCTTGGTGATGCACAGGCCCGACAGGCCGTTGACCTGGGCGCTGCGCTTGAGCAGGGCTGCATCGAACCAGCCACAGCGCCGGCTGCGTCCGGTGGTGACGCCCTTTTCCGCGCCCACAGTGGAGAGGTGATAGCCCACCGTGCCTGGGGTTTCCCAATCGAGCTCGGTCGGAAACGGGCCGCCACCCACCCGAGTGCAATAGGCCTTGGTGATGCCCAGGATGTAGTGCAGCATGCCCGGCCCGACGCCGGCGCCTGCCGCGGCATTGCCGGCGACGCAATTGCTGGAGGTGACATACGGATAGGTGCCGTGGTCCACATCCAGCAAGGTGCCCTGGGCACCTTCAAAGAGCAGATTGTCGCCATTGACATGGGCAAAGTTCAGCTCGCGCGAGACGTCGGCCATCATGGGCTTGAGCAGCTCAGCGTGTTTCATCGATTCGTCGAACACGGATTGGTAGTCCACTGGCGGCGCGTTGAGGTACTTGGTGAGCACGAAGTTGTGCAGATCGAGCAGCACCTTGAGCTTGTCACCGAAACGCTGGGGATGCCGCAGGTCTTGCACGCGCAAGGCGCGGCGTGCGATCTTGTCTTCGTAGGCCGGACCGATGCCCCGGCCGGTGGTACCGATTTTCTCGCTGCCACCTTGCTCGCGCAGTGTTTCGCGCGCCACATCAAGGGCCGCATGAAAAGGCAGGATAAGCGGGCAGGCTTCGCTGATGCGCAGGCGCGAACGCACTTCCACACCGGCTTTCTCCAGGCCTTCGATTTCCTCGAACAGCTTGGCCGCTGACAGCACCACACCATTGCCGATGTAGCACTTGACCCCTGGGCGCATGATGCCGCTGGGAATGAGGTGCAGCGCGGTCTTGACGCCATTGATCACCAGCGTGTGGCCAGCATTGTGGCCGCCCTGAAACCGCACCACGCCCTGGGCCATTTCGGTCAGCCAGTCGACCAGCTTGCCCTTGCCTTCATCGCCCCACTGGGTGCCGACCACGACCACATTGCGGCCCTTTGTTTTTGCCATTTAAACCTCGGAACTTCTTAAATTGATTTGACGACCCACCGGCCGGCCACGTGAACCAGTTCGCGGTCGCAGTGAAACTCGTCGATCTCGCTTTCGTGGCCCGGCAGTATGCACACCACGGTTTCGCCCTGGCCGCGCAAGGCAGCGATGGCCGCAGACAGCTCCATGGTGCCGGGGCCGGTATCCAGCCAGGGCGCGCGAATAGCGGCCTTCAGGGGCCGGGTGGCGGCCACGGCCACCAACTCCTTGAGATCAAGGCTGAATCCGACCGCGGACCGGTTGCGGCCGAACACAGAGCCGACTTCGTCATAACGACCGCCACGCACCAGCGAGTCGCTGGCCCCGGGTGTGTAGATGGCGAAGCGAACCCCGCTGTAGTAGGCGTAGCCGCGAAGGTCGGCCAGATCGAAGCTGACTGCGGCGCCATCCAGATGGCCGGCCAGCCAGCGCAACTGCGAGAGCGACTCACTCAGCGCTGGCGTAGGCGCAAGAACTTTCTCTGCCTCGGTCAAGATGCTCGCGTCGCCGTACAGCGAAGGCAACGCCAGCAGCCCCTGGCGCGCTGGCTCGGGAAAACCGCGGGTGAGGCTGGCAAGTTCACTTGTATCCTTGGCGGCAAGCGCAGCATGCAGACGGCCCAGCGTGGGCGCATCCAGCGGCAGCCCCTGCAGCAGGCTGCGCACGATGCGCACGTCGGCCAAGTCCACCGTCAATTGGCCCACTTGCGTGGCCTTTAGGCAGTCCAGCGCCAACAGCAAGGTTTCCAGGTCGGCCTCCAGCCCGGCATGGCCGAAGATTTCAGCGCCGAACTGCAGCGGCTCGCGCGTGGCATGGGGCCGGCCAGGTCGGGTGTGCAGCACCGGGCCGCAGTAGCACAGACGGCACACACCCTGTCGGTTGAGCAGGTGAGCGTCAATGCGTGCGACCTGAGGCGTGGTGTCGGCGCGCAAGCCCATCATGCGGCCGGACAATTGGTCGACCAGCTTGAAGGTTTGCAGATCAAGTGCTTCGCCGGTACCGGTCAGCAGCGACTCCAGGTGCTCCAGCAAGGGCGGCATGACAAGTTCATAGCCGTAGCCGCGCGCCGTGTCTAGCAGTTCGCGTCGGAGTTCTTCGATGTGCCGGGCCTCAGAGGGCAATACATCGGCGATGTGATCCGGCAGGACCCAGGCGGACATGTGAAAAGGGGGGGCTGTTAAAACCGGTATTTTACCGGGCCTGGAAGGCTGCCCTGCCCAGGCTGCACTAAATTTGGCTCAGCCCACAAACCACAGCAGTGCCAAGCCCAGCAAAATGCTGCACAAGCCGAAGAACCGCAGTTGTCCGTCCTGCATCAACAGCAGGCGCTGGAAGGTCTTGCGCCAAGCCCCGGGCGAGAGAAAGGGCAACAATCCTTCCAGCACCAGCACCAGGGCCAGTGCGGCCCAGAGCGTGTCGCCGTCCAAAAGGCCGCCTTACTTGCGTGCCGGTGCAGGCGCAGCCGCACCGCTGCCACGGAAGGCCTTGAAGAAGTCGCTGCCAGCCGGGTCCAGCACCATCACGTCGCCTTTCTTGTTGAAGCTTGCCTTGTAAGCCTCCAGGCTGCGATAGAACTGTGCGAACTGAGCGTCGCGCCCAAAGGCCTCACCATAGATGGCGGCAGCCTGGGCATCGCCCTCCCCTTTGGCCTTTTGCGCGTCACGGTAGGCGTTGGCCACGGTAACTTCGCGCTGGCGATCGGCATCGGCGCGAATTTTTTCGCCCTCTGCCGCTCCGGTGGACCGCAGCTCGTTGGCCACGCGCTTACGCTCAGCCTCCATACGTCGGTAAACCGATTCGGTGATGGCCTCGACATAGTCCATTCGGGTGATGCGCACATCGACCACATCCACACCCCAGGGTTTGGCGCCCTTCACGGCCTCCAGCACTTCGCGCTTGACATCGGTCATGAGCTGCTCTCGTTTGCTCGATAGCAAGTCACGCACGCTGCGGCGGTTGATTTCTTCCTGGAAGGCGTTGCGCACCACCCGGTTGAGTTGATTGGCGCCCGCAGCCTCATCGAGTCCGACGTTGCGAATGTACTGCAGCGGGTCGGTGATGCGCCAGCGCACGAACCAGTCGACCACCACCCGTTGCTTTTCCAGCGTGAGCATGGGCTCGGTGTCAGGGCTGTCCAGGGTGAGAAGACGCTTGTCGATGTAGGTGACGTTCTGGAACGGCGGGGGTAGCTTGAAGTTCAGGCCTGGCTCTGTGATGACTTCCTTGATCTGACCCAATGCATACACCACGCCGAACTGGCGCTGGTCAACGACGAACAGCATGGAGCTTAGAAGAGCCAGCGCAACAAGCGCCGAAGAGATGAGAAATCCGATTCTGTTCATTTCAGTTCCTCGCTGCGCATACGCGGCACCAGGGTTTGCGTGGACACCGTGTTCATCGTGTCTCCCTCTCACGGGTGCGGGAGTTGTCGCGGGTGCGCGTATCAACCGGCGGGCTGGCCGGTGCGGAAGCAGGTGCCGCAGCGGTGGGTTCGGCCGCCGCTACGGTGCCTTGCGCTACCTGTTGCATGATTTTGTCCAGCGGCAGATACAGCAGATTGGAACCCTGGCGCGAGTCAACCAGCACCTTGGTGACGCTGCTGTAGATCTGCTGCATGGTGTCCAGGTACATGCGGTCACGGGTGACTTGCGGTGCGCGCTGATATTCTGTGAGCACAGATTTGAATCGCTGAGCATCGCCCTGAGCCTGCGCGACGATGCGCGCCTTGTAGCCTTCGGCCTCTTCCTTCAGGCGCGACGCAGAGCCGACTGCGCGCGGAATGACGTCGTTGGCATAGGCCTGGGCTTCGTTCTTTGCACGCTCGCGCTCTTGGCCGGCCTTGAGCACGTCGTCAAACGCTGCCTGCACCTGCTCGGGCGGACGCACGCCGCTTTGCTGCAGGTTGATGCCCACCACCTCGATGCCGACTTTGTAGCGGTCAAGGATGGATTGCATGAGCGAGCGCACCCGTGGGGCGATCTGATCGCGCTCTTCGGCCAGGGCCGAGTCCATGCGCATCTTGCCGACCACTTCGCGAACGGCAGTTTCTGCCGCCTGCACGACTGCGTCGCTGGGGTTTTTGCTTTCAAACAAATAAGCTCTCGCGTCGTTCAGGCGGTACTGCACCGCGAACTTGATCTCCACAATGTTCTCGTCCTGCGTGAGCATGGCCGATTCGCGCAGGCCAGTGGCCTTGACGATGGTGTCGCGCCCCACGTCAACCGAGCGGATCTGGGTAACAAACACAAGCTCGTGACGCTGAATCGGGTACGGAAGCCGCCAGTTGAAGCCGGCTCCTACTGAAGATTTGTAGCGACCGAACTGCGTGATCACCGCCTGCTGGCCTTCCTGCACGATGAAGAAGCCAGTGCCCAGCCAGATGAGAATGGCCACCGCGACAACAAGGCCCACGCCGATGCCAGCGCTCTTCATGTCGGGCTGGAAGTTACCGCCGCCACCGCCGCCGCCACCGGCGCCGCCGTTGTCCGGCCGCCGTCCCTTGCCCCCAAAGAGGCCGCCGAGCTTGCGGTTGAAATCACGCCACAGTTCGTCCAGGTCGGGTGGACCTTGGTTTGGGCCCTGGTTACGGCCGTTGTCTGGCTTCTGGGGCTCGGGTCGATTGTTCTCGGGCTGCTTGTCATCGCCACGTCCCCAGCGGGGATCGTTCAGATTGAACATGCCCCGGATCCGGCTTTTCAGCCCTGACCATGGCAGGCTGCGTAAGTGGAAGTTCATGCGCTTGGGTTTCTTTCTGGTTTCAGCCGCATTGTGCCTAATTCAGGTGACAGTTTCGCGCGCTTCTGGTTGATCGCTCAAATGCGCGGGCAAGCCATTGCGCTGTATCAGCTCTTGGGCGAGCAACTGCCGCAATTGCGTGATGCCCTCTGAAGTCTTGGCACTGACGAACAAGCGGGGCACGGGCACGCCCTCCAACTCGAACATATCGCTGCACTTTAGGGGTCGGTGACTTTCATCGATCGAATCGAGTTTGTTAAAGACCAGCACCTGCGGCACCTGGTCGGCACCGATTTCATGCAGCACGCTCTGGACCTGCACGATCTGCTCTGGGTAATCGGGGTTGGCGGCGTCAACCACGTGCAGCAGCAGGTCGGCATCCGCAGCTTCTTGCAAAGTGGCACGGAAGGCATCGATCAGGCCGTGAGGCAGATCGCGAATAAAACCGACTGTGTCAGACAGCGACACCGACCGCCCTGCTTCGCCCAGATAAAGCTGACGGGTGGTGGTGTCCAGGGTCGCGAACAACTGATCGGCCGCATAGGCGCGGGCCTTGACCAGTGCGTTGAACAGAGTTGACTTGCCGGCGTTGGTGTAGCCCACCAGGGAAATATTGAATGTCTCGCGCCGATCGCGTTGGCGCCGCTGGGTCTGGCGTTGCTTCTTGACCTTCTCAAGCCGTTCTCGGGTGCGCTTGATGGCATCGCCTATCATGCGCCGGTCCAGTTCGATCTGCTTTTCGCCTGGGCCACCACGCACACCCGCGCCACCGGTCTGGCGCTCAAGGTGGGACCACCTGCGAACCAGTCGGGTGCTGACGTACTGCAAGCGCGCAAGCTCAACCTGAAGCTTGCCTTCGTGGCTGCGTGCACGCTGTCCGAATATCTCAAGAATCAGCAAGGTACGGTCATTGACCGGCAGGTCAAGGTGGCGTTCCAGGTTGCGCTGCTGCGCAGGGCTGAGCGATTGGTCGAACAGAACCTCGGCGGCGCCCAGTTGAATTGCCAGTTCCTTGATCTCGTCTGCCTTGCCTTTGCCGATGAAGAGCGCGGCATCGGGTGCCTTGCGCTTGCAGGTGACCCGGGCCACGGGCTGCAAGCCGGCGGTCTGAGCCAGAAGGCCCAGCTCTTCAAGGCCGGCATCGAAATGCGGCAAGCCAAGATCCACACCGACGAGGATGGTCGGGGCAGCAGGTGGAGCGAGCGGACGAGAACTCAAGGACGGGGAGCCCAGACAGGCCCGATCGGATGCGCGGCGATCAAGCCGCACCGGCGTCCGAGCTTTCGGCCGCTGTGAAATTCACGGCTCGCCCGGGCACTATGGTGGAGATGGCGTGCTTGTACACCATCTGAGTGACCGTGTTGCGCAAGAGCACAACGTATTGATCAAAAGACTCGATCTGACCTTGCAGCTTGATGCCGTTGACGAGGTAAATCGACACGGGCACATGCTCTCTGCGCAAGGTATTCAGGAAGGGGTCTTGGAGTAGCTGCCCTTTGTTGCTCACGATATTCTCCGTGTTCCGTTGTTCGGAAATGTTGTTGGAAACTGCACCTTACCACAGCAAGTGTGTCGCGCAAGTAGGCGCAAGCGCTTACCTTACGCATCTTGAGGCAACTGCCCAAAGTTCAAGGCCTGATGGGCAGGCCGGCGGGGTACAAAGTCAGGCTTTGTCCTTGTCGGCGTAAGGGTTCTTGGCGCTCTTCATCTCGATGCGCAGGGGCGTTCCGACGAGTTTGAATTCCTTGCGAAAGCGCCCTTCAAGGAAGCGTTTGTAAGATTCGGTCACATGCTCCAGCGAATTGCCGTGCACCACAATGACGGGCGGGTTCATACCGCCCTGGTGTGCATACCGCAGCTTGGGCCGGAACATGCCAGCGCGCTGGGGCGACTGGAACTGCACCGCCTCCAGCAGCAGCCGGGTGAGAATCGGTGTGGGCATTTTGATCATGGCCGACTTGTGCGCCTGGGCGATGGCCGTCCACAATGGTGCGATGCCCTGGCGCTTGAGAGCCGAGATGAAATGCAGCGGGGCGAACTTCAGGAAGGCCAGGCGCGTTTCGATCTGACGCTGCAATTGCTGACGCTGGTATTCGTCGACCGCATCCCATTTGTTCAGCGCCAACACCACTGCACGCCCGCTCTCCAGGATGTAGCCCGCGATGTGGGCGTCCTGATCTGTCACGCCCTGGGTGGCGTCGAGCAGCAGCAGCACCACATTGGCTGACTCGATGGCTTGCAAGGTTTTGACCACCGAGAATTTCTCGATCGCCTCGAACACCTTGCCTTTGCGGCGCAGGCCTGCCGTATCGATGAGCTCAAATTTCTGCCCGCCGCGCTCAAAGGGCACCGAGATCGCATCGCGCGTAGTGCCAGGCAGGTCAAACGCCACCAGCCGCTCCTCACCCAGCCAGGTGTTGATCAAAGTGGATTTGCCGACATTGGGCCGCCCCGCCACTGCGAGCTTGATGACGCTCTTGTCGTCGGCTTCTTCTTCGTCGTCGGCCTCGGGCAGGTGAAGCGGCTCGAAGGCTTTGTCAACCAGATCGCGTATGCCCTGCCCATGCGCCGCTGACACAGGCAACACATCGCCCAGCCCCAACTCATAAAACTCGCCGAGTTGCATACCTTCGGTCATGCCCTCAGACTTGTTGGCTGCAAGCACCGTTGGCTTGCCGAGCTTACGCAGGAATTTTGCAATGTCATGGTCCTGCGCCGACAGGCCGCCGCGCGCATCCACCACGAAGACCACCACATCGGCCTCGGCCACGGCCTGGCGCGTCTGCTTGGCCATCTCCATGTAGATGCCGCTCTCGGCCGTGGGCTCGAAGCCGCCGGTGTCAATGACGATGAATTCCAGTTTGCCCTGGCGGGCATTGCCATAGTGCCGGTCGCGGGTGAGGCCGGCGTAGTCGGCCACGATCGCATCGCGCGACTTGGTCAGTCGGTTGAAGAGGGTTGATTTGCCGACATTGGGACGGCCCACGAGGGCCAATACTGGTTTCACAGCGTCTGCCGCTTGAGCGAGGGGGTCATCTGCATTTCTTTGCTTTACTCGGGTGTGAAGCCGAAGATGCCGCCGTTGCGGGTGACCACCACCAGTGTGTTTCCGGCCAATACCGGAGCTGCGGCGATGGCAGAGCCATCAGTGGAGAGGCGATTGAGTGGCGAGCCGTCTTCGCGTGAGAGCAGATGCACCAGACCAGTGGCATCGCCGATTACGACCGAGCGCCCCAGCGACAGCGGTGCAGACAGCCCGCGGAACAACAGCTTGTCACTCACCCAGGCGCGTTCGCCGCTATCGCGCTTCCAGGCCACGACCTTGCCGTCTGATTCGGTGCCAAAGACCATGCCGTCATCGCCGCTCACGCCTTGTGAGCCAGCAGCGGGTCGGGTCCACAGCACCGCGCCACGCGCTGCATTGACGCAGCCCACGTTGGCCTGAAAGGCCCTGGCGCAGACGACGTCGCCAATTCGGCTGACGCTGCCCACCAGGTCAACCAGTCGCTCCACGTCGTTGATGCCGCGCGGTGAAGCGATAGGCGCATCCCAACGCACACTGCCGTTTTGCGGATTGAGTCCAACCAGCCGGCCTGATAGCCCGGCCACCAGCGTGTCGCCCACTGCCAGCATGACACCGTTTTGCCGCAGCACCAGCGGCTCGCCGGGGCGTTGCTGCACCCAAAGTCGGCGGCCGGACTGCCCATCAAATGCACTGACCGCCCGATCGGCGGTGAGCACGAAAACCCGCTCACCTGCGACCAGGGGCGCTGCGTAGGCCACCGCACCGAGTTTTTGGCGCCAAAGTTCCTTGCCCGCGTTCAAGGCCACAAGTTCATTGCTGCGGGTAACCACTGCTACCAGCCGGCCATCGCTGCCGACGCCGGCGGCCACTGGCGCGCCTACGTTGGCGCGCCACAGTTCTTGTCCGGTTGAGCCATTGAGGGCCAGCACGGTGCCGTCGCTGCCTGCGACAGTGATGTTGGTGCCGGTGACATTGACGACCAAGGGCAAATCGACCGGCCCTATGCGCGCGGTCCACGCCGCGCGCACTCCGAGCAGCGCGACAACCGGGCCGAGTTCGGCTGGCTTTGGCTTGTCGCTAGAGCCAAAGAACGGGATGGAGGGCAGACTGGAACAAGCGCCCAGCAAGCCGGCCAGAATGACAGCGGCCAGGCTCCGGGTGCTGCTGCGGGAGAAGATGGGGTTCATGGTTTGGGGGCTCCTGATGCGGCGCCCGCGCTGGCACCTGCGCCGGCCGCAGGCGTGGCCAGTTGCTGGGCATCTACTCCCAGGGCCGTGAGCTTGACCTCGATCAGGCGACGATACTCGGCGCGTTCGTCCAGGCCCTTGTAGGCCTTGGAATATTCCGCCTTGGCTTCGGACTTCTTGCCCTGCGCCAGGTAGATGTCGCCGCGTCGGTCAGCTGCCAAAGGCTGGAAAGCCGTGGGGAAGTCGCCCGAGACTTGTTTGAGCGCCTCGTCATAAGACTTGGCCTCGACAAAAATTGCCGCCAGCCGAAGGTGCGCCACCGCCTGGTAAGCCTCGTCCGAGGATTTGTCGGCCACCCAGACCAATGCCGCCTTGGCCGCGTCAGGTTTGCCCTTTTCCACAAGCACTTTGGCAGCCAGCATGCCCGCTTGCTGCGCATAGCTGGTGCGGCCGAATTTGTCTTTCATGTCGGAGAAAGCCCGCTCCACGCGTTCAGTGTCGCCAGCCTGCGCGGCTCGCTCGACCTCGTCGTACATCACGGCGGCCTGGGCCGCCTGTGTGCGCTGCCAGTACTGCCAGCCGTTCCAGGCAGCGATCGATCCGAAGACCACAATCACTGCCCAGGTGATCAGATTTCCATAGGTATTCCAGAAGTGCTTGAGCTCGGCAAGTTGTTCCTGCTCTTCCAGATCGAGATGTTGTGCCATTTGTGGATATGTCCTGTCGCGTGCCTGGATTGTAGTTAGGACCGAATCTCGGCTGCCCAGGCAAGTGCATTGGCCAGCGGCCGCAGCACCTGGGTGCCGCTTCCATCGCGCAGCGATTTGACCGTGACCATGCCTTGCGCGACCTCGTCCGCCCCGAAAATCAGGGCATGTCGCGCGCCGCTGGCATCGGCCTTCTTGAACTGGGATTTCATGCTGCCCATGCCCTCGCCGCTGCCGGCATGCATTTGCACGCTAACGCCCGCCGCGCGCAGCGTCTGCAGGGTGGTCAGAGCCAGGGGCAGGGCCTGCGCGTCGGGAATGACGGCATAGGCGTCGGGCGCAAGCGTGGGAATGTGGGTGCCTCGCTCTTTGACCAGCTCCAGCACCCGCTCAATACCCAGCGCCCAGCCCACTGCGGGCGCGGGCTTGCCGCCGATCTGCTCAATCAGGTAGTCATAGCGCCCGCCGGCACAGATGGTGCCTTGCGAGCCCAGGCTGTCGGTGATGAATTCGAAGACCGACAGGTTGTAGTAATCGAGGCCACGCACCAGTCGTGGGTTGATTCGGTACTCGATGCCGTTGGCCCTCAGCATGGCTTGAAGGCCTTCGAAATGCGCCAGCGATTGCGCGCCCAGGTAGTCGATCAAGCGCGGCGCGCCATCGACCATCGCCTGCATGGCGGGGTTCTTGGTGTCCAGAATGCGCAGTGGGTTGCGATGCAGGCGCCGACGCGCGTCCTCGTCCAGCAGATCGGCGTGCTTTTCAAGATAGGCGATGAGTTCCGTGCGGTGCTGTTGTCGCTCCGGCGGCTGTCCCAGGCTGTTGATTTCCAGCCGCACATCGCCGATGCCCAACTCTTTCCACAACGCATCGGCCAGCAAGATGAGTTCGGCGTCCACCTCGGGCCCGGCAAAGCCCAGCGCTTCCGCGCCGATCTGATGGAACTGGCGGTAGCGGCCGCGCTGGGGGCGCTCATGGCGAAACATTGGCCCCATGTAGTAGAGCCGCTTGCCGCCGTCGTACAGCATGGAATGCTCAGCCACGGCGCGCACCAAGCCAGCGGTGTTCTCAGGTCGCAAGGTGAGCTGCTCGCCATTGAGCCGGTCTTCAAAGGAATACATCTCCTTCTCGACGATGTCGGTCACCTCGCCCAGACCGCGCACGAACAGTGCGGTGGGCTCGACAATGGGCGTGCGCACATTGCGGTATGCGTAGCGCGCCATCAGCGCGCGCACTTTGTCCTCCAGCCATTCCCAGCGTGCGGAATCCGGGGGCAGGATGTCGTTCATGCCTTTGACGGCACTGAGTTTCTCAGCCATGACATCTATGGCCTGGTGCATTGGCGGCAGCTGCATTGGGTGCTCATTGAACACCCGCAGGCCTCATGCTCCAGGTCCAAACCTCTTCTCAACGTAGTTTTCAACGATCTGGTGGAACTCGGCGGCGATATTCTCACCGCGCAGAGTCAGCGCCTTTTGCCCATCTATGTACACAGGCGCGGCCGGTGCCTCACCGCTGCCGGGCAGGCTGATGCCGATGTCGGCATGCTTGCTCTCGCCGGGGCCATTGACGATGCAACCCATCACGGCCACTTTCATTTTCTCCACACCGGGATAGCGCGTACGCCACTGCGGCATCTGGGCGCGCAGATAGTCGTCGATCTGCTTGGCCATCTCCTGGAAGGTGGTGCTGGTGGTGCGGCCGCAGCCAGGGCAGGCAGTGACACTGGGCACGAAACTGCGCAGACCCAGCGACTGCAAAATTTCAGCGGCGATCACCACTTCTTGTGTGCGCGATTCGCCCGGTTGTGGCGTGAGTGACACCCGAATCGTGTCGCCAATGCCTTCTTGCATCAGGATGCCCAGGGCGACGCTGGAAGCCACAGTGCCCTTGGTGCCCATGCCCGCCTCAGTCAACCCCAAGTGCAAGGCATAGTCGCAACGCTTGGCCAGTTCGCGATAGACAGAGATCAGATCCTGCACGCCGCTGACCTTGCACGACAACATGATCTGATCGCCATTCAGGCCCATCTCCTGGGCGCGCGTGGCAGAGTCGATCGCCGAGGAAATAAGGGCCTCATACATGACCGAGCGGGCGTCCCAGGGCTGCGCGCGCGCGCTATTGACGTCCATCAAGTGCGCAAGCAACTCCTGGTCGAGGCTGCCCCAGTTGACGCCGATGCGCACCGCCTTCTTCCAGCGCATGGCCGCTTCGATCATCTGGCCAAATTGCCTGTCGTGCTTGTCGCCCTTGCCAACGTTGCCGGGATTGATGCGGTACTTTGACAAGGCCTGTGCGCAATCGGGGTAGTCGGTAAGCAGACGATGGCCGTTGTAATGAAAGTCGCCGATCAAGGGCACGTCGATGCCCATGCGGTCGAGTTGTTCGCGGATGTAGGGCACCTGTGCCGCAGCCTCGGGTGTGTTGACCGTGATGCGAACGAGTTCAGAGCCCGCGATGGCAAGCTCTTTGACCTGGATAGCGGTGCCGATTGCATCCTGGGTGTCGGTGTTGGTCATGGACTGCACCCGAACCGGCGCATCGCCACCCACAGTGACCACGCGCGAGCCCCAGCTCACATTGGCCTGGCGCGAGCGCCGCGCCTTGGGTGCGGTAGTTTCAATTGGCAGACACGGCTGCTGCGTCGGCATATCCATATGTTTCACCGCACCTCGAAACGCGCCACGTTCTCGCGCGAGACAGCGCCCAAGTCAAAGGGCTTGCCCCTGACTTGCACCTCTGTCGCATCGGCCCGGCCGATGGTGACTTGAAGCGGCGGCGGGCCATTGGCTGTGGCCACTTCGCCGGCCGCGAGTATCTTGCGAACCGGCGCGGCGCCTTTGGCGTCAGTGATCTCGACCCACGAAGGGGCCTTTGCCCGCACCGACAGCAAGCCGCCGGACTCTGCCGGCTTGGACCCAGCAACAACAGTAGCCGGGGCTGATTCGGCCACTGGCATGGACGCTGTGGCAGCCGGCGGCTGCGGCAGGACGATGGTCTCGACCATTCCAGGGGTGGAGGTCGAGCCGCCACCTTCGGCCGAAGCAGCATCCTTCGCGGGCGCAGGCGCCGACACCGCTGTAACCGGCGACCGCGACGCCGACGGCGAAGCGGCTTGCTCGCGTTGCATGGTCGGCAGCAGCACCAACACCAGGGCGCCCAACAGCAAGGCAAACACCGCAAGGAATACGGGCCGCGTGAGCTGATCGAGCCAATTGGGCGCAGCCCCATCGCTGGGCGCACGGAAGGGCTGGTTAATGCCATCTGAGGTGGCAATCAGCCGAGGCGAGGCTTGACGGGGCAGGCGCTCCAGAATAGGAGCTGGGTCGATCTTGAGTGAACGGCAAACGCTGGACGCCAAGGCACGCACAAAGACCGAATCGGTCAGACGATCGTGACGGTCGCCCTCCAGGTCTTCGAGCTTGCGCACCGGCACCTTCAGCGAAACCGCCAGCGCAGCCACATGCAGGCCAGATGCCTCGCGCGCGCGCCGCAGCAGTTGGCCGGCGGTCGGGCCGGCTTGTCCGGACTCATCGGCGCCTGTCTGGGATGGTGCGTTCTCACTCATTGAACGCCCGCCTCTCGTAGGACGCGGCCTCGCGCGACTGTGCAAAGCGTTTGCGCAGTTGTTCGCCAAGCTGGCTCATCGCCACATCGTCGTTCATGCGGCGCTCCACCTTGATGCCCAGCCACAAGGTCTCGGCGTTTGCGAATTCGGAGTTGTTCAAGCGGCGGATGTAGAACTGGGCACGGTTGAAATCACCACGCTGAAACAGGATGTTGGCCAAGTTGAAGCCGGTAATCGGGTTGGCCGCGTCCAGCTCATAGGACTGGGCCAGGCTACGCTCGGCCTCGGCTAGGCGCCCGGCCCTGGCCTGACACACACCCTGCGCCATCAGGGTCTTGGCCCGGCCGGCATAAAGCGGGCTTTCCATAGCCACGTCGAAAGCGCGTTGGGCCTCGGGGTAACGGCCTTGCTGGCAGAGCATCCAACCCAGGTTGTGCTGGACGTTGGCATCGCGCACGTTCAGTGAGAGCGCTCGGCGAAAGCTGTCCTCGGACTGGCGCATGTCACCCAGGCGCATGTAGATCAGGCCGCGCAGGTTGTAGGCGTCTGGGAAAGTCGGATCGGCCAGAATCACCTGCTTGAGTTCGTCCAGAGCCACATTGGTCTGGCCTTGTTCGAAGTAGCCGACCGCCAGCTCCATGCGGATGCGGGCACGCTTGCGCACATCGGTTTCATCGGACTCGGTGACGAGGTCATGAGACGGCCCTTGTTCGCCCCCGCTGCGAGAAGCGCAGCCACCCAACAGTACCAATAGGCCAACCAAGCCAATCCATGCGAAGAATCTGCTGGCAACCCACGCCCTGGGGACGGACATCATCATGCTTCAATTCTCCTTGGAACCGGCACTTGCGCCGACGGGCACCTGAGTAATCTTCACAACCCGCTGGCGGGCCATGCGCTCGCCTACGCGGGTGCGATCCCGCACGTCCCCGGCCAGTTGGCCGCAGGCCGCGTCGATGTCATCCCCTCGGGTTTTGCGCACAGTGGTGACGATACCAGCATCACTGAGGATTTTCGCAAAGGCCAGCACCTCTTTGTGGGGTGAACGCGTCAGCCCCGACTGAGGGAATGGATTGAAAGGAATGAGATTGAACTTGCAGGACACGCCAGTGCCCCCATGCTGGCGGACCAGTTCGATCAATTGGCGCGCATGCTCAGGCTGGTCGTTGACGCCATCGAGCATGCAGTATTCGAAGGTGATGAAATCGCGCGGTGCGTAGGCAAGGTAGCGCTGGCAGGCGTCGAGCAGCTCAGCCAGCGGATACTTGCGGTTAAGCGGAACCAGCGAGTCACGCAATTGGTCATTGGGAGCGTGCAGTGAAACCGCGAGCGCCACCGGACAGTCCTGGCCCAGCCTATCCATCATGGGCACGACGCCGGACGTGGAGACGGTGACGCGCCGGCGCGAGAGCCCATAGCCGTGGTCCGACAGCATCACGCGCAATGCCGGCACCAGAGCCGAGTAGTTTTGCAGAGGCTCACCCATGCCCATCATCACCACGTTGGAGATGACCCGATCGTCGCGCTGGAGGTGGCAGCGAAGAAAGTGCTCGGCGAACCACAGTTGGGCGACGATCTCGCCTGTGGTGAGATTGCGCGAGAAACCTTGGTGGCCGGTGGAACAGAAGCGGCACCCTACGGCGCAGCCCGCTTGCGAGGACACACACAGCGTGCCTCTGTCATCCTCAGGGATGAAGACTGCCTCCACTGCGTCGCCCTTCCCCACGTCGAACAACCACTTGATGGTGCCGTCGGTGGATTCGTGCTGACTGAGGATGGACAGCCCCTCGATGCGGGCGCTGGTCTTTAATTTTTCGCGCAAAGAGCGGGCCAGATCGCTCATCTGGTCGAAGTCGCGCGCGCCACGCTGGTGAATCCAGCGAAACAACTGTGTCGCGCGAAAACGCTTTTCGCCCAGGCCTTCGCAGAAGTCGGCCAAACCTTGCTGGTCAAATTCGAGCAGGTTGGCCGTCATTGTCAGCGGGAGTAGATGCTCATGCCCGGGAAGAAAAAGCTGATTTCAACCTTGGCGGTTTCAGGAGCGTCGGAGCCGTGCACGGCATTGGCATCGATGCTGTCGGCGAAGTCCGCGCGGATGGTGCCGGCAGCAGCCTTCTTGGGGTCGGTCGCGCCCATGAGGTCGCGGTTCTTCAGAATGGCGCCTTCGCCTTCGAGCGCCTGGATCATCACCGGGCCGGAGATCATGAACTCGACCAGGTCCTTGAAGAAGGGACGCTCTTTGTGGACCGCGTAGAACTGCTCGGCCTCACCCCTGGAGAGATGCGCCATACGAGAGGCGATGATCTTCAGACCTGCAGCCTCGAAACGAGCATAGATCTGGCCGATGACGTTCTTGGCCACTGCGTCGGGTTTGATGATGGAGAGGGTGCGTTCGATAGCCATTTGGATTTCCTGAGTTTGATTTATGGAAGTGACAGCCCGTGCAATTGGTTCCAGCAGGACTACAAAAGTTCGGCAAAGCCTGCGATTTTAACTGCTGCCCATGACAAGCACGAGCGGCGCGCAAATGGAACCAAGAATTGGGGAGGGATCTTGCCGCCCGCGAGCCCTTATCGGCTGCGGCCGCCGCCTCCGCCGCCGCCGCCGCCCCTTCTCTGACCACCGCCGCCGGCACGGTTGCCACCACCGCCGCCGCCGCCAGGGCCGCGGCGTGGGCCGCCCTGCCCTGGCCCCTGGCGCTGCCGGGTGAAACTGTCGGCACCGATGTAACCAAATGCGGTCTTCATCGGATCGGGCTGGGAGGCACTGCCGCCTGGCCGGTCAGAGCGGTCGCGCTCTTTGCGTCTTTGTTGGCCTTGCCCCTGACCTTGGCTCTGACCTTGGCCTTGGCCTTGCGGTCCGCCCTGCCCGGCATTGCGCGGCTGGCCGTTGCCGCCACCGCGCGGTGCGTTTCGATTGCCACGACGCCGATTGCGCCCCTGCCCGGCCTCGCCCTCGCCTCCTTCGCGGGCCTGTCTGCCCCCGTTGTCGCCTGCCGCATAGGTCAAGGCCCGGATGTCGTGTTCATCGAGTTCCACCCAGGCGCCGCGCTTGAGGCCGCGCGGCAGCAGCATGGCGCCGTAGCGGATACGGATGAGTCGGCTGACCGCATGGCCCAAGGCTTCGAACAGACGCCGCACCTCGCGGTTGCGGCCCTCGGAGATGGTGACGCGATACCAGGTGTTCGCACCTTCGCCGCCGCCGTCCTCAATGGAGCCGAACTGCGCCCGACCGTCGTCGAGTTCGATACCGTCGAGAAGGCGCTGCTTTTCTTCGTTGCTCAAGGCGCCCAGCACCCGAACCGCGTATTCACGCTCCAACCCGAAGCGCGGATGCGTAAGCCGATTGGCCAACTCGCCCGAGCTGGTGAACAGCAGCAGGCCTTCGGTGTTGAGGTCAAGCCTTCCGACCGACTGCCACTTGCCCTGCGTCAACTTGGGCAACTTGCGAAACACAGTGGGCCTGTTTTGCGGGTCATCATGGGTGACGACTTCGCCCGTTGGCTTGTGATAGGCGATGACGCGCGCAGGTGGCGGCGCGATGCGAAAGCGGATGGGTTTGCCGTTGACCTTGATCTGGTCGCCAAACTGAATGCGCTGCCCGATGTGAGCCGGCTCGTTGTTGACTGAGATGCGCCCTGCCAAGATGAGCTGTTCCATCTCCAGGCGCGAGCCCAGACCGGCCTGGGCCAACACCTTGTGCAACTTGGGCGTGTCGGCCTGCGGCGTGAGCACCCGTTTCAGTGCCGGCGCGTCCGCGTCCTCGGCCTGCGCGTCGAACTGGCCGGACACAACGTCGGCAAAACGGACAGGCGGCAACTCGGGCTCGGCCGGGGCATTTCTGGCCTGGCGGCGCCGGCTGCGCTCGCCGTCATCATCGTCGTCTTCGTCATCGTCATCGTCATCACGGTCGTCGTCGGAGTCATCTTCGTCGTAGTCGGCGTCCTGCTCTTCTTCGGACCTGACTCGCACTTGCGGCGGGGTGGGCTCGACATGCTCCGCAGTCTTCACGTCCTGAGTATCGGGGGCCGCCACGGCAGGGTCGGCGGGCACGATGGCCGGGTCGGGCAGATGTTCGTTCATGGGTTTGTCTCGAATGCTTGCGCCTTGTCGTCGGCGATCTCTTGCGGGGGAAGCGGGGGAAGCTGGGGCTGCTCGGCCGGGGCGGTGGGTGCATCGGCTTGTTGCTGCGGCCCTGCCGATTCGGTTGCCTGTTCGGCGGTCTGTTCTGGCGCTTCTTCGCTGACCTCCATCGCCAGGTCAGCCTGCGTCTCGTCGATCTGAGGGCCCAGTGACTCAAGCAGTTGAGCTTGGTGGCCCGGGCTGTTCAGCGTGGGCAATTGGTCCAGCGACTCAAGGCCCAGGTCGTCCAGGAACTGCCGTGTGGTGGCGAACAGGGCCGGGCGGCCCGGTGCCTCCCGGTGGCCGATGACTTCAATCCAGCCGCGGTCTTCCAGCTGTTTGATGATCAGGGCATTGATGGTCACACCCCGGATGTCTTCCATGTCGCCCCGTGTCACCGGCTGACGGTAGGCAATGATGGCCAGCGTCTCCAGCACCGCGCGGGAGTAGCGCGGTGGCTTGTCGGGATGGAGTCTGTCCAGGTACTCACGCATGGCCGGTCGGCTCTGAAAGCGCCAGCCGCTGGCCACCTGGATCAGCTCGACACCGCGCTGAGTCCACTCATTCTGAAGGTCCGCGAGCAGCGCCTTGATTGTGTCGGCGTTCAATTCGTCATTGAACAGGACACGCATCTCGCGCACCGGCAAAGGTTGCTGCGAGCAGATCAAGGCTGTTTCGAGGACGCGCTTTGCATCCGTCGTATTCATGGTCTTGCCGTTCCGGGAAAAGGCGCCACTGGGCGCGCAAATCTAAGGGCTAAACAGGGGCCTGAGCGGGGGCGATCATCAGGTCGCTGCGCGGGGACAACCTAGGGTTGCCCGGTGCACGCCACCGCTCGTCAGGGGGAATGGCTCGGAAGCCATTGCGATTCATTGTAACGCAGCCCCCAGCCGACCAAGGCATTCTTCATGTCCGGTGGCAGAGGGGCCCGAAATTCAAGCTTTTGAGCGGTGACGGGGTGGACGAACGCCAGGCGAAAAGCGTGCAGGGCCTGGCGCGTCATGCCCGCCACCTGAGAGCCACCATAGGTCTCATCGCCCACCAGGGGATGACCAATGTGCGCCATGTGCACTCGGATCTGATGGGTACGCCCCGTCTCCAATGTGGCGCGAACCCAGCAGCCCGCGGCCGCGTCTTGTAGCAAATCAAACACAGTGGCTGCGGCTTTGCCATCGTGCACCACCGCCATGCGCAACCGGTTGCGCGGATCACGGCCAATGGGCGCATCCACCCGCCGCTTGGCGCTCACCTGACCCCAAGGGCCGTGGGCCAACACCAAGTACTGACGGGTCACTTCGCGCGCGGCGATGCAAGCGACGAGCGCGTCCATCATGCTGCGGGTGCGCGCCACCACCATCAGGCCACTGGTGTCTTTGTCCAGGCGGTGGACAATGCCCGCGCGCGGCAGACTGGCGGCTGCGTCGTCGCGTGCCAGCAGGCCATTGAGCAAGGTGCCACTCCAGTTACCGGGCGCGGGGTGCACCACCAGCCCTGCCGGCTTGTTCACCACCAGCAAATGATCGTCCTCGAACACCACGTCCAGCGCCATGGCTTCGGGCCGGAACGCCTGGCTTTGCGGCGTGGGCCGCAGCTCAATCGTCCCGCCCTCCCCCACTTTGACCTTGCGCGAGGAGCGGTTGGCACCAAGCCCATCGATAAAGACTGCGCCCGAATCGATCAATTGCTGCAGATAGCTGCGAGAAAATTCGGGTACGAGCACAGCCAAAGCGCGGTCTAGCCGCTGGCCATGCTGGGCGCTGTCGATTGCGAAGGCGCGCAGCTCGCACTCAGCCACGGCGTCGGCCATGTCTTCGGTCGATAGCTGCGAGCTGTCTTCTTGTAAAGGGGTGCTCAATATCACTGTGTCACTGTGCGCAAGTTATGGGGTTTGTGCGGGCAAGGGGACCGAACGAAAGCTTGCTAAGTGGCGCTCCGTTTGAGCGAGTAACCTGTGTCACCGCGCTACCTGTACTTTGCGGCTGTGATGAACTGGCTGAAAGTCTCGCACCACACGATGACCGCTGAGAACTTTTCTGGTTCGATACCTGCGGGAACCGGAACGATAAAGTTCTCGAACGTCTTGACATCGCCGACTCTTGCCATACTGGTCTTGAGCCTCTTGAAGTCTGCCTCGGTTTCAACGAACTGTGGCGACAGGTATAGCTTGTAGTCCGGCCCTGGGGCGAGTCTGCCGGCCAACGAAATCGCCTTTGGCGACACCGAGACAACTCCCTCGCCCCAATGCAAGGCGTCGCTGTCTTTGAGATCTCGCTTGAACCGACCAGTGAACTGAACCTGGACCATCGCTGCCTGGACTTCTGCGGTGGTGGGTGCTGCTGGTGCGATCAGTATTGGCAGTGCGTAGATGCCTGCGGCAAACCCGACTGCGGCAATGGCAATATGGGACGCGATAAGGACAAGAGCAATGGACGGTTTCATCGATGCGGAAGGGGCGGAAGGGGCGGATCAGTGATGCCTAACCTTACTTGTTGGCACCTGGACGACCTTTGACGGTGACATCACGGATGCAAACGCATCACCTCAGCTACCCACTTTGGGTCTGTGAAGCGCGCAGAGCTTATTGCCATCTGGATCTCGCACGTAGGCCAGATGCATCGCGCCCACTTTCCCATCACGCAGACCCGGTGGACCCTCAATAGACGTGCCGCCGTGCGCAACTGCCGTGTCGTGGAACTCGCGCACCTGTTCAGGCGAAGTGCACTTGAACGCAATGGTGCCACCGTTGGCAAAGCTTGCGGGCTCACCGTTGATCGGCTCGGTCACGCAGAACGTTCCTCCATCATGCCGATAGAAAAGCCTGGTGTGCCCAGTGCTTGCCTTGTTTCGTATCGGCTCTGCAACTCCAAGTACACCAAGCGCTGCATCATAGAACCGCTTTGAACGCTCGATGTCGTTCGATCCGACCATCACATGACTGAACATTCTTTGTCTCCAGAGTTCATGGTTTCATACACAGTTGGCAGCTTGCTATTGTGCCGCAAGCAGGCGCCAAGGTCGCGGTAGGGACGGGGATTGCTCCCCACCCCTACCGCGGCCGAAGGGTGCACGAAGGGAGCGGACCTTTCGGCATCCACTCAACGTCAAGGGCTAAAAATCTACTGCGGCAGCCTCGAAGAATGGTGATCGACGATTAGCCACTTGCCCTCATGCCTGCGGAAAGCCAAGCTGTAGCGCGCCGGAGTTGAACTCGGCTTTCCATCGCGCACGCCTGTGAACGTGTACGTTCCACTATTGAGCGCGAAATCGCCGTACACGCGTATGTTCTGCTGGCCGAACACTACCCGCACGTCGGGGCGAGCGGGAGAGTCTTTGAAGTACTCTGCAACGGCGGAGGGGGTCGTTGCAATTACCTTGAGATTCGTTCCCCATAGCGCGGCATCTGCTGCGTACTGCGCAGTGATGCGTTTGGGTTCGCGACTGTCGTAGGCCGCGCGCCACTCGTCCGTGGCGGCTGCCACCTGCTGCATTGAAGCTTCGGGCGACGTGGTGCTTGTCGTGGAGCAAGCTGATACAAAGACGATCAGCAAAGAAAACAAGATTGGCTTCTTGGGCCGCTGCTGAAGCTGCATGGACTCATTCACCATCGCGTGTGTAGCGCTCGTGCAACTCGGCTCGCCGAACCGAACGCTTCCTCATTCTGATGTTAAGCAACTCGACAGCGACCGAGAACGCCATGGCGAAGTACACGTATCCTTTCGGAACGTGGTGATCAAATCCGTCGGCGATCAACACGACGCCAATGACCAACAAGAAGGCCAGGGCAAGCATCTTGATCGTCGGATGCTCTGAGACGACGCGTCCGATCCCGCCAGCAAAGGCCATCATCAGCAGCACTGAAGCGATGACGGCTGCGATCATGACCTCCACTTGGTCGACCATTCCCACGGCGGTGATGATTGAGTCGAAAGAGAAAACGATGTCAATGATCGCGATCTGAAGGATAACGGCCGAAAACGTCGCTGGGACTGCCGTGGAAGCTTCGCCCTTTTCGCCCTCCAGTAACTGATGGACCTCCTTCGTACTTTTCCAGAGCAGGAAGAGACCGCCGCCGATCAAGATGAGGTCGCGACCAGAGATTTCCTGACGGAATACAGAAAAGAGCGCCTCAGTCAGTCCAACAATCCAGGAAAGCAGGAACAGGAGCCCCACGCGCATGAACATGGCGAGGAACAGGCCGATCCTGCGCGCTAGATCGCGCCGCTCCTTCGGTAGCTTGTCAACCAGGATCGAAATGAAGATGACATTGTCGATTCCGAGCACGAGCTCGAGCGCGGTGAGCGTAAGGAACGCGATCCACGTCTGTGGATCGGATAGCAGCGCAATCATGTGACCTTTCTAGCGGTGGCCCAACGCCAAAAGTGAATGGCGCACGATGCGCATCATTGTGCCGCTGATCTTGCCCCAGAAAGGCGTACTCCATCTCTGATGTGAAAACTCAGCAATTGGAGATCGAAGATGAACAAGAGAAAAGACGGACAGGCCCGGGGCAAATACACCCTGGAATTCAAGCTGGAGGCGGTTCGCCTGGTCAAGGGCGGACAGACGGTGCCGGTGACGGCCAAGATACCGGGTGCGGCTGGGCGACAAGGGCCAGCTCCGAATAATTCTTGTCCGCTTACCGCACCTTCCATGGGATGAGGCCGACGCCGACGAACCCAACTCTCTTCACGGTGAAACACTACACGAGCAAACGGCCGCAGCCTTCGATGCGGTCGTGCAAGCCTGCGCTGCGCATCAGCTTCCACAAGGTGGCGGTGATGGATGTCACAACCGGCCGAGCGATCCGCTGCTCGATCAGCTCGGCCACATCCTGCGAGTTCATGTTCAGGCGGCTGATAAGCAGCGCGTCAGACTCTTCGCTCCAGGCGTGTCCAGGAAAGGCTTGAGAGCCTCGGCCACGGCGGACTCGACCTCGTCGCACCGGGTCACGTCTGCTTTGACCAGGGCCACCTTCTCGGCGCCGTACTCCTGCAGAAGTCCTTCCAGCCCTTCGGCCCGGGAGCGGTAATGCAGTGCAACGCGCACGCCCCGTTCCAGCAGCATCTTCGACGACGCCATGCCGATTCCACCGGACGCGCCGGCAACGAACACCACCCTGTTATCGAAATCGCGTGATATGCAGACGCTTCTTATTGAATATAGCCGGCCAAATCGCCGATTGTTGCTCAGTCGGACTGTTGGGTAGCCTGTACTGCAGACGTGCTCGCGTAGGCGCAATTTCGGCCGGCGACGCGTCCGGACGCGAAAGCCCACATGAGGTGGTGGCCGTGGCCCTCCAGCAGCAGGCCGCCCTGCCCATTGGAGCCAGCAGCGTACAGCCCTTGGATGGGTGCACCGTTCGCGTCCAGCACTTCGAGTTGCGACGACACGTCCAGACCGCCGTTCGTGAACACCACGTAAGCCTTGGCCGGTCCGAGGGCGAAGATCGGACCCTGGGTGGATCTGTGAGATTGGACGCCGCCATCGGCAGGCTGCTGCAAACTCGCCTCGAGCGTGCCGGCATCCACCCGCAACTGCTTGGCGAGCGCGGCCACTGTCGGCGCCTCATGGAAGATGTCCGGCCGCGTGTTTCGGTAGTCATCGAGGTACGCGTAAGCCACTCCAGGCGCGGTCGATACGAAGTTCGGCCACTTCGTGAAGAGCCGCGCGGCCCGTGCATCGAACACGATGTAGGCCATTCGCTCCTGCACGTCGGCCACGGCGTGATGCACGTTGCGACCGGCCAGATCGATGCGTCGCCCGGCGAGGTCGACCAACATCGCGCCGGCGCGGAAGACCGCTGCCTCTGGCGCGAGCGAAGTCGTGACGAAGCGCATCAGCAGCGGACGCAACAGGCTCGACGGCACGTGCCGGTAGGCCCACGCCATCAGCTCCGTGACGAGTGGATGGGGCGGCAGCCGCTGAAGCCAGTGCGGGTTCGCGGGCGGCACGAAGCGCAAGAAGGGGCCTCGAAGGTGATCGCCGTTGCGCACCACGGCGCCGGCCGCGAGGCCCAGCACAATGCCTTCGCCGGTGCTGCCAGGGTTCATCGCGTCCACGCGTGCGACGAGTTCCGAGGCGTAGGTCGCCTTCAGTTGAGGGCTGCCGCTGAAGTCGCCGCCGGCGAGCACCACACCGCCGAGTGCGCGCCAGGCCACGCGGCCCCGGCTACCTGGGAGTGTGGCCAGCACGCCTTTGACGCGGCCGTCCTCCATCCAAAGCGCATCCGCCTTGGCATCGAGTTCGATGCGCACACCGAGCTTGCGGCAATGGCGGCCGAGGTGATAGGGAAACGCCTTCGAATTGGGCAGCACGTTGTGCATGCGCGGCCTGCGGTGCGGGGGCTCGGGCATCGGGCCGACGAAGCGCAGTCCGGTGGACAGCAGCCATTCGAATGTTTCCGGCGCGTTCGACGTGAGCACGCGCGCCAGTTCACGGTTGTCCCGCGCGAGCTCGGGGCCCGAGAAAAGCGCCAGATCCTCCCAATGATGCTCAGGGCAATCCATGATGCCCTCGCGCCGCTGGTGAGCCGTGTTGGACGCGCTCACCGAACCGACCGACCACGCGGTACTGCCACCCAGCGCGGCATTCTTTTCGAGCAGGACGACCCGACGCCCCAGGGCCGCCGCCGCACTGGCGGCCGCGAGCCCCGCACCACCGCCGCCGACCACAACCACATCGACTTCTTCGACGCGGTAATCCGCGGGCGGTGCGCAGACGACGCGGCCGGCCAGCAAACCTTCCAAAGGACCGAGGGCGTCACTCATGCGTGACCTGCGGCGCAGTCGTGCGGCGTTGGCGCCTTCACTCGGGCTTGATCCCGGTCTCTTGCGCCAGCCGTGCCCAGTTGGCGATCTGCTCGCGCACATAGGGCGCGAAGGCCTCCGGACCCATCGTCGATACGTCGAAACCCATGGTGGCAAGTCTGTCCTGCACATCGCGCTGCGCGAGCGTTTCGTTCCACGCGGTGGCGATGCGCTGGATGGTCGCGGCCGGCGTATTTCGCGAGACGAACAAGCCGTTCCACGCGGAAACGTCGAAGCCCTTGAGCACCTCGTCGACTGTGTGTACCCCAGGCAGGAGGGGCGTGGGCTGCGCCATCGTGACCGCCAGCACGCGCGCCTTGCCAGAGCGCACGTGCGGGATCGCCGTGGCGTAGTCGGCGATCTGGATCTGCACCTGATTGGCCAGCATGTCGAGCATGGCTTGCGGGCTGGACTTGTAGGGCACGCTCAGGATGTCGACCCCCGCACGCCGTTTGAACATCTCCATGGCCATCAGCGAACTGCTGTTGGGCGTGGCATAGGTCAGCTTGCCCGGGTTCTGCTTCGCATAGGCGATGAGCTCGGGGACGTTGGTCGCGGGCACGCTGGGATGCGCGACCAGCATGAACGGCAGGGAGCCGGAGCGCGCCACGGGCACGAGATCGCGAATCGGGTCGTAGGGCAGCGTCTTGTACAGGCTGGGGTTGATCGCGATCGAACTCGATCCGCCGAGCAGCACCGTCAATCCATCGGGCGCCGACTTGGCGACTGCCTCGGCGGCGATGGCGCCATTGGCGCCCGGCTTGTTGTCGATCAAGACCACCGCGCGCAGGCGCTCCGCGAAAGGCGGCACGACGATGCGCGCGAAGTTGTCGGTGTAGCTGCCCGTTGCGAATGGGATGACGATACGCAGCGGGCGAGCCGGCGCCTGCGCCTGTGCCGCGTGCGGCGCGATGAGCACCGCCGTGAGGGCAATGAGGGCGAACAGGCCCGCGAGCCACCGGGAGCGCATTGCCGCCTTGGCACCGAAGGAGCGCTTTGTTGAAGTGTCGAACATCATGGGTCTGCTCTCTTTGTAGAAGGAAGGCTGTGGGAACACTCAGGGATCATTCAGGGAATGACGCGGCTGTCGCGCAGCTCGGCGAAAAGTCCGAGCAGGGATTCGCCGGTCTCGGCCACTGCGCCGAACCCGGTGGTGCGCAAGCGCACGTCACTCGCGAAACTGTCCCAACCGTTGTGGAAGGTGTCGGCATAGCCCCAGGAAGCGACCGCGCTGAATGGGTTGGGCTGCAGTGAGTGCCGCTGCACCATCTGTTTCCACAGCGGCTCCTTGTCCTGCATGAAATCGCGCAGCCGGATCGGCGCTGGACCCGCGGCTTCGAGCCCGAAGAAAGCGGCGAGCCGAGGCCACAGATGCTCCCACCGGAAAAGCTCGCCGTTGCCGACGTTGAAGGCCTGGTTTGCACACGCCGGATGCGTCGCTGTCCACGCAGCGGCCTTGGCGAGCAGCCGGGCGTCGCAGGCCTGGCGCAGCGCAGTGAACCCCGCCAGCGTCCCGGGAAACCACAGCGGCATGCCGAGTTCGCGGCAGATGCTGCCCCACACGGCCAGGATCTGCACCACGTTGCCCGAATAGCCCAGGGTGATGCCCATGATGGGTCCGGGCCGCAGCGCCGACCATGTCCAGGTGGCGCTCGGCTGGCGTGCCAGAAGCAGGTCCTCCTGGGCGTAGTACGAGAGCGCCACCGGCAGCCGCGGATCGCTCTCGCGCGCCGGCGTGCGGAAAGCGCCGAGCAGCGTTCCGTACGCCTTCATGCCGTGCATCAAGGTGACGTGCTGAAGGGTGGGCGAGGTTTCGGCCAATGCGTCCAGCACGTTGGCGAGCATCTCGGTGTTGAAGCGGACTTCCTCGGCCGCCACGGCATGGTCTCGGCGTGCGCAGTGGAAGACGTGGGTGACGCCGGGGTGCGCCTGAAGCGCCGAGCGGCAGGCTTGCGGATCGGAGGCGTCGAGCTTCACGGGCCGCACGCGCGGTCCCTGTTCGCCGGCTTCGCCGGCCCGGCGCGCCGCGCTCAATACTTCCCAGCCCTGCTGCGCGAGCTCAGCGCACAGGTATCGCCCCGACACGCCCAAGCCACCGACGATCAACGCTGTGCCCGTCACGCCCTTACTCGCCTTCGATCTTGTTGTGACGAATGAGATCGCCCCAAAGGTCCCACTCGGTTTTCATGAAGCTCGCGAACTCCTGGGGCCTGTTCGGCGTGGCGGCCTCCAGACCGAGGCCAAGCAGCTTGTCCTTGAGCTCCTGGTTGTTCAGCACGCGGTTCACTGCCCGGTTGAGCGTCTCGATGCGATCGTTCGGCGTCGCCTTGGGCGCCGCCAGGCCGATCCAGAAATCAGTTGCATAGCCTGGCACCGTCTCCGCGATCGTCGGCACGTCGGGCAACAGCGGGGATCGGTTCTCGGCGGTGACGCCGATCGCACGCACCTTACCGCTCTTGATCTGCGGAATGGCGGTGCTGAGCACGTCGAACATCATCGACAAACGCCCACCCATCACGTCGACCAACGCGGGGCCGGCGCCCCTGTACGGTACGTGCAACAGCTTGACGCCCGTCATCTTCATCAGAAGCTCGCCGGCCAGGTGCGTGCCGCCGCCTATGCCGGAACTGCCGAAGCTCAGCTTGCCAGGATTTGCACGCGCATAGTTAATCAGGCCGCGCATGTCCTGGAAAGGCATGGCGGGATTGACGATGAGGATGTACTTGAGGAGCGCCGTGCGCGCGATGGGCGCGAAATCGCCGAAGGGGTCGTAGGTGTGGCTCTTCGACAGCTGCGGATTGATGACCATCGACTGCGGCGCATACGCCAGCGTGTAGCCGTCAGGGGCAGCCCTGGCCGCGAGCGACAAGCCCAGCGCGGTCGCGCCGCCGGGCTTGTTGTCGACGATCACCTGCTGCCCCAGCTCCTTCGTTAAATATGAGGCGAGGATTCGCATCGTCTGATCACCCGCGCCCCCAGGCGCGTACGGAGTGATCACGGTGATTGCGCGACTCGGATAGTCGGACTGCGCGAGGGCATGGGCGCACAGTGCACCTGCCCCGGTCGCAACGAGGAAGTCCCTGCGCCGCAACCCCGCCCTGCGCTCCATCTGCTTCCACTTCATGCTTGTCTCCAAATCCTGTTCTTGTATGCCGAGCGCCCTACCCGCAGCGAAGGTCAGTGAGCTGACAGCAAGGTGGTAACGTGGATTCCCGCGTGGCCACCGTGACCCTGGATGAGCGCGACTTCTGGTTCCCGCACGATGCCATCGCTCTTGCCCGCGCGCAAGCGCCGCACCGCCTCGGTCAGCATGAAGGCGCCGCCCGGCTTGCCAGAATGGCAGTACGACATCAGGCCACCATGCGTGTTGACCGGCAGGCTGCCGCCCGGGCGGGTGTGGCCTTCGGCCACGAAGGCGCCCGCTTCTCCAGGTTTGCAAAAGCCCAGGTCTTCCAGCATGACCAGCACGTTGATGCTGAAGCAGTCGTAGAGATAGCACAGGTCGACGTTCTTGCGCGACAGGCCACTTTGCTTGAGCGCGGGCGCCAGCGAATGGTCGCAGCCGTAACTGACGAACGAGCCCTGGAACGACACGCTGTCGTGCACCAGGCCGCTTCCGGTTCCGTGGCTGCTGCCCATGCCGCTCACCCGGATGCCGCGCAGGCCGCGCGACTTGGCTTCGCTCTCGCGCATCATCAGCACGGCACCGGCACCGTCGGACACCAATGAACAATCGAGCATGTGCAGCGGACTCGCGATGCGCTTGGACGCAGTGACGTCGGCGATCGTGATCGGCGTGCGCTTGAGCGCGCGCGGGTTGCGTGATGCCCACTCGCGCATGGAAACGGCCACGGCCGACAGCTGGTCCCGCGTCGTGCCGCGCTCGTGCATGAAGCGGCGCGCAGTGAACGCATAGCGCGCCGGAATCACCGGCCCGTAGGCAGCTTCGAACTCGCGTTCGAAGTTCATCGCGTAAGCCTGCACCGCGTTGTCGCGGCCGTCGGCGCTGGCGAGGTTGTCGCCGCAGGCCAGCATCACCACGTTGCACAAGCCGCCGGAGATCATCGCCGCGCCGTAATGAATGCCCAGCCCACCTGCAACGGACGAGCCACCGGTCATGGTGTCGGCGACCCGAAGGTCCGAAGACAGCCCCATGTACTGCGCAAGCTGCACCGCATGCCGGTTGTGGTAGCGCACGTAGGAGTCCGTCGTGATCAAACCGTCGATGTCGTTTTTGGTCAGGTTCGCGTCTTTCAGCGCCTCGACTGCTGCGTCCGCGCACAGCGACAGCGAAGTGGAACCCTCGACGAAGCCAAGTTGGCTTTCACCGATGCCGACGATAACAATGGATTCGGCCGACATGCTCACGCCCTTCCTGATTCGGTATCGGGCACGAAGCCGAGGATCCAGTGCTCGCCCGGCCACTTGACTGGCTTGGCGCGCAAGGGCATGTCGAGCCGCAACTCACTCTCGTCCGCGAGGATGCGTGCCATCAATTGCACGCCCTCGGGCAAGCGGACCATCCCGACGACATACGGCGCATCCTTGGCGAACTCTGGAGACGGTGCACGAAAGACGGTGGAGAAAGTATGCAAGGTGGCGGTGCCGGCGGCCTCGATCCAGTCGAGGCGCGTGGACAGGCAGTGGCGGCAGCGCCCCTGCGGAAAGTCCTGGCAGCGGCCGCAATCCATGCAGCGCTCCAGCCGGATCACGCCTTCGGCAAGCCCATCCCAGTACGGCCGGGAAAAGCCTGTCGCAAGTTCTGCGCCATAGGACATCGTGTTCGTCTCCTTCAGGGCGCCGCCACATACTGACGAACCCGGCGTAGCAGCACAGGCTACAATTTATGAATGAACCATCATCCAGTCGAGAGTGTGGATACGGCGACTGCAAAAGTCAAGGGGCTGGACGGCGCGTTGCACGGAGTGCGCGTGCTGGATCTTTCCCAGATTGCTTCCGGTCCGTACTGCACCTCGATGCTCGGTGACTTCGGCGCCGAAGTCATCAAGGTGGAGCCGCCGCAGGGTGACGGCCTGCGCGCGATCGACTCCATCTTCGGACCCAACGAGAGCGCCTACTTCTTCGGCGTAAACCGCAGCAAGCGGGACATCGTGGTGGACATCCGGACGCCGCGCGGGGCCGAGCTGCTGCAGGAGCTCCTCGCACAGGCGGACGTGGTCGTTCTGTCGATGCGGCCCAGCGCCGTCGAACGGCTCAAGCTGCGCTACGAAGACCTGGCGCCCCAGCACCCCCGGCTGGTGTACTGCCTGATCACCGCCTTCGGCGAAGACGGCCCGCGTGCCGAAGATCCCGGCATGGACATCATTGCGCAGGCGCTCGGCGGCATCATGGGCCTGACCGGCGAAGTCGGCGGCCTGCCGCTCAAGGCGGGCGTGCCGGTCGGCGACTTCCTCGGCTCCTTCCTGGCATGCCTGGGAATCACGCTGGCCCTGAGGGTGCGTGACCGCGACGGGGTCGGCCAGAAGGTTTCCATCAACCTGCTCGATGGCCAGGTCTCGCTGCTGGCGAATTACGTCGCGGCCTACGAGCGCACCAAGATTCCGGTGCGCCCCATCGGCGGCGGGCACCCGCAGATCGTCCCGTACCAGGTGTTCGAGGCATCCGACGGGCCCTTCGTGGTCGCGTGCCTGACCGAGCGCTTCTGGCCACTGCTGTGCGACGCGATCCAGCGACCCGATCTGAAGGTCCGCGAAGACTTCGCCACCAACCCGCTGCGTGTGCGCGAGCGCCATGTGCTGGTTCCCATGCTGGCCGAGCTGTTTCGCACCCGTGAGCGCGCGCACTGGATCGCCCGGCTGCGCGCCGTCGATGTACCGGTTTCGCCTGTCAACTACCTCGAGGACGTGATCACGGACGAACAAGTCGTGCACAACGGCATGGTGCTGGACCTGATGCATCCGCAATACGGCCAGGTGCGCACGGTGGGCAATCCCGTGCACCTCAGCGCCACGCCGGCGGCTCCGCACGGCTATCCTCCGGCGCTCGGCCAGCACACCGATGCGGTCCTGGGCGAGCTGGGGTACGACGCGAACGCAATTGCGGCACTCCGGCGCGAGGGCACCGTACGCTGAGAGTCCGGCGTACCGCGTGCATGCTTCACCTTCAACAACGCCATAGGCTCTTACCGAGGCCCCAATGACAAGTCCAGTCAAGAGCACTGTCGAAGACCCTCGGCTAGTCGAGAGGCGCCGTGCCCAGTTGATCAAAGCAGGCATCGCCCGCTTTTCGGATCAGGGATATCACACGACGACGATCAAGGACATTGCGTTGGCTGCGGGCGTAAGCCCCGGGCTGGTTTATCAGTACGTACCGAACAAGCAAGACCTGTTGTTCCTGTGCCTTCTGCACATCGCAGAGCGCAACCACTATGAAATTCCCGCGGCGCTACAGGGCATAGACGACAAGGTGCTGCGTCTGAAGCGATCGATCGAGGCCTACGCAAGGGTGATCGACACGGACCGCAAGGCCGTGCTGCTGATCTATCGTGAGACGAAGTCGCTCAAACCCGAATGGGTCGAGCATCTGAAGCAGACCGAGCGCGACACCAGCAGCCTGATTCGGCAGTGCATCACCGAGTGCGAGGACGCGGGCTACCTCGCACCCACGCACATCGATCTGCTGCTTCATCGAATCATCTTTACCGCGACCGGCTGGGCCTTGAAGCACTGGCGACTGCGCTCGATCGTCACTTTCGAAGAGTACGTCGAGGGCGCCGTTCACGTGTGCTGGTTGCCGCTGCTGACCGCGTCGGGAAAGAGGCGACTGAAGCAGGCGCAGCGCACCGAAAAATAAGTCAAGTTCTTCGCTGCGCATCACTGTGGCTACAGCAGCACTTCAGGGCCGAGCCAATCCCGAGTGTCTTCCTCTCGCGTCGGCTTGGCCGGGGCAGAAGGAAGATTCAGAGTGGGATACGACGCCAGCCAATACCGGAAGTTGGACGTGCAGTGAAAAGAGTATCTGCGGTTCGAAATCAACGTGTACTTGATTCGTATCAGGGGGTAGATCGCGCGTGTTTCAGGAAGAACTCCCAGATGACATCCGTGGCCCTTATTTTGCCCGATGTCTTCCCCACCATGCTCTCGGGCAAAATGCTTCTGCCACCGGCCCATGTGTGCCCCAAGCCATCGACCGAAATGTAGGCGACCTCAGCGCCACCCATGCAGGCAGAGTACGTTTCCGTGCGCACACCGTGGGCGTCGGAAGTGCTTGGGGCCGTCGAGGGACACCCAAGCGCTTTAACCCATTTCAAGATCGAATCGCGAACGGGTGGCTTCGGTTTCGCTCGCACTTTGTCGCTGCCACCGCTTGCCAACTTTGGGGCGCCGCCCTCTATGAGGTTCAATGGATCGGCCGTGCCGGTGATATACATCATGGAGACCGGCTGTCGGAACATCGGGGGATCAATCCACAGTGCTCCCGCAACGGGCGCGATTGCGGCAATGCGATCCGACAATTCCGCGCCAAGGCGAAAGCTCATGGAGGCGCCGTTGGAAAAGCCGGTGAGGTAAACGCGTCGTTCGTCCAGCGCGAACCGGGCGGATAGGTCGCCAAGCATGGCGGCGATGAATCCGACATCGTCCGAAGCCGTCTGACCTTCATAAAACCGATCGGAGCCGTCGTTCCAGAGCTGTGGATTTCCGGCAAAGTTGCTTGCTCGCGCCGGATCGCGCGCCATGGCGTTGGGAAAGACCGCGAGGAACCCCTCCTTGTCGGCCTTCACAGCCCACTCAGTCTCCCACATTGCAGCCCGTGCGGTACCACCGCCACCGTGCAACATGACCACCAAGGGCGAACGCGTCTGCGGCTTGTAGGAGGGAGGAACATGGACGATGTAGGTTCGCTGCGAGCCGTGAACGGTGATTGCAACTGTGTGGCTGCCCGGTTTCGTTTGCGTGTCCTGGGCGTGGGCGATCTCAGGGTTGAACGCCAAGGCATAGAAACAAACAAGGAAGGTCGCCAACGAGATGGACAACGTGTTCCAGCATTTTTCACATTTCATCCTTGAGTCACCTCCGCTACCTCCTGCTGCCCAACCATAGCGCTGAGAGGGGGCTGCGAGGCTTTTTGCGCAGATCCCCCTCAAGCGCCGGGTTAGAGCGCCTTCTTCCCACCCAGTCTGCCGGCTGCGGACTGCTTGCCACCAGCGGCTGAACTCAACGTGCCCGCCTTCCCCAGGCCGAATGGCGGCATGTTTGCATAGACACTCTCGTAGGTCCCCGGAGACGCCATATACGTCTCGTGCCAAATTCCAACCGAGCCGTCTGTCCCGACAGATTTGTTGAAGGCTTGCCACGCAGGTAGGTGCTCGGCATTCCTGTTCTTCGCATATGCCAATAACTGATCCATTGAACGCCAGTACTGAACAAGGATAATCGTACGGGAGAACCACGTTTCAGCATGAATGAACCCAAGCTCAGGCCGACTGTAAAGTTCCTTGACCATTCGGGGCATGGCCATCGCCACAGGTAGCCACTTATGCACTTTCAGCGGATTGTTGATGCGCATGCCAATGAGGAAGACGACGAACTCGCCTTCTAGGTTCGCTGTGAGTCGTTCTTTTCGGATCATAAATTTATTCTCACTAAGGTTGGATCTACCCGGCCCACAGCGGCAGGACGCCGCAGGGCCAGAATGAAATAAGGCCCGAAGGCAGCATGCCGTTGCGGGTCCGGTTGAGCAATCGGTTGGGCATCACTCTTCATCTGCCGAACAGACTCAACTGCCACGCGCGCGTGAGAGGGGCGCACTCCCTATACGGAACATCACTTCGAATCCAATGCCATGCCACGCAGGCCTGCGCGTTGGGCTGCTGCTGCAACAAGGCCGGTGGACTTCGCGTCGTCGACGAATTGGCGCAAGAACGGCATGCCCAACTCCCGGCCTTTCGGGATCGCAAGCGAAACTTGCTCAACGCCATACCGACCATCAAGAACACGGGATCCCGGCAGTCTGTCGGACATGTCGAAGAGGTTCCCCTTGTTCGTCGCGAAGACGTCGACCTGTCCGGAGGCAAGCATTTTCTCTGCGGCCGGTATTGACGATGCACGGATCAGGACTGCGTGCTTGAGTTCTTGGGAAAATTTGGCCTCCGATGTGCTGCCCTGGGTTACGCCGACCCGGACACCATCGCGGTCAACCTCAGTGATGGAGGAAATTTTGGAGTTGGACGAGACCAAGAATCCGGCCTCGATCTCCAGATGCGGCTGCGCAAAGCTCATGAACGCCGCGCGCGCAGCAGTGGCGTTGTTTGACCCAAAATCCACTCTGCCGGATTGCATCGCTTCAATGAATTGCGCGTTCCCTTGGATGAGGACTACCTCAAACGGGACACCCAATCGCCTCGCAAGTTCTCGCCCCAATTCATACCCGATTCCACGAACATCACCTGTGAGAGGGTTGCGGATCATCTGTCCCGGTGTCCCGTGGGAAAGACCCAGGCGGAGTGTTCCAGTTGGTGCGAGCACCTTTTGCACCTCTGGTGTGGGCGCGAGGGGCGGGTTGGCGCACCCTGAGATGCCAATTGCAGCAAGCATCAAAACGATGGCCGAGCGACGCGAATTCATAGACATACTGGACTCCCGAGAATGAGATGTGCAATCTAACGTTCGAGCTAAGCGGGCGCCGACGCAGGGACGTCAGGCCCGCTCTTGGTGGCCTGCCGTTGGCGCTGCGCTTGAGCGAGGGGTTAGGCGTCGTCTTTGCTGATTGCCTTGTATGTCGCGGCACCGAGAACTGCCCCAACAATTGGAGCCACCCAGAAAAGCCATAGTTGGCCAATAGCCCAGTCACCGACGAAAAGCGCAACACCTGTGCTTCGAGCCGGGTTTACGGATGTGTTCGTGACTGGGATGCTGATGAGGTGAATCAGCGTCAGCGCAAGACCAATGGCAATGGGTGCGAAGCCCTGGGGCGCGCGCTTATCCGTAGCGCCAAGAATAATGAGTAGGAAGAACATCGTCATGATGACTTCCGTCACCAGTGCTGCCATCAAAGAATAGCCTCCGGGCGAGTGCGCCCCATACCCATTCGAGGCGAAGCCCTTTGACACATCGAATCCTGGCGCGCCGCTGGCGATCACGTACAGGACCGCACCCGCAGCGATAGCGCCAAGGACTTGGGCAACGATGTACGGGGCCAGCTTCGCTGCGGGGAAGCGGCCACCGACGTACAAGCCAATTGAAACTGCTGGATTCAGGTGACACCCTGAGATGTGACCTATCGCAAATGCCATCGTAAGCACCGTGAGACCGAAAGCGAGCGATACGCCATGTAGCCCAATTCCCAGCTGTGGGAATGCGGCGGCAAGCACCGCGCTGCCACAACCGCCGAGCACAAGCCAGAAGGTTCCCAAGAGTTCAGCTGCGTACTGTTTCATAAGTATTTCCTTGTTCGAAGGGGATAGTGTGGCCCATACGAGGCCTAAGGTACGGGTAACCGGTGCAAGCCGCAAAGCGGAGAAGCATCTGGGTTAACCGCCATGTTAGCCGTTGCGGTCATTTCCATGTTCATTGATGCGATGCTGGCCGGCAATTCCTTCTGAGGGACAGTCATGAGCTGGGCCGGCCGGCACCAATTGGGACGGTGGGCCGCGCGCTCAAGCAGTTGAGCATCGAGCACATCGCCGCTTATTCGCCTGAGGCGCGCGGCAGGAGCGAGCGGGCGTTCCAGACACACCAGGGGCGCCTGCCCCAGGAGTTGGCTCGCGCGGGGATCACCGACATGGACAGCG
>CANJPU010000017.1 GCA_947476285.1 Comamonadaceae bacterium | reverse complement strand
GCTGCGCGGGCATCGGGATATGAACTTCCTGATGACGGTCTTGGAGGCTCGGCAAACCGCCGTGCAGGCCAGCGAAAGAAAAGCCGCGTAGTATCACGTCAGAGGAGCCGTCACCCGGCAGCGTTCAACAGTGATCGGGACATTGCCGGTTTCGGTGCCGGCATAAGCGACCACGTTCGCATCGACGCTGTTGCCCGACCAGTCGTAGACATAGAGTCGGTCGTCCGCCGTGTAGGTCTTGCGCTTCACATAGGCCGCCCCCGCCAGCCAGGTCTTGGTGTAGTCGAAGTTGAGCGGCGTATTTAGGCGCGCGAACCCGTAGAACGAGCGTAGCGCGGCATCGTTCAGTGTGATGCCGCTCAAGGCGACGGGCTCAGACCACAGGTCGAACACAGAGGAGAAAACCGGCGTCACCCCATCAGAGGCGTAGTCGGTCACCACCACGTCATTGCCACTGTATGAGACGACTGACTTGGTCGCGTTGTTAAGCACGTAGATCTTTCCTGCGAACAATGCCCTTGCCACATACCGGGTGGACGCATCGGGCAGCGCCATGGACTGGGTGAGATTCAAGGTGGCCCGTGTGTAGGCAATGGCCCCTGAAGAAGGCGAGGCCGCAACCGAGTAAGTGGATGCGAGGAAGAAGTTGCTGCCTGTGACAGGCGCGGCATTGGTCGAAGGCAACTCCCAGTCAAATTCTGAGTAGGTGGAGCCAAGCGCACTGGCCTCGAAATTCTTCTGGGTGTCGCTCAGCGGCTTGTCGCTTGAACCGCCACCACAGGCCGACAGCAGGGCTGACATCGCGGCGGCTATCACGAATCTATTGAACATGGTGTTCCTTTTGATCTTGCTTCATTGAAGACGAGCCTGAAGGCACGGACATCCAATCCTTGCCGGGCCATTCATTGTCTGTGCAGATTGTGCCCATATTCCGGCGCCCTGCGAAGAGCCTGTCCATGGCCTGACTCGCGGCACGTCGAGGTTCGGCCACTTTATACTGGGCGGGTCCCGCGTATCTGGCGTGCTGTGCCACGCTGTGCTTGGGCCTTCCATCTGGAATTCATTGAACGACATAACCATGAACAATTTGATTTTCGGCGCCTTGTCCATCACTGTGCTGGCAGGCTGCGCGCAGATGGGCACGCGAGGCGGTTACGGCACCAACTGGGAGCCAGTGGTCGATCTGCGACCGCAGCAGCGGGCCAACTATCCAACCGACCTGCAGGAATGCCAGCAACTGGCCGCCAGAACCACGAGCGCCTCGCAGGGTGCAGCAGTTGGAGCTGCCGGAGGCGCTGTGCTGGGTGCGGTCCTGGGCGCAGTGGGTGGCGGTAACACGCGCTCCAATGTGCACGCCGCCGGAGTTGGCGCGGTCACTGGAGGCGTCGGCGGTGCAGTGACCGGCGAGGGTGGCCAGCGCTCCATCATCAGCCGCTGTCTGGCAGGGCGGGGTTACAGTGTCTTGAATTAGATCTGTGCGTGCCGGGCTGCGGGGATTGCGCCGGAGTAGCTTGGCTCGTCGAAATCCTGGCCGCCTACTGAATGACTTTAGCCTGGCGCAGACTGTCGATCTGCGCATCGCTCAGGCCTTGTTCGCGCAGCACTGCATCGGTGTGCTGACCTACCTCGGGCGCGCGCTGCGCTTTGCGCTTGGCCATGCCCTTGATGAAGAACGGGCCGCTCACCGTCATGGGCGCGAGTGGCTCGCCCTCCATGGGCACCAGAATGTCGTTGGCTTTCATCTGCTCGTCCTGCGCCGCATCTTCGCAGCGTGCCACGATGCTCACCACAATGCCAGTGCCCTTGAATCGCTTGCGCCATTGCGCCGCGCTGTGCTTGGCAAATGCATGGTCTAGTTCAGTCACCAGTTCGGCGTTGTGCTTGTTGCGCGATTCGTAGCTTTGAAAGCGCGCCTCGGTTTGCAGCAGTTTGTTTTCCATGATGCGGGCAAACTCTGGCCACAGCCTGGTTTGCTGGCTTGGGCTGATGGTGATGGAGAACCAGCGCTCGTCGCTGCAGCGGTACTGGGTGTTGAGCGGATTCCAGGCGTTGGCGCGTTTGCGAAGGGGGCGAATCTTGGCGCCACACAAGGCCGCTTGCAGGTAGCAGCCGTTCTGCCACGCACCATTTGCCAGTAGCGATGAGCCGACATAAGAGCCCTTGCCGCTGATCTGCCTTTGGTAGAGCGCAGTGACGATCGCGCCGTAAAGCGAGATCGCCGACATCTGGTCTCCTGCGGCCGCAGGTGCCTTGGCAGGGGGGCCATCGGGGTCGGGCCGCGCTTGATCCATCATGCCCGAGCGGGCCCACCAGCCCGTGGTGTCGAAGCTGGCCTCGTCGCGCTCGTCACCCGACTCACCGTAGCCGGTGATGGACGCATACACCAGGCGCGGATTGATCTTTCTGAGCACCTCGTACTCGATGCCCAATCGGGGTCGCACTTTGAGCGGCAGGTTGGTGACCAGCACATCGGCACTCGCCACCAGATCATGCAGAAGCTCTTGCCCTGGCGCGGACTTCAAGTCGATGGCGACGCTGCGTTTGCTTCGGCCGGTGAGCAGCCACAGGTAGTTGGCATCCGATTCTGGCAGCTCGGGCCTTTGGAATTGATGGCGCCAGGGGTCGCCCAAACCGGGCGGCTCCACCTTGATCACATCGGCGCCCATATCGCCCAGCAAGGTTGCGGCTGCAGGCCCGGCGACGAAGCTTCCGACGTCAAGCACGCGAAGCCCGGTGAAAATGGGAGGCATCTGGGCCGCGAGGTCGTGAGGTTCAGACATTTATTCAAACTCGGTGACGGTGCGCGAGGCGGTGGTCCATGATTGACCGAGGTCAAAGTCTTCGAAATGCAGACCCATCGTTCTAAGCCTTGAGAATGTTGCGCGCGATGATGTTGCGCTGGATGTTGGACGTGCCGCCACCTGTGACAGCGCCCATGCCTTCGCGGAAAGCGCGGGCCATGCCGAAGTCTTCGGTCAGCCCATAGGCGCCCAGCAGGCGCATGCCCTGCATGCTGATGTTGAGCTGGGTCTCGGTGCAAAAGAGTTTGCATTCGGCAGCCTCGGTGCCGCAGGGAATGCCGCGCTCAAGCATCCACGCCACTTTGTAGACGAGCAGTTGCGCGCAGTCCAGGGCGACCTTGAGGTCGGCGATGGTGTGCTGTATGGCCTGAAATTCGCCCAGCGATTTGCCGAACTGCTTGCGCTGGCGCAGGTACTGCACGATGTCTTCGAAGGTTTGCTTGGCAAAGCCAACGCAGGCGGCCGCCACCGACATGCGCTCTCGCTCCAAGTGGCCCACGATGTAGTCCCAGCCCTTGTTCACCTCGCCCAGCACGCTGTTGCGCGGCACACGCACATTGTCGAAGGTGAGTTGGTAGTTGCCCAACATGCGCCGCGACATGGTGCTCAGGCGTCGCATCGTCAGGCCTTTGGCGTCCTTGGGCACGAAGATCAGCGAGATGCCCTTGTGCCGCTGTGCATCTGCATCGGTGCGTGCGCACAGGATGATGGTGTTGTCGGGGGCGGCCGACTGCGTGCTGAAGACCTTCTCGCCATTGATGACCCACTCATCGCCATCGAGTACAGCGCGGGTGCGCAAGGAGGCAGCGTCCGATCCCGAATCAGGCTCGGTCATGCTGAATGAGAAATTTTGCTTGCCTGCGTTGACGCGCTGCAGAAAATAATCTTTGTGCTCCTGGCTGCCGTAGTGGACGATGTTGAGCACGCCCCAGATTGCCATGTAATAGGCAGTGGAAATGCTGGGCGAGAAGCGCGCCATTTCCTCGGCGACGATGGCAAGCTCCATCGGCCCCAGGCCCTGACCGCCGTGTTCCACGGGCGTGAAGGCCGAGTACCAGCCCAGGGGCGCCATCTTCTGGAGAATCTCGGTGGGGTACTCGCCATTGAGGTCGTACTGGCGCATCAGCTCGGGTTTGCATTCGCGCTCAATGAAGGCGCGCACGGAGTCGCGCAGCATGCATTGCTCTTCGGTGAAATTGAAATCCATATCTTGTCTATTTGCTTGTCTATCTGATCGAATCAAGGCTTGTTCAAGCCCAGGTCGCGGATGAGGCGGCCAAAGGACTGTGTGTCCGCCTCTACCTCTTTGGCGAACACCTCGCTTGGGGCGATGTCAATCTGCCCGCCGGTCAATTCGATCTTGGTACGCACTTCAGGAACCTGCATGGCTTTGGCAATGGCGTCAGTGAGCCTGGCACGCACGGGCGCGGGCGTGCCGGTCGGCACGAAGAAGCCGTACCAAAGCACAATGGTGAAATCGGGCTTGCCGGCAAGTTCGCCGAACGTGGGCACATTGGGCATGGAGGTGAGGCGCTTGGCAGAGCCGGTGGCCACCACGCGCACATCCCCCTTCTGGATCATTCCTGCGGCCAGCGGAATGTTGGACAGCAAGAACTCGGGCTGCCCTTGCGCTGTGTCGATGATGGCTTGTGCCGGGTTTTTGTAGTGAACGTCTTTGGCTGCGAATGTGAATTGCCGCAGGATCTGCTCAGTGAACACATGCGAAGTTCCCATCTTTCCGCTGGTGCCGTAATTGAGCTTGCCCGGCGCTGCCTTCGCAGACTGCACAAGTTCGGTGAACGATTTGTACGGCCCTTTGCTGGAGGTGAGCATCACCATTGGCACAGTCGCGATCCGGCCCAGGTTGGTGAAGTCTTTCACGGGGTCATATGGCGGCGGGTCAGTGACGAAACTCGTGAGCACCATGTTGGTGGCGGCCAGCAGGATGGTGTAGCCATCGGGCGCTGCCTTGGCCACATAAGAGGTGCCGATCATGCCGCTTGCGCCCTCGCGGTTGTCCACGGTCACGGGCACGCCAAGCGTCTGCGACAAGGACGCCGTCATCGAACGCGCCACACCATCGGACCCGGTGCCCGCCACAAATGGAATGACGATGCGAATCGGCTTGGACGGAAAGCTGTCCTGCGCCCATGCTGGAGCGGCTGCGGCTGCGGCTGCCGTGGCCAAGATCGCTGTACCAAGAGTCCTGAAAATTGCCATGCTTGTCTCCGTTAAACAAAAAGGGAAATTACAGACCCATCAGGGCCGCACGCTGCAAGACGTTGGCCTGCGCCCGGACAGTGGCCACATCCACCAGCACGCCATCAATCGCAATCGCACCCACGCCCTGGGCAAGCGCCTTGTCGTAGGCGGCCGCCATGGCACGCGCCTTGTCGATATCAGCCTGCGGCGGTGTGAATGCTGCGATGGCCGGTGCCACCTGGCAAGGGTGTATGGCCCACTTGCCAACAAAACCCATGATCGAGCCGCGCCTGGCCTCTTCGTCATAGCCTTGGGTGTTCTTGAAATCGGCAAACGGCCCGTCCACTGCGTCGATGCCCGCTGCCCGCGCGGCCACCAGCACCTTGTAGCGCGGGTAGTGCCACAAGTCGCCGGGGTAGGCGTAGGGGTTCCAGACTGCACGCTGATCGACGCCGATGGATGCGGAAAAATCGCCCAAACCCAGGATCAGGGCTTCAACGCGCGGGCTGCTGCGAGCGATTTCTTCTACATTGATCAGGCCTTCTGCCTCTTCGATCAACACCTCGATGCCAATGCGCTTGTCGAGCTTGAGCTTGCGTTCAAGCTGGCTGAGCAGGGTGTCGACAAAGTGCACATCGCGCGCTGAACGCACCTTTGGAATCATGATGAGATCGAGATTCCTGGCGGCACCTTCCATGACTTCGATGATGTCCTGGTAGGCATGCTCGGTCTGCACGTCGTTGATGCGTACGCATCGGCTCTTGCGACCCCAGTTGAGTTGGTTGAGCGCATTGACGACTTTGGTTCGCGCTTGTGCCTTGGCATTGGGTGCCACTGCGTCTTCCAGGTCCAGAAAGACGAGATCAGCAGCCCCTGCGGCGGCCTTGGCCATCATGGATTCGTTGCTGCCGGGTACCGCGAGTTCAGCGCGCCGCAGGCGCTGTGGCTGTGATGTCATGGATCGGGGCTGGAGGGGAAATAAGGAATCTAAGCGACGCCATGCATGTTATGCCGTCGGCGCGCGCATGTGAAGCGAGCTTTTTCCTATTGCCATTTTCAACAGCTTCAGCCCAGACTCAGAGAATGAAAAAAGGGGTGTGGGGGCAAAGCCCGCACACCCCCAGGGACCAGCCCGCCAAAGCGAGCAGTCAACTCATTCCTCGACGAAGGCTTCTTCGCGTTTGGCCTTGATGGAAGGCATCATCACGATGACCAGCAGCACCATGGCGACAGCCAACAGGCTGGCAGACAGCGGCCGAGTGACGAAGACGCTCCAGGCGCCGCGCGAGAGCAGCAGCGCTCTTCGCAAGTTCTCCTCCATCATCGGCCCCAGGATGAAGCCCAGCAGCAAGGGCGCGGGCTCGCATCCCAGTTTGATGAACAGGTAGCCGACAAATCCGAAGAACGCCACCAGCCAGATATCGAATGTGTTGTTGTTGGTGGAGTACACACCGATGGCGCAGAACAGCACGATGGCGGGGAAGAGCCAGCGGTAGGGCACGCCCAGCAGCTTGATCCACATGCCGATCAAGGGCAGATTCAGGATGATCAGCATCAGGTTGCCGATCCACATGGAAGCGATCAGGCCCCAGAACAACTGCGGGTTGCTGGTCATCACCTGCGGGCCCGGCTGGATCTTGTGGATGGTCATCGCGCCAACCATCAGCGCCATCACCGCATTGGGCGGAATGCCCAGGGTCAGCAAGGGGATGAAGGAAGTTTGCGCGCCGGCGTTGTTGGCCGACTCAGGCGCTGCCACGCCGCGGATGTTGCCCTTGCCAAAGGGCACTTCGCCCGGACGCAGCTTGGTCTTCTTCTCAACCGTGTAGGCTGCAAAGGCCGCCAGCAAAGCGCCGCCCCCAGGAAGAATGCCCAGCATGCAGCCCAGAGCGGTACCCCGCAGCACCGCCGGAATCATGTTCCTGAAGTCTTCCTTGGTGGGGAAAAGGCCGGTGACTTTCGCAGTGAACACTTCGCTGTTTTCTGCGGACTGCGACAGGTTCATGATGATTTCGCCGTACCCGAACACACCCATGGCAACGGCGACGAAGCCGATGCCGTCGGTGAGCTCGGGCACATCGAAAGAGAAGCGCGCCACACCGGAGTTCACATCGGTTCCCACCAGACCCAGCAACAGCCCCAGCACGATCATAGAGACTGCCTTGACGAGGGAGCCCGATGCCAGCACCACCGCGCCAATCAAGCCCAGCACCATCAGCGAAAAATATTCGGCCGGACCGAACTTGAAGGCCACCTCGGTCAGTGGCGCAGCGAACGCGGCCAAAATGAGTGTGCCCACGCAACCGGCGAAGAAGGAGCCCAGACCGGCTGCAGCCAGCGCGGGCCCGGCTCGACCCGCACGGGCCATCTGATAGCCATCGATGATCGTCACCACCGACGACGACTCTCCGGGAAGATTCACCAGAATGGCGGTGGTGGAGCCGCCATATTGAGCGCCGTAGTAGATGCCGGCGAGCATGATCAGCGCTGCCACGGGCGGCAGCGCGTAGGTGGCGGGCAGCAGCATCGCGATGGTTGCCACCGGGCCAATGCCGGGGAGCACACCAATGAGCGTGCCCAGCATGCAGCCGATGAAGCAGTAAAGCAGGTTGATCGGTGTGACGGCCACGCCGAAACCGATGGCAAGGTTGTGAAGCAGGTCCATGTTTGTATCTCTTCTTTCAGCCTGTGATGAAGGATGGCCAGACCGGGAACTGCAGTTTGAGTAGCAGGATGAAGGCCAGGTAGCTGCCGATAGCGAGGATGATTCCGAGCACCGTCACTTCTTTGAAGTTGAACTCTTCACCAGCTAGTGCGGCCACGTAGGTCAGGCCGAAGATGGCGACGACCATGCCCATGGCAGGCAGACGGAACTTGGGCAGACCGCCTAACAGCACGCCGAACAAGACGTTAGACGCAACGATGTAGAACAGCGGCTTCCAAGCCCAACTGCCTACCGGCTCGCCATCTTGAGTCTCAATGACCAGCGATTCGAAGATGATGAAAGCCCCCATGCCGGCCAGGATCACGCCCAGCAGCAGCGGGAAGTAGCCCGGCCCCATGCGCGCGGCTTCGCCGATGTTGTAGCTCGTCGCGCCCCAGCCGAACGCAACGCCTATGGCCAGGAACATCAGTCCCGAATAGAAGTCTTTCTGACTCTTTATCTTCATTGCAGGTATCTCCTCAAAAAGAAAGCAGCCTGCCGAGCAGAACTGATCCTTCGTTTATCGTCCTTGGTGCCTGACCGCACGCTGACCATCTGCATTAGTGGAAGTGCGTAGGTGCTGCTGCGCTATTTGGGGTAAACACTCGGTATGCGAATCCTTCTGGTTGAAGACGATCTGGTGCTGCGCGACGTCATGTTGCGCAGCCTGCACGATGCCGGACACCGAGTGGATGTGGCAGGCACGGTGAGCGAGGCGGATCACTTGTGGCGGGTGCAGGCGTTCGACGCGGTCTTGCTCGATTTGAACTTGCCGCACTCCGAGCATGAACGCAGCGGCCTGGGCAGTGGCCTGTCCGCGTTGCGAGCTGCGCGCTCGCGCGGCGACACGACGCCGGTGCTGGTGCTAACGGCACGCAATCGCACGGACGACCGCATCGCCGGGCTGAACGCTGGCGCCGACGATTATCTTGGCAAGCCTTTTGATCTGGCCGAAGTGGAGGCCAGGTTGCGTGCGCTGGTGCGGCGCAGCCAGGGTACGCAGGATCAGGTTCAGCTCGGTCTGCTGTCGCTCGATCGCCTGGAGCGGCGCTTTCGGGTGGATGGGCGCGATCTGGATCTGCCGTCTCGTGAGTTCGATGTGCTCTGGGAGTTGATGACGCCTGCAGGCCGTGTGGTGAGCAAGAAGACACTGTCGACCAAACTGTCCGAGTTTGAGGATCACCTGGCTGACAATTCGCTGGAGGCCTTCGTCTCGCGGCTGCGTAAGAAGCTGGCTGGCTCGGGCGTGCAGATACGCACCTTGCGGGGCCTGGGCTATCTGCTGGAGACCGAGGCTTGAAATCTGGCGCAGCTCACCCGTCGCTGGGTACGCGCGTACTGCGCGATGTGATGGTGCCCTTGGGTCTGACCTGGGTTGCAGGTGCGCTGGTTGCGCTGTTGGTTGCGCAGTTCTTCAATGAGAAGGCGTTTGACCGCTCGCTGCTTGACGACGCCTATGTGCTGGCGTCCAACGTCAAGATGGAAGGCGCGGCGTTTGAGCTGACCCTCACTGAGCGTGAAATGGCCTCGCTGCTGTTCGATCAGGTTGAGTCGCTGTTCTTCTCCGTTCGAGGGGCCGATGGAAGAGTTGTGGCCGGTGAGGCCGGCCTGAATGCAGCGCTCAGCCCCGACAAGCATGTGCCCCAGTTCTCTGATATTGAATTCAAGGGTATGAGTCTGCGTGCGGTCACGCTGTATCGTGACTCGCCAGCGCCCTTGTACGTGACCGTGGCCGAGACGCGGGTGGGCAGGGTGGCGCTGCTGCGCCAGTTGCTGCTGTATTCGCTGGGGCCTCAGGCTTTGTTGCTGGTGTTGCTGACCTTGTGGGTGCGCCGCCGCATCACCCAAGACCTGTTGCCGCTGAGCGAATTGCAGCGCGCAGTGGATGACCGCGGAGCCAACGCGCTGGCGCCTGTGCCCGTGTCGGCTACCACGCGCGAGGTGGAGCGCTTGGCGCTGGCCATCAACGCCATGTTGCTGCGCCTTGAGCGCAGCGTGCGCGCCCAGCGCGAATTCGCTGGCAATGTGGCGCATGAGCTGCGTACACCTCTGGCCGGAATACGTGCGTTGGCTGATTACGGCCTGGCGCAGAAAGACCCTGCCGCCTGGCGCGATCAGCTCGAACGCATTGCCAGCAGCCAGGCCCGGGCGAGTCGTCTGGTGGATCAACTGCTGGATTTGGCCCTGGCCAGTGAGGCTGCGGCGGGCCTTCACCTCGCGCCGGTGCGGCTGGACGAGCTGGTGCGCGAGGCGGTGCTGCGCTTTCTGCCCAGGGCCGATCTGGCTGGCGTGGATCTGGGTGCGGTGGGCATCGATTCGGCCGTGTGGGCTCAAGGCGATGCGGTGTTGATCGATGGCATTTTGAACAACCTGCTGGACAACGCATTGCGTTACGGCGTGGACAATGCCGATGGCAACCCTTCCGTCACGGTGGCCGTCACCCAGAGTGACGCGGGCCAGGTGCTTTCGGTGGAGGACAACGGTGCGAGCCTTCCCGGCGCCGAACAGCTCGAGCTGATGAAGCGCGGCGCCCAGGGCCAGGCCGGTCAGTTGCTGGGCGAGGGTGTGGGCCTGGGACTGGCGCTGGTTTCGCAATATGCCGCGCTGATGGATGCACGGATGACGCTCGGTGGCGGTGCCGATGGCCGGGGATGGCGGTGCAGCGTCGCGTTCGCCCCGGCGCGGCCTGTGGGCGATGGCTCTCAGCTGCGCGATGGCAGTGCGCAGCTCAGCTCGATTTTGCCGGCTCCATCGCATCCAACTGCTCTGACAGAGCGAGCCAACGCGCCTCCAGTGACTCCAGCTCATCGGCGAGACTTTTGAGCTGCTTGCCGTTTGCAGCGATGTCGGCATGCGTCTGCGCAGTGGCCATGCGCGATTGCAGAGCGGTTTGTTCCGCATGCACTTCATTCATGCGCTGATCGGTTTGCAAAAGCTCGCGCTTGAGCGGCTTGGCGCGCGCAGCCAGTTGCTGGCGCTGCTGCGCATCAAGCTTGCGTTGCTCTTGCGGATTGGCCAACGCAGGTGCAGGGGCAGCGGCCGCCACCGGCTGCGGGCTTGCGCTTGTATCCTGGCGCGCCAGCTCACGCAGGCGCTTGGCCTCATCGAGCAGGTAGCGCTGATAGTCATCCAGGTCGCCGTCGAAGTCAGCCACTTCGCCGCGGCCGACCAGCCAGAATTCGTCGCAGACGGCGCGCAGCAGGGCGCGGTCGTGGCTGACCAGCATCACCGTGCCTTCGAATTCATTGAGTGCAACCGACAGCGCCTCGCGTGTGGCCAGGTCCAGGTGGTTGGTGGGCTCGTCCAGCAGCAGCAGGTTGGGGCGCTGCCACACCATCATGGCCAGCACCAGCCGGGCTTTTTCGCCGCCGCTCATGGTGCCCACGGTCTGCTTGACCATCTCGCCGCTGAAATTGAAAGTGCCCAGGAAATTGCGTAGGTCTTGCTCGCGGCTGGATTCGCCAGAGTTGGACCCGGCCTCACGCGCCAGCCGAAACATATGCTCAAGCGGTGTGTCCTGGGGGCGCAGCACGTCGAGTTCTTGCTGGGCGAAGTAGCCGATGTTCAGGCCCTTGCCCTCGGTAATGGTGCCGCCCAGCGCGGCGATCTCGTGGGCAATTGTCTTGACCAGGGTGGACTTGCCCTGGCCATTGGCGCCCAGAATGCCGATGCGCTGGCCAGCCATGACTGAGCGGCTGACGTGGCGCAGGATGGTCCTGGGCTCGGGCGTGGCCTGGTAGCCAAACGACATATCGCTGATCGCGAGCATCGGGTTGGGCAGATTGGCCGGCTCTTTGAATTCGAAGGTGAAATCGGCATCGGCCAGAATCGGCGCGATTTTCTCCATGCGCTCCAGGGCCTTGACCCGGCTTTGCGCCTGCTTGGCCTTGGAGGCCTTGGCCTTGAAGCGGTCAATGAACTTTTGCAGGTGGGCGATCTTTTCCTTTTGCTTGGAGAAGGCTGATTGCTGAAGCTCAAGTTGCTGGGAGCGCAGGGTCTCGAAGGCGCTGTAGTTGCCGCCGTAGCGGGTGAGCTGCTGGCGTTCGATGTGCAATGTGACGTTGGTGACCGCGTCCAGAAACTCTCGGTCGTGGCTGATGACGATCATGGTGCCGGCATAGCGCTTGAGCCAGGCCTCCAGCCACACCAGGGCATCGAGGTCCAGGTGGTTGGTGGGCTCATCCAGCAAGAGCAGATCGGACGGGCACATCAGCGCCCTGGCCAGTTGAAGGCGCATGCGCCAGCCGCCGGAGAAACTACTGACGCTCTGGTCGAGCTCGCTGCTCTTGAAACCCAGGCCCAGGATCAGCGCCTGCGCACGCGGCACCGCGTCGTGCTCGCCCGCGTCGGCCAGATCAGAGTGCAGATGCGCGATCTCCATGCCCAGATCGGCGTTGTCCATGTCCAGGTCGTGCGCAGTCTCGGCGCGTGCCAGTGCCTCGCGCAACTCGACCAGGCGCGTGTCGCCGCCCAGCACAAAGTCGGTGGCGGACTCTTCTGTCTCGGGCATGTTCTGAGCCACTTGGCCCAGCCGCCAGTGCGAGGGCATGGAGAAGTCGCCGCCGTCTTCGTGCAGTGTGCCGTTGATCAGGCCAAACAGGGTGGATTTGCCCGCACCATTGCGCCCCACCAACCCGACTCTCTCGCCAGGGTTGAGGGTGACGGACACATTGTCCAGCAGCACCTTCGCGCTGCGGCGAAGGATCAGATTACGAAGAACAATCAATTCAATTCCAGTTGTGGGCAGGCCCTGGTTGACATCATGTCAACAGGCTCGCCCGGGTTGCCAGCAGCACCTGGTCTTCGCCCGCGCTGGTCTCCAGCCAGACGACTTCAAGTCGGGGAAAGGCTTGTTCGAAGTGGGCGCGTTCATTGCCAATCTCAAGTACCAGCACGCCCGATTCACTCATGTGGTGGGGCGCCTGCGTGATCAGCTTGCGAATGAAATCCATGCCGTCGGTGCCACCTGCCAAGGCCAGCGCGGGCTCGGCCCTGTATTCGGCAGGAAGCTGCGCCATGCTCTGGGCATTGACATAGGGCGGGTTGCACAGGATCAGGTCATAGAGGCCCTGCACGGCATCCAGGCCGTCGGACTGTATCAGGTGGACGCGCTCTTGCAGATTGTGGCGGTCGATGTTGATGCGGGCTACTTCAAGCGCAGGGGGCGAGATGTCGGCCGCATCGACACTCACGTCGGCAAAGCACATGGCCGCCAGCACCGCCAGGCTGCCGTTGCCGGTGCATAGGTCCAGCACGCGGAGGGTTTGCTCGCTCAGCCAATAGTCAAAGCCGCCATCCATCAGCAGTTCGGCAATAAAGCTGCGCGGCACAATGGTGCGTTCGTCGACGTAGAAGGACACGCCTTGCAGCCAGGCTTCGCGGGTGAGGTAGGCGGCGGGCTTGCGCGTGTGAATGCGCTGCGAAATGAGCTCGGCCACAGTGTCCTGCTGCTGCGGCGACACAGCCATCTCGGCCACGCCATCGAGGTCATCCAGCGGCAAACCCATCTGCCACAGCACCAGCCAGGCTGCTTCGTCAAAGGCGTTGGCCGTGCCATGGCCAAAAGCAACACCCGCATCGGCGAGCTGCGCGGCGCTCGCCTCGACCAGTTCGATCAGTGTCATAGCGCGGCTTCGAGATGCTCTATCGTGCGGCGATAGATGTTCTTGAGCGGCTCGATGTCGGCCACGCGCACATGTTCGTCGATCTTGTGAATGGTGGCGTTGACAGGGCCGAATTCGATCACCTGGGGGCAAATGCGCGAGATGAAGCGCCCATCACTGGTGCCGCCGGTGGTGGACAGCTCGGTCTCGATGCCGGTTTCGTCGCGAATCGCCTGTGCGATCGCGTGCACCAGATCGCCCGGCGCCGTGAGAAATGGATGCCCGCCGACCACCCAGTCAAGCTCGTAGTCCAGCCCGTGCCGGTCCAGCACTTCGCGGGTTCGCGCCTGCAAGCCCTCTGCGCTGCATTCAGTGGAAAATCGAAAATTGAAGTCCACCGTGACGGTGCCGGGGATGACGTTGCTTGCGCCAGTGCCGCCATGCATGTTGCTGATCTGCCAACTGGTGGGCTGGAAAAACTCATTGCCGCGGTCCCACTCGGTGGCAGCGAGTTCGGCCAGGGCGGGCAGGGCCTGGTGGATCGGGTTGCGGGCCAATTGCGGATACGCGATGTGGCCTTGCACACCCTGGACAGTGAGTTTGCCGCTCATGGTGCCGCGCCGGCCGTTCTTGATCATGTCGCCAATGCGTTCTACGCAGGTGGGTTCGCCCACGATGCAGTAGTCGGGCGCCACACCGCGCGCCTGCAGCCACTGCACCACCTTGATGGTGCCGTCCACTGCAGGGCCTTCTTCGTCGCTGGTAAGGAGCAAGGCAATGCACAGAGATGGATCGGGATGCGCAGCCAGAAACTCCTGCACCGCCACCACAAACGCGGCGATAGAGGTTTTCATGTCGGCCGCGCCACGGCCATAGAGCTTGCCGTCGCGGTGCGAGGGTGTGAAAGGATCGCTGGACCATTGCTCCAGCGGGCCAGTGGGCACGACGTCGGTGTGGCCGGCAAACACCAGGGTCTTGCTGCTGCGCCCGGGCAGATGTGCCCAGAGGTTGGTCACGCGAAAGTCATCCGGGCCGCTTGCGATGGTTTCCAGTGCAAAGCCCATGGCCCGCAGCCTCTGGCCCAGAATCTGCTGGCAGCCCGCATCATCGGGCGTGACTGAGCGTCTGGAAATCAATTGCTCAGTCAGAGCCAGCGCGGACGAAAATGTCTCGGACATGGCCTCAATGCTTCACGTCCAGCGTGATCTCGGTGAACGAAGGCTCATCGGCCATGTCTGCCTCGGAAGCGCCGTCTTCCACATGCTCTTTGTCCTTGCCGGCAAAATCATTTTGCAGGCGCCATTGCAGATTGGTGGGCGAGTCAGCGTAGGCCAGGCCCTCTTTCTTGTCGACGCTGCCATCGATGATGAGCCGCGCGATGTCTTGCTCGAACGTTTGCGATCCTTCGGCCATGGATTTTTCCATCGCTTCCTTGATGCCAGAGAAGTCGCCTTTCTCGATCAGCTCAGCGATCAACTTGGTGTTGAGCATGATCTCGATGGCCGGCACGCGCCCGCCGTGTACGGTGCGCAGAAGCCGCTGGGACACGACGGCCTTCATGGCGGCGGCCAGATCGCCCAGCATGGTGGGGCGAACCTCCACCGGGTAGAACGACAGCACGCGGTTGAGCGCCTGGTAGCTGTTGTTGGCATGCATGGTGGCCAGACACAAATGGCCCGACTGCGCATAGGCGATGGCAGCGGACATGGTTTCGCGGTCGCGGATCTCGCCCACCAAAATCACATCAGGCGCCTGGCGCAACGCGTTCTTCAGTGCCGTCTGCATATTCACCGTGTCGCTGCCTACCTCGCGCTGGTTGACAATGGACTTTTTGTTGACGAAGAGGAATTCGACCGGGTCTTCGATGGTCAGAATATGGCCCGAGACTTTCTCGTTGCGGTAATCCATCATCGAAGCGAGCGTGGTGCTCTTGCCTGCGCCGGTGGCGCCTACCATCAGCAGCAGCCCGCGCTTTTCCATGATCAAATCGCCCAAAATCATGGGCACCGACAGCGATGCCAATGGTGGAATCTCGGTGGTGATGTAGCGTATGACCGCGGCGTAGCTGCCGCGCTGGCGCATCGCCGAGATGCGGAAGTTTCCTATGCCGGCAATCGCATGGGCCATGTTCAACTCGCCCGTCTCTTCGAGTTCGTCCATGCGCTTGGCTGGCAGCACTTCGGCAAGCAAGGCCTTGGTGGCATCGGCCGGCAAGAGCTGGTTGTTGATCGGCAGGCACTGGCCGTTGATTTTGATCATCGCCGGCGCATGGGCCGAGAGATAGACGTCCGACGCCTTTTTCTCGCTCATCAGGCGAAGAATGCGTTCCATCGTGCTCATGCTCGGTCCTTTGTTGGTTGGCGAAACGGCTTTAGTCTCTCAGCAGCTCGTTCAGGCTGGTCTTGGCGCGGGTCTGCGCATCGACCCGCTTGACGATCACTGCACAGTACAGGCTGTATTTGCCATCGGCGCTGGGCAGGTTGCCAGAGACCACGACCGAGCCCGAAGGGATGCGGCCATAGGTGACGGTGCCCGTGGCGCGGTCGTAGATCTTGGTGCTTTGGCCGATGTACACGCCCATGGAGATCACCGAGTTTTCCTCGACGATCACGCCTTCGACCACTTCGGAGCGCGCGCCGATGAAGCAGTTGTCTTCGATGATGGTGGGGTTGGCCTGCAGGGGTTCGAGCACACCGCCCAGGCCCACGCCGCCAGACAGGTGAACATTTTTGCCCACCTGCGCACAAGAGCCGACGGTGGCCCATGTGTCCACCATGGTGCCCTCATCGACATAGGCGCCGATGTTCACATAGCTGGGCATCAGGATGGCGCCCCGGGCGATGTAGCTGCCGCGCCGGGCCACCGCCGGCGGCACCACCCGCACGCCGGTGGCGGCCATCTGCTCGGGCGAGAGATGGGCGAACTTGGTTTGCACCTTGTCATAAAAGCCCAGGTCGCCTGCGCGAATGATCTCGTTGTCTTTCAGGCGAAACGACAACAGCACGGCCTTCTTGATCCACTGGTGCACTGTCCATTGGCCCACGCCCTGGCGGGTGGCCACGCGCAGTTTGCCTTTGTTCATCTCGGAGATTACATGCTCCACGGCTTGCGACACTTCGGCTGGCGCGGAGGCGGGGGAAAGGCTGGCGCGGTTCTCCCACGCGTTGTCGATGATTTGCTGAAGCTGTTGGGTCATTTGATTTTCGTAGATCTGGACTGGACAAACTGGACGATGCGCTGGGCTGCCTCGGCGCATTCGGTGGTTTCGGCGACCAGGGCCATGCGGATGCGGCCGGCCCCTGGGTTGGCGCCGCCCACCTCGCGCGCAAGATAGCTGCCTGGCAACACGGTGACATTGTATTGAGCCAGCAAGTCCCGGGCGAATTCAATGTCGCTGCCGCCCACACCGGCCCACAGGTAAAAGCCCGCATCGGGCAGGCGCACGTCCAGCACCGCGCTGAGCACGGGGGTGACTTGCGCAAACTTCGCGCGGTAGAGCGCGCGGTTGTCCACCACATGCTGCTCGTCGCCCCAGGCCGCGATGCTGGCCTCGGCCACCACCGGGCTCATGGCGCTGCCATGGTAGGTGCGGTAGAGAAGAAACTGCTTGAGAACCTGGGCATCGCCAGCCACGAAGCCGCTGCGCAGGCCCGGCACGTTGCTGCGCTTGGACAGGCTGGTAAAGGACACCAGGTTCTTGAAATCGCTTCGGCCAAGCTTCACGGCGGCCTCCATGCCGCCCAGGGGTGGCTCGTCGCGGAAGTAGATTTCGCTGTAGCACTCGTCAGAGGCAATGACAAAGCCATGGCGGTCCGACAGCTCGAACAGCTTTTTCCACTCGTCCAGAGGCATCACTGCACCGGTTGGGTTGCCCGGCGAGCAAACGAAGAGCAGTTGGGTTCGCGCCCAGACCTGCTCTGGCACGCTGTCCCAGTTCACCGCGAAGTTGCGGGCAGGGTCGCTGGGGGCGTAATAAGGTTCAGCGCCCGCCAGCAGGGCTGCGCCCTCGTAGATTTGATAGAAGGGGTTGGGGCAGACGACGATGGGCTGTCTGTTGGGGTCCACTACCGTCTGGGCGAAGGCAAACAAAGCCTCGCGCGAGCCGTTGACTGGCAGCACCTGGGTTGAGGCGTTGACTTCCAGGCTATACCGGGTCTTGAGCCATCTGCTGAAGGATTCGCGCAGTTGTGGGGTGCCGGCTGTAGGCGGGTACACCGCCAGCCCCTCCATCGAGGCGGCCAGGGCCTTCTTGATGAATTCCGGTGTCGCGTGCTTGGGTTCGCCTATGCCCAGGCTGATCGGGCGATAGGCCGGGTTGGGCGTGACGCTGGCGAAAAGCTGCTTGAGCCGCTCGAAGGGGTAGGGCTGCAGGCGGGAGAGGAGGGGGTTCATGGGGCCGATTATCGCGGCCCTTGGGGTTAGGGGGTGGGGGTGGCGGCGCGGCGCGGAGTGCCGGTGGGAGTTTGCGACGCGGAACCAGGAACTCCGCTTCGCGGGGTAGAGCACCCTACTTCTGTCCATGGTGCCAGTGAAGCAGGCAGCACGCTCGGATCGCAAGTCGCGGCCCGAGGCTGTGTAGCGGGCGGCGTCGCAGCAGACGATCTGCTTTGATCAAAAGCAGCCATCAACCGAGGAATCTGGCCACGCGGCGCATCTCTTCCGGTCAATGCACTAATGATCCGGCTGAAGATGCCGCGCTTGGCCGGTTTCTGCTGCTGCATCTCGTCGATGAGTTTCCGCAGTTCTTGCATCTCCTTGTTCTTGGCCACTAACCCTTCAGCACGCGCTGGAGCGGAGACTCTCGCTGCTTCAATCTCGGTCTGATTGCTGTTGATCTGACTCTGGAGTTGGTCCTTGACATGTGCAAAGACCTCGTTCTTCACCTTGGAAGACAGCCTGGACCGATGCACCAGATCAAGAAGCCCGCTCAGACCTGCTTTGTCCTCCTTCTCGCACTGCCCGTCCACCCGCTTGATGAGGGAATCAAAGGCTTTGCGGTCCCTCTTGAGTTGCACATGCCGAATGGCGGCCCCGGCCAGCAGGCAGGTGAACCCGCAGACACCCCCCAGCACGCCGCCAACAGGCCCGCCGAAGGCCATGCCGATGATGCCGCCCAAGGCTGCGCCTGAGACACCACACAGCATTGGGAGTGGGTCGGTCGTGGCAATCTTGAGGAATGATTTGTGTTTCATTGCGGATGTCGAATGCAGGAATGGGTAGCGTGCCGGTGGCCGATCAAATAGCCTCCCGATGTTGTGTGGCAGTTGACTCGACATGCGCAAAAGTAACCAACCGGCAATGTTGAGCCATCAATTGCTGATTTTTTGCAATCAAACGCCGATTGCGGGATGGCCGAAGGCTTGCGGGCACTAGTATTGGCAGTTGTGACGACGCCAGATTGCACGCTTGCTTGATTCCTTTCCACCCCTCTCAGAAGCCGCCGCAGTATTGGCCGCAGCGCTGGGCTGCGGCCTGCTGATCGGTGTGGAGCGCGAAAGGCGCAAAGGCCAGGGGCCGGGCAGGGCGCCCGCTGGCGTGCGCAGCTTCGCGCTGGCCTCGCTGATGGGTGCTGTGTGCATGCTGATGGGGCAGCTTGAGCTAACGCTGCTTGGCGCGGCCTTCATCGCTGCGCTGGGCCTTATCGCCTACTGGCGCAACCCATCGCCAGACCCGGGCATCACCACTGAGATTGCACTCTTGCTGGCCTACTTGATCGGCGCTGTGTGCACCTGGAGCGTGCTGTTGGCGGCGGCGCTGGCGGTGATTGTCACGGCGCTCCTGGCTGGGCGCGAGCGCATGCACCACTTCGCCCGGATCTGGCTGCAGCCAGCCGAATTGCGTGACGGCATCCTGCTGTGGGCGATTGCGCTGATCGCGGTGCCGCTGCTGCCTGATCGCCCGCTGTGGGGGCCGGTGCTCAATCCGCGCACCATTGCCACACTGCTCACTGTCTTGCTGGCCATACAGGCGCTGGCCCATCTGTGCCGCCGTTTGCTGCTGGCCCGAAATGCGCTGATGCTCTCGGCGCTGGCGTCGGGCTTTGTGTCCAGCACCGCCACTATCGGCAGTTTGGGCATGGAGGTGCGCGCAGGCAAAACTCCGGCTCGCGTGGCTGCCGGCGGTGCATTGATGTCGTGCGTGGCGACCTTGCTGCAACTCTTGGCCGTGGCCGCGACCGTTCAGCCGACTTGGCTCGGCGCGCTATGGTTGCCTGCATTGGTGGGCTCTGCCGTGGCCGCTGCCTGGGCTGCGGTCTTGATGCGAGGCAGCGTGGCCCTGCCGGAAAGCGCGCCGTCCGAGGACGCACAGCGCATGTTCAGTCTGAGCGCCGCTGCGCTGGTGGCCCTTGCATTGACTGGCGTGCAGGCCGCTGTGTATGCGCTTTCGCTATGGCTGGGCCACGCCGGCTTGTTTGTCGGCACCTGGCTGGCCGCGACGGTTGAACTGCACGCGGCTGTGACGGCCGTGCTGGCGCAGGCGCCCCAGGCAGACCCGCCGACCCTTATTGCAGTGTCGGTGGCTCTGGCGGTCCATGGATTGAGCCGCTGCGTGGTGGCCTGGGCCAGTGGTGGTCGTGCCTATGCACTCGCGCTGGCGCCGGGCTTGCTGGGGCATACGGTGGTGGTTGTGGGGATGCTGGCAGGCCAAATTCTGTAGATTCTTGCCGTCGCGCAGCGCGGTATCATCCCAGGCAGCCGCCGGCTTGTACCGGCGCTTTTCCATTCAGTCAGCATCATCAGGCAGGGCCGTGCGTCTCAATTCCATCAAGTTATCCGGGTTCAAATCCTTCGCTGAGCCGACCAACTTCATGCTGCCAGGCCAATTGGTCGGCGTGGTGGGGCCTAACGGCTGCGGCAAGTCCAACATCATGGATGCGGTGCGCTGGGTGCTGGGCGAGTCGCGCGCCAGCGAGTTGCGCGGCGAGTCCATGCAGGACGTCATCTTCAACGGCACCACCAGCCGCAAGCCTTCTTCGCGCGCTTCGGTTGAGTTGGTGTTTGACAATGCCGATCACCGCGCAGGTGGCCAATGGTCCCAGTTTGCCGAAATCGCGGTCAAGCGCGTGCTCACGCGCGACGGCACCAGCAGCTACTACATCAATAACCAGCCAGTGCGCCGGCGCGATGTGCAGGATGTGTTCCTGGGCACGGGTCTTGGGCCACGCGCCTACGCCATCATCGGCCAGGGCACCATCAGCCGCATCATTGAATCAAAGCCCGAAGAATTGAGGCTGTTTCTGGAAGAGGCTGCAGGCGTCTCCAAATACAAAGAGCGTCGCCGCGAAACCGAAAACCGCCTGTCCGACACGCGCGAGAACCTCACCCGGGTGGAGGACATTCTGCGTGAGCTCAATTCCAACCTGGACAAGCTGGAAAAGCAGGCCGAGGTGGCCAAGCTGTACAACGCGCTGCAATCGGAAGTCACACTCAAGCAACATCAGCAGTGGTTCCTCAGGCGTGCTGAAAGCGAAGCTGACCAGGCCAAGGTGAAGATGGATGCCGAAAAGTCGGTCAACGATCTGGAATCGCGCGTGGCCGACCTGCGCCGCATCGAGAGCGAGCTGGAAACCATCCGTCAGGCCCACTACGCAGCCGGCGATCAGGTCAATCAGTCGCAGGGGCATCTCTATGAAGCCAGCGCCGAGGTGGGCCGGCTGGAGGCCGAGATTCGCTTTGTGGTCGAGGGCCGCCAGCGGGTCGAGCAGCGCCTGATGCAACTCAAGGAGCAAACTGCACACTGGGCTTCGCGCCATGACGAAGCCGTGGCCGAGACCGAGACGCTGGCCGCGCAAGGTGTGGACGCGCAAGAAAAGGCAGCCTTGCTGGCAGCCCAGGTCGAAGAGCAAGCCCAGCAGTTGCCCGATCTGGAAGAAGCACTGCGCCAGACGCAGGCCCGATCCAACGAGCAGCGCGGCCATGTGGCGCAGGTGCAGCAGCAAATCCAGGTTTTGGCAGCCGACCAGAGAAACGTCGAAGAGCAGTCGCGCCAGCTCGCACTGCGGCGCGAGCGCCTGGCCGCTGACCGCAACGCGCTGGCCGCGCCCGATGAGGCGCGCCTCGTCAATCTGCAGTCGCAACTGGCCACCGCCCAGAATGCCGCGCAAACGGCGGACGCCCGTCTGCATGAATTGCAAGATCAGGTGCCCCGGCTGGACGAAGACAGGCGCACCCTGCAGCACACAGTGAACACCGAGGGCCACAGACAGTCCGATCTGTCCGCGCGCATGGAGGCGCTCAAGGCGCTGCAGGAGAAGGTCAAGACCGACGGCAAGCTCAAACCCTGGCTGGCCAAGCACGGCCTGGACGGACTGCAAGGCCTCTGGAGCCGCATTCACATCGAGCAAGGTTGGGAAAGCGCGCTGGAAGCCGCATTGCGCGAGCGAATGAATTCGCTGGAGGTCTCACGCCTGGACATGGTGCGCGCCTTTGGCAAGGATGCACCGCCGGCCAAGCTGGCCTTCTACAGCCCGCCGCAGGCCGCCTTGCCAGAGGCACCGGCGCTGCTACCCCGGCTGGCCGATCTGTTGCGCCTGAATGATGCCGGCCAGAAGGCGCTGCTGGCCGACTGGCTGCATGGCTGCTACACCGCAGGCAGCTTTGAGGACGCGCTGGCCGCCCGCGAAAAGCTGCAGCCCGGTGAAGTGATTTACGTCCAAAGCGGACATGCGGTCACGCACCACAGCGTGAGCTTTTATGCCCAGGATTCCGAACAGGCCGGCTTGCTGGCGCGCCAGCAGGAGATCGAAAACCTTGAGAAGCAGCTTCGTGCGCAGGTGCTGATTGCCGAGGAAGCGCGTTCGGCCCTGGTGCGCGCAGAGGCCGCGTACACCGAGGCTTCGCAGCGGCTGGTGGGCGTTCGGCGGGAAGCGGCCGAAACCCAGGCACGCTCGCATGAGCTGCAGGTAGAGACACTGCGCCTGACCCAATTGGCCGAGCAGACGCGCGCCCGCAGCGAGCAGATTGCGGCTGACATGGCCGAGATCGACACCGCCCTGGAAGACCTGCAAGAGCGCCGGGTGACATCGGAAGCACGCTTCGAAGAGCTGGACATGCAGCTTGCCGACAGCCAAGAGCGCCATGCGCAACTGGACGACCGCGTGATTGAGGCCGAGCGCAAGCTTGCCGAAAGCCGCGAGCAGCAGCGCAGCCTGGAGCGTCAGGCGCAGGAAGCGCAGTTCTCGCAGCGCTCGGTGGAGGCGCGGCGCGGGGAGCTTTCGCGCGCCATTGAAACCGCAGCGCAGCAGAGCGCATCGATTGCCACCGAAGAGCAGCGTGCCCATGAAGAGCTCTCGCGCCTGACCGACGCAGCAGCGCAGGCGGGCCTGCAGAACGCGCTGGCCTTGAAGCTGGAGCGCGAGCAGGCCCTGGGCGCCAAGCGCAGCGAATACGATGACCTCACCGCCAAACTGCGCGCCAGTGACGAGCGCCGTCTGCAGCTTGAGCGAGAGCTTGATCCTCTGCGCCAGCGCATCACCGAGTTCCAGCTCAAGGAGCAGGCCGCGCGTCTGGGCTTCGAGCAATACAACCAATTGCTGGCCGATGCCCAGGCCGATCTGGAGGCTGTGGCCAAATCGATTGAAAATGGTAAGGTCAGACTTGGCGGCATGCAGCCGGACATAGAGCGGCTGCACCGCGAGATCACAGCACTTGGCGCAGTGAACCTCGCGGCCCTTGATGAATTGACCACTGCGCGCGAGCGCAAGCAGTTCCTTGACGCGCAATCGGCTGACCTGAACGAAGCCATGGCCACACTGGAAGACGCCATACGAAAGATCGATGGCGAGACCCGCGAGCTGCTCGCCGGCACCTTCAACACCGTCAACGAACACTTTGGCAAGATGTTCCCAGAGCTGTTTGGCGGCGGCAATGCCCGGCTGGTGATGACGGGCGATGAGATTCTCGACTCCGGCGTGCAGGTCATGGCGCAACCGCCTGGCAAGAAGAACCAGACCATCCACTTGCTGTCTGGCGGCGAAAAAGCCTTGACCGCCATTGCTCTGGTGTTTGCGATCTTCCAGCTCAACCCCGCGCCGTTTTGTCTGCTCGATGAGGTGGATGCGCCGCTGGACGATGCCAACACCGAGCGCTATGCCAAACTGGTGATCGCCATGAGCCGCGAAACCCAGTTCCTTTTCATCAGCCACAACAAGATTGCGATGGAGATGGCCGAGCAGTTGATTGGCGTGACCATGCAAGAGCAAGGCGTCTCGCGCATTGTGGCGGTCGATATGGAATCGGCCGTGTCGATGGCTGAGGCGGCTTGAAGAGGGTCGCATCATGAGCAGCTTCACCCTCAGCCTGGCCATTCTGGGCGGCATTGTGTTGGCCTTGCTGGTGGCCTACAACGCCTGGACCGCGCGCCGCAACACGCCACTGCAGCCCGAGGTCGAGCAACCTGTCGAGCCGCACGACGCAGGTGAACGAAAAGACCCTGCCTTCGACGCCGGCCTGCCCGTGTCTTTGCCCGCCCTGGAGAAAAAGCCGGGTCTGGATGCCTTGATCGATGTGCTGGCGCCTATTACACCCGAAGGCCCCGTGTCGGGCGACGCGGCCTTGGCCGCCTTGCCGCCAACTCGCCGTGCCGGCACCAAACCCTTCGCGGTGGAAGGCTGGAACGAGGCCGAGCAAGAATGGGAGATGCCGCATCCAGGCCGGCGTTACAGCGCGTTTCAGGCCGGTGTGCAGTTGGCCAACCGCAGCGGCGCGCTCAATGAAATCGAATACTCCGAATTCGTGATGAAGGCACAGGCCTTTGCCGATGCGATCAACGGCGAGCCTGAGTTTCCCGAGATGCTCGACGAGGTGGCGCGCGCCCGCGAGCTTGATCAGTTTGCCAGCGAGCATGATGCGCAGTTGAGCTTCACCCTGCGCGCACGAAACGCCGCATGGAGCCCCGGCTATGTGCAGCAACACGCGGCGCGCCTGGGCTTTGTGCCGGGCGTGATACCGGGGCGCCTGGTTTTACCAGCCAGTGTGGCCGGCGCGCCTTCGGTGCTGGTGTTGTCCTTCGACACCCAGGCTGCGCTGGCGGACGATCCAGCGCAGTCAGCCCTGCGCGACATCGTGCTCAGCCTTGACGTGCCGCAGGTTGATCGCAGCGAGCAACCCTTTGTGCGCATGCGCGATGCATCCATTGCGCTGGCCGCCGCCATGGACGGCCTCATCACCGATGACGCAGGGGCGGTGATACGCGCCCCGGCACTGGACGTGATTGGCGCCGACCTCGAAAAGCTGTACGACACACTGGATCAGCGCGACCTGGCAGCTGGCTCACCCCTGGCCCGTCGCCTGTTTTCCTAGCCATGTCAGTACCGGCTGAGACCTTGCAGCGTGTGGCGACTCTGCGTACCCTGCTGCATCACCATGCGCACCGCTACTACGTGCAGGACGAGCCCGAGATTCCCGATGCGCAGTACGACAAGCTGTTTCAGGAACTGCAGGCGCTGGAGGCCGCACACCCCGAGCTTTTGACACCCGATTCACCCACTCAACGCGTGGGCGGCAAGGCGCTTGAAGGGTTTGCCAAGGTACGCCACAAGGTGCCGATGCTGTCCATTCGCACCGAGACCGACATTGAGGCCAGCGGTGCGCGCAACTTCGATGCCCGGGTGAGGCGCGAGCTCGGCCTCGCGGCGCAAGAGCCACCCATCGAATACGTGGCCGAGCTCAAGTTTGATGGCCTGGCGATCAATCTGCGCTATGAAGGCGGCGTGATGGTGCAGGCGGCCACGCGCGGTGACGGTGAGATCGGTGAAGATGTCACCCAGAACATTCGCACCATCGGGCAGATTCCGCTGCGTCTGCCCTCTGATTGCCCGCCGGTGCTGGAAGTGCGCGGCGAAGTCTACATGCGCAGGGATGATTTCGAATCGCTCAACGAGCGGCAGCGCGAAAAGATCGCCAAGGGCGCCAAAGGCGAAAAGGTTTTCGTCAACCCGCGCAACGCAGCCGCCGGCGCAGTGCGCCAGCTTGACCCAGCCATCGCACGGCAGCGGCCCTTGAGTTTTTTCGCTTATGGCTTGGGTGAGATCACGCCGCCGGAGCAAGGCGGGCCCAAGTTTCAAACGCATCACGAAACGATGATGGCGCTGCGCGACTGGGGCTTGCCGGTGTCCATGCACATCACGCAGGCCACCGGCGCCGAGGAACTCGTGGCCTACCACCAGCGCATTGGCGCGCTGCGCGACAGCCTGCCATTTGACATCGACGGCGTGGTCTACAAGGTCAACAGCCTGGCGCTGCAAAAGCAGCTTGGCTTTGTCTCACGCGAGCCGCGCTGGGCCGTGGCACACAAGTACCCGGCGCAAGAGCAGATGACCACAGTGGAGAGCATCGACGTGTTCGTCGGCCGCACCGGCAAGCTCACGCCGGTGGCGCGCCTGGCACCGGTGTTTGTGGGCGGCGTCACCGTGACCAACGCGACGCTGCACAACGAAGACGAAGCGCGGCGCAAGGACGTGCGGGTGGGCGACACCGTCATCGTGCGGCGCGCGGGAGACGTGATTCCCGAGATCGTCAGCGTGGTGATGGACGCGGCCCAGGTATCTGTTCATGCCTCACCCCATCGCGGCCCACCCTTCACCATGCCACGCCAGTGCCCCGTATGCGGCAGCACCGCCGTGCGCGAAGAAGGCGAAGCAGATTACCGCTGTACCGGCGGCCTTTTCTGCGCGGCCCAGCGCAAACAGGCCATCCTGCACTTTGCCCAGCGCCGGGCCATCGACATCGAAGGACTGGGCGAGAAGCTGGTGGACCAACTGATTGACGGCGATGTGATCAAGACCCTGCCCGATCTGTATCGCCTGGGCCTGGTGGCACTGGCCAGCCTGGAGCGCATGGCAGACAAGTCGGCCCAGAACATTCTTCTGGCATTGGAAAAATCCAAGCAAACCACATTGCCGCGCTTTCTCTTCGGCCTGGGCATTCGCCACGTGGGCGAAGCCACCGCCAAGGAACTGGCCCGCCATTTCGGCAAGCTCGACGCCATCATGGATGCCAGCGTGGCGCAACTGCTGGAAGTGCCCGATGTGGGGCCTATCGTCGCAGAAAGCATCCACACATTCTTTGAGCAGCCGCACAACCGCGAGGTGGTGGAGCAGTTGCGAGCCTGTGGTGTCAGTTGGGAAGAGGGCGAGCCGACAGCGCGCGCGCCCAAGCCCCTGGCTGGCAAAACGGTGGTGCTCACCGGCACACTGCCCACACTCAGCCGAGATGAAGCCAAAGACATGCTCGAAGCAGCAGGCGCGAAGGTGGCAGGCTCGGTCAGCAAGAAGACAGACTATGTGGTTGCGGGGGCAGAGGCGGGCAGCAAACTGGAGAAGGCGCAGGCGCTGGGTGTGGTGGTACTCGATGAAGAAGGCTTGCGCGCTTTACTGGCGGATGGGCCATCGGTATCCTCACAACCATGACTGTTCGCGAAATCTTGAAGATGGGTGATGCGCGCCTCTTGCGCGTGGCCCAGCCCGTGACCCAATTTGATACCGATGAGATTCACCTGCTGGTGTCCGACATGTTCGACACCATGCGTGCGGCCGATGGTGCAGGCCTGGCTGCGCCGCAAATTGGGGTGGATTTGCAGTTGGTGATTTTCGGCACCGATGCAGTGAACCCGCGCTACCCCGACGCGCCCCTGGTGCCGCGCACGGTGCTGCTCAACCCTGTGATCACACCTTTGTCAGCGCAGGAAGAAGACGGCTGGGAAGGCTGCCTGTCGGTGCCGGGGCTGCGCGGCATGGTGCCGCGCTGGTCGCGCATTCGCTACACCGGCTTTGATCAATACGGCGACGCGATTGACCGCATCGTTGATGGCTTTCATGCGCGGGTGGTGCAACATGAATGCGACCATCTGATCGGCACGCTTTACCCGATGCGTGTGCGCGATTTCACCCAGTTTGGCTTTACTGAGGTCTTGTTCCCGGGGCTCGATGCGGGGCAGGACGATTAGGGCTTGCTCACGACGCCAGCGCCTGCAGTAGCTCGGTTTCAATCGCGATCTGCTGGCGGTTGTGCTGCAGCTCGGGGCCGTCGATGAGGAAGGTGTCTTCTACTCGCTCACCCAGCGTGGAGACCTTGGCCAGAAGCAGGTTGATCTTGTGGCGCGCCAGCACGCGTGCCACTGAGTACAAGAGGCCGACCCGGTCGCTGGCTGAAATTGACAACAGCCAGCGCTGGGCTTTTTCGTCGGGTGCCAGAGTGACCCGCGGCGTGATGGGAAAACTCTTGACGCGACGCGAGACGCGACCACGGCTAGGTACGGGCAGCGGGCCTGCGTTTTCCAAGGTGTGCTGCAGCTCCGATTCGACCATGCTGATCAGTTCGCGGCTGTGCTCGGGCAACATCGAGCTGACGATCTGGAAAGTGTCCAGCGCGTAGCCGTCCTTGGTGGTGTGGATCTTGGCGTCCAGGATGCTGAAGCTGGCGTGCTCAAAGTAGCCACAGATGCGCGCGAACAAGTCGGGCTGGTCGGGCGTGTACACCAAGACTTGCAGGCCTTCGCCCACAGGCGACATGCGGGCGCGCACAGTGGCCTTAGAATGGCCCGCGTGGCGCGCCAAGTGACGTGTGTGCCACACGATGTCGCCCGCGTCGTGGCGCATGAAGTAGCCCACATCGAGCGCATCCCAGAGCTTCTTGTGGCCCTCGAAGGGCAGGGCATAGAGCGCGAGTTGCACCAGGGCTTCGCGCTTGCGCGCTTCGATCTCTGCTCCGGGATCGGGCGCCCGGCCGCCTAGGGTGCGCAGGGTGTAGCGGTACAGGTCTTCCAGCAGCTTGCCTTTCCAGGCGTTCCAGACCTTGGGGCTGGTGCCCCGGATGTCCGCCACAGTGAGCAGGTACAGCGCGGTGAGGTAGCGCTCATTGCCCACCCGGCCTGCAAAAGCAGAGATGACATCTGGGTTGCTGAGGTCTTCTTTTTGCGCGATGTGGCTCATGGACAAATGCTCGCGCACCAGAAACTCGATGAGCTTTGCATCTTCCAGTTCGATCTCATGCTGCCGGCAGAACTGCCGCACCTCGCGCGCTCCGAGTTGCGAGTGGTCGCCCCCGCGCCCCTTGGCGATGTCGTGGAACAAGGCGGCCACGTAGAAGATGAAGGGCTTGTCCCAGCCGGCAGCCAGCTGCGAGCAGAAGGGGTATTCGTGCGCATGCTCGGCAATGAAGAAGCGCCGCACATTGCGCAGCACCATCAAGATGTGCTGGTCCACCGTGTAGACATGGAACAAATCGTGCTGCATCTGCCCAACGATGCGGCGAAACACCCACAGGTAGCGGCCCAGCACGGAGGTCTGGTTCATCAGCCGCATGGCATGCGTGATTCCCTTGGGTTGCATCAGCAACTGGCGGAAGGTTTCGTGGTTGACAGGGTCACGGCGAAAGCGCCCATCCATGATGCCGCGCACGTTGTACAGCGCGCGCAGGGTGCGGGCCGACAAGCCTTTCAGTCCCAACGTCGTTTCATAGACCAGAAACGTCTCCAGGATGGCGTGCGGGTTCTTTACGTACAGGTCATCACTGGCCACCTCGATCATGCCAGCCTTGTTGAAAAAGCGTGGGTTGATCGGCTGCGGTTCTTGCAAGGTGGGGCTGAGCCGCTCCTCGATGTTGAGCAGCAATATCTGATTGAGCTGCGTCACGGCTTTGGCGGCCCAATAGAAGCGCTTCATCAGCGCTTCGCTGGCACGCACCAGCAAACGAGGCTGGGCTGCGGTAGCTGATGCCCCGGTCTTGACGGCTGTGGTCGCGTAGCCAAATGACTCGGCCACTGCGGTCTGAAGATCGAACACCAGCCGGTCTTCACGCCTATTGGCAATGAAATGCAGGCGTGCGCGGATCAGGCTGAGCAAGGCTTCGTTGTGCTTGATCTGGCGCACTTCGAAAGCAGTGGCCAGGCCGGTGCGCTCCAGCTCTTCCCAGCTATTGACCAGGCCTGCGGCCTTGGCCACCCACAGGATCACCTGCAGATCGCGCAGACCGCCGGGCGATTCCTTGCAATTGGGCTCAAGCGAATAAGGCGTGTTCTCGAACTTGGTGTGACGCTGCTGCATCTCAAGCGTCTTGGCCACGAAGAAGGCTTTGGGGTCTATCGCGGCCCTGAAGCGGGTGTTGAACAGGGCGTAGAGAGCAGGGTCGCCGGTGACCAACCTGGACTCAAGCAGCGATGTCTGCACCGTGACGTCTGATTGGGCCTGGGCCAGGCATTCGGAGACGGTGCGCACGCTGGATCCGATCTCCAGCCCGCTGTCCCAGCAATTGCCTATGAAGCTCTCAATGCGCTGCTGGTGCGCCGGGTCATGATCGGCCTGGCTGCGGTCAGGCAGCAAGACCAGCACGTCCACATCCGAGTGGGGAAAGAGCTCGCCACGGCCAAAGCCGCCCACCGCCAACAGCGCAAAGCCTGCCGGCATGTGGCAGCCGTCCCAGAGGGCACGAAGGGTGTGGTCGGCTTCCTGGGACAGTTGCGCAAGCAGCTTTCGTATGCCGCGGGTGGAGCTGCCCTGGGCCTGCAGCTTGGCCATGAGCTGTTGCTTGCGTGCCTTGTAGGCCTCTCGCAAGGTCCGCAGATCGAATATGGCCTCGGTGGCGGCCATTGGCTTCAAGCGTTCACGAAAGGTGGTGGTGGCGGGCTGCCGGCCGACAGGGTGAGCACCTCGTAGCCGCTTTCGGTGACTAGCACGGTGTGCTCCCATTGTGCCGACAGCGAGTGATCCTTGGTCACAATGGTCCAGCCGTCGTTGCCCAATTCCTTCACCTCGCGGCGACCGGCGTTGATCATCGGCTCGACGGTGAAGATCATGCCGGGCTTGAGTTCGTCCAGGGTGCCGGGCTTGCCGTAGTGCAGCACCTGCGGCTCTTCGTGAAAGTTTCTGCCTATGCCGTGCCCGCAAAATTCACGTACCACAGAGAACCCGTTGCCTTCAGCGAACTTCTGGATGGCATAGCCAATGTCGCCCAGGTGTACGCCGGGCTTGACGCGCGCGATACCGTGCCACATGGCCTCGAAGGTCAGGCTGCACAGGCGCTTGGCTGCGATGGAGACCTCGCCCACCATGAACATGCGGCTGGTGTCGCCGTGCCAGCCGTCCTTGATGACGGTGACATCCACATTGACGATGTCGCCCTTGCGCAGCGGTTTTTCATTGGGAATGCCGTGGCAAACCACATGATTGACCGAAGTGCACAGCGATGCCGGATAGGCGGGGTAGCCAGAGGGCTGATAGCCCAGCGTGGCGGACACCGAGCCCTGCTTCTTCATGTATTGGGCGGCCAGTTGGTCGATTTCGCGGGTGGTGATGCCCGGCTTGATGTGGGGCGTGAGAAAGTCCAGCACCTCGGAGGCCATCTTGCCGGCCACGCGCATGCCCTGTACTTCCTCGCCTACTTTGAATGTAATGCTCATGTGCTCAATTATCCTAGAAACGGCAGTTGGACGCGCTCGAGTGGGCGCCTGGCAATCCCGATGGCAAGGCGTGAGGACGCAGCAGGCTGATGCCTGCAAGACAGGAGCAACGCCGCCAGCGGGTTTGCCCGGTTCAGCCGACCGTCGTTCCAGCCCTCATAAGCTTCTTGAAATCTCATCTTCCGGTTCTCCTGCATGTAGCGGGTCCGGCTAATGGGGGCATGCTGCATCGCTGCTCCACAAACCGGACAGATTACTTGCTGTAAACCGGACAAGCTATTTACTGCCGACACGGAGTATCAACCCCGTGAGTATCAACCCCGTTGACACAAACTTGGATGTTGATACACTGTGTCGACTTCAACCACTATTGGGAGTCGGTTATGGCAGAGGTCAGTGAACGGACCAAGATCAACCAATGGGGTAACGGGTTGGCGCTTCGCCTGAACAGCGAGGTGGCCAAGGCGCTCGGCGTAGAGCAGGGCACCCCCGTCAGCCTGGTTGTCGACGCGGGGCGCCTGGTGGTTGAGAAAGTGCGGCGCCGACCTACCCTGGAGGAAAGGTTGACTGCTTTCGATCCCAAGCGGCATGGGGGCGAGGTCATGGCATTTGAACCTGTGGGGCGCGAGGTCCTCTGATGCCCCTGGATCCGCTGTGGGTCCCAGACCGCGCTGAGGTGATTTTCATCAATCACAGCCCGGCCAAGGGACAAGAAATTCCCGACCAGCACCCGATGCTGGTCCTGTCACCCAAGAGCTTCAATGACAAAACCGGCATCGTGATCGGTTTTCCGATGACGCACTCTGCTTCCCACAAGGACAACCCGTTCGCGCTGCCGTTCGACGGGCCCAAGGGCCAAGCCTATGTATTGGGTCATCAGCCCAAGTCTTTCGACTGGCGCGAGCGTGAGGGCAGGCCTCATGCGTGGGGCGGCGGGCACCACGAGATGTTGGCCGAGGCCACCGCGTTGCTCGACGACGTGTGCGGCATTGTGGACGCCGTGTCGTCGGTCAAGAAGTAGCTGATCTTGCTCCCAAAAAAACGTACTCCATAGCTGATGTGAAAATTCAGCAATTGGAGATCGAAGATAAGCAAGAGAAAAGATGGACAAGCCCGACTATGTCTAAAGTAATCTCGATGCAGTCGCCCAAGGACCGAGCCGCTGGCTGCAAGGCACGAAAGACGGTTTTGAGTGACTGACTCGCCGTCACGCGCACGCCGACTGCCCACCCAGTCTGGGGGATAATCCAGCCCTCACCCCCGCCGGATTCTGCGAATCTGGCCGCGAGTTTTGCGATCCTGGATGATGGTGAGCGGCTCGTACTACGAGCATCGCCTTGCTGCTTAGCGAAATCTTTGCGCCGAGCTTACGCAGTGGTGTGGACATCGCCGGGTAGGGCACTGTTGGGCAAACAGCGGCTAGGTGGCGGCGCCGGCGAAGCTAAAATACGCGGTAAGACGGAAGGCCCCAGTCAGCGGCCCCGCCAATCATTGCCCACCCGCCACCCGATCCCTATCAGGCTTCACTGTGACCCTGCACATCACCGAGTTCGAGGGCGGCAACGCCCTCAGCGATTTTCGCGTTCAGCAACTGCTTCCCAGCTTGCAGGCCATCCAGGACAAAGTCGTCGCCATCAGCGCACGCTTTGTCCATCTGGTTGCTGCCGATCATGCACCCACAGCGCCCGAGAAAGAACGCCTGGCCGCGCTGCTGCGCTACGGCCCGCCGCATCAGGGCACATCCGATGGCAGCCTGCTGGTGGTGACGCCGCGCTTTGGCACCGTGTCGCCTTGGGCGTCCAAGGCCACGGACATTGCGCATAACTGCGGCATCGCACTCAAGCGCATCGAGCGCATCACCGAATGGCGCATACAGTTCAAGAGCGGCTGGCTTGGCAAGTCGGCGCCTGATGCGGCGGCGCTGGCGGCCATGGCCGGCCTGCTGCACGACCGCATGACCGAGAGCGTCATGTTGACCCGCGATGCAGCCCACGGGCTCTTCACCGAGTTGGCGCCCGCGCCCATGGAGCATGTGGACATTCTGGGTGGCGGCCGGGCGGCGCTGGAGCGGGCCAACACCCAGTTTGGCCTGGCGCTGGCCGATGATGAGATCGACTACTTAGTGGAAGCTTTCCGTGGCCTGGCCCGCAACCCCACCGATGTGGAGCTAATGATGTTCGCGCAGGCCAACAGCGAACACTGCCGTCACAAGATTTTCAACGCCACATTCACCATCGACGGTGCTGCTCAGGAGCGCAGCATGTTCGGCATGATCCGGCACACGCACCAGGTCAGCCCCCAGCATACGGTGGTGGCCTATTCCGACAATGCGTCGGTCATGGAAGGCTCGGCGGTGGAGCGTTTCATGGCACGCTCTGGCGACGCATCGCTCTACCGAAAGCAAGATGCGCTGCACCATGTTCTGATGAAGGTCGAGACGCACAACCATCCCACGGCGATCTCGCCTTTTCCCGGCGCGTCCACCGGCGCGGGCGGAGAAATCCGCGACGAAGGCGCAACCGGCCGCGGCTCCAAGCCCAAGGCAGGCCTGACTGGCTTTACCGTGTCCAAGCTCTGGGGCGGGCGCTTTGGCAAGCCCGAACACATTGCCAGCCCACTGCAGATCATGACCGAAGGCCCACTGGGCGGCGCGGCATTCAACAACGAATTCGGCCGACCCAATCTGCTGGGCTACTTTCGCGAGTATGAGCAGCCGGTAACATACCTTGATCCGCAATCCAGGCAGACGCAACAAGAATGGCGCGGCTACCACAAGCCCATCATGATCGCGGGCGGCCTGGGCACCATAGACGCTGGTCAGACGCACAAAATTGAGTTTCCAGCCGGGGCCTTGCTGATTCAATTGGGAGGGCCGGGCATGCGCATCGGCATGGGCGGCGGTGCGGCCAGCTCCATGGCTACAGGCGCGAATGCGGCCGAGCTTGATTTTGATTCGGTGCAGCGTGGCAACCCGGAGATCGAACGCCGGGCGCAAGAGGTCATCAACCATTGCTGGGCCGAAGGTGCGGCCAATCCGATTCTGGCGATTCACGATGTGGGCGCGGGCGGCTTGTCCAATGCGTTTCCCGAGCTGAGCAACGATGCCGGGCGCGGCGCGCGCTTTGATCTGCGGCGCATTCCTCTGGAAGAGTCAGGCCTGGCGCCCAAGGAAGTCTGGTGCAACGAAAGCCAGGAGCGCTACGTGCTGGCCATCGCGCCTGAGTCGCTGGCGCAGTTCCAGGCCTTTTGCGAGCGTGAGCGCTGCCCGTTCTCGGTGGTGGGTGTGGCCACGCAAGAGCGGCAACTGGTCGTGGGCGCTGTGGATCTGCCCGGCTTGCCGGCCGTGGCAGATGACAAGACGCATAGCAAAGGCCTGCCGGTTGACATGCCCATGAACGTGCTGCTGGGAAAGCCGCCCAAGATGCACCGCGATGTCAAGACTGTGAAGCGCGAATTCGCGCCTATCGACCTGACAGGCGTGAAGCTACAGGATGCCGCCATTCAGGTGCTGGCCCACCCGACAGTCGCCTCCAAGCGATTTCTTATCACCATTGGCGACCGCACCGTGGGCGCTCTGTCGCACCGCGACCAGATGGTCGGGCCCTGGCAGGTGCCTGTGGCCGATTGCGCGGTGACCCTGGCTGACTTCAAAGGCTTTGCCGGCGAGGCGATGAGCATGGGCGAACGCACGCCTCTGGCAGTCATTGACGCGCCAGCGTCTGGCCGCATGGCGGTGGCTGAGGCCATCACCAATCTGCTGGCAGCGCCCATCGAACTCGCCCGCGTCAAGCTCTCTGCCAATTGGATGGCAGCCTGTGGTGAGGCCGGTGAAGACGCCGCGCTCTATGAGACAGTGCGTGCCGTGGGCATGCAGTTGTGCCCAGCGCTGGGCATTTCGATTCCCGTGGGCAAGGACAGCCTGTCCATGCGCACGCAGTGGAGTGTGGGGCAGGAGCGGCGCAAGGTCACCTCGCCGGTCAGCCTGATCATCTCGGCCTTTGCCACGCTGTCCGATGTGCGTGGCACCTTGACACCCCAACTGGACGCCGCGCAGGACACCACGCTCGTGCTGATCGATCTGGGCCACGGCCGCATGCGCATGGGCGGGAGCATCCTGGCGCAGGTGCTGGAGCAGACGGGTAACGAAGTGCCAGACTTGCACGACGCACAAGACCTGGTGAGCCTGGTCAATGCGGTCAATGCCTTGCGCGCGCAGGGCGCCATACTGGCCTACCACGACCGCAGCGACGGCGGGCTTTTTGCGGCCGCTTGCGAGATGGCCTTTGCCGGTCATGTGGGCGTGTCGCTCAACGTCGACATGCTGGTGACCGAAGGCGACGGCATCGCTGACAGCAAGGCCGAATACGGCGACGCCAAGAACTGGGCCGGGCAGGTGAGCGCCCGGCGCGAAGAGCTCACCTTGCGGGCTTTGTTCAATGAAGAACTCGGTGTGCTGCTACAGGTGGCAACACCCCGGCGCAACGAGGTCATGCAGGTGCTGCGCGAACACGGCTTGTCTCGGCACAGTCATTTTGTGGGCATGACGCGGCCCGCATCATCGAGCATCGACGTGGGCAAGGGTCAAGTGCAAGTGTGGCGCGACACCAAGTCGGTTTTCTCGTCCAGCCTTCACGATCTGCATCAGGTATGGGACAGCGTGAGCTGGAAAATCTGCCAGCAGCGAGACAACCCTGTGGGTGCCAACGCCGAGCATGCAGCCGCTGGTGAGCCTGCTGATCCTGGTCTGCATGTGGTGCTGCCGGCTGCATTGACTGCATTGACTCAATTGAGCAGCGCGCCAGCCATCCACCTGGCTCGCCCCAAAGTCGCGATCCTGCGCGAGCAGGGCGTCAATTCGCATGTGGAGATGGCCTACACATTTACCGAAGCCGGCTTCGATGCGTTTGACGTCCACATGACCGATCTGCAAAGCGGCCGAGCGAAGTTGCAAGACTTCAAAGGCTTCGTCGCATGTGGCGGCTTCAGTTATGGCGACACGCTGGGCGCCGGCATCGGCTGGGCCCGCAGCATCATGTTCAATTCACAACTGGCCGATGCGTTCAAGGCGTTCTTTGATCGGCAGGATACCTTCGCATTGGGCGTGTGCAACGGCTGCCAGATGCTGGCCGAGCTGGCCGACATCATCCCCGATGCGCAGGACTGGCCGCGCTTCACTACCAACCGCAGCGAACGCTATGAGGCCCGCCTGTCGCAGGTGGAGGTGCTGGATTCGCCCAGCTTGTTCTTCGCTGGCATGGCCGGTGCGCGCCTGCCCATCGCAGTGGCGCACGGCGAGGGCTTTGCCAATTTCGCCTACCGCGGCGACCAGGCGAAGGCCATTGCCGCCATGCGCTTTACCGATCACCACGGAGCACCCACCGAGGCCTACCCCTTCAACCCCAATGGCAGCCCCGGCGGCCTCACCGCAGTCACCACCGCGGACGGCCGCTTCACCGCCATGATGCCCCACCCTGAGCGGGTGTTTCGCAACATTCAAATGAGCTGGACCAACCAGGATAAGAGCGCCTTCAGCCCTTGGATGCGGATTTGGCACAATGCACGGCGCTGGATTGACAGGGGCACTTGAGATAGAGTTCGCCATGCCTATTGCCGCATCCAAAAACGCTCTTCGTCCTGTGCATCCGGGCGAAGTCCTGCGTGAAGACTATTTGAAGCCACTCGACATGAGCGCCAATGCACTTGCGCAAGCGCTTAAGGTGCCGGCCTCGCGCATCAACGATATCGTGTTGGAGCGTCGCGGAGTGACGGTGGATACGGCCATGCGACTGGTTCGCTATTTTGGCGGTGACGTGCAAAGCTGGATGAACTTGCAGACGGCCTACGAAATAAAGGCGGCTGAAAAGGCGATCGCGCGGCGTATTGACAAGGAAGTGATGCCTAAGGCAGCATGACCAGCCGCAATGAATTCGCCCACTGAATCCTCTGTCGATCAATCGGCTCCAGGCTCTCAGGGCGCAGCCAAGCCCGTGCGCGAAGTCAGACCGCTGGGCCTGTCAGACCCCTTCCGATGGCTACGCGCTGGATGGGCCGATTTACCGGCGGCTCGCGGCATTGCGTTGTTCTATGGCATCTGCTTCTGGTTGATGGCGCTGATGCTGGGTGCGATCTTTCGCAACTCGCCGCAGTACACACTGTCCTTCGTCTCGGGCTGCTTTCTGGTGGGGCCGTTCCTGGCCATGGGCTTGTATGAGGCGAGCCGACGCCGGGAGCTTGGCTTGCCGCAAAGCTTTGGCGAGTCACTCACCTGTTGGAGTCGCCGCATGGGCAGCATGGCGATGTTGGTGTTGGTTCTCTTGTTGCTTGAGCTCTTGTGGGGCCGGGCTTCACTGGTGGTGTTTGCGGTGTTCTTCAACACGGGCATGCCCACCACGGCCAGCGTCTTGCAGGCCGTCTTCAACCCCAAAAACTGGCAGTTCGTCGCGGCGTATCTGGTTGTCGGGGGTGTGTTTGCGGGCTTGGTGTTTTCCACCTGCGTTGTCTCCATCCCGATGATCCTGGACCGAAACACTGACGCCATATCGGCAGGTATCGCCAGCATCCATGTGGTGACCAGCCGGCCCGGCCCCATGTTGTTGTGGGGCATGTTGATCGTGCTGCTGGTGCTGGCGGCCTTGATGGTGCCATGGTCGCTGGGCCTGATACTGGTCGGGCCGTGGCTGGGGCATGCAAGTTGGCACGCGTACAGGGGCAGCATCGCCTGGCGAGCAAGCGACACCGCAGCCACGTCTGGACATGACCCGCTCACGTCTTGACAGCATCGACACACTGCGCGGTTTGGCCGTGGTGTGGATGACTGTCTTTCATTTCTGCTTTGACCTCAACTACTTCGGTTACATCAGGCAGGATTTCTACCACGATCCACTGTGGACTTGGCAGCGCACGGCCATCGTCAGTCTGTTTCTGTTTTGCGCGGGGCTGGGTCAGGCGGTGGCGGTGGAACAGGGCCAGAGCTGGCCGCGCTTCTGGACGCGCTGGGCTCAGGTCACCGCCTGTGCACTGCTGGTTTCAGCCGGCTCGTACTGGATGTTCCCCAAGACCTATATCTACTTCGGCGTGCTGCACGGGATTGCGCTGATGTTGATCCTGACGCGGTTCTCGGCGAGGTGGGGTCAGTGGCTGTGGTTGGCAGGTGCGATCATGTTTGCACTGAAGCCGCTGGCCGAGTTGGCGCACGCGCAGTGGCCGGCGCTGGACTTCTTGAACTCTCAGGCTTGGAACTGGCTGGGCCTAGTCAGCCGCAAACCGATCACCGAAGACTATGTGCCGCTTACGCCGTGGCTGGGCGCGATGTGGTGGGGCCTTGCATGCGGGCAACTGCTGCTGCGACACAGGCGTGCATGGGTCACAAGCCGCATGCCACGCCAAAGCGGGCCGCTGGCCTGGCTCGGCCGTTGGAGTCTGTCGTGGTACATGCTGCACCAGCCTGTGCTGATGGGCGCGCTGATGCTGGTGGCGCGCTGGAGGTGACGCGAAGGGCGGGGGACTCACCCCCCGCATCGGCCTTACTCGATCTTCGCTTTGCCGCGCAGGTCTTCCTGGAACTTGCCCAGTTTTTGCTGCTGCAACTGCTGGGCGATCTGCGGCTTGACTGAATCAAACGGGGGCAACTGCGCGTCGCGCGTGTCTTCCAGGCGGATCACATGCCAGCCAAACTGGGTCTTGACCGGTGCGTCGGTGGTCTGGCCCTTTTTCAGCTTGGTCAGTGCGCCGGAGAACTCGGGCACATAGTTGTTGGCATTTGCCCAATCGAGATCGCCGCCATTGGCACCTGAACCCGGGTCCTTGGACTCTTTCTTGGCGATCGCATCGAACTTGCCGCCCTTCTTGAGCGAAGCGATGATGGCCTTGGCCTGGTCTTCTTTTTCCACCAGGATGTGGCGGGCCTTGAATTCCTTGCCGGCGTTGGCCGAGGCAAACTTGTCGTACTCGGCCTTGATGTCGGCATCAGTGACTGGGCTGGACTTTTGGTAGTCGGCGAACAGCTCACGAATCAAGAGGGTCTGGCGGGCGAGTTCCATTTGCGCCTTGAAATCATCGGTGGCGTCCAGGCCGCGTTTTTGCGCCTCTTGCATGAAGATTTCGCGGGCGATGATTTCGTCCTTTAATTGGCCGTCCATTTCGGCGCCCACAGGGCGGCCGCTCTTGGCCAACTGCAGCTTCAATGCCTCCACGCGTGAGCTTGGCACGGGCTTGCCATTAACGATGGCGACGTTCTGCGCAAGGGCGGGCACGCTCAGGGCGAGTACGGCGGCTGCCGCGGCGGACAGGATGAATGTCTTCATGGGAATTGCCTTGGATGTCAGGAGGAAGAGGAAGGAATCTGGGAAGTGATCTGGGTTTCAATCGCCAAGGCATGCAGGCCACGGTCGAGAAAATCTTGCAGCGCATCATACACAAGCCGGTGGCGTGCCACTGGCGAGAGGCCGGCGAAGAGAGCCGAGCCGATTCGCACCCGGAAGTGTGTGCCAGAGCCGCTGCCATCGGCCCCGGCATGGCCTGCATGGGCGCTGCTTTCATCGATGACTTCGACAGCAGTAGGGGCCAAACGTTCCGTGAGGCGCTGACGCAAGGCGTCAGCCGTGATTCCGGTAGGCATTTCGAGCTAATTTCGATTCAGATCAAGGCTGCTTGGGTGCTTCGTCCGTCTTCATGTAGCGGCCCAGGTACAGCGCCTGACCGATGACGAAGACCACCATCAGGCCCAGGCCGCCGAAGAGTTTGAAGTTGACCCAGGTGTCGGTATCAAAAGTGAAGGCCACCCACAGATTGAGCACACCCATGATGGCGAAGAAGACGATCCAACTCCAGTTGGTGACGCGCCAGGCGGCTTCGGGCAAATCAATCTGAGAACCCATGAGCGATTTGAGCAGGTTCTTCTTGAACAAAAGGCCAGCCATCAAGCTCGCGCCCATCAGCCAGTACAGCACAGTGGGCTTCCATTTGATGAAGGTTTCGTTTTGCGCCACGATGGTGGCACCGCCAAACAGCACGATTACGCCCAGGCTCACCCACTGCATCGGCTCGATCTTGCCGGTGCTGTGGCGCAGCCATGCTATCTGGGCAATGGTGGCCACAATGGCAATGCCAGTGGCCACGTAGATGCCGGCCAGTTTGAAGGCCACGAAGAACAAAATGATGGGAAAGAAATCAATCAGCAACTTCATGAATGCAGCCTACTTGTCTTGTTTGCCAGGCTGAAAATCCAGCGAGGCTGAGTTCATGCAATAGCGCAGGCCAGTGGGGGTAGGCCCATCAGGAAACACATGGCCCAGGTGGGCGCCGCAATCGGCGCAGACGGTCTCGGTGCGCAGCATGCCGTGGCTCATGTCGCTGATGTCCTTGATGGCGCCTGGCACCGCCAATGAAAAGCTCGGCCATCCGCAGCCGGCATCAAATTTGGTTGAGGAATCGAACAGCTTGGCGCCGCAGCAGATGCAGTGGTAGCTGCCGTCTGCCCATACCGCTTCGTACTTGCCTGTGAAGGGCCGCTCGGTGGATGCATGGCGAGTGACATCGAAGGCGCCGCGCTCAGCGCCTTTTTGCGCCAGCACTTCTTTCCACTGCGTATCGGTTTTCTGAATCTTGAATGTCATGAGGAGCAGCTTATTTCAATTTGTGTGGCCCAGTCAGGCGGAAACCCGGCCTTGTCGTTGTGGCCCGGGTGCTCATCGTACGGAGCTTGCAACAGTGCCAGCAGGTCTTCGACACCAGAATGGTCCTTTAGTTTCGCTTGCCGAATGGCCAACTCACCCAGATGGTTGCGCAGCACGTATTTTGGATTGGTTCGCAGCATCTGCGGCGCCGATTCTGTGCTCAGCCGCTTTGAATATTGTAGTGACCAGGCGTCGAAGGCCTCGCGCTGTAGGAATAGATCGCGCACCAGAGACGCGGGCTCGCCCGCCGCATGCATGGACAGCCTGCGCCAGAAGATGGTGTAGTCCACCTTGTCGGCGGCCAGCAGTGCCAAGATGCCTTCGATCAACTCGCGGTCTTGCGGCTGAGCGTCTGGCAGGCCCAGCTTGGCGCGCATGCGCAATTCCAACTCGCGCGGAAACAGTTGCTTGTACGACTCCAGCGCGGCCAGGGCAAGGTCTTGATCGCCAATCAAAGGCAGCAGCGCCTGGCCCAGGCAGAAGAGATTCCAGTAAGCGATGTTGGGCTGCTTGTTGTAGGCATAGCGGCCTTGGTCATCGCTGTGGTTGCAAATGTGGCCGGGGTCAAACGCATCGAGAAACTGAAAGGGGCCATAGTCGATGGTCAGGCCCAGAATGCTCATGTTGTCGGTGTTCATCACCCCATGGCAAAAGCCCACCGCCTGCCACTGCGCCACCATCGCGGCGGTGCGCTCGCTGACCTGCTCCAGCAGCGCAGCGTAGGCGTTGCCGGCGAACTTGTCGGTGCTGCGGCACTGCGGGTAAAACCTGTCAAGCACATAGTCGGCCAAGGTGCGTAACTCGTCCAATTGATTGCGGGCACTGAAATGTTCAAAGTGACCAAAGCGCATGAAGCTGGGCGCCACCCGCGTCACCACGGCGGAGGTTTCCATCTCTTCGCGCCGCACCGGTGCGTCAGAGCCGGTGACCATCAGCGCGCGGGTGGTGGGAATGCCCAGGCCCCACATCGCCTCGGAGCACAGATACTCGCGAATGCTCGATCGCAGCACCGCGCGCCCATCGCCCATGCGCGAGTAGGGCGTGCGCCCGCTGCCCTTGAGCTGAATCTCGCGCGGCCCGGCGGCCGTGTGCGCCTCACCCAGCAGGATGGCCCGCCCATCGCCCAACTGGCCGGCCCACACACCGAACTGGTGGCCGCTGTAGACACTGGCCAGCGGCTGCGACCCGGCGATCGGCTGGTTGCCTGTGAAGGCCTCAACGCCTGCCTGCGATCTGAGCGCATCGGGGGCCAGGCCCAGCTCGCGCGCCAGTGCGTCATTCACACCCACCACATAGGGGGAGGGCAGGGGGCTGGGCATGAGCTCGGTGTAGAAGGCCGGGCCGAGGCTGGCGAAGCTGTTTTGCCAGGGCAGGGCAAGGCCTAGGTCTAATTGTTCAGTGGGGGTGGCGACGGCTTGATCCATGGGCCGATTGTCAGGGGCACGGCCTGGGCCCGTATCCAACAGGGGCATTGCCCGAAGGCGCATGCCTTCACCCAAGGGCCGGCACCCAGCCGCGGACCAGCACATAGCTCACCGCGACGCCAGACAAGAGGCCGAACAAATGCCCTTCCCAGGAGGTCTTCTCTTCCCTGGGAAAGATGTTGGTGTACATGCCCGCGAAGTAGTAGAGGCACAAGGCCGCCAGCACGATTGACAGCGCAGAACGCTGCAGCACCGCATCGACCAGCAGAAAACTCCAGTACCCCATGATCACTGAACTGGCGCCCACATGAAAGGCCCTTCGGCCCAGTAACCAGGTCAACACGCCACTTAGCACGGCGATCATCGCCGTCACCTGAAAGAAGAAGGCCTGGCCGTTCACCAGGATCAAGGTGGCCAGCACCACCAGCGGAATGCAATTGAAGAACAAGTGGCCGGCGCTGCCGTGAAGAAACGGCGAAAACAAAATGCCCCGCAGCCCAACTGAGCGCCGCGGATAAATGCCAAACACGTTCAGCCGATAGGCCAGCAACGCATTGATCGCATGCACGCTCCACAGCAACAACAGCATCGCACCCAGCAGAGGCGGGCTGTCGATGGCGCTGTCGATCACGCTGAGCAAGGCGTTTGTCAGGTTTTGCATTCGTCGGTCTCGCAACTGGCGTTGGCGCGGCTCAAGAAGAGGTCATTAGCAAACTCTTGTTTGCAATAGTTTGATATTTGCATCGATAATGACGTCATTGGTGTTCATTTTACAACCAGCCTGGCCAAGCGCCCCCAAGCGCGCCGCTCAAGGAGCATCCCATGCGTTTCATCACATTGAGTCTCACGATTTTGATCTTGGTCGGCTTGGCCGGCTGCGAGCGCGCCAAAACCAAACTCGACCGCGAAGTCGATCGGCTGTGTGCGATCGATGGTGGGGTGCATGTCTACGAGACGGTGAGGCTGGGGAAGGAAAACTTTGGGGCGGATGGGGAGGTGTTTCCGCAGTACCGGGGACTGCCGTTGGATAAAGGGCGCCTGGGTCCCGATTATTTCTACTCATTTGAAGTAGTCGAGCTTGTTTCAGGAAGCCCCAACCTCAAGAAATCGGCCTCTTCAATCAAACGGCGGACCGATGACGTAGCGGACGATGCAGCAACTCGATCGGCTTTCCACGCGAGTCTGCAAGCCCTGGCGTCGGGTGCGACATTCCAATCCCTCACCTGCAAAGTCACCCTCTCCCCCACCCTCACCAACCTAGCCGCGCAAGCCCAATCCAGAGTCGCCTTCGAAGACACCGTCGCCCTGCAGACTCTGAGCCCCTTCGTCATCAGCCCCGTGGGCACCGGCATCCTCAAGCAGGCAGCCAGCGCGGGCATGAATGACTTCATCACCAAACCAGTCGATGCCCATGTGCTGTATGCAAGGCTGGGGCGTTGCCTCGCCGATGGTGACGCGAGGCAAGCCGTGGCGCCCCAAGAGGCACTGAGTAGGCGCAGCGTCGACGCACGCTCATTGGCGCAACCCTGGCCCACGTCAGGTGATATCGACTTTCAGCGCCTGGAGGTTTGCCGCTCAATCGGCATGCTCGACGAACTGGTGACCGTGCATTTGCCTGAACTGATGCGCTGGACCGACAAGCTCGAACGATCTGCCCGCGCGGGCGATTTCCACGCCTGTCTCGATACACTGCACGCGATTTCGGGTATGAGCGGCGAGGCTGGCGGCCGGGGCCTGCACCAGCTCGCCAGCGGGATCCACGAGCAGATGCGAAAGCGCGGGGCCTGGCCTGACCAGGCCGATTGGGTCGCGCATCTCAGACATTGCGCTACACACATGCAGCGGGAGATGACAGCGTATGCGGCGGCGCAACGATCGAGCGCCTGATCTGGGTTCGGTCAACACCTGGGAAAGCGGGCCACCGCCTACGGTGTGCCCACTGCGCGACCAGGTCGCGTTATCGGCACCCCGCTTCACAGTTGCGTTGCCATGTAATTTGGTGATAATTAGCGGTGGCCGCGTCGGTCTTGCCGGATGACGGCCACAAGGGAGGTAAATAAAAATGGACACCCATTGGGCATCGCCATCGTTTCATGGCCAGAGGCCGGCGCTTTATGAAGTGCCGGTTCAACTTCCGCACTTTGCTGAACCTGTGGCCGACGTCCGCCCAGGGCGCATCGATGTTCCTGTCAGCGAGTTGGGGTTTTGCCACCTGCAAGGCCTGGCGGATATTTCCCGTGTGGCCCACCTGCGTGAAGAGATTCGGCTGCCAGCCGGGGTCCGGGCGGACCCCCAATTCCTGGCCCGCGAAAAAAAAGAGACGAAAATGGATTTGTCGGTGCTTTCGTGCTGCGGGGGGTATTCATCGGGACAATTCGTCTCATTCCAATGGACCGTGGATTAGCACCGTGCGAGACCTTGCTTGCGGACAAACCACTTGTCCCAGCTCGCTTTTACGATGCCAGTTGGGAGGTCGGGCGCTTGGCCTTGGCACCCGAATATCGCAGCGGGCCTGATGCCCTCAAACGTTGCCTTTACCTGACACTACTGCATCTTGTTCGCACAACCAGCATCGAAAACCTTTTCGCTGCATGCACGCCTTTGCTCAGTCGTCTCTATAGACGGTTCGGTTTCTCGGTTCTAATAAAAGAGGCCCAGGAAGGCAACGCAGACCCCATTTCCCTCATACACGGACATGTGCCTTCAGTGCTAATGGCACTGGCGAGCACCGATGAAGAAAAGTTGCAGGCCCAAATGGAAATGATCCGTCTGGCTGCATGAATGAACACACCTGCATGATCAATATATTCAGCGGCACCTACGAGCACTACAAGGTCTATCACGCCTACGGGCCACCACGCCTGAAGTACATGGGCTATGTGGGCGCGGCGTCGGTGGGGCTGTTCTATCTCGTGCGGTTCACTCGCCCCAACCCTCAGCTTTTCGACGATGTGATTTTGCGGTTCATCGCTTTCGCGCTATTTTCATTGCTCGCGCTCAAAGACCGTTGGTCCGAGAAACTCAAGCCCTACTACATTGGCTATTCTTATTTCGCGCTGCTGTTTTGCCTGCCATTTTTCACTGTGCTGACCGCACTGCAAAGAGGCGGCGGTGTGCCGGCCATCTCCAATGCGTTCATCATTCTCAGCTTCCTGGTTTTGCTGACTGACTGGCGCAACACCTTGGTCATGCTTTTCCTTGGCGTCGGCCTGGCAGCAGCCGTCTACATGGGCACAACCACCAACCCCAAGCTGCCGGTCGATCTCATTGCGCAATTGCCGGCGTTCGCGCTGATTGTCATTGGGGGCAATCTCTTCAAGTTCTCCACTGAGCAGATTGACACCGAGCGCAAACTGCGGACAACCCAAGCCCTTGCCGGCTCGATCGCCCACGAGATGCGCAACCCGTTCAGCCAAATAAAGCACAGTCTTGAGGGCATGCAGCAGGCGCTGCCCGCGCCCAGCACGACCGAGCAGAGCTACAGCCTGGCGCCACGCGAGATCGACACCCTGTACCGGCATCTGGCCGAGAGCGAAGTGGCGGTCAGGCGCGGCCTGCAGGTGATCGACATGACGCTCGATGAGGTCAACGCCAAGCCGATGGACGCGGCATCCTTTGGCTACCTCAGTGCCGCCCAGGCCACCCAGAAAGCGGTTGAAGAATATGCCTTCGACAGCGAGGCCGACCGGGCCCGCCTGGGCGTGCGCATTGAGGCCGACTTCACCTTCCGGGGCGACGAGACGGCCTACTTGTTCGTGCTGTTCAACCTGATCAAGAACGCGCTGTACTACCTCACGCTCTACCCCGATGCGCGCATCGACCTGAGCGTGGGCGAGCATCAGGTCAAGGTGCGCGACAGCGGCCCGGGCATCGCCCCGGAGGTGCTGACCGGGCTGTTCCAGCCGTTTCGCTCGGTGGGCAAATCCGGCGGCACTGGCCTGGGCCTGGCCTACTGCCGGCGCGTCATGAGGGCCTTTGGCGGCGACATCGCCTGCCAATCCGAGTTGGGCCAGTACACCGAGTTCACTTTGAGCTTTCCGCCCACAAGCGCGCAAGACTACGAGGCCCACCGCCAAAGCGTGCTGGAGGCAGCGCGCGCCGCCTTTGCCGGCAAGCGCATTCTCATCGTCGATGACGATGCGCTGCAGCGCAAAGCCACGCTGGCCAAGCTGGAGCCCCTGCAGGCGCAACTGCAGGAGGCGGCCGATGGGCTGATCGCCCTGGAGGCGCTGTCCATTCAGCGCTTTGATCTGGTACTGCTTGATCTAAACATGCCGCTGCTCGATGGCTATGGCGTGGCCGAGAGGCTGCGCCAGGGTCAGGCCGCGCCGCTCAACCGCGATGTGCGCATCGTGGCCTATTCGAGCGAGCCAGCGCACCTGGCCAGCGTCAAGACTGCCAAGGCCGGCATGGATGCGTTCGTGAGCAAGCCTTCCGATTGCCTGCAGTTGCTGCAGGCCTTGCACCGCGCGCTGCTGGCGCCAGGGCGCGCCAAGGCGCACGCGGTGCTGGCGGGGCGGCACATCATCCTGGCCGATGACAACCCCTACAACCGCAAATCAGTGGCCGCCTACCTGCGCCACGCGGGCGCCACCGTGGCCGAGGCAGCCCATGGCCAGGAGGTGCTGAACCAGTTGCAAAGGGCCGGGCACTGCGACGCCATCGTGATGGACCTGAACATGCCCGGCATGAGCGGCATGGAGACCACGCAGGCCATTCGCCGCAGCAGCGAATCATGGAAGGACATCCCCATCCTGGCCTTGAGTGCCCATTCAGCCGACGACATCCTCAAGCAGGCAGCCAGCGCGGGCATGAATGACTTCATCACCAAACCAGTCGATGCCCATGTGCTGTATGCAAGGCTGAGGCGCTTGACCGGGTCTCATGATCCCAACGCACCCCAGCCCGACTACCCCGCCGCCGCCCCAGTGTCTGCCCAGACCGAAGGCGCCGCGCTGGACCAGATGCGCCTGGACAGCTACCGGCGCATCGGCATGCTGTCCGAATTGCTCTCAGATTACCTGCCCGAGTTGAGCCGGCTGCTGGGTCAGCTAGAGGACGCCGCGCAGGCGCAAGACCTCAAGGCTTGCCTGGATGCGATGCACTCCATGCTGGGCATCAGCGGCGAGGCGGGCGCGCAGGGGCTCTACCGAGTGACCCGCAGCATCTATGTGCCAGCGCTCGAGTCCAAGAGCTGGCCTATGCAGCCCGACTGGTTGGCACAGATCAAGTCGGCTTCTGAAGATGCACAACAAGCGCTGAGAGCATATGCCTTGGCACATTCAACGATCACCGAAATTTAGTACATGGTTCCATCCAGCCTGGCCGACGAAGGCGCGTCGATTCTTTTCGTCGATGACGAGTCCTCTTCTCGCAAATGGTTTGCCCGCACTTTCGGCGACGAGTTCCAGGTAGTGACTGCCGATGGTGTGGTGCAGGCTCTGGAGTTGCTGGCCAATAGAGGCAAAGAGTTTGCCGTGCTGGTCACAGATTACCGCATGCCTGACCAAGACGGCATGAAGCTGCTGAGTGCGGTGCAGCGGGATTTTCGGCACATTATCCGGCTGCTGGCCACTGCCTACGCCGAGAAAGATGTTGCGATTGCCGCAGTCAACCAGGGCAAGGTGCTGCGCATTCTTGAAAAGCCGCTGGAAGAGGCCAGCACGCGCGAGGCGCTGCGCGAAGCGTCCACACTGTACCGTGCGCAGGCCTTCGAGCGCGCGCTCAACGAAGGGCGGGTGGCGGCATTGCGCGACACGCTGGGTTTTCTGGCGCACGAGCTCAACACCCCGCTGGCCACGGTGCGCGGCTGCGTAAACACGGTGGCCACTCGCTATCTGCATCCACAGGCAGGAGTGGAAACCGGCGTGGCACAGTTCACTGAGCACCACACCGGCGAGCTGATCGCCGCACTAGAACGCGCAGAGCGGCGCGCGCTTTACTGCCAGTCGCTGGTGTCCACCTTCGTGCAGTCTGCACGCGATGCCTATCCGGGCTCTGCCATGCAGAGCGTCAGTGCCCGCGCATTGGTGGCTTCGCTGCTGGACGAGTTTCCGTTCGATGGCCGTGAGCGCGCCTGGGCCAATAGCCTGGTGTTCGAGGACTTCAGCCTGCCGGGGCGGCGCGATTTGCTCTATCTTGTGCTGTGCACCCTGACCAAGAACGCGATGATCGCCATGCGTGGCATGCCGCAGCCTCGGCTCTTGGTGGAAGTAGGCGTGAAGGACCCGCGCGGTGCAATCGCCCGGCCTTGGATTCGCTTCACCGACAACGGCCCCGGCATCCCGCCAGAGGTGCTGGCCAAGTTGACGCGCGAGCCGGTGACCACCCGGGCCAACTCAGGCGGCACCGGCATGGGGCTGATGTTCTGTCATCGGGTCATGCAATCCATCAGTGGCTCCGTCGAGATTCGATCCGAGATAGGGAAGGGCACGGTCATCACGCTGCATTTCAGGCCGATGGAAACCCCGCATTCCACTGCGTCATAGGTTCGATCGGGGGTTTGTCCCTTCCGTCATGTGGCGGCAGGTACTACGATCGGGTGTTTGACGCTTAACGCCAAGGAGTTTGCAATGCTGGGCCTGATGCAGAGCCAACCGCTTTTGATATCTTCATTGATTGAGTTTGCGCAGCGCCATCACGGCGACGCACAAGTTGTGTCGCGCCGCGTGGAAGGCGACATTCACCGCTACACCTGGCGCGAGGTGGCATTGCGCTCACGCCAATTGGCCAACGCGCTGGACGCCATGAAGCTGCCGTTTTCCGAGCGGGTCGCCACGCTGGCCTGGAACGGCTACCGGCACCTGGAGCTTTATTTTGGCGTCAGCGGATCGGGCCGGGTGCTGCACACCATCAATCCGCGCTTGCACCCCGATCAGATCGCCTGGATTGCCAACCACGCGCAGGACAAGGTGCTGTGCTTTGACATGAGCTTCCTGCCACTGGTGCAGGCAATTCATGCCCGCTGCCCCGGCATTGGCAAGTATGTCGCGCTGTGCGACGCTGACAAGCTTCCGGCTGACAGCGGCATTCCCAATCTGGTGAGCTATGAAGCCTGGATTGGCGCGCAGCCCACTGCCTATGAATGGCCGCAGTTCGACGAAAACACGGCGTCGAGCATGTGCTACACGAGTGGCACCACCGGCAACCCCAAGGCGGCTTTGTACAGCCACCGCTCCACCACACTCCATGCCTACGCCGCGGCCTTGCCTGATGTGATGTGCATGTCGGCCCGCGATTCGATCTTGCCGGTGGTCCCGATGTTCCACGTCAATGCCTGGGGCATTCCCTATTCGGCTGCGTTAGTCGGGGCCAAGTTGGTGTTTCCTGGGCCGGCGCTCGATGGCAAATCTGTCTATGAGCTGATCGAGGCCGAGGGCGTGAATTACGCGGCTGGCGTGCCCACGGTGTGGCAGATGCTGCTGGGCCACATGAAGCCCAACAAGCTTCGGTTCTCCACGCTCAAGCGCACGGTGATTGGTGGATCGGCCTGCCCGCCGGCCATGATCGATGCCTTCCGCGACGACTACGGCGTAGAAGTGCTGCACGCATGGGGCATGACCGAGATGAGCCCCTTGGGCACGCTGTGCACGCTCAAGAACAAGCATCTGACCATGTCCACCGAGGACCAGATGAAAATTCGCCTCAAGCAAGGCCGTGCGATCTATGGCGTGGACATGCGCATTGTTGACCATGATGGCAAAGAGTTGCCCTGGGACGGCAAGACACCCGGCGACCTGCACGTCAAGGGCCCCTGGATTTTGCGTGAATATTTCAAGGGTGAGGGTGGAGACCCCTTGGTTGACGGCTGGTTCCCCACGGGCGATGTCGCCACCATCGACGCCGATGGCTACATGCAGATCACCGACCGCAGCAAGGACGTCATCAAATCCGGCGGCGAGTGGATCAGCTCCATCGATGTGGAGAACATCGCGGTGGCGCACCCGGCAGTGGCCATGGCCGCCTGCATCGGCATGCGCCATCCCAAGTGGGACGAGCGGCCCATCGTGGTCGTGGTCAAGAAACCCGGCGCCGAACTCACCCGCGAAGAGCTGCTCAAGTTTTACGAAGGCAAGACAGCCAAGTGGCAGATTCCGGACGACGTGGTGTTTGTTGATGCGATTCCATTGGGCGCCACCGGCAAGATGCTCAAGACGCGGCTGAGGGAGCTGCTCAAGGACTACCAATTGCCGACGGCGGGGTGATCATGGATTGCGGATCAAGTCCGCGATGACAGGTACATTGCCCACCTGCTCGCCCGTTTGAAATGGAATTCTTCGTCGTCTCTTTGCTCAACGGCCTGAGCTACGGCTTGCTGTTGTTCATGCTCAGCTCGGGCCTGACGCTCATCTTCAGCATGATGGGTGTGCTCAATTTCGCGCATGCCAGTTTCTACATGCTGGGCGCCTACCTGGCCTATGCGTGCTCGCAGTGGCTGGGCTACTGGGCTGCATTGCTGTTGGCGCCGCTGTTGCTGGCGCTACTTGGCGCTGCATTCGAGCGCTTTTGTCTGCGCCGCTTGCACCGTAAGGGCAACGTGACCGAACTGCTGGCTACCTTTGGCCTGTCCATCATCATTCTCGAAGTGGTGCAACTGATCTGGGGCACCAGCTCTGTCGATTACCGCGTGCCGGCGGTGTTGTCTGGGCCGCTGTTCACGCTCTATGGAACGCAGTTCCCAGCCTATCGTGGCTTCATGATGCTGGTGGCGTCGCTGATGCTGCTGGCGATGTGGCTGGTGTTCACACGCACCCGCATCGGCCTGGTGATACAGGCGGCCATCACCCATCCAGATATGGTGCAGGCGCTGGGCCATGATGTGCCTCGGGTGTTTCTGCTGGTGTTTGCCGCTGGTGCCGGCCTGGCCGGCCTGGCCGGCGTGATTGGCGGCAACGCCTTTGTCACAGAGCCAGGCATGGCCGCCACTGTGGGCTCGGTGGTTTTCGTGGTGGTGGTGGTGGGGGGCATGGGCTCATTGGCCGGTGCGTTTGCCGCGTCGATTGCGATAGGCATGCTGCAGACATTCGCAGTAGGAATCGACGCATCGCTGATGAGCCTGGCGGCCAGCGCCGGCCTGAGCATCACGCAACAAAGCCCTGGCTACGCGCTATGGAGCCTAAAGCTCAGCCAGACCGCGCCAATTCTTCCTTATCTGCTCATGGTGCTGATGTTGATCTTTAGGCCGCGCGGGCTGTTAGGCACGCGCGATGCATGAGGCGCCCGGCGCTATGAGCACGCACCGCCGCCTCACGTGGTTGCCATGGGCGCTGTTCGCGCTGGCCCTGTTGATGGCGCCTCTGGTTCTGCGCAGCAGCCTCGCGCAAAGCCTGCTCACGCAGATGGGCATCGCCATTATCGTGTGCTTGTCCTACAACATTTTGCTGGGGCAGGGCGGCATGCTCAGCTTTGGTCATGCGGTGTATTCAGGCATGGGTGCTTACCTTGCGATGCACACGCTCAATCTGGCGGGCGCTGGTGTGTTGCCTGTGCCGGTGAGCCTGGTGCCGATCGCGGGCGGCATTGCAGGCCTGCTTGTGGCCCTGCTGCTGGGCTGGGTCACGACCAAGAAGGCACACACTACGTTCGCGATGATCACGCTGGGCGTGGGCGAACTGGTGTGGGCCATGGCGCTGATGTTTCCCGGCTTCTTCGGCGGCGAGGGCGGCTTGCCCGGCAACAGGGTGCAGGGGCAGCCGGTACTGGGCATCAGCCTGGGGCCTCGCATCGAGTTGTATTACTTGGTGGCGATCTATGCTTTTGTCTGCACCGCGCTGATGTTCGCCTTCACCCGCACCCCGCTGGGCCGCATGCTCAATGCAGTGCGCGACAACGCCGAGCGGGTGCAATACGTGGGTTATGACGCACGCAAGGTGCGCTATCTGGCCTTCGTGATCGCTGCCTTCTTTGCTGGCATTTCGGGCGGCCTGGCCGCGCTCAATTTCGAGATCGTCACATCTGAAGTGCTCAGCGGTCCGCGCTCGGGCGCTTATCTGCTGTTCACCTTTTTGGGTGGCTCCACTTTCTTCTTTGGTCCCATCATTGGCGCCATTTTGATGGTGCTGGCTTATGTTTTTCTGTCTGAGCTAACTCAGGCCTGGCTGCTGTACTTGGGCCTGGCCTTTGTGCTGATGGTGATGTATGCGCCCGGTGGAATTGCCGGCGTTGTGGTGCTTAACTGGCGCCTGGCCGCAAGCGGGCGCCTGCGGCAAGTGTGGGCAGCGTATCTTGCGCTGGCCGGCTCGGGCCTTGTCTTTCTGGCCGGCACTGCGGTGCTGATAGAGCTGGTCTACCACCGCAGGCAGCATGACACGCTGGGGCCGCAGCTTGAGTTCATGGGCTTGCGGCTTGACACCCTTGCGCCAGACGCGTGGCTTGGCGCGGCTTTGGTCTTGCTGACCGGGCTGGGTTTGTTTGAGCTCACGCGCCGGCAGTTCGCGCGCAAGTGGCAGGCCATTGCAATGGAGGCGCGCCCATGAGCCCCTCGCCCGCCGTACTGGAACTGATCGACTTGCGCATGCGCTTTGGCAAGACCGAGATCATTCGCGGCGCCAGCATGGCTGTGAACACCGGCGAGCGTGTGGCACTCATAGGGCCCAACGGTGCCGGCAAATCCACTTTGTTCAATCTCATCAGCGGCCGCTTTGCGCCCACGGGCGGGCAGGTGTGGCTGAACGGCCGGCGCATCGACGGGCGCGAGCCCTTCGAGATCAATCGCATGGGATTGGCGCGCAGTTTTCAGGTGACCAATGTGTTCGCGAGCCTGAGCGCATTCGAGAATCTGCGCTGCGGCGCGCTCTGGAGTTTGGGCTACAAATATGCGTTTCTGAAGTTTCTATCGAACTTGCACGATGTCAACGACAGGGCGCAGCAAGTGCTGGCGCTGGTCGGCCTGGAGCGCAGGCGCGATGTGCCCGCCGGCGAGCTCACCTACGCGGAGCAAAGGGCGCTGGAGGTGGGCATCACCATTGCCGGCGGGGCCAGCGTGATCTTGCTGGACGAACCCACCGCCGGCATGAGCCGCAGTGAAACCACTCGCTTCATCGATCTCATCTTGCATGCCACTACTGGCAAGACCCTGGTGGTGGTGGAGCACGACATGAGCGTGGCCTTCGCCCTGGCTGATCGCATTGCCGTGCTGGTGCGCGGTGAAGTCATTGCCTTTGACACGCCCGATGCTGTGCGCAGCGATGCGCGCGTGCGCGAAGCGTATCTTGGCGCACCGCTGGATGAGCGGAAATGAAGATGCTACAAGTCTCCAATCTTCACGCCTGGTACGGCAAGAGCCATGTGCTGCATGGTGTTGACCTGCAGGTGGGGCAGGGTGAGATCGTGGCACTGCTCGGGCGCAATGGGTCAGGCCGCTCCACCACGGCGCGGGCCATCATGGGGCTGGTGCAATGCACGGGGGATGTGCACTGGAAGGGTATGCAGACACTGGGCATGAAGCCCCATGAGATCGCGCGTCTGGGGATTGGCTACGTGCCAGAGAATCGCGACGTCTTTCCCGTGCTCACGGTGCACCAGAACCTGATGTTGGGACAAAAATCCAAGCGCAAGGCCGGGCGATGGTCTTTCGCTGACATGTACGCCATGTTTCCCGCACTGCTTGAGCGCCGTGACACACCGGCCGGCGTGCTCTCAGGCGGCGAGCAGCAGATGCTGACCCTGTGCCGAACCCTGATGGGCGAGCCCGAGCTCATCATCATTGATGAACCCACCGAGGGCTTGGCCCCCCGCATCGTCGAGATGGTCGCGCGCTATCTGAGGGAACTCAAGTCGCACGGCGTTTCGGTGCTGCTCATCGAACAAAAGCTCAACATCGCCATGGCCGTGTCTGACCGGGTGGCGGTCATGGGCCATGGCAGCATTGTGTTTGAAGGTACGCCCCAGGCCCTTGGCGCTGAGGCGTCCATTCGCAAGGAATGGCTGGAGGTCTGATCAGGCCGCCAGAGCCAGCCGTGGGGCGATCGATGCCAGCAACTGGTCCAGGCGCGTGCGCGTGGCCACCAAGCGCTGATCCCACAGCACCTGCAGATGCGCATCGGTCAGGCGGCCATGCTTGACCAGCTGTTCTGCGTTGGCTTGCGCCACCAGCGGCAGGCAGTCTGCGGTGGTCGCAACCGGGCGCGCGATTTGGTCGAGCTTGCTGATGGCAGTGAGCACCGCCGGCAGCACGGTGGCCGGGCTGCGTTGCAGCGCCCAGGCCAGCACTTCCCAAGAGAACTCAGCGTGCGAGCGCTCTTCAATGGCAATGCGTGCCAGCAGGGCCTTGGTGACTGGCTCTTCGCACACCTGCGCGCTGGCATGGGCCATGTCGGCGGCGAAATCTTCCATCAGGCAGCCGTCGTTCAGGCTCTCGGTGGCCAGGGTGACCAGCACATTGCCTTGAATCTCCAGGCCGCGGCGCATCAGCTCGGGCATGGGCTTGACAGAATGGGTGCGCTCGCCGTAGCCGGCGGCCAGGGCGAAACACTGCCTGGCGTGCTCGACTTCTTCGCGCGCAGCCTGAATGCTCCACTCCATCAGCTCGGCAGGGGCACCTGCAGCGGCCAGCATCCAGGAGATGCGGGCGAAGGCGGGAACCGAGGCGTGCTCCATTTGCGCGTCGTGCAGCCACAGGGCTTCGAGGGCGCGGCGCGTCGGTGCGTCGAGTGCGTCAGCCTGGGGGCAAGGTCCTTGCGTCCAGTCGGCGCCCTCGCACAGTTGGGCTTGCACGACGTTGCCTTGGACGCGCAGGAGGCGACCAGCTACGACGAGAGGATCCTCGGGGATCCATGGGGCCACGGTGGGAGTAACCACCTGACCCACAAGCGTCACCGCGATATGGTCCACGGCGCCGGCTGAATCGGTCACGGACACTTCATACGTGGCAGAGACGCCGGTTTGCACGAGCTCCGAAGGCACGGAGAAGCTCCATTGGCCGGTGGCGCTGTCGATTTCGAACTGGCCTGCGGTTTGGAAATTGACCCACATTGGCTCAAACCGTGGCTCGATCACTGCCCAATGCAGTGTGTCACCCGCATCAGGATCAAACGCGATCAGTTGTCCGTGTGCGGTGGCAGTGGGGGCATAGGCGGCGGTCTCCTCAAACGTCACGGTGCCCGAATTGCCGCCAGCCAAGATCACCGGCGCATCATTGACCGGCGTGATCCCCACCACCTGCGTAGCCTGCGCCATTGCGCCGGCCGGGTCGGTCACCTGCAAGGTGAGGGTGCGGCTTTCGGTGGGGCTGTCGTCGGCATTGGCGAAAGAGATCTTGTCGATCAGTTTGTCCACCAGACTGGCGGTGGCTTTTGAATTGAAGACGATGCAAAGGTCCGTGCCCTGGCCGTTGTTGATGCTGTCGATCTGGCCGATCACGGTGGCTGATGTGGAGCCGAAGCCGTAAAGCAGCTCGTGGGTGGCAGCGTTGTAGCTGAACTGACCTCTTCCACTGCCGAAGTTGATGGACAAAATGTCGTTGCCGTCGTGGTTGCTGTTGAGCACTTTGAGCGAGGCACCCGAATAGGTGCCCTTGTCGGCGTCGGTGAGATTCAAACCGCTAAATAGCGTGGCCCCGGAGTCGCCTTCGGTGAGTTGAAGTGACGCGGATGTCCCAGACAGCACTGGCGCGTGATTCTTGCTAGATGATCTGCCCATGAGAAGCTCCTGTTGAGTGAAGATTCGGCGGGCACACGCTGCCTGCCGTGAATGCAGTGTTCATTGCCAACCTGTGCGATGACCGAGAAAGTCACCAAGCGACAGATTTTTGGAACGAACGAGTGTTTTGGCGCTACTTCCAAGGGAAATCCAGCCCATCCAGCCTCGTCACAGGGCTCAGGGCCGGGCGCCATACAATCCAAAAAAGCACATCCGTTTCATTCTCGTTTCTCAGGAGAGCCTCACATGTCCGCGCAATACAAGCTGCAAGGCGACGTCGCCGTGATCACGCTAGACAATCCGCCGGTCAACGGCCTGGGCTATGCCACCCGCGTCGCGGTGGCCGACGGGCTGGACAAGGCGATGGCCGACTCCGCAGTGAAGGCCGTGGTCATCACCGGTGGGGGCAAGGCGTTCTCAGGCGGCGCCGACATCACCGAGTTCGGTTCACCCAAGGCAATGGCCGAGCCCAATCTCGGCTCCATCATCTTGATGATCGAGAACGCGACCAAGCCGGTGGTGGCGGCCCTGCATTCGGTGGCGATGGGCGGCGGGCTGGAGCTGGCCCTGGCCTGCCATTACCGGATTGCCGCGCCGGGCACATCCATCGCGCTGCCGGAAGTCAAGCTGGGCCTGATGCCCGGCGCGGGCGGCACGCAGCGCCTGCCGCGCGTGCTGGGCCCAGAGACCGCGCTCAACATGATCGTCACCGGCGAGGCCGTGCCCAGCGAAATGCTGGCTCAGCAGCCAGGACAAAAGCTGTTTGACCGCATGGCGGCGTCGCCCGCCAGCCTGATGGATGATGCGCTGGCCCTGGCGCGCTCGGTGGCCGATGTGCGACCGCTGCCGCTGGTGCGCAATCTTCCCTGCAGCCACCCCAGGAGTGACGCCTACTTCCAGTTTGCGCGCAACATGGTGGCGGGCATGGCCAAGGGCTTGCCCGCGCCTCTGAAGTGCCTGGATGCGGTGCAATGGGCAGCTACGTTGGGCTTCGATGAGGGTCGGGCGCGTGAGCGCGAAGCCTTTGTGAACTTGATGCTCACGCCAGAGAGCCGGGCGCTGCGCCATTTGTTCTTTGCTGAGCGTGCGGCATCAAAAATCCCTGACGTGCCGAGCGACACACCTCAGCGGCCGATCAAATCGGTTGCCATGATCGGCGCGGGCACCATGGGCGGGGGCATCGCCATGAATTTTCTGAACACCGGCATACCGGTGAAAATTTTGGAGATGAAGCAAGACGCGCTGGACCGCGGCATTGCCACCATTCGCAAAAACTACGAAGCCCAGGTCAGCAAACGCAAGCTCAAGCAGGACAAGTACGAGCAGCGCATGGCCTTGCTGTCCACCACGCTGGATTACCAAGATATCAAGGACGCCGATCTGGTGATAGAGGCTGTGTTCGAGGAAATGGGCGTCAAGCAGAAGGTCTTTGAGAAGCTGGACGAAGTGATGAAGCCCGGCGCTATCTTGGCGTCCAACACATCCACGCTGGACGTGAACAAGATTGCAGCGTTCACCAAGCGGCCGCAGGACGTGATTGGCACGCATTTTTTCAGCCCGGCCAATGTGATGAAGCTGCTGGAAGTGGTGCGCGGCGCCAAGACCGGCAAGGATGTGCTGGCCACGGTGATGGGCCTGGCCAAGAAGATCAAGAAGACGGCAGTGGTCTCGGGCGTGTGCGATGGCTTCATCGGCAACCGCATGATTGAGCAATATAGTAGGCAGGCCGGCTTCATGCTGGACGAAGGCGCCACACCGCAGCAGGTGGACAAGGCCGTCGAGCGCTTTGGCTTTGCGATGGGTCCGTTTCGCATGATCGACATGGCAGGCAATGACATCGGCTGGGCCATCCGCAAGCGCCGGGCTGTGGAGTACCCCGACATGCTGTACAGCCGCAGCGCGGACAAGCTGTGCGAGCTGGGCCGCTTCGGCCAGAAGGTGAGCGCAGGCTGGTACGACTACCTGCCGGGAAAGCGCGACGCGATCCCCTCGCCACTGGTCAACAAGATGCTAGAAGACCACCGCAAAGAGCTAGGCATCACGCCACGCAACATACCCGACGAGGAAATCGTGCAGCGCCTGGTGTTCTCCATGGTCAATGAGGCCGCGCACATTCTCGAAGAGGGCATTGCCTCGCGTGCCAGCGACATCGACATTGTTTACCTCACCGGCTACGGCTTTCCCATCCATCGCGGAGGCCCGATGCTGTATGCCGATGAAGTGGGCTTGTTCAACGTGGTGCAGGCGATGAAGCGCTTCGCGCGCAACCCGCATGACGACGCGAAATTCTGGCAACCCGCGCCGCTGCTGGCTCGGCTGGCCGCGCAAGGCAAGACATTCAACTAGTACTCTACACAAATCAGGAAAGAGCCCATCATGACCCAAGCCCTTATCGTCTCCACCGCCCGCACGCCTCTGGCCAAAAGCTGGAAAGGCGCATTCAACATGACCCATGGCGCGACCATGGGCGGCCATGTCGTCAAGCATGCCTTGCAGCGAGCCGGCGTGGACGTTGCTGAAGTTGAAGACGTGCTGATGGGTTGCGCCAACCCCGAGGGCGCGACTGGCTCCAACATCGCCCGCCAAATCGCGCTGGCGGCGGGCTGCCCGGTCAGCGTCTCGGGCATGACGCTCAATCGCTTTTGCTCATCGGGCCTGCAAACCATCGCAATTGCCTCGCAGCGCGTCATGACTGGCGAGGGCGAGGTGTATGTAGCCGGCGGTGTGGAAAGCATCTCTTGCGTGCAGCAGGAGATGAACATGCACATGCTCAAAGATATCGAGCTCGACCGCGTCAAGCCCGCCATCTACATGCCCATGCTGGAGACCGCCGAGAACGTGGCCAAGCGCTACAACATTGCCCGTGATGTGATGGACGAGTACGGCGCGGCAAGCCAGCAGAAGGCCTGCGCGGCGCAGGCGGCGGGCTTGTTCGACGCCGAGATTGCGCCCATCACAGTGCAAGCCGGCGTGACCGATCCTGTGCTGGGCTTGCGCACCAAGGAAGTGACGGTGAGCAAAGACGAAGGCACCCGCCAGGGCACCACCAAGGAAGGCATCAGCGGCATCAAGCCGGCAGTGCCAGGTGGCGTGATTGCCGCGGGCAACGCCAGCCAGTATTCCGACGGCGCCGGTGCCTGCGTGGTGGTGAGCGAGGCCTATGCCAGCCGCCACAACATGAAGCCGTTGGGCCGATTCCTTGGCTTTGCGGTGGCCGGCTGTGAGCCTGATGAGATGGGCATAGGCCCGGTGTTCGCCGTGCCCAAGGTGCTCAAGCGCCTGGGCCTGAAGATAGACGACATCGATTTGTGGGAGCTGAACGAAGCCTTCGCGGTTCAGGTGATCTACTGCCGCGACCGGCTGGGCATTCCTGCCGACAAGCTCAACGTGAACGGCGGCGCCATTGCCGTGGGCCACCCCTACGGCATGTCGGGCCAGCGCCTGACCGGCCATGCGCTGATCGAGGGCAAGCGGCGCGGCGCAAAGAAGGTCTGCGTCACCATGTGCATCGGCGGAGGCATGGGTGCAGCGGGGGTTTTTGAGGTTCTTTGAGCCAATCTGACCGTTATGTCACTGCGTCCCACTCTGGATTTTCTGCTGTATGACTGGCTGAAGGCACAAGCGCTGACATCGCGCCCGCGCTTTGCCGACCATTCGCGCGAAACCTTCGATGCAGTGCTGGACACCTGCGAGCGAATCGCCCGCTGGAAGTACGCGCCCTTCAACCGCACGGTGGACACCGAAGAGCCGCGCTGGGATGGCGAGCGGGTGATCCTGCCGCAAGCCACCCACGAGGCGCACAAGGCCTTCGCGCAATCGGGCATGCTCAGCGCCGCGCAAGACCATGACATCGGCGGCATGCAGCTTCCCTACCTGGTGGAAGCGGCGGCGCACAGTTTTTTCTCCATGGCTTCGGTGAGCATCAATTCGAGCATGCTCACCGTGGCCAATGCCAACTTGCTGCAAACGCACGGCACCGACATGCAAAAGCAGGTGTTTGCGCACAATGAATTTTCCGGACGCTGGAGCGGCACGATGTGCTTGTCCGAGCCGCAGGCCGGATCGTCGCTGTCGGACATCATCACCCGCGCGCTGCCCGATGGCGAAGGCTTCGAGGGCGACCCGCTCGGCCCGCGCTACCGCATCACCGGCAACAAGATGTGGATCTCGTCGGGCGAGCATGAGTTGACCGAGAACATCATCCACCTGGTGCTGGCCAAGATACCGGGGCCCGATGGCAAGCTGATTGCCGGCACGCGCGGCATCTCGCTCTTCATCGTGCCCAAGAAACTGGTGGACGCCGATGGCTCGCTTACCCAAGAGCGCAATGATGTGGCATTGGCCGGTCTCAACCACAAGCTGGGCTGGCGCGGCACCACCAACACATTGCTCAATTTTGGTGAAGGCCGTTTTCCTGTGCGGGGCCAAGCCGGTGCAATCGGCTACTTGGTGGGCCGCCCGCATGAGGGCTTGCGCTGCATGTTCCACATGATGAACGAGGCGCGCATCGCCATTGGCATGGCCGCGACCATGCTGGGCATGGCGGGCTACCACGCATCGCTTGACTACGCCAGAAACCGGCCGCAGGGCCGACTGGCCGGCCCATCTGGCAAGGACGCTTCCAGCCCGCAGGTTCGCATCATCGAACATGCCGACGTCAAGCGCATGCTGCTGGCGCAAAAGTCCTACTGCGAAGGCGCACTGGCGCTGATGCTCTACTGCGCGCGCCTCGTCGATGAGCAACACACCGGCGATGCGCAGCAGGCGGACGATGCCCGCTTGTTGCTAGAAGTGCTCACGCCCATTGCCAAGAGCTGGCCCAGCGAATGGTGCCTGGAGGCTAACTCGCTGGCGATCCAGGTGCATGGCGGCTACGGTTACACGCGCGACTACCCGGTGGAGCAGTATTGGCGTGACAATCGCCTGAACATGATTCACGAAGGCACGCACGGCATTCAGGCGGCAGACTTGTTGGGCCGCAAGGTCTTGATGGAGGACGGTCGCGGCTTGCAATTGCTGGCAGGGCGGATCGAGGCCTGCGTGGCGCGTGCGCTGCAGGTGCCGGCATTGGCCGGCCATGCGGATGCACTCGCGCAAGCGCTGGTGCAAGTGCGCGATGCCACCCGCAATGCCTGGTCCACCGGCAATCCCGCAGAAGCACTTGCCAATGCGGTGCCTTACATGCAGGGCTTCGGCCACATGGTGCTGGCCTGGATTTGGCTGGAGGTGTCGCTGGCTTTGCCGCAGGGCGCCGCCAGCACACCGGCCGAGCTAGGCCGGCAATCGGCCGCGCGTTATTTCTTTGCCTATGAGTTGCCCAAGATAGGCGCCTGGCTGCAGGTGGCAAGCAGCCGCGACGCGACCTGCGCGCAGATGTCGCCGGAGGCTTTTTAGTGGACAGCAAGAAGCTCTGTGGTTTGCTCGACCGTTGGTCCTGGATACTGATCTACGCCGGGCTGTTTGCGCTGGTTCTGGGGCTGGCGAGCATGTCACGCGCAGCCGTAAGCGCGTGGACTCTGATCACGCTGGGCGGGGCTGCTGCGTTGATCGGCGCGGTGATGATCTGGGTGCGCTCGCGCCTGGACTGTGAGTAACATGGGCCATTGAACCTAGGTCGAACACATTCAAGATCAGCGCAAACATGACATTCCCCATCGACATTCCATTCTCGCGCCACATGGGCTTTGCGCTGATCTCCCACGAGAACGGCGAGTCAGAGTTTCACTACGATCCACTGCCTGAGCACCTCAACTCATTTGAAGTGGTGCACGGCGGCGCCTGCATGGCGCTGCTGGACGTGACGCTGGCTGCGGCCGGGCGTAGCATGGCCAAGGAGATGGGCACGATCACGATCGAGCTGAAAACCAGCTTCCTGCAGCCCGCCCGAGGCAAACTCATTGCCCGTGGTAGCCTGATTCACCGAACCGGCACCATGGCCTTCGCGCAAGGCACGGTCTTCGACAGCGAAGGCCGCGCCTGCGCCCACGCCACCGGCACATTCAAGTACGTCAAACGCAAGATCACCAGTCCGGAAAGCCAGATTCCGACGGATTGAGCAGGTCAGTCGGCACCCTCACGCCACCACCCACCAGGAGGCACCTTATGCCGACGAACAAACAAATCATCCTGCACAGCCGCCCGCGCGGCGAGGCCACGGCCGATAACTTCAGCTTGGTCGCTTCACCCACCGCGCCCTTGCAGGACGGGCAGGTGCTGGTGAAACACCATTTTCTGAGCCTGGACCCCTACATGCGTGGTCGCATGAACGATGCGCGCAGCTACATGCCGCCGCAGCCATTGGGCGAAGTAATGGAGGGCGCCACGGTGGGTGAGGTGGTGGAGAGCCGGTCACCAAAATGCCAGGTTGGCGACAAAGTCTCTGGCATGGGCGGCTGGCAGGAGTACAGCGTGGTGGATGCCGCGCAGCGCGGTGCACTGCGCAGGCTGGATACCTCGCAGATTGCACTGTCGCACTACCTGGGCGCAGTGGGCATGCCCGGTGTCACGGCCTGGTATGGGCTGGTGAAGATCATTGCGCCGCAGGCTGGCCAGACAGTGGTGGTCAGCGCAGCTACCGGCGCAGTAGGCAGTGCATTTGGCGCGCTGGCCAAGGTGCGTGGCTGCCGGGTGGTAGGCATTGCCGGCGGCCCCGAGAAATGCAGATACGCAGTGGACGAACTTGGCTTTGATGCGTGCCTGGATTACCGCGAACACAAGGATGCGATCTCCTTGTCGAAGGCGCTCAAGCAGGCCTGCCCCAGCGGTATCGATGGCTGCTTTGAGAACGTCGGCGGCATGCTGCTCGATGCGGTGATGCTGCGTATGAACGACTTCGGCCGAATCGCACTGTGCGGGCTGATCGCCGGCTATGACGGCCAGCCGCTGCCGATGGCTTACCCCCAGTTGCTGCTGACTAAAAGGCTGATGCTGCAGGGCTTCATCGTCACCGAGCACCCTCAGGTGTGGCCGGAGGCGCTCAAGGAACTGGCCATGCTGGTGGCCTCAGGCAAGTTGCGACCGCGAGAGTCGATCTCGCAGGGCATCGAGTCAGCGCCCGAGGCATTCATTGGCCTGCTCAAAGGGCGCAATTTCGGAAAACAGTTGGTCAAGTTGCTTGTGTGAAATTTCTATGGTCGAACAATTGACTCAAGGGGCGGCTGGCACTACATTCACTGCCTATGCCTGTCGCCAAACCGAAGCCACCCCGATCGCGCCCCCTTGCTTCGCCACCCGTTGAGAAGCCAGTAGCAGCGGCCAAGGGCATGCTGGGCAAGCTCAGCGTGATCAACGTGCCCAAGTCATGCGAAGTACTGGCGCAACGCCTTCAGTCCGAAATTCTCAGTGGCCTGTTTCCACCTGGTTCGGCCTTGCCGACCGAGCGCGAACTGGTGCTGGCCAGCGGCATCAGCCGTGGCTCGGTGCGCGAGGCGCTGCGCATACTTGAGGCCCAGGGCCTGGTGCGAACCAAAGCCGGGCGTTATGGCGGCTCGGTGGTCTCGCAGCCCACCGATGCGCTCTTGGCCAATCACATCCAGTTGTTCGCCAAAGGGCGCAGTGTGGTGCTGAGCGCGCTGGTGGAGGCACGCCAGGCGCTCGAACCCATGGTGGCGTACCTTGCCGCGCGCAACCGCACTGAAGACGATCTGGCCAGGCTCAAAGAGATTTCTTCGCGCCTTGCAGCGGCCGCGCAGACCGATGTGCCGCGTTTTCTGGAAGAGAACGCCAACTGGCATTCTGCGCTGGCAGCGGCCAGCCACAACGATTTGCTGCATGCGTTCACCGCGTCGATCTCAGAGATGATGCTGGAGGCCTCGCGCATCAAGAACTTCGCGACCGAAGAGATCCGCCAACTCGTCACCCACGCCCATCTGCGCATCCTTCAGGCCATAGAAGCCCAGGACGCCGAAGCCGCGCGGCGCCGCTCCGAGCGCGACGTGCAGGCCTATGCCCAGTATCTGCAGGCGGCGGTGGCAGCAGCCGCAGCAGAAGTACCCACCAAAGCGGCCTCATCGCGCGTACAAAAACATAAGCCTTCCAATGCAATCGCCATCGCCCGTCGAGCACGCTGATGATGTGTGCAGCCTGCCACTGGCCCGCCGACTGGCGGCCATGCTTGAGCGCGACCCTGCCACTCTGCGCGAAGGCAGTGCATTGCCGCGCGGTTGGCATGTGATGCTGTTCAACGCACCAACGCGCCAGTCGCAACTGCGCGCCGATGGAGCCGGCTATCTGGGTTTTGTGCTGCCTGATCTGGGCCTGCCGCGCCTGATGATGGGTGGGCGGCAGATTCAATTCGTCTCCGATATTGCACTGGGCGCGCATGTCAGGCGCGAATCACGTCAGAGCGCGCCGCAAATCAAGCAGGGGCGCTCCGGCAGGTTTGCGCTGGTTCAGATCGAGCACCGGATATTCACCGGGCAATCAGACCAGCCCGCTGTCATTGAATGCGTGGACTATGTTTTGCGCGAAGAGGCGCCGGCCCAGCCTGTTGTGGCTGTTGCGCCTGCTGCACCTGCTGCAGCCCCGCAGGGCGCACCTGAAGTCGGCCCCGCCGCCAGCCGCACGCTTGTGCCCGATGAGCGCATGCTGTTTCGCTACTCGGCCATCACCGACAACCCTCACCGTATTCACTACGACCTGGCCTATGCAACCCGGGTCGAAGGCTATCCTGCACTGGTCGTGAACGGCAGCATTCCCACCATGTTCCTGCTGGAGCTGTTTCGCTCGGTGGCGCAACGCGAGCCGGCTTCATTGACTTGCCGCAACCTCGCACCCATGTACTGCGGCCACGCGCTTGCATTGCAAGCCTGGGCCGATCGCGACGCCTGGCGCTTGCTTGCACGCGACGATGGCGGGCAAATCACCTTTGAGGCGCGGGCGCAATAGGGTGCAGGCCCACACAATTCATTTCACACCAACACAAAACTCTTTCGGAGACACAAGCATGAATCCATTGACTCGTCATCGCCTGGGCCAAGGCCTGGCCAACATCGCATTGACTCTGGCCGCTCTGTGCGCGCTGCCGGCTTTGGCACAAGCGCCCAGCCCCTTCGCTGGCAAGCCCATCCGCATGATTGTCTCGGTGGGTGCGGGCGGCGCGACCGACACTCTTGCGCGGCGTTTGAGCGATCGCTTGGGCAAGGCGCTGGGAACTTCAGTGACGGTAGAGAACATGCCCGGCGGCAGTGGCGTGATCGCAGCCCAGACTGTGGCGCGCGCTGCGCCCGATGGCCACACGATTTTGATTGGCACCAACACCACGCATGCGGGCAATGCGAGCTTTCTAAAGAACATGCCCTATGACCCGATCAATGATTTTGAGCCGATCTCGCGTCTGGGCATCGCCGCGCTGGTCTTGTGCGTGAACAACGACGTGCCGGTGAAAAACCTGCAGGAATTCATCGCCTACGCCAAGGCCAACCCTGGCAAGCTGAGCTTTGGCAGTGGCACCGGGTCGGCGCGTTTGGCCTCTGAGCTGTTCAAGGCCAAGACCAGCACCGATATCCTGAGCGTGCCCTACAAGTCCAATGCGCAAGCCCTGACCGATTTGCGCGGCGGCCAGATCAGCATGCTGCTGGGCGACATTGCACTGATGCTGCCGCATGTGCGCTCAGGCGCTGTGAAGGCCTTTGGTGTGTCAAGTGCGCGCCGTTCGGCCACCATGCCTGATATGCCCACATTGGCAGAGCAGGGCGTTGCCGGCTATGAGCTGGTGGGATTCATCGCCGCCTTCGCGCCCGCCAAAACCCCAGAGCCCATCGTGCGCCGGCTCAATGAAGAGATGGTCAAGATCTTGCGCGACAAGGAGTTTGTGGACGGCCTCACCGCCATGGGCGTGGACGCCGCGCCCAACAGCCCGGCCCAATTGCGCGAGTGGGTGATAGGCGAGACGCGCAAGTGGGCCGAGCTTGCTCGCGGCGCGGGCATTCAGCCTGAGTGAGTCCTGTTCCTGACATTCATGAACAAACCCCTGCGCGTCATTGAGTTTTCAAACAGCGGCATCAGCGCGGCCTATGCGGGCTGGCTGCTCTCGCGCATGGGTGCGCAAGTCACCCGCCTCATTGCCCATGACGCAGCCGCGTCAGGCGTGAGCGACGCCAGCCCGGTGCAGCTCGGCCTGCAGGTGTTGGCCGATGGCAAACAGAGCGCGGATTGTCCTGCCAGCGGTGCGGCATTCGATGCTTTGCTCGCCGACTGCGACATCCTGATCGCCGATGAGCGCGAAAGCCTTGAGGCATTGGCTGGGCCGGTGGCGAATCTGCATGCGCGGCTGCCTGCACTCATCATCGCGCTGGCGACACCCTTCGGCCTGGACGGACCCTACTCAAAATTTGTCGGCGTAGGCCTTGATGCACAGGCCTTGAGCGGCAGTGCATGGGTGCTGGGTGAGCCGGGGCGCTCGCCCTTGTCGCTGCCGCCCGGCATTCTGGAACATCAATCGGGTGCGATGCTGGCGGCTGGTTGCCTGATGGCCTTGTCCGCTCGCGATGAGCGTGGCAGCGGGCGCATCGTGGATGTGTCGCTGGCTGAAGTGCTGGCCAGTTATGTGGCGGGCAACTGCCGCTTTTATATTCACCACGGCCTGCTGTGGCAGCGAAGCGGGCGGCGGGCATCGGGCTCAGGCGGTGCTTATCCCTTTGTGATTTTGCCTTGCAAGGATGGCGAGGTTTGCATCTGCGGCCGCACCCGCGAGGAATGGATGCGGCTGGTGGCGGTGATGGGCAATCCGCAATGGGCACAAGAGCCGCGCTACCAAGATTTGCGCGCCATGGGGCGGCAATACCCTGATGAAGTCGATCAGCTCATGCTGCCCTGGCTGGCGCAGCACACCATGGCCGAACTCGAAGCGCTGGCCCATCGAAACAACCTCATCGTCTCGCCGATACGCGGTTTTTCCGAAGTACTGGCCACACAGCATTTCACCAAGCGGGAATTTTTGGTCGAAGGCCAGGTGGCCGGCAAAGCGGTGCGTGTACCGGCGCTGCCATTCAAGGTGACACATTCGCGCAGCGACGGCGCCACCGATATCGCATCCACACTGCTGCGCGATGGCGCGTCGGTGCGTCCCTCAGGCCTGGGCGCAGACCCGGCCCGTCCGCTGGCGGGCATGCGTGTCATTGATTTCGGTTGGGTCTGGTCGGCGCCCTGGGTGGGCACGATACTGGGCGAGCTGGGCGCGCAGGTGATCAAGGTGGAGCACGGCAAACGGCCGGACAACCTGCGCCTATCAGGCCGCATCATGCGCGATGGCCAGATCGTGCAGGGCAATTCGCAAGAGATGTCGCCCATGTACCACCAGATCAACCACGGCAAGCTGGGCATCACGCTCAACGCCAAGGAGCCGCGCGCGGTGGCCTTGCTCAAGCGCCTGGTGGCCATGAGCGACCTGGTGGTGGAGAACATGTCGCCCGGCTCCATGGAGCGCACCAGCCTGGGCTATGACGATCTCAAGGCGGTGAATCCGCGCCTGGTGATGCTGGCCCTGTCGGCTGCGGGCCAGTTCGGCGAGCTCGCCAGCATGCGCGCCTATGCGCCCACCATGGCCAGCTTTGCCGGCATGGAGGCACTGGTGGGCTACCCGGGCGAGGCACCCATAGGCGCGCTCAACTTCGCGCTGGGCGACCCCAATGCATCGGTGCATGCGCTGGTGGCGGTGCTGGCCGCCTTGCGCCATGCGCGTACCACAGGGCAGGGCTGCTATGTGGATGTGTCGCAGGTGGAGGCCTTGATGGGCACGCTGCGGCCTTATTTGCTCGACACCCAGGTGCAGGGCCGGCAGACACCCACCATGGGTAACCGCCATCCTGATCTGGCCCCGCACGGCATTTATCCGGCAGCGGGTGAAGATGCCTGGCTCACTATCGCGGCGGCAAGCGATTCGCAGTGGCGGGCTTTGCTTGAGTTGGCAGGTGGAGAGGCCTGGGCGGCCGATGTGCGGTTTCAAACGCAGGCGGGTCGGCTGCAGCATGTGGCCGATTTGGATGGCGCGCTGGCCAACTGGACTCGCATGCATGACCGCGATGAACTGGTGGCGCGTCTGCGCGCTCGCGGCATCGCGTCATCGCCAGTTCTTTCCATACAAGAGCAATGGCGTGATCCGCACTTCGAAGCACGCGAGCTCAAGACGGCGGTGGACATTGCGGTGTATGGCCGTGAAGATGTCTTTCGCGCGCCGTGGCGTTTTTCGGATTTCAAGCCGCAGATCGATCGCAGCGGCCCGCTGCCGGGCGAGCACAACGATTTTGTGTTTGGCGAACTGCTGGGCCTGCCTGCCGACGAGATCGCGCAACTCAAGGCTTCGGGTGTGATTGCTTGAGGCTCGATTGCCGCTTTACTTATTTCGCGTATGAGCACAACCATTCCGCCGCCTTCTGACCCCTCAACCCGAGCACCCCAGAGCCAGGCGCCCGCACTCTGGGCGGGCGCACTGGAAGAAGCCCGCAGCCTGATCGGTGTGGACCTGCGCCGCACCGGGCAGACCTGGAACACCGAAGCATCGCCTGATTCTGTGCGCCACTTCTGCTGGGGTCTGGGCGATGAGAACCCCTTGTTCTGCGACCCTGCCTACGGCGCGGGCACGCGCTGGAAGTCAGGCCTTGCGCCTGGATGTTTTCTCTACACCATCGACACGACAGTGGTCGCCCCCAAGCTGCGCGGCATCCAGTGGATGTATGGCGGCACAGATTTCGAGTGGTACAAGCCGATCCGCCACCGTGACAGCTTCACTGTGCGTGCGCACCTGCTTGACGCGGTGGAAAAACACGGCAGCAAAGCCAGCAGCTTCATCATCCAGACTGGCGAGGTGCTCTACACCAACCAGCATGGTGAGTTGGTCTGCCGCGCCCTGGGCCACACCGCGCGCACGGCCAGGGCCAAAGCTGCGGGCGGCCTCAAATATGAGGCACGTGATCCGCACCGCTACACGCAGGAAGAACTTGCCAGCATCGCCCATCAGATTGAAACCGAGGAGTTGCGCGGCGCGGCGCCACGCTACTGGGAAGACGTGGTGGTGGGCAGCATGGTGCAGCCCATGCTCAAAGGGCCGCTCAACATCACCGACATGATTTGCTGGTACGCCGGTGGCGGCCACAGCTACCAGGCGCACCGCATGGCCCACATGCAGCGCAAACGCCACCCGGCCGACGCCTACATCAACCCCGAGACAGGCGCGCAAGACAGTGCAGCCCGTGGCCATGCCGAATCAAAAATGGCGCGTGAAGTCGGTATGCCCGGCGGCTACGACGTGGGCACGCAGCGCATTTCGTGGATGGGACAGCTTATGAGCAACTGGATGGGCGACGATGGATTTTTGCGGCGCTTGAACGTGGCGATACGCCGGCCCAATGTGTTTGGCGATGTGTCCTGGTGCCGGGCAAAGATCATCGACAAGCGAGTTGAAGGAAAGGCCCACTTGGTGGACCTGGAAGTCTTCGTTGAAAATCAGCTAGGGGAAGTGACCGCAAAAGGAAACGCGGTCGTCGAGCTTTTGGCTCGTGTGACGACCGCGTAGGTTCGCGTTGAGAAGCTTGCCCCAGTGCCGCTAGGCCTTGGGGCAGCCGTGCGTCAGGCCAGGCCTGTGATGTCTCCGCCGCTGATGGTGAGCTGATCGGTGGAGCCGCTGCCGGCAATGCCCGTCAGCTTGATCAGCACGTCGTTGGCGCCAATGCCCAGCACGCCGTCGGAGATATAGATGTAGGAGTCGGAACCGAATGCAAAGACCAGCGCCTCGCCGGCGACTGCATCTGTGCTTCCGCCGTCATCGTTAATGTCGTCCAATGCGTCATTCACGGCGATGACGCGCTCGGCCAGAGTGTTATCGCTAGGCTGGAAGGTGACAACCCCCGACGCGACGGCGGCATGTCCGTTCGCGGTTCCTGCCGTCGTGTTCGTGCCTTGCGTGATGGCAGTCGCACCGAAGTCGATCGTGTCGGCGCTGTAATCCGTGATGGTGTCGAACACGGTGCCTGACGGTGTAGCCGTGTCGCCCGGGCCGAACGTAAAGGTGTCCGTCCCGCCATTGCCTGTCATGGTGTCAACGCCTCCGAGGGGTGTGAAGGTGTCGGTCCCTGAGGTGCCGACAAGGGTGTCTGCGCCGCTTGTGCCTTTTGTGGTTGTGATGGTGATAGCCACTGAATCGGCATCGGTCTGGGCGCCGGGAGATCCGGTAGCGCCCTGGTCTGACGTGGTGATGGTCAGTGTGTCAGTCCCCGTGTAACTGGTGTCAGGGGTGTACACCAAACCATTCAATGCGGTGTTGATGGCGGAGATGGTGCCAGTGAACACCATCTGGTGATCACCCTGGGAGTCAGTGAAGCTGATGCCGCTGGTGGTCGACAATGTCAGATTGCCGTGAGTCGAGCTCAGGGTGACTTGAGCGCTGGTTGCGTCGATGTCGGCAACCGAGATCAGGTTGCTGTTGCCGCTGGAGAAGGTCTTTGCCGTGTTCAAGGTGGTGGACTGCGCGCTAGGCACTGTATTGACCGGCGCGTCGTTGACGGCGCTCAGGGTTATGGCCACTGAATCGGTGTCGGTCAGTGTGCCGCCCGATCCGGTAGCGCCCTGGTCAGAGGTGGTGATAGTCAGTGTGTCCGTGCCGTTGTAGTTGGCGTCGGGTGTGTAGACCAGTCCGTTGAGCGCGGTGTTGATGTTGGCGATGGTGCCGGTGAACACCATCTGATGATCGCCTTGCGAGTCAGTGAAGGTGATGCCAGTGGTACCAGACAGGCTCAAGTTGCCGTGGGCGGTGCTCAGGGTGACTTGCGCGCTGGTGGCCTCGGTGTCGGCAATCGAGATCAGGTTGCCGTTGCCGCTGGAGAAGGTGCGTGCGACGTCCTCGTCGAAGGTTTGCGAGGCGGACGCCAGCGTATTGACCGGCGCATCATTGACCGGGCTCAGGGTGATGGCCACTGCGTCGGTGTCGGTGAGCGTGCCGCCCGATCCGGTAGCGCCCAGGTCAGAGGTGGTGATAGTCAGTGTGTCCGTGCCGTTGTAGTTGGCGTCGGGGGTGTAGACCAGTCCATTGAGCGCGGTGTTGATGTTGGCGATGGTGCCGGTGAACACCATCTGGTGGTCGCCCTGCGAGTCAGTGAAGCTGATGCCCGCGGTGCCAGACAGGCTCAAGTTGCCGTGGGCTGTGCTCAGGGTGACTTGCGCGCTGGTCGCCTCGGTGTCGGCAATCGAGATCAGGTTGCCGTTGCCGCTGGAGAAGGTGCGTGCGACGTCCTCGTCGAAGGTTTGCGAGGCGGACGCCAGCGTATTGACCGGTGCGTCGTTGACGGCGTTCAGAGTTATGGCCACTGAATCGGTGTCGGTCAGTGTGCCGCCCGATCCGGTGGCGCCCAGGTCAGAGGTGGTGATGGTCAGCGTGTCCGTGCCGTTGTAGTTGGCGTCGGGGGTGTAGCCCAGCCCGGCCAGTGCGGCGTTGATGGCGGTGATGGTGCCGGTGAACACCATCTGGTGATCACCCTGGGAGTCAGTGAAGCTGATGCCGCTGGTGGTCGACAAGGTCAGGTTGCCATGGGCGGAACTCAGGGTCACCTGCGCGCTGGTCGCCTCGGCGTCAGCAATCGAGATCAGGTTGCTGTTCTTGCTGGAGAAGGTGCGTGCGACGTCCTCGTCGAAGGTCTGCGAGGCAGAAGCCAGCGTGTTGACCGGCGCAGTATTGGGCGGGCCAACAAAGACGACCGTGAGGGCCACAGTGTCGGAGTCGGTCTTGGTGCCGCCAGAGCCAGCGACGCCCAAGTCTGATGTGGTGATGGTCAGCGTGTCCGTCCCGCTGTACTTCGAGTCGGGAGCATAGCTCAGCCCGGCCAGCGCGGTGTTGATGGCGGTGATGGTGCCGGTGAACACCATGGTGTGGTCACCCTGGGAGTCAGTGAAGCTGATGCCGCTGGTGGTCGACAAGGTCAGGTTGCCATGGGCGGAACTGAGAGTCACCTGCGCGCTGGTCGCCTCGGTGTCAGCAATCGAGATCAGGTTGCTGTTCTTGCTGGAGAAGGTGCGCGTGGTGTCCTGGTCGAAGGTCTGCGAGGTGGCCTGCAGCGTATTGACCGGCGCATCGTTGACCGCATTGACCGTGATGGCAATCGTGTCGGTATCGCTCAGAGGGCCGCCGATACCGCTGTTGCCGAGGTCGTTCACATAGACGGTGAGTGCGTCGGTGCCGTTGTAGTTGAGGTCGGGCGTGTAGATCAAACCCGCAAGGGCGGCGTTCAACTGCACGATGGAAGCAGCAGTGAAAGCCATGGATGCGTCGGTGGTGCCGTCGCCACTGGAGAAGGTGAGACCGGTGGTTGACTTCAAGGTCAGCGTGCCGTGCGTGACGGCCAGAGTGGCCTTCATGGCTGCGGTGCCCGCATCGATGTCGTAAACGGTGATGGGGTTGGCGTTGGCTACGGAGAACGTGAGGTTGGTGTCTTCGTTGGTGAATTGCGCAGCCGGCACCACAGTTCCGGGAGCCGCATTGTCCAGGCCGGGCTCGCCAGCAGGGGGTGGCGGTGCGGTGTAGTCATACAGGTGGCCCACGTCGTAGGCCACATAGTGCTTGTCACCCATTCGGGCTGCGTTTTCTTGCGACTCAGAGATCCAGATGGCAACGGTGGCTCGGTCTGCCTTGCCAGTGGTGAGCAAGTTAAGGTAGTAAGCGACGCCTGCCGGCTCTCCTTCGCGGCCCAGAATGGTGTGATAGAGGAGCTGAATGAAGTCGGTGTCATTGGCCGCCATGTAGCCGAACCTGGCCTGCGGGCGATGTCCCAGAACTTGTTGAACAGATGAGCTGAGGGTGGCGGCTCCTTTCGCCCGCATGTGAACATGCGGGTGCCTAGCAAGCAAAGAAAGGAACCACCGAAATGAAGTCTCTCACAAAGTCCGCACTGCGGGCGATCCCTGC